>NZ_JANIBJ010000028.1 GCF_024505185.1 Methylomonas subterranea
TTTTAGATGGGCTTTTTTTTTGTCTTAACCCTCAGAGGGGTATGTTTTCTTTGTGTTATTTTTGAGGCGATGGATTCATGAAAAAACTGTTTAACAAAAGCACTGTGACCAACCTTATTGCGCTATTGATTATCGTAACCGGCTATCTTTGCCCTATTTATGCCGACCTTACCAAGGCAATCGGTTTTTTTGCTTTTTCGGGCGCAATCACTAACTGGTTGGCTATACATATGCTGTTTGAAAAAGTACCCTTTCTGTATGGTTCCGGCATAGTACCAGCCCGGTTTGAAGAGTTTAAAACGTCGATTAAAGCGTTAATGATGGAGCAGTTTTTTACCGTCGAAAACATTGAACACTTTATAGAAAAACAAGAGCAGGAGGGCGGAAAGGTTTTAAATATTGCCCCTCTGTTGGATGCAGTCGATTATGACAAGGTATACGAAGGCTTGGTGTCGTCAATCATGGGGTCTTCATTTGGCGGCATGTTGATGATGATGGGTGGCGAAGAGGCCTTGTTACCCCTCAAGGAGCCGTTTGTTGGAAAGATGCGAAACACCTTGCATGATATGGTCGAGTCCGATCGATTCAAACATGCCCTCCAGCAAGGTTTGAATGCGCATAAGATTGGCGAAAATCTGACCGGGAAGATCGAAGATGTGATAGACAAACGGTTAAGTGAATTGACTCCGCAAATGGTTAAGGAAATCGTGCAAAGTATTATTAAAACCCACTTGGGTTGGTTGGTGGTTTGGGGTGGCGTGTTTGGTGGAATGTTGGGCGCGGTGTTTGGGTTTGCCTGAAATTTATTATGAATGCGGTTGATCTGGCTTTTGAAACCCATGGCGATGAAAACAATAGTCCGTTAATTATTCTGCATGGTTTTTTGGCATCTTCGCGAAACTGGCGCGGCATAGCCAAACGGCTTGCGGAACATCATTTTGTTTATGTGCTGGATATGCGCAATCACGGCGGCTCTCCTCATGATGAACAAATGGATTATCCATTGATGGCGTATGACGTAATCTGTTTTATGGATAAGATGGGCATTGGAAGTGCGCATTTGCTTGGGCATAGCATGGGCGGCAAAATTGCTATGTGGATTGCCTTGCATTATCCGGAGAGAATTAAACAACTGGTGGTGGTTGATATTGCACCGGTTAATTATGAACATAGCTTTGCGCCCATGATTTATGCGCTCAGGCAATTGCCTTTGGATCGTATCAGCAATCGAAAAGATGCCGAACAGTTTTTGGCGACGGCAATTCCGGACATGGGGTTCCGCCAGTTTTTATTGCAAAATTTGTTGCTTAAGGACAGCGCTTACTTTTGGCGTATCAACCTCGATTATATTGATCGATGCGCACACCACATCGTTGCTTTTCCGCAACCGGAAAATCAAGCCTTTAATAACACGGCATTGTTTGTTGCTGGTGAGCGGTCGACTTATATTGAGCCTACCGCAGTCATAAAATTCTTTCCCTCTGCTGAATTTGTTGAAATCGCGGATACGGGACATTGGTTATACGTTGAAGCGCCCGACCAGTTCTGCAGACTGGTCGCTGAATGGTTGGCCCGATCTTAAAATAAGCTCTTTTTTGGCCCTTGGTACACTAGAAAGCCCGGCATAAACCATTAAGCTAAATCCAGCTTAACTATCTTTCCGGTGTATGGGTGTAATGTGGATGGCTGAACAATCAAGGCAGCAGTTAAAGGCCGGAGTATCCGGCAGGGTGGAGCTATCGTTTCAAGAACTATTGTTGAGTGGGCAAGCAGAAGGGGCGGATGAATATTTGTCGCTGTCGATAAGCGTGCGTGGGGAATTCATTCGAATCCAGATGACAACTATCGATGCTCGCCCCATGACGTATACGGCAATCATTCCCAAAATAAGTAAAATCGACTTGAATTCCTTATTGTTTTTGGCTCAATAGCGATTGGATTCAGACACCCTCCATCGATATCGGGAACTCAAAAAATCTTGGCCTGTGGTAAAATTACAGGTTAACAGCCGCTATTCCTCAACTCTTGTCCGGAACCGGCTAATTACGATGTTTGCGTGCTATCACTGGTTCTTTGTTAACTTTAAAAAAATAAATGCTCATGAATAAACCTAAAAAAGTTGCAATTCTTACCGCGGGCGGATTGGCGCCTTGTTTGAACTCCGCGGTCGGCAGTCTGATTGAACGGTACACAGAGATCGATCCCAGTATTGAGATCATCTGCTATCGTGGCGGTTATAAGGGCCTGCTGTTGGGTGATTATTATCCGGTAACGGCGGAAGTACGACAAAATGCCGGTTTATTGCAACGTTTTGGCGGTTCCGTGATCGGCAATAGCCGCGTCAAATTGACTAACGTGAAAGACTGCGTCAAACGCGGATTGGTTAAAGAAGGCGAGGATCCGCAAAAAGTGGCGGCCGATCAATTGGTTAAAGACGGCGTCGACATTCTGCATACCATAGGTGGCGACGACACGAATACCGCCGCAGCCGACTTGGCGGCTTTTTTGGCCGGAAACAATTACGGCCTGACGGTAATCGGTTTGCCAAAAACCGTGGATAACGATGTATTCCCTATCAAGCAATCCCTGGGGGCCTGGACTGCCGCAGAGCAAGGCGCGCGTTATTTTTGGAACGTGGTGGCCGAAAACAACTCCAACCCACGCATGTTGATCGTGCACGAAGTGATGGGCCGCAACTGCGGTTGGCTGACAGCCGCTACCGCCCAGGAATATCGCAAGTTACTGGATCGGGCTGAATGGTTGCCTGAACTGGGTCTGTCGCGAGCATCCTATGAAGTCCACGCCGTATTCGTACCGGAAATGGCGATTGATCTGGAAGCGGAAGCAAAACGGCTGCGCGAAGTGATGGATAAAGTCGACTGCGTCAACATATTTGTATCCGAAGGAGCTGGCGTGGAAGCCATCGTCGCGGAAATGCAGGCCAAAGGCCAGGAAGTGCCGCGCGACGCATTCGGGCACATCAAACTGGATGCGGTCAATCCGGGCAAATGGTTCGGCGAACAGTTCGCGCAAATGATAGGCGCGGAGAAAACCCTGGTACAGAAATCCGGCTATTTCGCCCGCGCCGCGGCTGCGAATGTGGACGACATGCGCTTGATCAAATCCTGTGCCGATCTGGCCGTGGAGTGTGCGTTCCGTCGCGAATCCGGCGTCATGGGGCATGATGAAGACAACGGCAATGTGTTGCGCGCGATCGAGTTTCCGCGCATCAAGGGTGGCAAGCCGTTCAATATCGATAGCGATTGGTTCACCGAAACTTTAGCCGCAATAGGGCAGAGCAAGGGCGCTAAAGTGGACGTAAGCCACTAAAGTTGAATTGAGGAGGGGCGATTAACCGCCCCTTTTAACTCTTTTGATAATTGCCCCCAGCCTGTCGCTATAATCCCAGTTCGCTCAATCCGGGATGTTCGTCCGGTCGCCGGCCCAGCGGCCAATGAAATAAACGATCGGCGGCCTGGATGGGTAAATCATTGATGCTGGCAAAACGCCTTTGCATCAAGCCGAATTCATTAAACTCCCAATTCTCGTTACCGTAACTGCGAAACCAGTTGCCGGCATCGTCATGCCACTCGTAAGCAAAACGCACGGCTATACGGTGGCCGGTCACCGCCCATAATTGCTTGATTAAACGGTAATCCAGTTCTTTTGCCCATTTTCGTTGCAGAAACGCATGGACCTGCTCTCGCCCTCGCGGAAATTCAGCGCGATTACGCCAGATGGTATCCTCCGTATATACCTGCACCACGCGATCGGGGTCGCGGCTGTTCCAGGCGTCTTCCGCCATGCGCACCTTTTGAGCGGCGGTTTGTTCGGTAAAAGGGGGCAGGGGTGGTTTGGTTTCCATGGTTTTCTCCCGGAGTTGCGATGAAGGGGCGGTAATTAAACGCATGTAGACAAATCTGTCTACATAGGGTGATGGTAGCAATGGCAGACAGTTCTGTCTACAATCCGCCGCATGGCTTCGACGACAACTCTTGTGGATAAACCTCCGCGCGAACGCATATTATCGACCGCGCATGACCTGTTTTACAGAGACGGCATACGCGCGACCGGCATCGATAAAGTGATTGCCGAAGCAGGCGTCAGCAAGGTTACGTTTTATCGGTGTTTTCCCAGCAAGAACGCCTTGATTCTGGCGTTTTTGGATTACAGGCATGCGCTTTGGATCGGTTGGTTTGAAGATGCGCTGCGGCGCCAGTCAGACCGCAAGGCAAAGGGGTTGATGTGTTTGCTTCCCGTGCTGGAAGAATGGTTCGGCAATCCGCTGTTTCGGGGGTGTGCGTTTATCAATACCGTTGCGGAATTTGGCGACAGTTTCCCGGAAGCGCTGGCGGCATGCCGCAGTCACAAACAGGATATGGTCGGTATCATTGCCGGGCTGTTACCTGCCGGCGAGCTGCGGTTTTCGCTGGCGAGCGCAGCGGCTGTCGCGGTAGATGGAGCCATAGTCGTGGCGCAGTTCGAACTGCAAACGTCCTCCGCAAAAACCGCGCTAGCGGGGCTGGAGCTGATTTTGTCAGGGCTCCATAAAATCGGGTCGGCGGGTTAGATCATTTGATCCTCCGCATTAACCATTTTTCGCAGCCGATCGTAAAGTAAACAGTCAGTCCGGCCGCCATAATCAATATCCACTCATCCGGACCGATGGCCTCGCTGCCGAACAGGGCTTGCATCGGCGGCCAGTAGGTAAATAGCATCTGCAACATTACCATGCCAAGCACTCCAAAAATGACCCATGGATTGGAAAATAAACCAACTTTAAACATCGAATGGCTCAATGAGCGGCAATTGAATAAATAAAACAGTTCGCAACAGACGAATACATTGACCGACACCGTGCGGGCTTTGGCTAACGACTCGGCATGCGATAATTCCCAGGCAAACAGGCCGAACGCGCTCGCCAACAATAAACCACCCACCAGACAAATCCGGAATACCAGATGCTTGGTCAAGATGGGCTGGGTCGGATTGCGCGGCTGTCTGTCCATCAAACCGGGTTCCTTGGGTTCGAATGCCAGCATCAGGCCTAGCAATACGGCGGTCGTCATGTTGATCCATAAAATTTGTACCGGTGTGATGGGTAGGGCGGCGTCGGCGAATACCGCCGTGGTAATCACCAAGCCCTCGCCCAGGTTGGTCGGTAAAGTCCAGACGATGAATTTCACCAAATTGTCGAATACGCCGCGACCTTCCTCCACCGCCGCTTCAATAGTGGCGAAATTATCGTCGGTGAGTATCATCGCCGCCGCTTCCTTGGCGACTTCGGTTCCGCCCATACCCATTGATACGCCGATATTGGCTTGCCGCAGCGCGGGAGCGTCGTTGACGCCGTCACCGGTCATTGCCACCACGTGGCCCTTGGTTTGCAGGGCTTTCACCAACAGAAGCTTCTGTTCCGGGCCGATGCGGGCGTAGACTGAACATTGTTCCATCAGATCGGGATATTCGCTTTCGGCTATTGTTTGCAACTCGGCCCCGCTGACGGTGCGTTCGGTGTGGCGCATGCCAAGTTGACGGGCGATGGAGAGGGCGGTGATCGGATGGTCGCCGGTAATCATTTTGACCTCGATGCCGGCGCGGTAACAAGCGGCGATGGAAGCGGCGGCCTCCGGCCTAGGTGGATCCATCATGGCTTGTAAACCCAGGAAGCTTAATCCGCCCAAAATCTCGTCATGCTGGACGGCATTGTCCTGGTGGTCGCCTCTGGCAAAAGCCAGGACCCGGAGGCCACGCGCCGCCAGTTGTTCAGCTTGACGCAGTAATTGTGCCTTGTCCAAGGCAACCGGCCGCAGTTGCTGGTCGAAAGCGTTGTCGCAACGCCGCAACAGGCTTTCCAGCGAGCCTTTCAGATAAACGTGGCGCGCATCCCTGCCAAGGTTGTGATGGAGCGTTGCCATGTATTGATACTGCGATTCGAATGGAATGGCATCCAGTCTCGGTTGGGCGGTGCTGACGGCCAGTTGATGCAAGCCGGCTTTATGGGCGGCCACTATTAACGCGCCCTCGGTTGGATCGCCTTCTATGCGCCAGTCATCGAAATCGGCGATTAGCCTGGCGTCGTTACAGAGCAGGCCGGCTTTTAGGCATTCCAACAAGGCCGGGTTTGTGTTGGGGTCTATCGTTTTATCGCGAAGGATGAAGCGGCCCTCGGGGGTATAACCATTGCCACTGATTTCAAACAGGTCTCCGCCGGCATGGATTGCTGTCACCGTCATTTGATTTTGGGTCAAGGTGCCGGTTTTATCGGAGCAAATGACCGTAGTGCTGCCTAGGGTTTCCACGGCCGGTAATTTGCGAATGATGGCATTGCGTTTTGCCATGCGCGATACCCCAATGGCGAGGGTAATGGTAATCGCGGCTGGCAGGCCTTCCGGAATGGCGCCAACAGCCAAGGCCACCGAAGCCATGAACATATCCAGCATGGAATGTCCGCGCCATACGCCAACGGCAAAGGTCAATACCGCGCACGCGATGATGATCCACAGCAATAGCCGGCTGAATTGGCTTATTTTACGGGTAAGGGGGGTTTCCAACTCGGTGGCGCCGGCTATCATGCGATTGATCAAGCCTATTTCCGTGCGATCGCCGGTTTCCACGACCATGCCGATGCCGCTACCGTAGGTTACCAAAGTCGACGAATAGGCCATGTTGCTTCTATCCGCCAGTACAGTGGTAGCGGGTAGTATGCCGGGGTGCTTTTCCACCGGTAGCGATTCTCCGGTCATGATGGATTCGTCGATTTGCAATTCGCGAACCCGCAAAATGCGGATGTCGGCCGGCACTTTGTCGCCGGATTGCAAAAACACCAAATCACCCGGCACCAGTTCGCTGGCGGACAATTGTCGGCGATGGCCGTCGCGTAAGGCATTACAACTGATGTTGAAGGCTTGTGCCAATGCGTTGATGGCTTTCAAGGCATTGGCTTCCTGAATGAAACCGATGACCGCATTGACCAGCACCACGCCGAAGATGACGCTGCTATCGACCCATTCTTCCAAAAATGCCGTGATTCCGCCGGACAGCAGCAGTATGTAAACGAGCGCCTGGTTGAATTGCGACAGAAACAGGTGTAGGGGGTTTTTGCCCTTGCGCGCGGTTAGCCGGTTGGGGCCGTATTCGCTCAAGCGCCTTTGCGCTTCCGTTTCGCTTAATCCCCGGTGGATATCGAGGCCAAAATCGCTCAATAGCGCTTCGGCGGGTTTAGCATGCCAGTCTGCGTTCGATGGATTCATTGGGGGAGTTCCTTAATGGGTGGAATTTATTGCTTGAATAGGTTGGCCGAGTCTGTTTGCGGGACTTAACAGGGGATAAACGATTTTGAAGCCAAATTTTACGCTTGTTCCTCATTCCGGATGGGGTTATATTCCGCGACGGGCTCAAGGCCTTATTTTAATAAAACAAAAATAACAAACTGGAGGGGACTATGGGTACAGTGATCGAAATTGGGTTTTTAATGTTGGTAATAGCCTGCTTTGCTTTTGCACCGCTGGCTTATTTCATTTACATGTATACAATGAGAAACGGCGAACCGTTCGGCGATATCGAACCGCATGGCGACAGCGAATCGGCGGTGTTGAATATGACCGCAAAAGTGATCGATAAGATCAAGACCGTGATAGCCAAAAAATAATCGTTAGTCTTTATTACGCCGAAAAGCCGGGTAAATCCCGGTTTTTTGCGTTTAGGCAGTCGTTACGCCGCAAGTCGGGCAGGCCGGATTTTTTTTCAGTCGCAGCGTTTGCCATTCCATGCCCAGGCCATCCAGAATCAGCAGGCGGCCGGTCAAACATTCTCCCGCATTCATGATCAGCTTCATGGCTTCCAGGGCTTGAATGCTGCCGATTACTCCGGTAAGGGGAGCGATGACGCCATTGCGGGCGCAATTTTGTAATTCTTCGCCGTCGCTTTGATATAAGCAATTGTAACAAGGGCTATCGTTCCGGCCCGGCGTAAACACGCTGATCTGTCCCTCGAAGCGAATTGCCGCGCCGGATACCAATGCCGTGTGGTGGGCCACGCAAGCCCGGTTGACTGCAAAGCGCGTGGCGAAATTGTCGCTGCAATCCAAGACCACATCGGCGTCGGCCACTTCCCGATCCAGCAGATCGTCCTGTAAGCGGGCCTTGCGAGGGAGTACCCGAACGTCCGGGTTGATATTTTTCAGGGTATTGAGGGTTGAAATGACTTTATCCAGCCCTATATCCGCGCTGCCATGAGCAATCTGACGTTGCAAGTTGGTTAAATCGACCCTGTCGTCATCGTAGATTGTGATCTGTCCAACGCCGGCCGCGGCAAGATACATCGCGGCGGGCGAACCAAGGCCGCCGGCACCGACTATCAATATTTTGGCTGCCAGCAGTTTTTGCTGTCCGGTAATGTCGACTTGCGGCAGCATGATCTGACGGCTGTAACGGAGTAATTGTTGGTCGTTCATGATGAATACGGCTGATGAATGAGGCGCGAATAATGCCAAAGAGCTTGACAGAGTGCAAAAGCTGGATATTATTAGCACTCGTTGCAAGAGAGTGCTAATAGTTTAGTTTGATCTTTAACTTTTAACCCATATAAGGAGACATTGATGAAAATTCGTCCGTTACATGACCGCGTTGTCGTAAAACGTGTGGAAGAAGAAACCAAAACCGCCGGCGGTATCGTATTGCCGGGTTCCGCGGCGGAAAAGCCCAGCGAAGGCGAAGTATTGGCGGTGGGTTCAGGTAAAGCGCTGGACAACGGTCAAGTGCGCGCCCTGGAAGTTAAAGTCGGCGATAAAGTACTGTTCGGCAAATATTCCGGCACTGAAGTCAAAGTCGATGGCGAGCAATACATCGTCATGCGTGAAGAAGACATCATGGGCATCTTGGGTTAATCCCAACCAATTGTTTATCAATTCGTTAATAGATTTAGGAATATAAAAAATGGCAGCAAAAGACGTAAAATTCGGCGGCGACGCCCGTGCATTAATGGTACAAGGCGTTAACATTTTGGCGAACGCGGTAAAAGTAACCCTGGGCCCTAAAGGCCGCAACGCGGTTCTGGACAAAAGCTTCGGCGCACCAACCATCACCAAGGACGGTGTATCGGTAGCCAAAGAAATCGAATTGAAAGACAAATTCGAAAACATGGGCGCGCAAATGGTCAAGGAAGTGGCATCAAAAACTTCCGACGTGGCCGGCGACGGTACCACCACCGCGACCGTTTTGGCTCAAGCCATCGTTAACGAGGGCTTGAAATCCGTCGCGGCGGGCATGAATCCGATGGACCTGAAACGCGGCATTGATCTGGCGGTCACCACGGCGGTTGCCGCCATCGAAAAAGCCTCTACCCCTTGCAGCGATAGCAAAGCCATCGCTCAAGTCGGCACCATTTCCGCCAACTCCGACGAATCCGTCGGCGCGATCATCGCAGAAGCGATGGAAAAAGTCGGTAAAGAAGGCGTGATCACCGTCGAAGAAGGTACCGGCCTGAACAACGAACTGGATGTCGTCGAAGGTATGCAGTTCGACCGCGGTTATTTGTCTCCTTACTTCATCAACAAACAAGAAAGCATGAGCGTTGAACTGGACGATCCTTTCGTGTTGTTGTACGACAAAAAAATCTCCAACATCCGCGAAATGCTGCCGATTCTGGAAGGCGTGGCTAAATCCGGCCGTTCCTTGCTGATCATTGCCGAAGACGTCGAGGGCGAAGCGCTGGCGACTTTGGTGGTCAACAACATGCGCGGCATCGTTAAAGTCGCGGCTGTCAAAGCGCCGGGCTTCGGTGACCGCCGTAAAGCCATGCTGGAAGACATCGCAATCCTGACCGGTGGCGTAGTCATTTCCGAAGAAGTGGGCCTGTCTCTGGAAAAAGCCGACATTAGCCAATTGGGTACTGCGAAACGCGTGCAAATCAACAAAGAAAACACCACCATCATCGACGGTGCCGGCGACGAAGGTCAAATCAAGGGCCGCGTGGCGCAAATCCGCGCCCAAGCCGACGAAGCGACTTCCGATTACGACCGTGAAAAACTGCAGGAACGTCTGGCCAAATTGGCCGGCGGTGTTGCGGTGATCAAAGTCGGAGCCGCGACCGAAGTCGAAATGAAAGAGAAGAAAGCTCGCGTTGAAGACGCTCTGCATTCAACTCGCGCCGCGGTTGAAGAAGGTGTGGTTGCCGGCGGTGGTACCGCGCTGATCCGTGCATTGTCTGCTCTGGAAGGTCTGAAAGGTATCAACCACGATCAAGACGTGGGTATCAGCATCCTGCGCCGCGCGATGGAAGAACCTTTGCGTCAAATCGTCAGCAATGCCGGCGATGAAGCGTCGGTCGTGCTGAACGAAGTCAAAAAAGGCACGGGCAACTTCGGCTACAACGCGGCAACCGGTGAATACGGCGACATGATCGCAATGGGTATTTTGGATCCCGCGAAAGTCACCCGTTCGGCCTTGCAAAACGCGGCGTCTGTTGCGGGCTTGATGATTACCACTGAAGTGATGATCGCCGATGCGCCATCCGACAGTAAAGCCCCTGCAATGCCTGATATGGGCGGCATGGGTGGCATGGGCGGCATGATGTAATCGCCGCTTAGGGCTCCCAAGTCCATAAAGCCTCGGTATCCCTTGGGTGCCGGGGCTTTTTTATGCATGATGTTGTGGAAAATGCCCCGGGTTTACGCAAGGTCCCGCTGGGAACGGACGGCGTCGGCATCAAGCCTGAGTTTAAAAACTTGCTGCCTGACTCGGCGTTTGAGACACTGCGGGTAATTGTTTTTGCAATTCCGGCGGCGCGAGGGCAATTTCCGCCGCCGCTTCTTGGAATAACCGTTGCCGAGCGGCTTTTTGGGTTAAATCATTGCTTCGTATTTTGTCATGAGCGCTTCAGGTAAAAACTGTTCTCTGCTTCCTTCCACCACCATGGTCAGTGGAACGGTTAACCATGCCCAAGTTAAACATGTGCTCGAACCTTATCTGGTGATTTTGTCGGGCTGCGACAGAGGCAGGCAATTCAAGTTGGAGCAGCAATCCTATGTGATAGGCCGCAGCGACGAAGCGGATATCGTGATAGGCGATCCGAAAATTTCCAGGAGACATTGCGTATTTACCGTCTTTAAGGATAGGATTTTGTTCGAGGATTTACAGTCCACAAACGGCAGTTTTTTGGCCGGGGAGCGCATTGAAAAGCATTGGCTGAGCGCGCATGATCGCATCATGGCTGGCGACACGGTGATGCGCATCGATTACAAATGTTATAGCGAGGCCGAATCGGAGCAGGCTCTTTATCGAGCGGCGTATACCGACGCATTGACCGGCATCCTCAATCGGGGGGCGTTCATGCAGCGCGCGCACGAGGAGTTTTCCTATTGCAAGCGTAATAATGCCTTGTTGAGTATCGTGATGTGCGACGTCGACCATTTCAAGGCTAAAAACGATGCTTTCGGCCACCCGGCCGGCGATCAGGTGTTGAAGGAGCTATCCGCTATCCTGTCCGAACAGATGCGAAAGGAGGACCTGCTGGCCCGCTATGGCGGCGAGGAGTTCATCATGATGCTGCGGGAGACGCCCGGAGATGCCGCCGCCGGCTGGGCGGAAAGAATCAGGCGGTCTGTTATGCACTACCCGTTTACATATAAGGGCCAAACCATACCAACCACGATCTCTATCGGCGTGTGTACCCGGCGGGTGACGGCCATCGATTCCTTGCCCACGCTGATACGGATCGCCGACGATGCATTATATCTAGCGAAACAAAATGGCCGTAACCGGCTGGAAATTGCCCATTTCAACTCCGCCAGCGATTGGCGCTGACGAGGCTTGTCCGAATGTGGACGAGCGGCGGGCTTGCCGGCTAGATCGGTATCAATCACATAACATTAGGCTTTTATGATTTCCAATGATTTATCCATTCTGGTGGCCGACGATAACGAAATGAATCGTTGGTTATTGGCGGAACAGTTAAGGTGTTGGAGTGAAAACATCACGCTGGCGGTTGACGGCCGGGAGGCGTGGGGTTTTTTACAAGGACAAAAATACGCACTGGTATTTTTGGATGTCAATATGCCGGGATTGACGGGTTTTGAGTTGGTTAAAAAAGTCAGGGAAGATTCCGTTAATCAAACCTCGCCGGTTATCGCCATTACGGCTCACGTGCAAAGCCATCAGAAGCATTTATTGACGGAATCGGGGTTTAACGATTGTTTGATAAAACCCATCGTGCTGGCCGATTTGCAACGCATCATCGATCAGTGGCGCGTGCCGGCCGGAGAAGGGAGCAGTCATTATTATGCAAATACAGTGCTGGAAAAGTTCGACAGTAATAAGGCTTTGGGCAAGCAGTTTTTGCAAAAATTGTTTCAGGAATTGCCTTTACAGATGACGGAGCTGAAGCTGGCTTTGCAAGCTCATGCGGCGCAGCCGGCCCTGAATATTGCCCATAAACTGCATGGCAGTTTTTGTTTTTATGGCTTGGCCGATTTTCGCGCCAGCGCAAGTCGGGTGGAGCAATCCCTGATTGCGGGCGAATTTGCCGAGGCTTGCCGGCATTTTCAGCAACTGGATGAAAAGTGCGAAGCTTTGCTGGATATGCGGGTAGAAGTATTGACTCATATGGAGGGTTAAGCCTGGGCAAAGAACATGAAGGCGCTGCATCAGTCTGGCCCATGAAAGAAGAGCCGATGGCAGTTTGCTCGCCGTACTGGGCGCCGTGAATATGTCAACATGGTTGGCCGGGTCCATCCTAGCCGACGCCGCCCGTCCGCCAAGCGTTCTTGAACCGCCAAATTACTTTCAGCGTAACGATTTATCGCGGGCCGCGTGCAAAAGACCTTTGATTTTTCCACAAACTGGACTAGGCTAGGCACAGCAAAATTTAAATAAGTCCGAAAAGGCATTTCATGGCTGATTTATTAGCATTTTTAGAGGAAATTTCCCCGGATAATCCTTGTGGCGATTATTTGGAATACGATCCCGCCTATCTTGAGTTGGGGAAAAATATTTTGGGGAAGCCGGAAGATCCCATTACCGGCGAAAAAGCCCAGCCGCCCAATTGGCGGGATATTCATAAGCAAGCCCTGGCCATTTTGCAACAAAGCAAGGATATACAGGTTGTCGTTTATCTGTTACGGGCCTTGATCAATCTTGAAGGAGTGCCGGGGTTTCGGGATGGATTGAATCTTTTATACAGCCTATTGGAAAAATATTGGGACGAGCTGCATCCTGTTCTGGACCCGGATGATGATCTGGATCCTACCACGCGCGTCAACATCCTCGAAGAACTGAGTAATTTCGATTCGGTGCTGTGGCCGCTGACACAGGCGCCATTGGTGGATTCAAAAGCCGTTGGTCGCTATAGCTTGCGCGATTACCATTTGGCCTCCGATAAGGTCGAAGTTCCCGAAGGCGTTGCCAAACCGGATCTGAACAGTATCCGGGCGGCATTCCTGGACGTGCCTGAGGAAACGGTATCGGCGACTTATCAGGCAATCAATGACGGCATTCGGCTGGTGCAGCAGTTGGACAGCTTTGTCGGCGAGAAAGTAGGGATTGAAAATGGTCCCGACTTATCCGCGATATCCTCCCTGCTGAAAGAAATGCGCTATGTGTTCGACCAATACGCCGAAACCGGCGCGGGCGATGAGGAAGAATTGTCCGGCGGCGCAGAGGGCGCCGAGGGCGAATCGGGTTCCGGGGGGGCTTCTCGCAAGGCAGCAGCGGTCGGCGGCGTGAACTCCCGTCAGGATGTGCTGAAAACGCTGGATCTGATTTGCAAATATTATCGGGAAAACGAACCCTCCAGTCCGGTGCCCATATTGCTGGAGCGGGCAAAAAAACTGGTTACGGCGGATTTTATGCAAATTGTGCAAAATCTGTTGCCGGATGGCATGTCCCAACTGGAGCAGATCAAAGGTCCCGATCCGGATGCGGATCAATATTAACAATCACTCAATTACTGGAGTAGGAAATGGCCGAGAGCAGTCAGAAGTTCATTCAACGAAACCGGGCGCCGCGCGTTCAAATCGAATACGATGTGGAAGTGTATGGATCCGAGAAAAAAGTACAGCTTCCCTTTGTGATGGGTGTGCTTTCCGATCTCTCGGGCAAACCGGCCGAGCCCTTACCACCCATTGCCGACCGCAAATTATTGGAAATCGACGTCGATAATTTCAACGAACGCTTGAAATCCATGAAGCCTAGAGCGGCGTTTCAAGTCGCCAACACATTAACCGGCGAAGGTAATTTGAACGTCGACATCACCTTTGAAAACATGGACGATTTTTCGCCCGCCGCGGTAGCGAAGAAAGTTGCCGGCTTGGATAAAATCGTCGAGGCCAGAACCCAATTGTCCAATCTGATTACTTACATGGATGGCAAAACCGGCGCGGAAGAGTTGATCGCCAAATTGATCAACGATCCGGCTCTGTTGAAAACCCTGGCCGATAAGGCCAAACCGGCCGAGGCCGAAAAACCGGCGGATGCGGCGGAAGGAAGTGGGGAGTAATTTATGGCTGAATTAGATACACAAGCCCAGCAAGGCGCCACCGAAACCCTGGAGTTTGACGATTTTGCCGCATTGCTGTCGAAAGAGTTCAAGCCCGGTACCGAAGCGGCCAATCAGGTCAACACGGCGGTTTCCACCCTGGCTCAATTCGCCTTGCAGGATGTCTCGAAAATTTCCGACGATGCGATAAAAAGCATACAGGCCATCATCGCCAGCCTGGACGCAAAAATTTCCGAGCAGTTGAATCTTGTCTTGCATCACCCCGACTTTCAACAACTGGAAGGGGCTTGGCGCGGTTTACATTACCTGGTAAACAACACCGAAACCGATGAGATGTTGAAAATCAAGGTATTGAACATTTCCAAGAAGGAACTGGGCAAAACCCTGAAAAAATTCAAGGGTACCGCCTGGGACCAAAGTCCGCTGTTCAAGAAATTGTACGAAGAGGAATACGGCACTTTCGGCGGCGAACCGTTTGGCTGTCTGGTCGGCGATTACCATTTCGACCATACTCCGCCCGATGTCGAGTTGCTGGGCGAAATGGCAAAAATCGCGGCGGCTTCGCATACGCCCTTCCTGTCCGGAGTTGCGCCTAGCGTGCTGCAAATGCAGAGCTGGTCGGAATTGGCCAATCCGCGCGATTTGACCAAAATCTTCCAGACGCCGGAATACGCCGCTTGGCGTTCCTTGCGCGAATCCGATGACTCGCGATATTTGGGCTTGGCCATGCCGCGTTTCCTGAGCCGATTACCCTATGGCGCCAAAACCGACCCGGTGGATGAGTTCGATTTTGAAGAAGATACCTCCGGCGCCGACAGCAGCAAATATACTTGGTCGAACGCGGCCTATGCGATGGCGGTCAACATCAACCGGTCTTTCAAGCTGTACGGTTGGTGTTCGCGTATTCGCGGTATCGAGTCCGGCGGTGCCGTGGAAGGGTTGCCGGTGCATACCTTCCCGACCGACGATGGAGGGGTCGACATGAAATGTCCAACCGAAATCGCTATTACCGACAGACGCGAAGCCGAGTTGGCAAAAAGCGGCTTCATGCCGTTGATCCATAAAAAAAATACCGACTTTGCCGCCTTTATCGGCGCGCAGTCTTTGCAGAAACCGGCCGAATACGACGATCCCGATGCGACAGCCAATGCCAATCTGGCCGCGCGCCTGCCGTATTTGTTTGCAACCTGCCGCTTCGCGCATTATCTGAAGTGCATGGTCAGGGATAAAATCGGTTCGTTCAAGGAACGCGACGACATGGAAAAATGGTTGACCAGTTGGATCAACAATTATGTCGATCCCAACCCGGCGATGTCGGACGAACTGACCAAATCGCGCAAACCCCTGGCGGCCGCCGAAGTGGTGGTGGAAGAGGTCGAGGGTAACCCTGGCTACTATTCATCCAAGTTTTTCTTGAGGCCGCATTATCAATTGGAAGGTCTCACGGTGTCCTTGCGCTTGGTTTCCAAATTGCCTTCCGGAAAAGGTGGCTAGGATTTGTCTGGGAGGATTTCGAATATTCAGGAGGCTTGAGTATGGTATGAGCACGGCAAATAAGCTTTTTTTAGCTAAGCGTAAGTTTAAATTTAATTCTTTATAAAGAAAGGAGAAGGTCATGGCATTTGATATGTTTTTGAAAATCAAAGATGTTAAAGGTGAAGCTCAGGACGACAAGCACAAAGATACCATCGATGTGTTGGCTTGGAGTTGGGGGATGTCCAATAGCGGCACGACTCACATGGGCAGCGGTTCCGGCGCCGGCAAGGTAAATGTGCAGGACCTCAGCGTCACCAAATATGTCGATAAGAGCACTCCCGACCTGTTGAAGGCATGCTGCAACGGCAAGCACTTCGAAACGGCGGATTTGATCGTCCGTAAAGCTGGCGAGAAACCCGTCGAATATTTGACCATCACGATGACGGACTTGATTGTAACCGCCGTTTCCACCGGCGGTTCCGGTGGCGAAGACCGTTTGACCGAAAATGTCACGCTGAATTTCGGCGCCGTCAAAGTCAAGTACGTCGAACAAACCGCCAAGGGCGGCGAGGGTGCAAAACCCGACATGGGTTGGGATATTGCGGCAAACAAAGCACTGTAAGCTTTGTTGCCTGTCTCAAACGCCCGCCTGAAAGGGCGGGCGTTTCATTTATAGAGTTTGGACGCTTATGATTTCAAGTGCGGCGGAAATTAGCTTAAAAGACGGACGCCTGGATGACGCGCTGGCGCAACTACAAGAACAGGTGCGGAAAAGTCCCGATGTGGCCAAACACCGGGTATTCCTGTTTCAATTGCTGGCGCTGAACGGACAATGGGACCGGGCGCTGAATCAGCTCAACGTTTGCGGCAATCTGGATAATGCAAATTTGGCGATGGTGCAAACCTACCGCGAAGCCATCCGTTGCGAATTATTGCGCGAAAAAGTTTTTAAGGGGGAAACCTCGCCCTTGGTGTTCGGCGAGCCCGAGCACTGGATCGCTCTGCTGGTCGAAGCCTGCAAATTATCGGCGCAAGCCGCTTATACCCAAGCCGGCGAATTGCGCGCTCGAGCTTTCGAACAGGCGCCGGCCTCGTCCGGCAGTTTTAACGGAGAGGCTTTCGAATGGATTGCCGATTCCGACAGCCGGCTTGGCCCGGTCGCGGAAGCGGTAGTCAATGGGCGTTATTATTGGATTCCCTTCAACCGGATTGCCAGCATCGAAATAGAAGCGCCAGTCGATCTGCGGGATTTGATTTGGTTGCCGGCCCAATTTACCTGGACCAATGGTGGTAGCGCGTTCGGATTGATTCCTTCCCGTTATCCCGGTAGCGAAAATGCCGAGGATGCCGCCTTGCGATTGGCCCGTAAAACCGCGTGGCTGGAGCCCGAAGCCGGCCATTACCATGGACTGGGTCAGCGTATCTGGATAACCGACAATGGCGAACACGCCTTATTGGATACTCGGGAGTTAATCTTTAATCCCTCCGTTTCCGAATAACAATGGCCGAGCTTGTTGCCAAGGAACGCCTGCAACCATCCCTGCTGGATCGGCTGACCGACTATGCGCCGACTGAAAAAACCGAATCGCGCGAGCAGCGCGTGATGTCTTACCGGCAATTAAGGCAAAGCGTTTTACGGGATATCAGCTGGCTGTTGAACACCACGGCTTTTGAAGCCCTGGAGGATTTATCGGTAGCGCCCTACGTCGCGCGCTCGGTCGTAAACTACGGCATACCGGCGCTGTCCGGTACCAATTTAAGCAGCGTCGATGCGGGTAATCTGGAGCGCAAGTTAAAGCAGGCCATCATGGATTTCGAACCCAGAATCCTGGCGGATTCGCTTAGAATTGAAATTCTGGTTGCCGGCGATCAAATGAGCCAAAACTCGCTGTCTTTCAAAATAGAAGGCGATTTGTGGGCCCAGCCTTTGCCGGTACACCTGTTTATCCGTAGCGATCTGGATTTGGAGACCGGTGAAGTCACGGTCAAGGAAATAGGCGGTTAGTCATGGATCCGCGCCTGCTTCATTACTACAACCGCGAACTGCAGCATGTACGCGAAGTTGGCGCCGAATTCGCCAGCGAATTCCCCAAAATCGCCGCCCGCTTGGGTCTGGACGCCTTCGAATGTTCCGATCCTTACGTCGAACGCCTGTTCGAAGGCTTTGCCTTCATGGCGGCCAGGGTTCAACTGAAAGTCGACGCCGAATTTCCCAACTTTACCCAGCACTTGCTGGAAATCGTCTACCCGCATTATCTGGCCGCCACGCCGTCCATGACCGTGGTCGAATTTAAGCCGGATTTAACCGAAGAAAGTTTGGCCGAAGGTTTTTTGATAGACAAGGGCAGTTCGTTGCGCAGTCAAATCGCCAAGGGCGAACAAACCGCCTGCGAATACCAAACCGCGCACCCCCTGCAACTCTGGCCGTTGGAAATCAGTCAGGTGGAATATTTACCGACCCTGGCGGCTGTTTCCAGTCGCGGTCTGGCCGATCCCAAACACCTGCACAACGTCAAGGGCGCTATCCGCATCGCCTTGCGTTGTACCGCCGGGGTGCGTTTTAACCAGCTGGCGCTGGAAAGCTTGCCGCTATTTTTGCGCGGTACCGGCGCAATTCCCTACCGCCTGTATGAACAGTTTTTGGCCAATGCAAAAGCCCTGGCCTGCAAATTCAATAACGGCAGCCAAGTGCAGGTTAAATTTGCCGGCGGGCAGCATCTGCGGGGACTGGGATTTGAAAAAGATGAAGCCATGCTGCGGCAAACCCCGCGCTCCTTCGATGGCTATAGGGTTTTGCAGGAATATTTCGCTTTTCCGGAGCGTTTCTTGTTCGCCGAATTATCCGGCCTGTCATCGTTAATCGCCGAGTGTAAAAGCGATGAGCTGGAATTGTTTGTGTTGTTGGATCGCAGCGATCCGCAATTGATCAATGCCTTGGATAAATCCAATTTGGCATTGTTTTGCGTGCCGGCGGTCAATTTATTTTCTAAGCGCACCGATCGCCTGCATGTTGATCAACGCCAGTCCGAATACCATGTAGTGGTGGATCGCACCCGACCCATGGATTTTGAAGTCTACAATGTCGAGCAAGTGGCTGGTTTCGGCAATGACCGTAATGAACAGGCTTTTTTGCCTTTTTACGGCTCGAAAAGCGTCTATCAGAATCAATCCGAAACCGCCTATTACATGCTGAGGCGGCAAAAACGCATTTTGTCGTCCAAACAACGCCGCAAGGGTATGCGTTCCAGTTATATCGGTAGCGAATGCTTCGTCTCGATAGTGGATGCCGAGCAGGCGCCATACTCGCCGAAAATCAATCAATTGGGCTTGGAAGTGTTATGTACCAATCGCGACTTGCCCATGGTAATGCCGGTGGGACTGGGCGACACAGACTTTAGTCTGCAGATCAGCGCGCCGGTCAAATCGATACGCTGTATTTCCGGTCCCACCCGGCCGTTACCCGCCGCCTACGCCGGCGAAAGTGTCTGGCGCTTGATCAATCACCTGTCGTTGAATTACTTGTCGCTAATCGATAGCGATCCCAAGCAGGGGGCGGCCTCCCTGCGCGAGTTATTGAGTTTGTATGCCGATAATCGCGAACCGGTCATAAAAAAACAAATTGAAGGCGTCATCTCGGTCAACGCCAAAAATGTGGTCAGGCGTATCGATTCCAAGGGGCCGATGGTGTTCGGACGTGGTCTGGAAATTACCGTTTTGTTGGATGAGTCCGCGTTTGAGGGGGGCGGGTATTTCTTGATGGGTACGGTTTTGGATCAATTTTTTACCCGCTATGTATCCATTAACTCGTTTATCGAAACCGTCATTCGTACCACGGATCGCGGAGAGGTGGCACGATGGCCGACTCGAATCGGACGCCGACACACGTTTTGATCGGCGAACTGGAGCAGGCTGCGGAGCGTTTCGATTTTTTCGAAACCCTGCGCTGGCTTGAAGCTATAAACGCCGATAAACCGAGATTGGGCGCGGCCGTCAAGTTGAGCGACGATGCCATTCGCCTGTCCCAGGAACCTGAATTGCAATTTCCTGCCTCGACTTTGTCGTCCTGCCGCGTGCCGGAGTCCGGCATACCCAGATTGGCCGTGAATTTTTTCGGTTTGTTCGGCCCCAATGGCGCCTTGCCCCTGCATCTGACCGAATATGCCAGGGAGCGTCTGAGGAATCATCACGATCCCACCCTGGCCCGGTTTGCCGATATATTTCATCATCGCATGCTTTGTCTGTTTTATCGGGCTTGGGCCAACGCCCGGCCGACAGTCAGTTACGATAGACCGCAAACGGATCGTTTTGCCGCTTATGTCGGCTCCCTGCTCGGCATTGGCGGCGAAACCTTCCGCCACCGCGATGCATTGGATGACAGGGCCAAGCTTTTTTATGCGGCGCATTTTTCCGCGCAAACCAAGTCGCCCGACAGTCTGCAGGCCATCATCGCCGACATTTTGGCGATTCGCGTCCGCATCGAAGAATTCGTCGGCGAATGGATGGAAATTCAAATCAGCGATCATAGCCGGCTGGGTTATGCGCCGGAATTGGCAACTTTGGGCCAATCGACTCTATTGGGGGCATTTGTCTGGGGCTGCCAGCATAAATTCAGAATCGTGCTGGGGCCGCTGAAGTTGTTCCAATATCTGGCCTTGCTGCCGGGAGCGCCGGGCTTGGCCAAATTGGCCGCCTTGGTGCGTAATTTTGTCGGTGACGAACTGGTTTGGGATGCGCAACTGATTCTGCACAAAAATGAAGTGCCGGCGGAGTTGAGTTTGGGCGTGCCCGCCAGAGCCTCGGATTTATGCATGAACGGCGAGGCCCGCTTGGGTTGGAGTATGTGGCTGGGACCACGGCCGAGCCCGCGCGACGCCGATGATTTAACCCTGAATCCGTTCTTTGCCGCCGGGTAAACATTATTTTATTCATTCAATACAACCACCAATAGGGTAAAAGCGATGGCAGAAATCAGCCGAGTCAAACTGTTTGGAAAATTAAACCGGGTCTGCTACAAGGCCATTGAAGGCGCGACCGTGTTTTGCAAGCTCCGAGGCAACCCCTATGTCGAGCTGGTGCACTGGTTAAACCAATTGTTGCAATTGCCGGACTCGGATTTGCACCGCATCATCAAGCAATACAGTCTGGATGGCTCCCGTCTGGCCAAGGATGTCACCGATGCGCTGGAACGCTTGCCGCGCGGCTCTACCGCAATCTCCGATTTTTCGCCGCATATCGAGGAATTGGTCGAGCGCGGTTGGGTATACGGCACCTTGATGTACGGCGAAAGTCAGGTACGCACCGGTTATTTGGTGGTGGGTCTGGTGAAAACCAAATCCTTGCGTAATGAATTACTGGGTATTTCCAGGGAATTCGAGAAGATCAAACCCGATGCCTTGTCGGACGATTTGGCGCAAATTGTTGCCGGTTCGCCCGAAGATGGCTTGGCCGCCACCGACGGTTTTCAATCAGGCGCCGCGCCCGGCGAAGCCAGCGGTGCCATGGCGCCGGCCGCCATGGGCAAGCAGGAGGCCCTGAAGCAATTCACCGTCGACCTGACCGAACAAGCCCGCACCGGCAAAATCGACCCCATCGTCGGCCGCGACGAGGAAATACGGCAGTTGATCGATATTCTGATGCGCCGCCGGCAGAACAATCCGATACTAACCGGCGAGGCCGGGGTCGGCAAAACCGCCGTGGTGGAAGGTTTTGCCCTGAAAATCGTCGCCGGCGACGTGCCGCCGTCGCTGCGCGATGTCAGCTTGCGCACGCTGGACGTTGGCCTGCTGCAGGCCGGCGCCAGCATGAAGGGCGAATTCGAGAACCGCTTGCGCCAAGTCATAGAAGAAGTGCAATCCTCGCCCAAACCCATCATTTTGTTCATCGACGAAGCTCATACCTTGGTCGGCGCCGGCGGCGCGGCCGGTACCGGAGATGCCGCCAATTTGCTGAAACCGGCGCTGGCGCGCGGCACTCTACGAACAGTTGCGGCAACCACCTGGGCGGAGTACAAAAAACATATCGAAAAAGACCCGGCCTTGACCCGTCGCTTTCAAGTGGTGCAGGTGCTTGAACCCGGCGAGGAAAAAGCCATAGGCATGATGCGCGGCGTGGTATCGGTGCAGGAAAAACACCATCAGGTCTTGATTCTGGACGAAGCCCTGGAAGCGGCGGTGAAACTGTCGCATCGTTATATCCCGGCCAGACAATTGCCGGATAAGGCTGTCAGTCTGCTGGATACGGCTTGCGCCCGGGTGGGTATCAGCCAACATGCGGTGCCGCCGGCGGTCGACGATTGCCGCAAACGCATCGATGCGCTGGAGACCGAGTTGGCCATTATCGGCCGGGAAAAAGCCGTGGGGATTGAAGTGGCTGGCCGCGAACAGGAAGCAACCGAAAAACTGGAAATTGAAAAATCTCGTCTGGTGGAACTGGAAAGCCGCTGGGAAACCGAAAAAGGCTTGGTCGAGAAAATTCTCGCGCTACGCGCCAAACTGAGAGCGGCCGGGCATGCGGTCGATACCAGCGCCAAGCCGGCCGATTCCGCCGCGGAAACCCCCGCGCAGCCAGCCGATGAAGCCTTGGAGAATAAGGAAGCCTTGCTGGAGGAGTTAAGGTCATTACAAGCCGAACTGCATGAATTCCAGGGCGAGTCGCCGTTGATTTTACCCACCGTGGATCATCAAGCCGTGGCGGCGGTGGTGCAGGACTGGACCGGCATTCCGGTCGGACGGATGGTGAAAAACGAAATCGAAACCGTGCTGAAATTGGCCGACAATCTGGAACAGCGCATCATAGGCCAGCGCCATGCCTTGGAAATGATTGCCCGCAGGATTCAAACTTCGCGGGCCGGCCTCGACAACCCCAACAAACCGATTGGCGTGTTCATGCTGGCCGGTACTTCCGGGGTGGGTAAAACCGAAACCGCCCTGGCCTTGGCCGAAGCCTTGTACGGCGGCGAACAAAACGTCATTACCATCAACATGAGCGAATATCAGGAAGCGCATACCGTGTCGACCTTGAAGGGGGCGCCTCCGGGCTATGTCGGTTACGGCGAGGGCGGGGTGCTGACCGAAGCCGTGCGCCGCCGTCCCTACAGCGTGGTGCTGCTGGACGAAGTGGAAAAAGCCCATCCTGACGTGCATGAAATTTTCTTCCAGGTGTTCGACAAGGGCTGGATGGAAGACGGTGAAGGCCGGGTGATCGATTTTAAAAACACCTTGATTTTGCTGACTACCAACGCCGGCACCGATTTGATTTCCGGCCTGTGCAGCGACCCGGAACTGATGCCCGATCCGGAAGGCATATCCAAAGCCCTGCGCGAACCCTTGTTAAAAGTATTCCCGCCGGCTTTGTTGGGCCGCTTGGTGGTGATTCCTTACTACCCGCTCAACGACGAGATGATAGGCGCCATCGCTCGCCTGCAACTGGGCCGCATCAAAAAACGCATCGCCGAAAGCCACAAGGTGCCGTTCAGCTATGACGACGAAGTCATCAAGCTTATTGCCAGCCGTTGCACCGAACTGGAAAGCGGCGGCCGCATGATAGATGCCATTCTCACCAATACCGTATTGCCGAAAATCAGCGAGGAGTTTTTGCTGCGCATGGTGGAAGGCAAGCCGATCGAACGCGTGCATGTCAGCGTGGTGGATGGCGAGTTTGGCTACGGGTTTGAGTGATGCGGCTTAACGATTTCGCGACCATCGGCCGTGAAGCATCGTTTTAAATTGTTTGAGGTGGAGATTGTAACTTCAGTATTGCTAGTTTCGGCCATGAAACGGGAAGAGGGGAGTGAAGGCGCCCGGTTGATTACCGTTGCAAATGTCGTGGCGTCGCGTTTTGCTGCTTGGCAAAACTTAGGGGTCGGTTGGACCGGCTTGATGTTTTCAAACGAATTTTTCAGTTGGAGAATTTAAATGCCATGTCCCGTGTGCGGCAAGCCCACTATCCCTTGGTTCACGCCTTATTGTTCGTCCGTATGTAAAACGAAGGAGCCCAAACAGCCCGAAAAACGCAATCCGACGCTGTATGATTTTTTTCGTTCCGAACGCATCGTTAATCCGCGCGACGGATACAACATCGCGGGATTTGTTGTGGGTAAGGAGTTCAGGTATTTCGAGTCGAGCAACTTGATGTTGCCGGCCGTCGTCAATGCCTTGCAGGAGCCGCATGGCAACGAAGCGATTTATACCAACCGCCGTGAAACCATGTGGCTGAAGGATTATCCGCTAACCAAGGTCAAATTCATGGATGTGTTAAAGAATAACGAGGGAGACGGCGCCTCGGAGGTGACACCCAAGTTATTGACCGAGAAGAAATGGCCGCGACGCATTATCTCGACGGAACTCGCGGCGCCCATAGCCGGCGGCGGACTTTATGCCTGTGCGTCCAAGGTCCGTAAAACGGATACCTTCGTGGAGGGCAGTCGGGACAGAGGGCTGGCGAGAGCTCTGCGTTACTACATGTTGGCGGCGTATTCCCTGCTGGATATCAGCAATCAGGAAGGATATCAGGGGCTTAAAAACTACGTGGGCGCATTGCTGGTCAGCGATAAAGGAGAGATTCTGGCGGCGGGTATCAACACCGGGAAATTTAGGCATGCCGAGGTCGGTATGTTGTTGTCGTATTTCAGGAATAACCCGCATGCGAGCAGTATTCCGCAGAACAGTGTCATCTTCTCCACGTTGACGCCGTGTCGGGGCTGTACAGGGTTTCTGACGCTGGCCAAGTCGACCAATAGCGTGATTTACTTCGGGCAAAAAGATACAGGTAAGGACGGCAAGATCGGTCAGAAGATTTCGTCGCCGCTTGGCGAAAAAACCAAGGCCCCCATGGGACGCAGCAGTGAGGCGCTGACCGGCACTGTTGAGCCGGGCGAAAGCGAAGGTGGCGGTGTCGTGTCCCTGTGCGCGGCGAGTGCAATTCACAAAGTTCAAATTGATAACGGACTCGCCAGTTGCATGGGGGAGGGTTCGATAGCGACCCAGATAGGGAAGGCCAAGGATTCGCGTGGCATCATCGGTTCAGCCAGTGAGGCCTTGATTCACAAGATGCTCAAATCGCGGACGGGTGGTAGTGACGAGGATCTGATCAAGCAGGCCGTGCTGACCTACATTGGTCAGTGGTTGGGTAGCACCAAATCGGTGGAGTAGGTGCTTGGCGCGGCGAGACCTGGCGCCCATATGCATTCTCCAATGGGCGTTGACAGGCTAGTTGAATGGCGTTCGGTTTTTGGCGTCGAGAGGTCAAATACTAAAAATGCGGTAAATAATTATGATCGATGTTCGTATCGGTTTTAAATGGCCGAGATTACGTCGCGGTCACTTTTGGAGTTAAGTTCATGAATACGTTAACCGAAGTTTATGACAAATGTATTGAATTATTGAAGGTCAAGTCTCTGGACGACAGTTGGTCTACTATCGAGGCCGACCTGAAGGCTTTGTTAAATGCCGATGGGCCGAATTTCGCTAAGGCCGAGGTCCTCGAAGATTTAAGGAGTAAATTAAATAAGGCTTCCAAGGGTAAAGGTGTAGCCGCGACGGCGGTGGCCGACGAAATTATTAATGCTTGTAAAGTGGGCGTTAATGGCTTTCAGGACAGAGCCGCACTGCTTAAGGCCATGAAACATTTTTATTTGGTGAAAAGAAAAGGCAATCAGAGTATTTGGGTTGTCGATTCTCCCAAGGACTATCCGAAATGGACCTTTGATGAGTTTTCGGGGGCGACTAAAGAAGCATTGAAAACCGCATTACAAAAAGAGCAGGAAGTGTTCGGAGCGGGTCACCGGAAAACCATGTCGGATTCCTTGCAGCTTGCCCGAAAATGGAGTTCCGACGTGCAAGTCAAGTTGGCGGCAAATGACAAGAAAACGCTGGAAAAAGTCAAACGCTGGTTTCACGCGGGGGAAGCGCCCAAGGATGAATTGGCCGCAACAGTGGCTGTTCTGTTGGAAGGATTCAAAAAAATTCACGCTACATGTAATACCACCACGGTCATATTTTCCGATAGGCCGCATTTGCGCGCGGGCGGTGAATGGGACAATGTTTATGCGTCTGTTAATTCAAATGATGTAATGCCGGTTATTTATATTTTTCAGGTGTTCTTGACAACCGGCAAGAGAAATTGCTTTGGCCAGGTACCCAAATTATGGCTCTGCGCTTTGACGGTCGTGCATGAGTTATCGCATAAGTTGGTAAAAACCGAGGATATCCGCTATGACGATGACGGCTTAAAGCCGGGTGCCAGCTTTACGAGTGATCAAGCGTTGAAGAACGCGGATAGTTGGGCTTACTTTGCCGCCGATGTAGTCGGAGTATTGACGAAAGGAACCATTCAACGAGTCCTTCAATGAAATATTGAAAAAGGTGTAACGTGCGCAACGGAAAAATGTTATTCGCTTTGCTCCTCGTTGTGGGTTGCGCATCGGCATGCGACGCTTCCCAGCAAGTTGAGGTTGGCGCAACAGACCTTAAAACATCCCCCCAGGAGAAAACCATGGAAAGTCCCAAAAAAAGAGTACCCAGCGTGTCGCCGGTGATCAATAAAGGTATTCGCTATGAAGTCTTGAAGGGCGCAAAGTCAAGAGGATTCAGTCAAAATGGCGGTATTATCGCGGCTATAAATGAGTCCGACGGTAAAGAGCTTTGGACCTTGACTGTATATGCCACTTCCTACGACCAGGCGGAAGAAACGGATGTGCAAGACATTTTCATCACCCGGATGACTTTAGGCGCCGACGGGCAAAGCTTGGAGATAGAAAATGAAAGAAAGAAAAAGTACGTCGTCACGTTATCGGACCAAACTGTAACGGAACAATAATCGAGCATTCGTTCACTGTTATCCCGGTGGGTTACAGATGATTTGAGTATGCCTGAACTCGCTTTTTGTATATGGCCACCGGATAAATTATTGTTGAAAGATGGGGTTGTTTTAATGGGTGTTCTTGGATGTCTCTCCGACGGGCCCGAAAGCGATTCCGAGGTTTAAAACTTGAAGGGCCATTGATTTGAATCCGATTGGGCTAATCCTTAAATAATAAATAAACATCAGCAGCGCGCCGAAGGAGGCAGGTAATGTCAAGCAGATTTTCCGAAGCTTATGAAAAAATCGTGGAGGCTTTGGCGAGTAAAAAGTTTTCCACGGACAAGGACTGGCAGGATTTGATTGTCAGGGCGCGCAAACTGGCCGGCGCGAACGGGTTTAACTCCGGTGAAGCGAGTCTGGTCGAGGATTTGCGTAAAAAACTCGCCAAAGCGGAAGTTAATGGCAGCAATGAAGCTGTTTCATTGTTCCGCGCTGCCGGCGAAACCTTGAGCGGTACCGGCGCGGGCGTGGTGGTGGATGCGGAGCTGGGCAAGCGATTGGGGGCGCTCAAGACCTTGCGCCACACCTATTTTCTCAAGCGCTTTGGCGGCCACAAGATTTGGTGCTTGGCTATTCCCACCTCGTTTACCGATTGGCCGTGCGAATCGCTTTCGGGCGGTTTGGGTGGCGTGACCACTAAGTTGAATGACCGCAGTGAGCGTTTTTCCCTGGAGCAGCGCAAGCACATCAGCAATGCATCGCAAGAAGGTCTGAAATGGGTACATAAGGCCATGACCGTTGCCGGTAACCCCAAGAAGGACAAGAATTTTGCCATTATTGCGCGCTGGTTTGCCGACAGCTCCAGCAAGGATGCCGATGTGATTGCGGCGGCGGCTACGCTCAACGCGGGCTTGAAAAAGATCGCCGCCAAACTGAAATCGGGGCAGCTGATATACACCGATTCCGTTTCCGAGCGGGGTACCACGGAGAATCAGGGTACCGAGGCCTTTGTCTGGGGCGACCCCCTGGATGTGGTTTACATTGAGGAAGAGTTTTTCGGTACCAGGAACACTTTGACCGGTCTGACAAATTGGGCGCGGATCGTGGTACACGAACTCACGCACCGGGAAGTGAAAACCAAGGATCATGCGTATGAACACCAAGGTATCAATCCCAACAAATTGAGCGCGGCCAAGGCCATTGAAAATGCCGATAGCTGGGCATGGTTTTGTGCTGATTGCGCCGGCGCGCTGACGGCCGGAGTGATTAAAAATGCACTCGATCGTTAGATGCATATTATTGCCCGCTTGCCTGGCGAGTTGCATAGCGTGCTCCGCAGGCGAACCCACATCAACTCAGAAGAAGGATGTTGCCATGACTAAATCAGGAAGCCGGATTCCCGCGCCGGTTGTTTCTCCCATCATTCACGATGGGGTGCGGTTTGAACAAGTGCCGAACGGCTTGCTGGCCGGATTCGAGCAGATGGGCGGTTATCTGGTCGCCATCGATGAATCCACGGCGGGCACGCTTTGGACGCTGAAGGTTTATGACAACTTGCGCAAGCCGGAAAAGGAAGGCGATGTGCAGGATGTGTTTTTTAAATCAATGGTATTGCAGGCGGACGGTACCTTGTTGATTGAAAACGAACGCGGTAAAAAATTCATCGTCGATCCCGCGAAAAAAACCTCAACGCCCGCGGATTGAGCCTCTTATTTAATCGATTAATATGGCTGCCGATATGAATTTGCCGACGGGACGCGTCGTTCAGCAGAACATGAGTCTGGACGAAGCCTTCCAGTTTGCGGTGTATTTGCACCAAGCCAATCAGCTGGAAAGCGCGGAAAGAATTTACCGGCAATTGCTGGAAATTTTGCCCAACGACGCGGATTTGCTGCACTTCTTCGGCATGTTGAGAAATCAGCTGGGATTTGCCGAGGAAGGGCTTGAATGGATCAAGAAGGCCTTGCTGGCAGAGCCGAACTATATCGATGCTGAAAATAGTCTGGGTAATATTTATCTGCAAGTAGGCCAGTCCGAACTGGCGGAGCGCCACTTTCGGCGCACTCTGGAGCTAAATCCGCAATTTGCCGCCGCCAACGCCAATCTGGGGATTGCGTTGAAAGACCAGGGGCGCGCGGAAGAAGCGGAAGAGTTTTTGCTCAAGGCAATTGCGGTTGAACCGGAGGTCGCGCATCACTACCAAAATCTGGCCAATGTTTATCGCAACTTGCAGCGATACGGCGAAGCGGTAAGCTTATATCAAAAAGCCATAAGCATGCACCCGGCCGATGCCATGGCCTATCAACGGCTGACCCGGACTTTTTATTTGATGGGCAAGCTGGATTGCTGCATCGAAGTGTTGAAGCAATGGTTGGCATTCGATCCGGACAATCCCACCGCGTTGCACTTGCTGGCTGCGTATACCCGAAATAATATGCCGTCTCGCGCCAGTGACGACTATGTGCGGGAAACTTTCGACCGCTTTGCCGCCAGTTTCGATAACATCTTGAAAACGCTGGATTACCAGGCGCCCACGCTGGTACATCAAGCCCTGCAAGGGATTGCGCCGCAAGCGGACTGGAAACTGCTGGATGCCGGCTGCGGTACCGGTTTGTGCGGGACGTTGGTCAGGCCGCTGGTGGGCTATCTGGTCGGTGTCGATCTTTCAGCCAAAATGCTGGTCAAGGCGCGGACTCGAAATGTCTACGATGCCTTGCATGAGGCCGAATTAACCGGTTTCTTTTCGCAGACAGCTGCTTTATTCGATGTAATTACCTGCGTGGATACGTTTTGTTATTTCGGCGATTTGTCGGAGGCGGTAACTGCGTCGGTATCGGCATTAAAACCCAATGGCTGGTTCATCTTTACGCTCGAGGAACTGCGGCAAACCGAGGTTGGCGCTGATTATCAGCTGAACGTACAGGGTCGATACGCGCATGCCGAGACCTATGTCCGCCGAATCCTGCGGGAAGCCGGATACCGTATTCACCGCATGGATAGCGCCGTATTACGTAATGAATTTACCGAGCAGGTGTTCGGCCTGGTGGTCACTGCTCGGTTAATGTCCGGCGCTTGAATAACTTCGGGCTGCAGACGGCGGGTTCATTCTCTCGGTAACCAATCTACAAGCCGGCGATTCGTCCGCGCTGTTTGCCAGCCTCCGTCATTGCTGCCGGGGCTGGCAGTCCAACTGACAATATTGACATTGGTCGGTGTTGGCAGTCGGTCGGTGAAATTCTCATAATATTCTGATTATATTGTAAAAATTCAATTCTGGTTCGTTGCGTGCTTAACCGGTGAAGTGCTCGGCATATTTTGCCGGAAATCTTCAATTATTGGCATGGGGCAAAACATTGAACTGGCGGAAACGAAATCTTTTGGGTGTAACGGCCTTATGGGCGATGTTGGGTGTCGTATATGACGCTCAGGCTGCTGTAATGATCGATAATTTTTCAACGGCGCAATCGGTTTTGAACGGTTCCAGCGGCCCGGTGAATATCGGCAACTCCCAACTGGATAATCTGACCCGTATCATTACCGCCTCGCCTTCTTCCGCCGACGCGGAAACCAGCGTTTCGATCAAAAAGAGCTTTTTAAATATTTCGAATGACAGCGATTCCATTGGAACCGCCAGTATCTTTTACAGTTTCGACGCCATCGATTTGGCCTCGGCGGCGGATGGGTTGGTACTCAAAATCGTTTTTCTCGATCTGAGCGCGGAAATTCAGGTGATTGCCAATGAAATTTCCTTGTTCGGTTTCTCCGGCCTGGGGGAGGAGAAGCAGTTTGAAATCAATTTTAGTCAGTTCTCGGATCCGGCGGTATTTACCAATCTGACCAGTCTGCGCCTAAACTTTCGCGGAGCTCAAAGCTGGGATGCCCGTTTTGGCTCGTTGGCGGCCAGTGACAGAAGCGCGGTGCCGGAACCCTCGATCTTGCTGCTGTTCTTGATTGGCTTGGTAATGCTAAGCCAATTCGGAGTCGTCGGACGCGGCATCCAATTCGCAAATGCCTCCCGCGTCTTGAAACCCGCCAATTTACAGGACTGAAAAATGCCTAATCGTATGACGCAAAATTTACTTTACTCTCTGGTTTTGATATTGGGACTCGGCGGAAACTCAGCGTTTGCCGATGTTCTGACACTGGATAATTTTTACGATTATCAGCGTGTCAGTGATGACGGCGACGAAGCTGGTTCGACCAGCGGAACGGTTTACCCGCTCGGCGGAACAGGTTTAAGTCATGTTACCCGGACAATGGTGGCTGAAGCCAGCGAAAGCGATTCCGGGTCGGACATTACTATAAAATCGCAAAACGGCCTGTTGAAGATTTCCAATGGTCCGGCATCGGCGGGTTGGGCCTCCATATTATGGGACTTCGATCCGGTTGATTTAACGAAATTCGGCAGCGGATTGTTGCTGGAAGTGGTTTGGATAGACCTGGATGTCAACGCCGAAATTATCGTCAATGGGCTTGCCAGTTCCGGTGTCAGAACCTTTGCCGGTATGGACGATTTTCTGGTGAGTTTCAGCGATTTTTCCAACAGCGCCGTATTTTCCAATGTCAGCAGTTTGCGCCTGAATTTCAGCGGGCCCTTGGCGTGGGATGGGCAATTCAGATTTATGCTGACCGGCATGCCGCAAGCGACAATCGCTTCGGTTCCCGCGCCGGCGGCCTTCATTCTGATGGCTTCGGGCCTGTTCGGCTTATTCGGCGTTTCCAGGAACAGGCACGGCGCTTAGAAATTCGTTACAAACAACCTCCGCTTTCGAAAACGAAAACGAGGGAAGAAGGGGATTGTTTAAAACATCTGTCCCAGTCCTTTGTCAAAGAGGGGAGTACTCACCGAGCCATTAGTAACCAATCTGAATTCCGGGAAGTTGTTTATAGCCGTACCCTTAAACGACTGGACGGGCGGCGCAATTGAGCAAATTGCGCCGGTTTGAATCAGAACTTATGTCCTGGTTTTTTAGCTGTAGATGACCTGTTTAGTACCAAGGGATGGCACTATTTCCCCCAGACTGAAGGCGATTTCGCCTTGCTCGGTCAAACAGGCCAGGGCAGTCGCTTCGTCCGCCGCGTCCACGCAGACTATCATGCCCACCCCGCAATTGAAGGTCAGCAGCATGTCGGTTAATGTCACCTTGCCCTGTTGTTGCAGCCAGACGAAGATATCCGGCAACTCCCAGGCAGACAGCTTGATATCGGCACTCAGGTTTTCCGGCAAAACGCGCGGCAGATTTTCGGTGATGCCGCCGCCGGTTATATGGGCCAGGGCATGCACATCGACGCTTTGGAGTAGTTTCAGCAAGGGTTTTACATAAATTCGGGTCGGTGTCAGCAGGGTTTCGCCCAGCGGCTTGCCGTTAACGGTATCGGTCAAGGCCAATCCGCTGCGTTCAATGATTTTGCGAATCAAGGAATAACCGTTGGAATGCGGGCCGGATGAAGCAATGCCGATCAATTTATCGCCGGCCTTGACCTTGCCGCCGTCGATGATACGGTCTTTTTCCACGATACCGACGCAAAATCCGGCCAAATCGTAATCGCCGTCGCTATACATGCCGGGCATTTCAGCGGTCTCGCCGCCCACCAGCGCGGCACCGGCCTGTTCGCAACCCTGGCCTATGCCTTCGATGACGGCTGCCGCCGTGTCGACATCCAGTTTGCCGGTGGCGAAATAATCCAGGAAAAACAACGGTTCGGCGCCTTGCACGATAATGTCGTTGACGCACATGGCGACCAAGTCTATGCCGACCGTGTTATGCCGCTTCATATCCAGCGCTAGTTTCAATTTGGTGCCGACACCGTCGGTGCCGGAAACCAAAACCGGGTTTTTGTAACGATCCAAGGGTAATTCGAACAGCGAGCCGAAGCCGCCGAGTCCGGCCATGACCCCGGCGTTGCGGGTTTTGGCCGCGATAGGTTTGATGCGGTCTACCAAGGCATTGCCGGCTTCAATATCGACGCCCGCGCTCTTATAATTCAGGCTATCGTGCTGTTGTTCGCTCAATGGGGGCCTCTTGCTAAAGTTAAGGTTGAATCAACCGATATTGTACTATAGTTCCAATTCATACACCGCCGGGGTGGGCTGTAAGCGATGATTTTTATAAGGAAAAAAAGAGCGTGCCTACCGCTATTTTTATCGGCTTTTCTGGTCGTGGCGTCGGCGTCGGCCGTGGAAGTCAAGGGCTTGTATGAAATCGAGTTGATAGCCAACAGCCAGTCGGCCGCCGACCGCGAGCAGGCGATAAAGCAGGCTTTATACGGCGTGTTGAACCGGGTGTTGGTGGCCGATGACATTTCCAAGGTGCCCGTGGTGCAGCAGGTACTGAGTGGCGCGCAGCATTACGTCAAGCAGTTTCAATATTCCCTGATTGCCGCCGACGAATATTCCGCCGGCGACGCCCGCTTGATACGGGTGGAATTCGACGAAGATCAATTGTTGGAAGTCATGCGCAAGGGTCAGGTCGGCATTTGGAGTGAAATCAGGCCGGAAACCCTGATCTGGCTGGTAGTGGACGAAGACGGCAAGCGGCAGTTCTATAATCCGGACGCCATGCCGGATTTCGAAAGCGCGCTGGCGCTGGCGTCCAAGGTTCAAGGGTTGCCGGCGATCTTCCCGATGCTGGATCTGGAAGAACAGCAGCGGATTTCAGTCAGCGAAGTCTTGGGGGCCGATTCCAGAAACCTGTTGGCGGTGTCGGCACGCTACGAAGTGCCGGCGGTCATGGCCGGTCGGGTTAGCAAAAAAGACTCATGCTGGCAAAGCGAGTGGGCATTTTATTTCGACAACAAGATCAAGCAATGGAGTGGCGAATGCCTGCCGTTAAAAGCCGCCATGCAGGAAGGCATGCGCGGGGCTTATGGCGTGTTGTCCAATTACTACGGCGTCAAGCCCGCTCCAGACTAAGCTGAAGTGAACAGGTGAGCAGCCGGGTCGAGCCGACTTTGTCGGAAAAGGCCGGCGGAAAATCAACCGGCCCTTGCCTGTTTATGCCTTAAACCCTGGGCATTTGCCGCAGTTTTTCCACCACTTTGTCGCCGAACTCCACGGTGCTGATCATGGTTACACCGCTACCGGGTTTGGACAGGTCGGCGGTGGAATAACCGTCGGCAAACACGCCTTGCATCGCCGCCCAGACGTTTTTCGCTTCGGCCGCCATGTCGAAACTGTTTTCCAGCATCATCGCCACCGAGCCTATCATCGAGTAAGGATTGGCAATGTTTTTGCCGGCTATGTCAGGGGCCGAACCGTGCGAGGGTTCATAGTAGGCTTTGTCGGGACCGATACAGGCCGAAGGCATCAAACCCAACGAGCCCAGGATGCCGCCGCCCTGGTCGCTGAGGATGTCGCCGAACATGTTTTCCATCACCATGACGTCGAACTGGGTCGGTTTTAGACACAAAGCGGTGGCGGCGGCGTCCACTAGCATGTTGACCACTTGCACGTCGGGGTATTCCTTGGCGACTTCTTCCATCACCTCGTTCCACAACACGCTGGATTTCAGCACGTTGCTTTTATGAATGTTGTGCAGCAATTTCCGGCGTTTGTCGGCCAGTTTGAATGCCTGTTGCATGATTTGATAAATCTGCGCCTCGTCGTATTCCAGGGTTTCGCGCACGTAGCGCAAACCGGCATCGTTGACGCCCATTTCCTTCTCGCCGAAATACAGGCCGCCGACCAGTTCGCGGACGATGATCAAATCGATGCCTTCGCCTATCACTTCCGGTTTCAAGGGTGAAAAATGCGCCAGGGATTTCGGCAGCGACACCGGGCGGAAATTGGCGTAGGTGTTGTAACGGCGGCGTAGCGGCAACAGCGCGCCGCGCTCGGGTTGTTCGTCGATGGGAATACGTTTGGAGTCTTCGTGATTCAAGCCGATCGGGCCTTTCAAAATCGCATCGGCTTCGTCGCAAATGGCTTTGGTCTGGTGCGGAAAGGCCGAGCCGGATTCGAAGTAGGCACAGGCGCCGAATGAGGCCGGCAGCAATTCGAAGCTGACGTCGTTACGTTCTTCGATGACTTTCAGAACCTTGACGGCTTCCGCGGTAATTTCCGGGCCGATGCCGTCGCCGGCCAATATTGCGATTTTATATTGCTTCATTTTTATGCGTGTTTTTCTAGTGAGTTGGACGATTTGAACCCGGCATTTTACTTTACTTTGAATCTCCCGGCTCAGTTGAAAACAAAGCCGCGCGCTCCAGTCCGGCGGAACGAAAAGTCCTCGCGTTGCCAAGCGCCGGTCATTTAAGCGAAAATGCCCAGCTTAGCTTAAAGATTGGTTACTCATGAATACTCGACATGTAGCGGCCGCCGCGCTGCCCAGAAAGATAGAACTGATGGACACCACCTTGCGCGATGGCGAGCAAACCCAGGGCGTGGCTTTTACGCCGATGGAGAAAGTCAGCATCGCCAAGGCCTTGTTGCAGTTTTTGCGCGTCGACCGTATCGAAGTAGCTTCGGCGCGGGTTTCGGAAGGCGAAAAAGAAGCCGTCAGCCGTATCAATCAATGGGCAGCCGAGGAGGGCTTTGCCGAACGCGTCGAAGTATTGGGTTTCGTCGACCATACCCGTAGCGTGGACTGGATTAAGTCCACCGGCGGTAGCGTGATCAACCTGCTGGCCAAGGGCAGCGAAAAACATTGCCGGGAACAGTTGGGTAAAACCCTTGAACAGCATTGCGCCGATGTGTTGCAAACCATAAATTACGCCCACGAACAGGGCCTGAAAATCAATCTGTATCTGGAGGATTGGTCGAACGGTTATAAGGATAGCCCGGAGTATGTCTACGGCTTTATGGATAAACTGCAGCACAGTTCGGTGCGCCATTTCATGCTGCCGGATACTTTGGGAGTGATGGCGCCGGACGAGGTATTCGACAGTCTAGGCGACATGTGCCGGCGTTATCCGGATCTGCATTTCGATTTTCATCCGCATAACGATTACGGCTTGGCCACCGCCAATGTGATGGCGGCGGTGCGTGCCGGGGTCAGCGCCGTGCATTGCACCGTCAACTGCCTGGGCGAGCGGGCCGGCAATGCCTCCTTGGCCGAAGTGGCGGTGGTGTTACGGGATAAAATGGGCATGCAACTGGCAATCGACGAGAGTCATTTGGTGCGCATCAGCGACATGGTGGAAAACTTCTCCGGCAAACGCATCGCCGCCAATGCGCCGATAGTCGGTGCCGATGTGTTTACCCAGACCGCCGGCATCCATGCCGATGGCGACCAAAAAGGCGGCCTGTATAAAACCAAGTTGGGACCGGAACGTTTTTCGCGTACCCGCAGCTATGCGCTGGGCAAAATGAGCGGCAAGGCCTCGCTGAAAAAAAACCTGGAGCAACTGGAGCTGGATCTGTCGGAAGAGGATCAGAAAAAGGTGTTGGCGCGCATCGTCAGTATCGGCGATTCCAAACAAACCATTACAACCGACGATTTGCCGTTTATCATCGCCGACGTATTGGAAAGCAAGAATTATCAGCATATCGAATTGTTGGCTTGCGCCATCAACAGCGGCATGGATTTGCAATCCACCGTCAGTCTGCGGGTCAATGTGAAGGGCGAAAAACACCAGGCTACCGGGGCCGGCAGCGGCGGTTTCGATGCCTTTATCGACGCTATCGGCAAGGTTTTAGCCCGTTACGATTATACATTGCCGGCATTGGCCGATTATGAAATCCGCATTCCCAAGGGAGGCCACGCCAGCGCGTTAACCGAATGCGTCATCACCTGGGATTGCGGCAACGAGTTGCGCAAGACCCGCGGAGTGCATGTCAATCAGGTATTCGCCGGCATACAGGCGGCGATCAAACTGATCAATATTCAACTGCATGAAATGGCGGCAATGCGCTAACGTCGGTTTGGGGTGATGAACCCCGCTGCAAGAATTATCCATTCGGCATGTCGGGATTTGATAACATCAAGTCTGCTTATCCTTTGACCTTGAGGCGCCAAAATGGGAAATCTGTCAACCGTCACCTTCGAAGCCGATGCGATTAAAATTCAGGAAGCCCGGCATCACGATCCTTTCTCGGTTTTGGGGCGCCACCCGCTAGGTCAATCTATCATCGTCAGACTCTATCTGCCCCATGTGGAAACGGTCGCTTTTGCCGGCGGCGGCCCGAACATTGCGCGTTTGCCCGGTAGCGATTTTTTCGAATATTCGGCCCGGCCCGACGAATTACCCGCTCATTATCAATTGGTCTGGATCGACAAGGACGGCGGCAAGCACAACGGTTACGACCCCTATGATTTCGGAGTGCAGTTGCCGGATTTCGATAGACAGTTGTTCGCGGAAGGCAAACATTGGCATGCCTACCGGAAAATGGGCGCGCACCTGCACAGCGTTGATGATATTCCCGGCGTCTTGTTTACCGTTTGGGTGCCCAACGCCGGCCGCGTCAGCGTGATCGGCGATTTCAACCGTTGGGACGGCCGTTGTCATCCCATGCGCAGTTTGGGCGGTAGCGGTGTTTGGGAGCTGTTTTATCCCGGTCTGGATGCGGGCTGTTTGTATAAGTTCGAGATCTTGAACCGCGACAGCGGCCAAGTGCTGACCAAAACCGACCCCTACGGCCAGCAATTCGAATTGCGGCCCAAAACCTCGTCGATAGTCGTGCGGGAAGCAAGCTACCGGTGGAATGATCAAGCCTGGATGGACGGCCGGGGTGGCCATGACTGGTTGCATGAGCCGATGTCGATTTACGAGGTGCATCTGGGCTCCTGGCGGCGGGATGCGGACGGCAATTTTTTAAGCTATCGGGAGCAGGCGGACCAACTGGTCGACTATGTCAAGAATCTGGGTTTTAGCCATATCGAATTGATGCCGGTCACGGAGCATCCGTTGGATGCCTCCTGGGGTTATCAGACCACCGGTTATTTCGCTCCCAGCAGCCGCTTCGGCTCGCCGGACGATTTCCGTTTTTTCATCGATACCTGTCACCAAAACGGTATCGGCGTGATATTGGATTGGGTACCGGCTCATTTTCCCAAAGACGAGTTTGCCCTGGCCCGCTTCGACGGCACGCCGCTTTACGAGCACGAAGATCCGCGCAAGGGCGAACACCGCGACTGGGGGACTCTGATCTACAACTACGGCCGCAACGAAGTGAAAAACTTTTTGCTTTCCAGCGCCATATTCTGGCTGGAGGAGTTTCACCTGGATGGCCTGCGGGTCGATGCGGTGGCGTCCATGTTGTATCTGGATTATTCCCGCGAAGACGGCGAATGGATACCCAACCAATACGGCGGCAATGAAAATCTGGAGGCCATCGATTTTTTCAGGGAATTGAATTCGGTCACCCACCAACAACACCCGGGCACGGTGATGATGGCGGAAGAATCCACGGCCTGGGGCGGCGTGACCCGGCCCACCTGGACCGGCGGCCTGGGCTTTTCGATGAAATGGAACATGGGCTGGATGAACGACATCCTCGAATACATGCGGGAAGACCCTGTTCACAGACGTTACCATCACGACAAATTAACCTTCGGCATGCTGTACGCCTTTACCGAAAACTTCACCCTGCCGTTCTCGCACGACGAGGTGGTGCACGGCAAGGGTGCCATGCTGAACAAAATGCCGGGCGACGAATGGCAGCGTTTCGCCAATCTGCGCCTGCTGTATACGATGATGTTCACTTATCCCGGCAAAAAACTGCTGTTCATGGGCTGCGAGTTTGGTCAGGGTACTCAGTGGGATTTCAGCCGCCAATTGGATTGGTATGTGCTGGATTACCCGCGTCACCAGGGTCTGCAAAGCTTGGTGAAAGACTTGAACGCCGTCTACAAAACGCATCCGGCTTTGTACAGGCACGATTTCGACCATCAAGGTTTCGCCTGGATAGACTGCCACGACGCCGAGCAATCCGTGATCAGCTACCGGCGCAAGGACGGTCCGGACGAATTGCTCGTGGTGCTGAATTTCACCCCGGTGGTCAGGGAGCACTATCGCATCGGCGTGCCGTTCGAGGGCGATTACCAGGAAATTTTCAATTCCGATGCCGGCGTATATTCCGGTAGCGATGTGGTCAATGGTTTAATAAGCGCCGATCCGATAGCCTGGATGAATCTGCCGCACTCCATCAGTTTGCGCTTGCCGCCGCTGGCCGGCCTCATACTCAAACTGAAACAGAGTGGTTCGGCGGCCAAAGCCGCAAAAGGCCCGATTTGAACGGGCGGGGTATGCGGTAACAAGCCCATGGGGCCGCTATTGTAAAAGTTCCCTTGTGGGTTTCGGATGGGGGGTAAGGTCGGCTCAAACCGGCCTTAAATAATGGTTGGTCGGCGTTGTCCGAACCGTAACAATTTGAAAATGACTATTTTGACCAAAGGAGTGTTTATGACACGCATCAAATCGAAACAAATCGGATCGGCGGTATTCGTTTGCGTATTGGCGCTGCTGTTAACGCCGGCACTGACCCAGGCGGGCAGCGAAATGCTGTTGGCGGAAGCCGAAACCGGATCGATAGCCGCGAGGCAGGCGGCGGAACAAAAAGCCGCGCTGGCTAAAAAGGCGGCCGAGAGAGAGGCCAAAAAGGCTGCGGCGGCAGCGGCGCAAGCACCTGTTGAAGCAAAAGAATCCGTGGAGACCGCCGTGCCGGTTGACGAACACAAAGAAAAATAATGCCTTGGAAATCCATGGAGTCCAACTCCATGGATTGGGTTGGCGGCCTGTATGCTGGGTGGCGATGAACGTTTACTCCAAGCATGTTAGAGCGGCACGCGATTCAGTCGAAAGGGAAAACCCGGGCTGACTGACGGCGGCGTCAAAAGTGCGGAAAGATATTTTCAATCATATCTTTAGCCGGTCAAAAGGCTGTTGACGGCAAAGCCGCCGCCGAAACTGAACAGCATGTAAAACAGCGACATGACCAAGCCCGCAAAAACGTTAATGCTCAATATCTTTTTGAAAACGGCGCCTATCAGGGCCCAGTTCCAGAATATGATCAGCAGCAAGATGCCGTAACCCAGCCAGTCTTCCGCTACCGTTGCCCAGAACATGACCGGCAGCAAAAAAAGCGAGGTGAAATTTTCGCAAAACAAAATCGCCGACGCCACTTGAATAAAGGTATGCATCGAGCGATTTAGCCAGAGGGTCAGCGCTATGAAGCCGAGACCCAAAAGTGTTTCTATAAACACTTCCGAAACCGATTCAATGTCATCCGTCATGTTGAAATGGATGAAAATGAACATCAAAAAGTTGAACGCCAGATTCTGTTTAAAAAAAACGCTTGACCTGGGTAGTTCCAGCGGTGAGACATTGAACCAGCACAGAGCAAGATACTGTTTGATAATGTCCATAACCGTAACGCATCAAACAATCAATATTCTTCGCCGGATTGTGGCTCGTAGGAAGGTGAATAGTCCTGAAACTGGCTGCGGCTGAACTGATCGTTCAAGGCCTGCACCAAGTCCTTGGTTTGTTCCAGCATGTGGCTGAGCTTTTTGCGGTTTTTCTTGGTTTTCCCCACCGGCTGGGTAATGGGCAAGATAACCCGCCAAAAACTCAGGCTTTTTTCGAATAAGCCGGCTAAATCTTCACTGATATTCAGTTTTTTCTGCCGCTTGTGCAGTTGGTTGATGATGAACTTGGCGTGTACCTTGCTGACGAGCATATGGATTGGCGTCAAAAAGGCTATCAGACCCAAGACAATCAGCGGTCCGATGATGGGGTCGAAAAATAGATCCAGGATGCCGACGGCTATTTCGGCAAAAAGGATCAGCATGATGATGAAGCTCAGAATAATCAATGTCGTGGCATTGCAACGCTCTTTCCAAAGGGTCAAGGCCGACTCCACTTCGTCCATGACCACATCGTCTACGGCGCGGATGCTTTTTTCCAGCGAATCCAACACCCGATAGGAGCGGTCGTGGTTCAGGTTGTTGACTCGTTGTTCGATTTCGCTGTTATTGCTGTTTTGCGACAGTACAACAAAGTGTCCGGTAAAAATGCCGAATTCGGCCAGTCGCCGCTGCCACGACGTGATGATGTCGTGCGTTTTATGCTCGTCAATCTGGATCTCGGAATGGTCGATGACAAATAAAAACTTGTTGGTGTCCTGATATTGAACGATGCTGTCCACCGTGCTTTTATTGAATTCCGGGTCGGCTTCAAACAAATCGGTAAAAACCAGCACCAGATCCGATATGGCGATCACATGTTGGCGCAACAAGCCGTTGACGGCATTTTCGGCCGCCGGATTCAAAACCGGCGAGTCGATTACCAGTTTGTTTTTTAATTTGGCGCAGTTGACCGTGACCAACTCCAGGTAGCTATTGACCTTGCCGCCCTCGCCGGGGCTGGCTTCTTCGATATCGCGGCTGATCTGATAAAAAGGCAGGCGGTGGTCGGCGTCCAGCGCGGTACCCGGCAGGGTGGCGCTGGTCGCTTGCGGGGTATATTGCAAGACCGTGAACTTGTGTCGGGTGGTATGCAGGGTTACGCCGAGAAAGCGGTTCAGAAAATCGGATTTTGCCGGCGAGTATCCACCTACCGTAGTGATCAAGGGCCACCAGGAGCTTCTGCGGGCGGTGGATTCGTCGTTCTCGATCAGGCCCATTTCGAATTCCAGTTCGTCCAGTTCCTGGAATACCTTTACCGCTTTTTGTAAAACAGGATCCGTGGCGGCAAACTGTTTTTCAAGATTAACCAGATACTTGCTTACCGTTTTATCTGCCATGAGATTTAAACCCTGCCGTGTTGAAGAAGATCGATTCAATGGGCGGGAGTATACACCGATGTTTTATACAGATAAAAATTCTAAACGGCGCGCGCTTAGTCCTCTATGTCCAACTCCTTCAGTTTGCGTGTCAGGGTATTTCTGCCGTAACCCAGCAACAGCGCGGCCTCGTGTTTACGGCCGTGAGTATGTTGCAGGGCGGTTTGAATCAACAGGGTTTCCACGCTGGCGATGGCCTGCTTGGCGATGTCGTGCTTGCCGGTGGTCAGTTGTTGCTTGATCCAGCTTTGCAACAGGCCTTCCCAGTCGTTGTCCGCTGAATCGGTTGGGGACTCGGCCGGGCTTTGGCTTAGTTCGGGCGGTAGATCCTCGATGTGAATTTCCCGTCCGGAGGCCATCACCGTCAGCCAGCGGCAGGTGTTTTCCAATTGGCGGACGTTGCCCGGCCAACGCAGGTTGCTCAAAAAGGCCTCGGCTTCCGGTTTCAGGGTTTTCACCTCCGTGCCCAATTCCCTGGCGCTTTGATAGAGAAAATGCTTCATCAGCAGGCCGATATCCTGCCGGCGTTCGCGCAAGGGCGGAATATGAATGCGGATGACGTTCAAGCGATGAAACAAATCTTCCCGGAATCGGCCCTGCGCGACCAGCGCTTCCAGGTTTTGATGGGTGGCGGCGATGATGCGCACGTTCACCTTGATCGGCGCGTGCGCGCCCACCGGATAAAACTCGTTGTCCGCCAATACCCGCAGCAGGCGGGTTTGCAATTCGGCCGGCATATCGCCGATTTCGTCCAGGAATAGCGTGCCGTTGTTGGATTGCTCGAAACGGCCTATACGGCGGGCCTGGGCGCCGGTAAACGCGCCTTTTTCGTGCCCGAATAGCTCGGACTCCATCAAATCCTTGGGAATGGCGGCCATGTTCAGCGCCACAAAAGGCTGTTGCGCGCGCGGACTATGGCGGTGCAGGGCCTTGGCCACCAGTTCCTTGCCGGTACCGGATTCGCCGTTGATCAACACCGTGATGTGCGAACGGGCCAGGCGGCCGATGGCGCGAAATACTTCCTGCATGGCCGGCGCCTCGCCGATGATTTCCGGCGTTTCGCCCCCGTTCTCCGGCGCCGATTGCACATTGTTTTGCTGTTTGCTGTGCAGGCAGGCCCGATGCACGGTTTCCACGACTTCGTTGACGTCGAAGGGCTTGGGCAAATACTCGAAGGCGCCGCCGTGAAATGCCGATACCGCGCTTTCCAGATCGGAATGTGCGGTCATGATGATCACCGGCAGGGACGGACGCTCCTGCTGGATTTTCTTTAACAGCTCGAAGCCGTCCATGCCCGGCATGCGGATGTCGGTAATCAGCACGTGCGGCTGGTCGCGGCCCAATTCCTTCAACAAATCGGCGGCATTGGAAAAACAGCGTGTTTCGATGCTGGCTTTTTGCAGGGCTTTTTCAAGTACCCAGCGTATCGATTTGTCGTCATCGACAATCCAGACTTTATCTGGCAGCGGCATGATCGTCTCCGTATCTTAAAGTGGTCATCATCCAAACGGGCCCTTCAGCGGCTGAGCGCTGTTTTATCGGACTGATCCATGATGGGTAGAAAAATAGAAAAAACCGTGTGTCCGGGTTCGCTTTCGCATTCGATCAGGCCATTGTGCTGATTGATCAGGGACTGGGCAATGGACAGCCCCAGGCCGGTGCCCTCGGCGCGGCCGGTAATCATGGGGTAGAAAATTTGCCCCATCAGGCCGGGTTGTATGCCGGGGCCGTTATCGATGATGTCGATTTTGACCGCCAGTCTGTAGAGCTTGCGGCCTATGGTCATGTGACGCTGAATGCGGGTCTTTAAAATGATTTGGCCGCTGGATTGCAAGGCTTGAATGGCGTTGCGGACGATGTTCAGCAAGGCTTGTATCATCTGGTTCTTGTCGGCAAACAGCTCCGGAATGCTGGGGTCGTAATCGGTTTTAAGGCTGATGTTGCTACCGGCTTCCACGGCGACCAGATGCCTGACGCGTTCCAGCACTTCGTGTATGTTCAGCGGGTGTTTATGCGCCGGTTTGTTGGGGCCGAGCATTTTGTCCATCAGCTCCTGCAAGCGGTCGGATTCCGCAATGATGATTTGGGTGTATTCCTTCAATTCCGGATCCCGCAGTTCCAAATCCAACAATTGGGCGGCGCCGCGCAGGCCGCCCAGCGGGTTCTTGATTTCGTGCGCCAGACCGCGCACCAGCATGCGGCTGGTGTTTTGCTGGGCCAGTAACTGCTCTTCCTTGGTGATGCGTAAATGCCGGTCCACTTGTTGCAATTCGATCAACACTTCCGCCAGCAGCCCTTCCTCCAGAATCGGCGTGGCGCTCATGTTGACCGTAATGGATTGATTCATGCATTCCAGTATCAGCTCTCTGTCAACCAGCGGTTCGTTTTGGTTAAGCCGCAACAATAAATCGCGAAACAGAGTGTGGTGGGCCGTTTTAAACAGCTTTTGCGCCAGATTGCCGACCAAATGCTTGGCGCTGTCGGCAAACAGTATTTCGCCGGCCGGGTTGATATAGGTTAAGCGCAAATCCCGATCGAACAGCAGGATCGCTTCATTGAGATGATCGAGTATTTTTTTATACACAGTCGAATAAGGTTAAGAAACGGCTACCCGAAATAAAAGCAATTAGCGCGCCAATCATAATGTTGGAGCTTGTGGTAAAAGCGCCCTCTCCTTGCGGGAGAGGGCTGGGGTGAGGGTGGATTAATAAGTAATTGTTTTATATGCCATCATTCTAGCCTTCTTCCAGCTTGAGAAGGAAGTGATCGGCTTTTACTACATCCGCATAATGTTGGGCGGGCGTGGCTAGCGCCGCCTCGACACAAGACGGTTTGTCCGGCATGCCGCGCTTGGCGAAGGCGGATGTTACGCGGCACTTTGTCGGCTCAATGGATGCAAGGCTTTGCCAGCCGGCACGATGGCGGCGTTACGGCATGGCGTTTTGGTCTTCCCGAACGCACGATGGGGGTTGTGGACAGAACCCGCCTCCGCTAAGGCCGTGCGCGTCGGAAAGCCCCGCAATGGTGCAAGGACATTTGCACGGAAAAGGCCGGCTAATCCGTCCATGGTCGGAGATGCGGGGTAGCGTGAAGTACCGAGCACCCGATCGGGCGGTAAATCAATTCTCACGTTACTCTTAAAGTCAGGGTAGGGGCGACGCACAGTCGCGATTCGCAAGGCCATCATCGCAACTGCGCGTCGATTCTACGAGACTGCCTTTCATCTGTCGGGGCGATGCCTAGCCTTCATGAACTTTAGGAATATGCACAAAATAACTTCCGTATTCTGTTCCCTCTCCTTGCGGGAGAGGGTTAGGGAGAGTGGATGAAAACCAATAAACTATTGTTTTATATACCCTCAGCCTAAGCTTCTCCCGGCGGGACAAGGGAGTGATCTGCTTTTACGACACCCTCTAAAATGATGAGGTATCCAAACCGAAGCGGGCGACTTGAGTGCCTTGGCGCGGGACGCCCTATGCCGGGTTCAAGTAGCGCATCAATGAATGAATTGAGGCGACATTTCGGCAAGATGACGCTTAAAATCATGGCTAGTGCAACTACTCTTCATTGGTCGGGGTGATTGCCGAGCCATCATGAGCGTTACCGGTTAAATGGTTGCACCAAGTTAATGCGTTTTTGTTGCTATATTGCACCATAATGGTTCAAATGGCAAGCGGAAGCCGATTCGATAAGCCGGATTATCTTGATTGAGCTGGCTGGCGCCATGAAAAATCCAGTTTCTGGAGTACCCATTCGTAGGCTTATAGTCCCACTGACCGGCCAATCAATTCGGACTCCGCGAACTGGAGGGTTATAAAGCAGCCAGTGGTGACCTGATCCAATCGGCCACTATGCGACATTCGCTATATATTAAAGCTGTCTCTTTAAATAGCAGGTTCTTGCTTGATAGTTGACATTCAAACAATTTCAATAAATGCCATATTTCTAACCAAGCAAATCGTTCGCATTTATCAGACTAATGTTTTTTAATATTCTAGTACTGTTCTTGAAATACTTTTTTTACAGTTTTTAGCTCATGAGATATGGTTTCATATACTAGTCTTCTCAATGGCATTCCCTGAAATGGGTCATTCATCTGCGCTCGCCAGCCACGAAACAAATTTTCAAAACTAATCCACTTTTCGTGAAAGGCGTTAAACTCGTCGCCATCCGCAGTATAAGAACTCATATCTTCATTATTCCTTACTAAGTCCTTGACGATCTTAACTTCGCTGATACTGCTTTGAGATTCTAATAGATATATTCCTAACGGGGTATAACTTACGCCTGGATGTCTTTCTTCAGGCTCTCTGATTTCAATATAAACTGAAATTGGCAATTTTGAATAAAAATGGAAGTGATGCTTTAATGTTGGAAAGTTGGTTTCGATAATGTTCTTGTAATTTTCTAGAAAAGTCGAATACAGCCAAATCAGATAGGATTTGGCGTCTTCGTAAGAAACTGGGTTGCCTCTCTTTACATCTGTTTTTAACTTACGCTCCCCATCAAACATTGGGCCATCTATTACGGCTTTGATTGGACGAAGCCAGTTTATTGCTCTTGCTAGCGGTCTTTCTAAAATTTCGAGATCAACGTAGCGAGAATGAAACCTTGCTGGAAGGTGATCAGAGCTCAACGAGTTTTCTGCAGAGTTTAAAATTTGCTTGTGATCTTCAGCTAATAATTGAGGAGAATAGCTGATAAAGCCGCCATTCCAACTTTCATTAATTTGACCACTTCGTCTTCTTGCTGAAATTAGCTCATCCCGAAAATGCCTAACCAATTGCTCTCGTAAGATCGCTTTCAGAACTTCGTCAAGATTAAGGGGGTATCGAATAGAACAGCCATCAGCCTCAAGTAAATCCTGAAAGATTGCATTGTTGCGTATGACTGTTTCGATAATGTACTCCTCAAGCATTTCTGGGCATTTCGATTCATTAAGCAACCCTTCTTTTAAAAACTGCTCTAGCTGGGCTATCAATTCGCCATCAACGATTTCGGCAAGAATATCTATCCCATTTTGAAAGCCACGGGCGCTTCCTCTCATTTGGAGCTGATTTGCACCATCCAAATAAGCAAGGTTCGAATTCCCTAATATTTTCTGTACAGGTACAAAGTGAACTTCGTCGTCTAATTCACCCAATGGTCGAAACCCGTAACTTCCGAGGCGTCGTTGAGATAATAATATCTCGCCAATGAATCCAATCCGTCCTTGTGTTTTGGGCTTAAACGTATCTCGGAGCGCGGGGAAATGCAGTTCAATGAGTGATGTATATTGGTGCAGATAACTAGTGGCGTTTTTGCGAAGTTCATGATCAATAATCAATTTGCGTTCTGTTGAAGCCAAACGGTAGTAAAGAGTAAATACATCAATACGGGAACCCATTGTCATTATTTGCCTAAACTCACTCTCTAGCTGTTGCTGGGAGTACGTATCGAATCGGCATACCTTAAAGGCAATGATGTAATCTCGAAGCTGCTGGAAATAGAAACCAATTGCTGCTATTCCGGTTCGAGTTTCGTTACGAAAAAGGATTCCATACTCAAATAACTCATCCATTATGGACTCGGTAATTCTCAAATTCAGTAATTCACGAACATCATCTTCCGGTATCCAATCGGCATCCCTCTCATACAGCAGTCCGGCGATTGCCTTTAATGTAATTTCGGCTTGCCGCTTGTCTGCTATCCGATCAATAGATCGATGAAAATAGGTTTCGAAGAATTCAGCGGAGCTAAAAGTTAAATGCTTAAGGTTTGAATTCTTCGCGACGTCGAATAGGACTCTTAGCAAAAATGGATTACTGCGAGCCTCGTCAAGCACAGTGTCTTCGAAATTACCGAAAAATTGATACGCCTGCCTATATTTATCGATTGCATAATAAAAATCCTTATCAGAAAACTCTCCAATTTCTATTTTTCTCGATAAGAGATCGATATTAGTAGGACTGCCTCGTACCAACATAAACTGCTCGACCGCAGATGTCTTACAACTCAAAATAATTTTGATATTATTGTGCTCAGCCGCACGTAACAGTGCCCCTAAATGACTTTCTCGGGATATGTATATCCACTCGTCAATAGCATCAACAATAATTGTCAGCATTTCACTGCCCGCAAGCCTTGCCATACGACGTATTATTTGGATAGGCTGATCAGCGCCGTTGAAAGTCCATGCAAATTCAGATGCAATTGCCTCAAGAATTCCAGCTTCAAGAGCAACGCCGTTAAAAAATAGTACTGGCCTTCCCTTGTCGAGCAGATTTTCAGCAAGCCAACACATTTCACTGGTTTTTCCAGATCCAGATTGTCCTATTATCATAAGTCCAGGCAACGGCGAGCTGTAGAACTCCATTACTTTCGTCAGAATCGACTCCCTTGGAAAGTGCAGTTCTGGAACATATTTTCTTCCATCGGCCAATGTTCCCTTGACGATCCGCAATTCACTCTCAACTTGCAAACGGCAAAAGGCATTCAGATTAGTAGGGCTTAGCGAAAGAAAAAGTGACTGAGCCTCTAAAATGTCGTCATCAGGTAACGCTATGTTGAATCCATTGACGTTAATATCTGTTGGCTCGATTTGAGTTTTCGTAACGGTATGGTAAAGCTTATAGTCCTTTCCATTCGTTACAACGGCATACGGTGCTATTGGGTGTACAAGACGCGCATAAGATATGGCTTGATCCCTATCGTCATCAGTCAGTTGGAGGCCATCGGCTTTGGTTTCGACGATCAAAAGATTTCGTCCCTCCCGCTGAACTAGGATGTCTAAACGACCGCCGACGGTGTCTTTCTTCCTTGATTGAGTCTGACCGACGATTAGGGTTTGGCGACCTATCTTCAAAGTAAAGCTAAGTTCACACTTCAATTCGTCCAATGTAACTCCAGCTTGTTCAAGCCAGGGGAGGACATATTTAATTTTTATCTCTTCTTCAGTCACGACGCTTAATTTCTCCCATGGATAACATCCTTCTCGCCAACAGGAAATTATACGTTCGTTGACAGTCCCCCTAGGCGCTAAAAGTATTCTCAACAGATTCTATAGAACAGAATCAGTTTCAGCTTTTCTAATTCGCTTTGGTAAATCAGTTATTGTCTTCGAATGGCCGCTAAATGCCAGTATGCTGACTGGCGACAACCCGAATGTCGAATGTCTCTTGAGGGTCGCAAGCCGACTGCGTTGTCATCCGATGCATCGGTGGAAAGCGGGCAACGAGTATTTGTAGTGATCTCAGTGGAATGAACCATCGGATGGAATTTTAAATTTGTCTCAAACGCCTACCCGGAATCCGGAGTGTTCCAAATCGCCTGGTGGGTGCAAGTTTTTCTAAATAAAGGAGTTGGGGAAAATAGCTAAATCAATCTCCCGCCATTCTGCCTTTTTCAAAACTGCAAGCTTTTTGTAGCGGAATGCCTGAGCAAAACAGTGAGTTTAGCCGGCTGTTGATATTCAATCGCGGCCGCTTTCTTGGATCACTCCGGCAATTTGATGCTGCCTTGGGCAAAAATAACCGCTTGGCCGTCGATGCGGAGGGTGTTGCAACAGGCTGCGCGGCGGGTGGCGATTTCGCCGCGTTCGACCGCAAAGTTGTGGTGGCCTTACTGGGTGTGTTCGGACGAGCACGGATGACTGCAAAACGCCGGCATGGCAATTACATGGCGGATAAGCTGATTTGATTGAACGCGGTTGCCAGGTAGGTGGGCATATCCATTGAGTCTGGCAGGCGTGCGTTCCAAACGAGGCGATTATTACCAACCCTGTTCGGGCAATGCCAGCCATCCCTAAATGAAGGCCGCATTCCGGTTTAATGCGATCCGCGGTTTTCTAATATTCTCAGCCAATCAGGCCTCGAGAAACGCAGTTAATCAGTTCTGGCGGATAGTGTTATCGGGCCGTTATACTTAGCCAACCCTTTTGAATTGCACATGCGTAAAGTCGAATCCGTTCAGCAGTCCGATAATATTGGCCGAGTAAGTTTGAGGCCGGGCGAGAATGCCTCGGCCGTTCTGGAAATCGGCGGCCGGTGGCTGCGCGATGCCGGTACCGAAGCGGTGGAAGGGGTTTTGGCTAGCATTGCAGCGCAATCCGTCAAACGGCTCGAGATCCGGCCGGTCGGGCTTGAGGCCTGGGACAGCCGCTTGCCCTGTTATTTGCTGAAAATCGCCGATTATTGCACCGCCAAGGCAGTGGATTTGGATATTGCCGCCATGCCGCAAGGCGTGCGGGACTTGTTGGTCCTGGCAAGGGCGGTGCCGGAACGCGCCGGCGCCCGCCGGCAGAGGGAACGCTCCTCGCTGCTGGTGAATATCGGTACCCGCGTGTTGGGGCTGGCCAAGGACAGCCGACTGCTGCTGGTGTTCGTGGGGGAATTGATTCTGGCTTTCGGCGCCGTGGTGCGGGGGAGGGCGCGCTTCCGCCTGCTGGATCTGTTTATTTTCATTCAGGATGCCGGCCCCAACGGTTTTCCTATAGTTTCTTTGATCAGCCTGCTGGTAGGCCTGATTCTGGCCTTTGTCGGCGCCTTGCAGTTGGCCATGTTCGGCGCGCAGATTTATATTGCCGATCTGGTGGCCTTGGGCACGGTGCGCGAGATGGGGCCCTTGATGACCGCCGTCATCATGTCCGGCCGCACCGGCGCGGCTTACGCCGCCCAGTTGGGCACGATGAATGTAAACAGCGAAATCGATGCCTTAAAAACCATGGGCATATCGCCGATGGAGTTTTTGGCGTTGCCGCGCATATTGGCCTTGGTGTTGATGATGCCTTTGCTGACCTTGTACGCCGATCTGTTGGGTATACTCGGCGGGGCGGCCGTCAGCTACAGTGCCTTCGACGTTTCCTGGGTGCAATATTACAATCAGATCGTCAAGGCGGTCGATATGGTCGACGTTGCGGTCGGCTTCGGCAAAAGCGTGGTGTTCGCGCTGCTGATAGCCATTGCCGGCTGCATGCGCGGCATGGCCTGCGGCCGCAGCGCATCGGCGGTCGGGGATGCAGCCACCGCGGCGGTAGTCGACAGCATTGTCTACATTGTGGTGTCGGATTCCTTGATGACCCTGGTTCTGAACCAACTGAAGATTTAACCGAGACGTTTTTATGGCGACCGCGCACATCACGGTGGAACATTTGACCATGGCCTACGGCGATTTCGTGATTCAGCGCGATTTGAATTTCAGCATAGGCCGGGGCGAGGTATTTATCGTTATGGGCGGCAGCGGCTGCGGCAAGAGTACCTTGTTGAAGCATTTGATAGGCCTGCAACAACCCGCCGCTGGCGCGGTGTTTTACGACAGGCGGAACTTCTGGGAGGCGAATGCCGGGCAAAGGATCGAGCTGATGCGCCGGATAGGCGTGCTGTATCAGAGCGGGGCGCTGTTCAGCTCCCTGACCTTGGCGGAGAATATCGCCTTGCCCTTGCGGGAATTTACCGAATTGAGCCAAGCGGAAATCGCCGACATGGTGTCCTACAAATTGGCCCTGGTGGGGCTGGCTGGTTTTGAGGATTATTACCCGGCCGAAATCAGCGGCGGCATGCAAAAGCGCGCCGGTTTGGCCAGGGCCATGGCGCTGGATCCGGAGATATTGTTTTTCGACGAACCCTCCGCCGGCCTGGACCCGGTCAGTGCCCGTCTGCTGGACGATCTGATCATCAGCCTGCGCGATACGCTGGGTACCACCATCGTGGTGGTGACGCACGAACTGGCCAGCATTTTCGCCATCGGCACCGATTCGGTGTTTCTCGACCCGGACAGCAAGACCATGCTGGCCACCGGCAATCCCAGGCAGCTGTTGGCGGAATCGGACGATCCGCGCATCATTCAATTTCTGACCCGGGGCCAAGGCCGAGGCGACATACGGATGGGAGTTTCATAAGCATGAGTAAACCTGTTAACCCGGCCCTGATCGGCGGTTTCAGTTTGGGTGCGCTGGCGCTGTTGGTGCTGGGCTTGTTGATATTCGGCGGCGGGCGGGAATTTAGCGCCGATAAGGTACGTTTTGTGGTTTATTTCGATTCCTCGCTGAACGGCCTGGATGTCGGGGCGCCGGTCAAGCTGCAGGGCGTCAAGATCGGCCAGGTCAAGGAAATTGCGTTGAAATTCGACCCAAAGGGCGGCAAGCTTTACAAGCCGGTGGTGCTGGAGATCGACAGGCATAATCTCAACACCACCGGCGGCGAGGCTATGCCCAAGGAAATGAGTCTGAAAGAGCGTAAAGCCAATCTCGATCAATTGGTCGCCCTGGGTATGCGCGCCAGATTGGAAACCCAAAGCCTGTTGACCGGTTTGTTGTATGTCGATCTTAATTTTTACCCCGACAAGGAGCCGATGTTCGCAAACCTGGAATATAAAGATCTGCTGGAGGTGCCCGGTTTGCCGACCACCACCGACGAACTGCGTAATACCGCCGAAGAAGTGGCGCAAAAATTACGCGCATTGCCGCTGGATGAAATCGTGCAGGATTTCGCCGCCAGCCTGCGGGAAATTAGAGCGCTGCTGGCTTCCGAAGAAGTGAAAAAGTCGCAAATCGCGCTGGCTGCTACCCTGGGCGAGTTGCAAAAATCCACCAAAACCTTGAATAAAAATCTGGAGCCGATTTTGGTGAACGCCGACAAGGCCATCCTCAACGGCAACGAACTGCTGGCGGAAACTCACGCCATGGTGCAAGCCTTGCAAAAAAGTCTGCCCGGCTTGGTGCGCAATTCCGACCAAACCATGCTGGCCGCCACCGCCGCCTTGCAACAGGCCGAATCCGCCTTGAAACAGGTCGATCGGGCGGTCGGGCCGGACTCGGCCTTGACCGACACCTTGCAGGCCTTTAAACAAGCCGCCCGCGCCATCAGGGATTTGGGCGATTATCTGGAACGCCATCCGGAAGCCGTATTGTCCGGCAAGCAACAATAGGTGAGGAATATGATGTCCGGTTTAACACGCATGGGTCTCGGCGCGTTCTTGTTGACGCAAATCGCCTGCGTCGGCTCAAGCCCGCCGGCACGGTTTTATTTACTGGAACCCTTGGCGGCGCTGGATCGGGCGCCGGCCGTATCGGCAACGGCAAAGCCGACCCTGGCCCTGATACCGGTAAAAATTCCGCAATATCTGCAGCGCGCGCAACTGGTGACGGCCAGCGGCAAAAATACCTATTTGCTGGACGAATGGCACCGTTGGGCCGAGAGTCTGGACGACAATATCACTCGAGTGGTTTTACGGGATTTGAGCCTGCTAATGCCGGCGGATGTGGTGTTAAACAACAGCCAGTACGCTAGGCAAGCCAAGTTGGCCCTGGCGATTAGCATTCTGGAATTTCATATCGATCCCGAGGGGCGTGCCCGTATGACCGCGCAGTGGCAAGCCAGCCGGGGCGATCAGACGCTGATAAGTCGGCAGAGCAGTTTTCAGGTGTCGGCGGAAAACGCCGATGCGGCATCGAAGGTGCAAGCCTTGAACCAATGTCTATTCCGGCTCAATCGCGAAATGGCCGAGGCGTTGACCCCACTCGGCGCGAATTAAAGCTTCTCCCCTCCGGCGGCTTGACCGTCATTCCCGCAGATGCGCATAAGCCGGTTGGGTTTGCAGCCGGCCGTCATCCAGCGGCGTGCCCAGGGTAAAGTGATACAGGCTTTGCCAGTCGTTATCCCGCAAGCCCAACACCCCGTGTACCGCATCGTCGAAAAAGCAACCGATGCCGGTGCCGCGAATGCCGGCGGCTTCCGCTTCCAGATACAGAATTTGTCCCAGCAGGCCGGACTCCCAAAACAGTCGCCGATAGCGCCAGGCTTCGGCTTCGATATTGCCGGCGAAGCGGGCCAGCATGCCCAGGCTGAACGCGCTGTCACTGGCAATCGGCTGATGGCAGGACAAGGTTTTGGCGGCTTGCCGCACATTGCCGGCTACCAGTCGGTAGAACTCGAACGGGCCTTCAATGGCTTGCCAAACAAAGTCCTTGGAAAAGGCCTGTTTGAAAACCATGATGTCCCGGCCGTCGCGCGGCAAAAAATACAAGCCCGGCTCCAGACCGTCAACCCGGTGCACAAACAGCAACAGGTGTATTTGCGGCGGCCAGTTCCAGGCGGTAAACGGCGGTTTGGCGTTGGGTAGCAGGGCCAGCAAAATTCGCTGAAAATCCGCCATTGCCATGGGATCGGCCTTGCCGTTGAAATGCTGGGCGCTGCGGCGCTGGCGTATCAAACGGCTGGCGGCCAAATTTTGGCTGGGCGCCGGCAAGTTCAACACCGGCCATTGCCGGCGTTCCGCCTGAGTGGCGGGTTTTAGCGCCGCGGCCGCCACCTCGTCGATAATCGGCCAGCGGTAAAAATGCCGTCCGCTCAAGCGTTCGGCTTGGCCGAACCAGGTCGCCGATGCATAGTGTTGCGCTAATCCTTCGGCATTCAAGCCGGCATGATTTGCGCCATCGGTATGCAGGCGACAAAACAAATCCGCCGCCTCATGCTCGTGGTCGACGAAGTCCTCCCGCCTGTCCAGGCCCAGCCAGCGGGCGATATCGTTGTCGCCGGCTTCGCCGAGCAGTTCTATCGACCAACCCAGACAGGCGGCGGCATAACTCAACGCCGCCAGGGCATGGCCGATGTCGTGCTGGCAATAGCGAAAAGCCCGTTCGCCGTACTTCCAGGCTTCCCGCCAATGTACGGAGGATAAACCGATATAAACGGCCGGCTCGCCGTCGGCGCCATCGAAGGCGGCGCGGCGCTCCAGATGATGATCGTGGCTGACATAGTGGTAAACGCCGGGCCGCAGCAATTCGGCGTCGGTACAGACCAGATAGGCTTCGGTGGGGTGCAGATTGCCGCTGGAAGGATTGCAGCGCAAGGCCCAGCGGTCCGGGCCGAATTGTTTCCAGGCCGACAGACCGAAGGACAGTTCCAGCAGCAGGCCGAGATTGGTTAACGTCAAGGGCTGTGGCGCAATTTGCTCCGGCCGGTCCAGATCGGCAAATAGGCAATCCAGCTCGGCGCCCGGCGGGGGTAAGGTAAGCGTTTCGCAGCCTTTAAAGCGCCGGAAGGGGTTGGGTTGGTCGTCCCAGTCCAGGGATTCCGGACCCTTGGCGTAAGCATTCAATTGATGCTTGGTGCGCTGGTGGTAATTCAGTACGGTGTCGGCGGCGTTTGACATGAGGTCTCGGTGGCGTGGAGAAAGGTCGAAAAGCAAGGACGGTGGATTACCGCCCATATCATTCAGGATACCAGTTCCGGCAGCATCAAGTCCTCGGTCCAGCAGCCGATGGGCCGGCCCAGATTCAACTCCCGGTCCTCGAAGCGTACCAGAAACACGCTGCGGCTGGGGTCTTCTTCCACATAGCCTTTCATGACGATGACGCCACGGGCGCCGGCTTCGGCCAGCACTTCGCCTTCCTCGCTTTCCGGCATGCTGCCGTCGTCGACGATGGTGTGAGCGGCAAAAACCACATCGCCCAAATCCAAATCTTCAATATTCATGATGTTCTCCTGTTACGGGTTTGTAGCAAAACCGACAAAGACAGCGGGATTGTTGTTAAACGGATTGCTGGTTCAAGGTGGCCGGCTGACACGATTCAAGAAAATTCAGCGGGTTAGGCGGGTTTTTCTCGCATGGCATGCCGGTTGCTTTAAGTCTTTACAAGATCAATGCCAAACCGTTCAGGAGAGTTAACCATGATTACTTTAACCGATAGCGCTATCCAAGCCGTGGGTCGTTTTATCAGCAATTCCGACAAACCGACAGCAGGGCTCAGAATCGAAGTGACCGATGGCGGTTGTTCCGGTTTGTCTTACGGTTTGCGCCTGGAAGACAAGGAAACCCAGGAAGACACCGTCATCGATTGCGGTGAAGTGAAAGTATTTGTCGATCCCGCCAGTTATCCCAAACTCGACGGCATGTCCATCGATTTCGTCGATAGCCTGGAAGGGTCGGGTTTTAAATTCAGCAATCCCAACGCAGTCAAAAGCTGCGCTTGCGGCTCTTCGTTTACCACCGGCGATAACGGTGGCACCCCTAAAACCTGTTCTTAAGACGCGGAGATTAAAGTCATGTGGGATTATTCGGACAAAGTTAAAGACCATTTTTTCAACCCCAAAAACGCCGGCGCGGTGGAAGGGGCCAATGCGATTGGTGAAGTGGGTTCCATCAGCTGCGGCGATGCCTTGAGGCTGACCCTGAAAGTGAACGAAGACTCGGAAATCATCGAAGACGCCGGTTTTCAAACCTTTGGTTGCGGCTCGGCGATTGCCTCGTCCTCGGTATTGACCGAAATCATCAAGGGCTTGACCCTGGACGAGGCCTTGAAAGTCACCAACCAGGACATCGCCGCCGAACTGGACGGCCTGCCGCCGGAAAAAATGCACTGCTCGGTGATGGGCCGCGAAGCTCTGCAAGCCGCCGTCGCCAACTATCGCGGCGAAGAGTGGAAAGATGATCATGAAGAAGGCGCGCTGGTCTGCAAATGTTTCGCCATCGACGCGGTGATGATAGAAGAGATGGTTTGGGCCAACAAACTGCGCACTGTGGAAGATGTCACCAATTTCACCAAGGCCGGCGGCGGTTGCGCGGCTTGCCACGAAGACATCGAAGCGATTCTGGAAAAAGTGCTGAAAGAGCGCGGCGAAACCTTCGATCCGAACGCGGCGCCCATCGAGAAAGTCGAGGCCAAGGCCGAGAAAAAACCGCTGACCAATCTGCAGCGCATCAAGAAAATCGAGGAAGTGATCATGTCCTTCCGTCCGCAATTGATGGCCGACGGCGGCGACGTCGAGTTGGTGGAAGTGGTCGATAAAACCGCTTACGTGAATATGACCGGTGCCTGCAACGGCTGCCAAATGTCGTCCATGACCATCGCCGGCATTCAACAGCGTTTGATGGAAGTGATGGGCGAATTCATCAAGGTAGTGCCGGCTTCGCAAATGCCTGCCGCCGGCTTGGTGAACATCAAGGAGGCCGGTCATGCCTGATATTTATCTGGATAACAATGCCACCACCAAGGTGGATCGGGCGGTGGTCGATGCGATGATTCCGTATTTCACCGAGCAGTTCGGCAATCCGTCCTCCATTCACCGTTTCGCCGACGGCGTGGCGCGGGCCATCAAAAAAGCCCGCAGCCAGGTGCAGGAACTGCTGGGCGCCGAACACGATTCCGAGATCATTTTTACCTCTTGCGGCACCGAGTCCGATTCCACGGCGATTCTGTCGGCCATCAAGGCCCAGCCCAACCGCAAGGAAATCATCACCACGGCGGTGGAGCATCCGGCGATTTTGAATCTGGTCGATCATCTGGAAAAAGAGGGCTACACCATCCACCGCATGCCGGTGGACAAATGCGGCCGGCTGAATCTGGAAGCTTACAAAAATTTGTTGTCGGATCAGGTCGCCATCGTTTCGGTGATGTGGGCCAACAACGAAACCGGCACCATTTTTCCGGTCGAAAAAATGGCCGAAATGGCTAACGCCGCCGGCGTGATGTTTCATACCGACGCGGTACAGGCGGTCGGCAAGATTCCGATGATGCTACAGGACACCAAGATAGACATGCTGAGCCTATCCGGGCACAAACTGCATGCTCCCAAGGGCATAGGCGTGTTGTATCTGCGCCGCGGCACCCGTTACCGGCCCTTGCTGCGCGGCGGCCACCAGGAGCGCGGTCGCCGGGCCGGCACCGAAAACACCGCGTCCATCGTCGGCTTGGGCGTGGCCTGCGACTTGGCCATGCAGCACATGGAATTCGAGAATACCCAGGTCAAGGCCATGCGTGACCGGCTGGAGCAGGGTATTATCGAACAGATTCCGCATTGCTTCGTCACCGGCGACCTGAACAACCGCCTGCCCAACACCACCGACATCGCCTTCGAATATATCGAGGGCGAAGCGATTTTGATGCTTCTGAACAAGGCCGGCATCGCCGCCTCCAGCGGCTCGGCCTGTACATCCGGCTCACTAGAGCCGTCGCACGTGATGCGGGCCATGGACATTCCTTATACGGCTGCCCACGGCACCATCCGGTTCTCGTTTTCGCGTTATAACAGCATGAGCGAAGTGGACGAGGTGCTGAAGGTCATGCCGAGCATCGTTGCCACGTTGCGCAAGCTGTCGCCGTATTGGGACAGCGTCAACAATACCCCGGTTGCCGATCCCGAACAGGCCTTTCAACCCACCTATGCCTGAAGCGGCATGGCGGACGTTGCCGGCCGGGATGCTCCATCGAAATCCCGGTGAGGGCGTCGTAAAAGGTAATCAGTCCCTGCTCCCGGCGCACCCGCGGGGCATAAAGGAGAAGGTTAGGATGAGGGTATATAAAACAATAGTTTATTGGTTTTACCCCCTCGCCCCAACCCTCTCCCGCAAGGAGAGGGAGCTTTTACGACAGTCTCTCGGGGTTGTCGGAATCTTTGTTTAACACCCCATACCACAGAGGATTTTTTATGGCCGAAGACTTGGTTGCTTTACGCGCGGTATTGTCGAGCATGGAAGCCGCCTTGAGTTCCATCAGCGAACTGAATGCGGAAGTGCTTGAATTTGTCGATGTGCATTATCCGGATATGCTGAACGATCAAAAAGTGGTTCAGGTATTCAAAAATGTCGGCGACGCGGAAGACGAACTGCAAAGACAACTGAATTTCCTGCGCATGCGCTTGACGGCGGGCATACCGGACTTTAAAGCCCTTTGCGATACAGCGGGCGCGGCGGCTTAAGCCCAATTCGCCAATCGATTCTCGCATAAGGCGGTTCCGCAAGCGCGAGCCGCCTGATATTTCGGCTTATTTTTCTCCCGAGCCTTGGTAGTTTTCCGGGTCGAAATCGGCAATATCGATTTTGCCGAAGTCCTTGGGCGGTTTATGGCTGACCGTTTTAACCGTCTCCGGGTCGGAGGTATGAAAGGAGCTTTCCTCGACCCGCACTAACTGCCAAGTATTGTCGCGCCTTGAATAGTTGAACTGAAAGTTGTTGGTCCAGCGCCAATTGCTGCCGCCGTAGTGGCTGACGCTAAACGATTTGCTAGTGGCCGACAGTTCGGCGAACGGGTCGCCGAAAACTCCACCGCAGGTCGAGCAAAACACTATCCTGTCGTTGGTTTTGACGATTTTCAGGCTGTTGTCCGCCTGCCGCAGGGCGATTTTCAAGGGGCGTTGCCCGGACTCGATAGCCGGATCGGTGTCGTTGGTTCTTTGGCGCTCGAGAATAAATACATAATCGGATAAACCGTCGCCATTCAAATCCGCGCCGGCATGGGCCAATAAAGAGCTATTCGCATCCACGAATTCCCGCAGTTCGGCCGGCACATCGGGGCTCTCATCGTTTGCCAGGCAAAGCGCCGGCAATAACAGTATCGGTAGCAGATTTTTGAGCATAAATTCCTTCGCGTAAAAGTTGACAGACATAAGCAAGCTAAATTTGTGGCCGGAAACGCAAAGGCTTATTTTGACCGAATGGTGCGTGTTAAGCTAACTTTGTTGTCATAGTCTTGGCTCATAACGCAAGGGTAAGGAGCACGATGCTAAGGGAAGCCGCCGAGCCATTTAAACACAAGCTTCAAAATCGTCAACGGGTGGCGAATCTTTCTCTCCGGCAAGGCATGGGGACCGCTTTTAATGTCGCCATGGGCCGTGACGCTCGGGGCGTATCGAGGGAGATAAATCCCGCGCCCTCGGCCTTTGCCGCTACGCGGATGTTTAAAAGCAGATCAAACAAGCCGGCGGTGTGAATATCGCCCGTTCAATTCATCGGCTGACGAATTCGGGCCTGGATTCGCGTATCATAGCGGGCTGTCGATTTCTCAAAAATGCCGCCGCATGGATTTTGCAACCTTATTGGGTCCGATCGTCGCGCTTTGCGCCATCGCCGTCGCCTTGTTGCTCGACCAGAGCAATCCGTTTGCCTTGCTCAACGGGCCGTCCCTGATCTTGGTGCTGGGCGGCACCTTGGGGGCCACCATGATGGCTTATCCGCTGAAAAGCTTTTTACTGCTGCCTCGTTTCGTTTGGCAATGTTTTAAATTCGAATTGCCCGATCCCCGCGACCATATCGATTTTTTCGTCAAATTAGCCAATATTACTCGCCGAGGAGGGCTGCTGGCCTTGGAAAACGATGTCTCGGCCGTCGAGGATGTTTTTCTGCGCAATGCCTTGACCTTGGTTGTCGACGGCGTAAACCCCGAGCAGGTATTGCGGGTGATGGAAATCGATAACGAGATGACCACGCAACGGCATTATCTCGGTATTTCGATGCTGTCGACCATGGCCGGCGTCGCTCCGCCCATGGGCTTGATAGGTACGGTCGTCGGCCTGATCGATGCGATGGGTAACTTGAGCGATCCCGCCGGACTGGGGCCGTCGATTGCGCTGGCCTTTTTGACCACGCTGTACGGTACCTTGTTGAGCAATCTGATTTTCAGTCCCATGGCCAACAAATTGAAACAAAAAAACAAGGAAGAAATGTTCCTGCGGGAATTGTGCATGGAGGGGGTTTTGGCCGTGCAGGAATGCGAAAATCCGCGCATAGTCAGGCAAAAACTCGAATCGTTTTTGCGGCCGAAATCGCGCGGCATGATGTTCGACGCCGATCTGAGTTAGCCTTGCGCCGCAAATTTACTCTGAAAGTAAAATATTGGGAAGGGTGCGGTTGCTTGTCGGACAGGCGTTGGCGGCAAGGCTTGCCGCCGGC
>NZ_JANIBJ010000029.1 GCF_024505185.1 Methylomonas subterranea
CCTAGGTTGATTTGCAAAACCTCTAACGGCTTGCGAAATATCGCCGGAAAGTCGCTGTTCAGTAACAGGGGTTTGCAGTCGTGCATGCTTAATCCTTGGAAAACCAGATGTCGCCATAAGCGGCAGCGGCATTGCCGCCGCTATTATCGGTATCGGTCATGATGGCAACGGCGTCGATCCCGCTGATGTCTTCACCGAAGAGTGTCTTGAAATCCGCCCGGACATTGCGTTTTTCCTGCTGCCACACATTGAGCAACGCTTCCGGCCCGCGCAAGGCCATCATCATCGCATGATCGCCGGCAAATGCATTCGGCCAGACACTGTCCTTTTTGGTGTTACTGGCCCAGACATAATTGATGGCCTTGGTTTGCCAGAACGCCAAACCGCCTTTTACCACCACGTAAACCCGCGCCGCGTAATCGTCTCCTGCCTTGCTTTGTTCGTTCAAGCCGGTCAAGCGGTTGCCGATGCGCCACGACCAGTTCAGAAACGGGGTTTGTTCCAAATCGATGCGCTGTTCCTTAAATAGGCCGGAACCGGCGGCATGGCTATCGGCCGTCAATACCGTCATGCCATCAATGGGTTGCAGACGGTATTGGGTTTCGCCTTTGAAGCTTTTATGTTCCCAACCCTCCAGGCGATTTTGGCTGAACTCGCCAATGGCCAGTTTAGTATCAGCGACTGCTACGTGACACAGGGGGAATATCGTTAGTAGAACCGACCAGAAAGTTTTCATCATTCACCCGTTTAGACTGAGGACATGCGTGGTTTTAGCCAGGCATCAATAGCCAAGCGTCCACTACCACTCAATAGCAAAGAGCCGAGCATGAACAAATAAACCAACGGCAGCTTGTAATTAGTGCTTGAAAGAAAACTCGATTTTTTTCATGGGCTTGCCGCCGGATTGATCAAAACTACCGCATATTTTTTTTACAGAGTGGTTCGTTTCAGGGTCAGGCCTGATAAAAACGAGCAAATTCCTTATTCTGGGCGAATGTTGGACACACCTTTCCTGCGTTTTTGGTTTTTTTTCGCCATCTGCCCCTGTCTTTAGGCCGCTTTTTTGTACGGGCCTCGTCGTCGATCCGCCGCTTGTTGTTCTTGCTCGCGTAAGACGGCGCCCAGACGCTGAATGTTGCGTGCCACGATGGCGAGGGCTACATAGCGCTTGAAGCCGTCAATGCCATGATCTGGGCATTTGTCCAGACCATGCACGCCCAACGCATTGATGGCCGATTCGACAGCCGAGTGTTGACGGCGCAGGCGGACGAATTCCGGGGCGGATTCGCGGGCTTTGTCGACTTCGGACAGTCGACCTTTTTTAGGGAGCACGACGGTGTCCAGCCATTGTTTGAGATCGGTCTGATTCGCCGGGCTGTGAAAGCCCTTGTCAAAACTCATGGCTTTTAGCGCGGGAAAGCGGGTTTGGGTTTGTTCGACCAAAGACACGGCGATTTTATCGTCGGTGGTTTTTTTCATGACCTGATGGTGCAAGATGAAGCGGTGTTGATCTTCAACGATCGCTACCCGCAGGCCCAGCTCGACCGGTACGCCAGCTTTGCCTTTGCTGATCCATTCGGTGTGCGTCTGAAAAATCGAAAACACTTTTTCGCCATGCGGAATGGTTTCGCCTTGCAGCACGCGCCGGCGAATCTGGTCGATCTGTCGCTCGGCATGCTTCAGATATTCGTCGAGTTTTACCAGCATCGCAGCCGGGATGCCATGCGCTTGGTTCAGGCGTTGCCGGGTAGGTGTGCCCGTTGCGCATAGGTTTCGGCTTGGTCGAGGTAGGTCTGATAAGCGGCTTCGATCTGTGCTTGCTTGGCCTGCCGCTTGGCTTCGTCTTGTGAGGTGGAATGCTTGAGCTTTTGAATCAAACGGTAGCTTTTCTTGAAGCAGCGCAAGTGATAAGCGCTTTGGCGCCATTCGGTCAAGTCCAGGGCGTCGCAGAGCGTCGCACAGGTCTGAATGGCTTTGCGAATCGCATCCCACAATAGGTTGGTGTCGGTGGGGAAATGCACATCGGTTTTGACGACAGCGGAATCAGCGCGGGCTTTCAGCGGTTCTTCGGCGCTTTTTTTTAACAGCGAGTGCCCGGCGTTAACCACTTCCTGGTTAATGCGATCCAGAATCTCGGGCGTTAACAAGCTGACGTTGTCGCGAATCGTCTGCAACTCGTACACCTGTTCGTCCAGCCAGTCACTGTGTCCCAGCATCTGCCGGATCGTCTTGTGTTGGTTGGCCAACTCTTGAATTCGGTCGTAATCCACATTGAGGCTCAATCGCAGCACGCCCAACACCAATATCTTCCACTGCTCCATGCCAGGCCGCCCGGTTTGGCGACTCGCCTTACCTTTGCCATCGGCACGGTCAGGCATCATCTCTTCCAGAATGGCAAATACCCGCTGACGCAATTCGATCTCGGTATAAATGTATTGCAACCCACGCAGTAATTGGGGGATGTCATCGCGCGATTTGGGATCGAGGACGATGGCGGCAATATCGGTTTCACCGAATTTGAGTTGTGGCTGAATAACGGTACGCATGCGATTTCGGGTATCGAAGATTTTGGTTTTTAGGCGTTTGCAGGCCGATTTTCGGCCGAAATAGGACAAAATTAGTGTCAAAACAACACATCTTCGTGCCGCGAAATAATTATAACATATTGATAGTTATAGGTTTAATTGGTTTCCGTTCTGGCACTAATTACCATAACCTTGATCGGTAATGGCATAGCCTTTCCATAATTCGGCCAGGGTGTGCCATTCGGTTGGCCAATGTACGGCGGCGACCGCCACTACGGTTAAAATCATCAACGCCGCACTAAAAAAGCGGGTCATGAACCCCAATATCAACGCAATCGGGGCGATGATTTCCAATCCGGTTGCCAGTGCCCAACTCAAGTCGGCGGGTAATAAGCTGAACGGAAATGGAAAGCTTAAATCGACAAACCAGTTGTCACCGTGGAGTTTTTCCAGACCGGCTTCGCCGAACTCGTAAGCCAGCAACAGACGTAGAAAAATGGGCGCCCAGCCATGCAGGTTACTGTCGAACCAGCGAGAAAGCTGGCCGGGCATCGTACATAGCCGCTCGATGCAGGATGGAATCAGGCAGGCTGTGCAAGCGTTTTGGGCGGATTTAGCAAGGTCGTTCATCAGTGAAGCTCCGAAGTTCATGCCGGGCGAATGTCGATAATCGCGCCCTGGCTATGTAGATCGGCCAGAATGTGCTGGCCGAATTGGGTGAATTCTAAAAATTGCGCGTCCGTGAGATTGGCGCTTCTCATCGCCTGCAAGGCCTGTTGTCCGGTCAGGCCATTATTTAACAGCAGGATCAGCTTTGCCGTGGCAGGGTTCAGGGATATGAATTGCACCTGATCGTCACTATTGCGAAAACCCAGGATATGAGTTGCGACGGCCTGTGGTTCGCCAGGCAAAAAATTTGGACCGATGTCCTGCACCGGCCAGTGGTAATGCAGCAATTGGATGACCTGCGCAAACACAGGCACATGGTTGAGTAATTCGGCAGCGGACAACGGCTTTCGCGTCACCGATCCGGACTCGGCAATCGACAATTGCAATTCAATCCATTCGAAATGCGCCAGTTCGGCCAGAAACGGCCAATCGCCGGGATGCTGGCGTTCCTGTCGCAGATACTGCACAAACTCATCGGGAATCTGCCGGTAATAAGGGGTCAGGCAGCGATGTTTTGCGATGAAGTCCAGCAACAATGTTCGCCAGTCATCTTTGGATAATAGGCCGTGGATCACCGGAAAGCAGGCCGTCAGGCTTTCGTCGAATTTGTTGTAGAGCAGATCGACGTAGACTGCCAGTCGTTCAGGCGCGAATCCCTCGGGTAATGGGTCCGCTTGCGGTTGACGCAGGTAATTCAGAAACTGCCGTTGCTGTTGTTGAAAAGCCGGTGTCGGGTTCATGCCGCCACCTCGCTGATGCCATGTGTGCTTCGGCAGAGCGGATAACGCTTTTGCACAGTACCAATCCGCTCCACTTCGGCGATTAACTCCGGTAACGGCGGAATGTTGCTGTCGCGTTCCACCAGGGTGGGAAACGCGCCAAAACTTCGATAGGCCTCGGCCAGCAAGTCCCAAACCGGTTCGATAGTATTCTGGCCGTGGGTGTCGATGATCAAGCCCGAAGGTTCCAGGTCGTGACCGGCTACATGGCCATAAACGATGCGCCCGCCGGGCAAGCCGCGCAAAAACGCCACCGGGTCGTAGCCGTGATTGACGCTGTTAACGTAGATATTGTTGACGTCCAGATGCAGGTAGCAATCGGCTTCTTCCAGCACCGCGTTGATGAAACTCAGTTCGTCCATCTCGCCGCCCGGCGGCGTCACATAATACGAGGCGTTTTCGATGGCGATGCGCCGTTCCAGTATGTCTTCGGTTTGGCGAATGCGGGCCGCAACATGTTTGACTGCCGCTTCGGTGAACGGCAGCGGGTACAAATCGTACAGATGGCCTTCGTCGCCGCAAAAACTCAGGTGTTCGGTGTACAAGGCGAAATCGTGGTGATCGAGAAACTGTTTCAGATCCAATAAAAAGGCCGTATCGAGCGGCGCGGGGCCGCCCAACGACAAGGCCAAACCGTGCGCCACGAACCGGTGGCGCTCGGTCAGACTGCGAAACTGCTTGCCGAGATGACCGCCGACGCCCACCCAGTTTTCCGGCGACACTTCGAAAAAATCGATGCAGTCGGGCACCTCGACCTGCAAGGTCGGCAGCATGGCGCGGCGCAAACCCAGGCCCGCACCGGAAAGTCCGAAAATATTAGAATTGGATAGGTACATCGGCGGTAGTCCCAAGCTTTTATTGGCCGGCGGGCGCGTCTTTAGCGCCATCGGTTTTGTTAGCGCCGCAACTACCTTCTTTGGCTTTATCCGCGCCGCATTTGCCTTCCGCGGCTTTCTCGCCTGAAGCGGCCTTAGCCTTATCGGCTCCACATTTGCCTTCGCCGCATTTACCTTCCTTGGCTTTGTCATCGGCTGCCGCCAGCTGAACAGGAGTGATGCTGGACATCGCAAACGGATTCTCGCCGGCTTGAATCGCCGGTGCCGCACTCAACAAGCCGGATGCAATCGCGCCGCCCAAAGCTAAAGTCAGATTTTTTTTGTTCATGTGTGCTCTCCAAAGAGTGGTGAAATGTCAAAACAGGACAGGCAACATCGCCTTCCTGCCTCATCAGTCGGAGCCCGTTTGAATTCCTTACAATTTTTTTCGATCTGTCGGCATATGAAGCCCGCGAAAAAAACTTCAAGGCGTGCTGTAAGGAAAGACGGTTAAATTGCGACCATGCTCTACGGTCAAGCCCTATTCATTCGCATTGATTTAACCAATAAGGAGCAAATTATGAAAAATACCCATGCTCAGGATTTGCTGCATACGCTATACAGCATGGCGTTTCTGGTCGAAGCTCGCGACCCCTATACCGGCGGCCATTTGTGGCGGGTATCGCAGTATTCGACCCGTCTGGCTTTGGCGTGCGGCTTTTCCAAGCAGGACGCGGTTATTGCCGGGCTGGGTGGTTTTTTACATGATTTGGGCAAGGTTGGCGTGCCGGACAGCATTTTGAACCACGCCGGCAAACTCAGCGATGTGCAGTATGCGGTGATGAAGACTCATCCGGCATTGGGCGCACAAGTTTTGGAAGGCCACCCCATGGCGCCACTGGCAATGGCTGCGGTGCTGGGCCATCACGAGCTTATCGATGGCGCGGGTTACCCGAACGGCTTGAGCGGCCGAAATATTGCCGAATCGGCGCGCATCGTCGGCATCGCCGATGCCTTCGACGCCATGACCAGCACCCGGCCTTATCGCAAGGGTATGCCGGTGGCGGCTGCTGTCGAGCAGATCGAGATCAATCTGGACCGCCAATTCGATCCGCATTTCGGTCGCCGCTTTATCGAGTTAGCGCAATCCAATGAACTGAATGACATTATTGGGTATAGCGATACCGGCATTCCGATGCACGAGTGCCCGATGTGCGGCCCGGTTGTGGTCATACATAAGCACCAGAAAGCCGGCGACAAGGTTTTTTGCCGGGTATGCGGTAACGGCTCTGTGCTGGAAAAGCAGCAAGGCAAACTGGCATTGAAACCCACGATGCAAACAGGCAGCGCACAAGATCTACAGGCTTTAATCGATCATGATCTGCTGGCAAGATTGCTGGAGGAAGCGCTGCCAAATTTGCCGGTAGATGGTGGCGGCGGCAAAAGTTGGCTCAAACGGTTACGCGGTCGGTTTTGAATGAGGTCGGAATTTGTCACAACACCCGGCCTGTTTGCCGTGCAACGTTCGCCATTAGTGGGTTGGTGGCGTTGTTCGGCATCACTCAAAGGCACTCTGAATGATGAAACCGAAGTGAGGCGTTGGATGGGTTACGATAATCTGCTCTCCAGAGGATTTCTTGATGACATACCCGTCAAATATTTTTTCCTGTCCACCTCGTAGGTTGCCATACACGTTTACCGTCTCATTCAGAGAAAGCCCCAGTTTTTTATGGTCCGGCAACTTGGCACTGACAAAGATTGCGCCGGAACCGTCCGTTAGAGTAAAGCCATTGTCATCAAGTTGTGTGACGGTTCCCTCGATGGTGCTGACAGGGGGCAAAGCCAAATTCTTGATCGGCGTAGTGCCAGCGCACCCGCCGAGCGTTAAAAAAACCACGGCCAATAGCGGCAGAAAGCTGGTTTTCATTGCGATTTCTCCTTTTCGTTGATAGAAATAACTGTATCGGTGACAAGGCGCGATGCACAGTCGCGATTGACTGGGTCATCGCCGCGACCCTACATCGTTTTCTCAAATCAGGCCGTCACCCAGCGCGCCGACGACCCGCCAGCGCCAACAGACCGCTCACGAACAGCCATGCGGCGGATGGCAGTGGCACGGCAGCCACATCGCCGTCGCGTACCGCCCAAGCATGTTGCAGCTCTGTTTTGGGATTATGCCCTTGATTGCCAAACGTGGTGTTAAATTGCCAAGCCCTGGCCAAGTCCGGCGCATAAGGGCTGCCCGACCAGTAATTGTAGGCGCGCAGGTTTTTCACCAACCCCACATCGGCCTGCTCAACCGCGAGGCCACCATGGGCAATGCCAAAATCCGCCTGATAATTACCCTGGCTATCGTAAATACTCTTTAAGCCAAGATTCACGTAAAACATATAAGACAATTCCGACGTCGCCGTTTGTGTATTGTGGCCACAGTCCGTGCCGCCATAGGCAAAATTACAGCCGGGGCTGCCGGTATCGGTGATCGTCGCCAGACGCCAGTCATTAAAACCGCCTACCTGCAGGCTGTCCGCCCACTGCATGGCGTCTTGCCAGGACATCCGGCCAGTCTCGCTGTAACCGCTGGTTTTGGCGTAATTGGCATCCTGCAACCAGGTGACGTTCAAAACGGTGTCATAAAGCATGCCGTTGCCGCGGTCGAGCAGTTGCGCTTGCGCGCCTTCCGTCATCAGCGCGCAACAGACGGCTATTGCCAAGCCTAGCGTTTGGTGCTTCATCTTTTTTCTCCAAGTTGTTTAGGACTGGCGTATTGTGCTTTACCAAACGAATCGGTAGCTACTGTCAGATTTGACAGTCAAATGTTGCAAAACCGGCTGCTTAAAAGGGATGCGGCTGTATCAAGCCTAACAGCGTTGCTTTGATCAAGGCATGTTGCCTGTTTGAGGCATTGAGCTTGCGCGTCACGTTATTGAGATGGAAGTTGACGGTTCGCTCGGACAGGTTCAGCAAGCGGGCGATTTCCCAGGATGTTTTGCCGTCCGCGGCCCATTTCATGCACTCTTGCTCGCGAACACTCAGAGATGTTTCGCCATTAAAATCGTCCAGATTCAAAACTCGGCGCACCGCTTCGTGGATGTGGCCCGCCAATATCTGGATATAGGGCATGGCATGTTGGGTGATTTCGCCTGAGCGGGTTGCCGAACCATCCAGTGCAAAGCTCAAGATGCCCATTTCGCCGTGCGGGCTATGCATGGGCATGCTGATTCCCGCTTTCAGGCCAAATTCACCCGCTTCATTCATCATCTGGAGGCTGCGCCCGGACAAGGCTTTCGGCAGATCATGCCATTGCACGGGTGTAACATGCTTGGCGCAATAAGCAATCGTGGGATCAATTTCGTAATAAGCACGATTGAAATAGTGCTCCAGCCACGGCTCCGGGTAACCCTTGAGCAGCACAAGCCTTGAGTTTGAAAAGTGGGTTGGAATTCTCAACGCATAAACAAAGGCATCAAAGCCCAACTGTTGACCGTGCAAGCGGCAAAGCTCGGTAATATCTTCGATGCTTTGGGCAGTCGAAAATTTTTCCAGAGAGACATAAAACTCATTGATGTTCAAAACAATCCCTGATGCAGGCAACAAGCGGTTTGCATAAATTGTGACTCAAACATCCTAACTGATTACTCACCCTGGAAAAAGCTGGAATTTTCCGCCCATCCGGTTTACTGATGGGATTCCTTAGTCAACGGATACGGCTGCGGTCAGTCCGATTTTTTTACTGAATCGAACATTTGATCAGCATACTGTCGCGCCGCTTTGCGGATAAATTGCGTTTGGCTCAGAAAATTTCGGCAGCGTGAGCACATCATCACATGCAGTTTGATGGATAGGCGTTCGCCGATGCCCAGCGGCGTGTCCAGGCCCTTGGACACCAGTTCGGTAATTTCACGGCAATTACGCATGATGCGACTCCTTGTTGAATTGGGATGAATTGAACCAACGGATTTCCAGACATTCGCGCAGCCGCAGGCGGGCACGGTGCATGGTGACCCAGTAATTGGCGTCGCTGATGCCGGTTTCCCGGCAGACTTCCTCGGCCTCCAGGCCGACCAGTTCCCGCAGCATGAACACCTGGGCCATTTTGGCGGGTAGATTGTTTTGGCAGGTTTCGTAAATGGCCCAGAACTCCTGTTGTTTCAAGGCGGCTTCCGGGTCTTGCCAGGTGTTGGGGCCGCCGTTCCAATGGCCGTTGCCGAGGAAAAAATCGTCATCCTCGTTTTCCAGCATATCGATTTCGCCCATGTCGAGAACGTCGGTCACGACTTCCCGCTCCATACGCCGCCAGTGATCGGCAATTTTGTGTTTCAAAATCCCGATCAACCAGGTTCGAAGGCCGGCTTTGCCTTGGAAGGCGGTGGCCGATTGCCAGGCGGCCAGCAGGGTTTCCTGCACCGCGTCGTCGGCCCATTCCGCATTACGCAGTTTGATCAAGGCATAACGAAACAGTACCGGCCGCTGTTCGGCCAGCACGGCCTCGTTCAGCGTGGGCGTCCTATCGGCGGCGCTTTTCAGCAACATGCGCCGTCCGCCTTGGTGACCGTGGTTTGCGGGCCCGGTATGCAATCGAACAAACCGAAATGGCGGGTTTTATCGCCCAGTACCTGAAAATGCTGACCAAAGCGGCTGTTGGCCAGCATGTCAGCGGTGTTGCCGCACACCCTGAGTGGGCGGCCGGTTTCGAAATGATGATGGTCGTCCAGTTCGAACCGGTGCGGGTGTTGTTCGATAGTGCCCAAGTAAACGGCGACTTGGCCGAAATCTTCGCAGCGGTCTTCCAGCGGCATTTTGAAGGCGCGCACCGTCACCGAGTCGAACCTGACCATTCCGATTTTGGCGAACACCTCGGGGTCGTCAATGCTGATCGGGTTTTGCTTGACCTTGCGTACGTCCGGGCAACCCAGATCGTGCAAGATGCGGCGGAAGTCTTCCCAGTACAGCGCGCCGCCCAGACATTCGCCGAGCAGCACCGGATCCTGGCGCAATTCGGCGGGAATGCGGCGGTCGGCGAACACGTCGGAAAAATACAGCTCGCCGCCCGGTTTCAACACCCGGAAGATTTCCGCCAGCACCTTGGGTTTTTCCGGTGACAGGTTGATCACGCAGTTGGAGACCACCACGTCGATGCTGTTATCCGCAATGCCAACCGTATGCAGATTTTCGATGTGGCCATGCAGAAACTCGACGTTGGCGAAACCGAAACGCTCGGCGTGCCAATCGCGATGCCGTACCGCGACTTCCAGTTGCTCGGGCGTCATGTCGACGCCGATCACTCGCCCGTTGGGGCCGACCAGTTTGGATAACAAGTAACAGTCGCGGCCCGTGCCGCAACCCAAATCCAGCACCGTTTTGCCTTCCAGAGCCGGCGGCAATGGCGAGCCGCAGCCGTAGAAGCGTTCCAATACTTCCGGATGCAGCCCGGCCAACAAGACTTTCAAACAGCTGGGCATGGCGTCGATGCTGCAACAGGCGCTGGTTTTCAGATCCTGGCTGGATTGCAGCACTTGGCCGTAGTAATGCTGAACCGATTCGGTGATTTCAAGGGTGGTGGTCATGGGCTGTCCTGAATAGCGATTGATCAAAGGGTGATGACTGTTTCATAAATCAAGGCCGCGCACGGCAGCGTCAATAGCCAGGATAACGCAATCGAGGCAATGACGTCGCCATGGGCTTTGCCGCTAACCAAGCCGATGCCGAATAACGAACCGACCGACACATGGGTAGTGGACACCGGCATGCCCAGTTTACTGGCAAATATGACCAGTAGCGCAGTGACCAGATTGGCCGATAAACCCTGGTCGTGCGTGAGGCTAGTGATTTTATGGCTCATGGTTTCCGCGACCCGGCGGGCATTGAACACCCCGCCCAACAGCATGGCGGTGGCCACGGCCATGATGATCCACTGCAAGTCGAAACCCGGCGCCAGCAACAGCAGCGCGGCAATTTTGGGCGTATCGTTCAGGCCGCGGGCGAAGCAAACCGCACCGGCGCTGCAGAAATGCAGCCCGTCACGCAGGCGATCGAGTTGAAAACCGAAAACCAGGCCGGCTTGCCGCTCGGCGCAAACGGTTTGACGATCAATGCTTAGAGTCGGAACGAGGGTTATGCGCATATGGGTGTTACCGGCCAAGGCAAGCGGGGCCGGGTTTTCCACGCACAGGCATAAGTCGTTTTCGCTTGAGCGACGGTCGCGCCACAGGTTCAGGGTTCGGTAAAACAAAGCCGCCAGCAGCAAGGCCACGACCGGGCTCAACAGCAACGGCAGGACGAAGTTACTCAGTAACGGTACCGGATTGAGGTTGCCGGAAGTCGCCAATAGCGTGCTGCCCGCCATGGCGCCCAGCAAGGCATGGGTGGTGGAAATCGGAAAGCCAAAGCGGGTGGCCAGAATCACCGTCATCCCGGCGCCGCCGGCGACAGCAATCATGAACGGCAGCGTGTGTATCAGCTCGTCTGGAGCCAGGCCTTTGCCGGAAAATTTGACCAATAAGGTCTGGGCTAAAAATAGTGCCGCCAACGAACCGGCCAAGGTCGCTAGCGTGGCCCAAACCAAGGCTTGGCGAAAATTGGCGGTTCCGCTGCCGAACAAACTGGCCACACCCTTGAAGTTGTCGTTGGCGCCGTTGGCATAGGCTAGAAAGCAAACGCTAATAAATAATATGCTGGTGAGCATGAGAAATCTCCTGGATGGCGTCGACTAGTCTCTCTAAGTCGTCAGGAGAGGATCAAACCTTACAAAAAATATTCTGTAATCGAGAAATCAATGATAAATCCTTATGATCAATAACATTGTTGGTTAAACGATAGGTTGGCATTTTCGGAAATTGGCTGGACTTCGCCAATGAACGGCGTTATAGATCTACTGGTAATAATGCCCCCAACTGTCCGGTTTCAAGCCCCTAAGCACGTTAAAGCTTAGTTTCGCCCGCGAGCATTCTGGTTATGAATGCCGCGGGCAATCTCGTCGGGATTTTTACAAGGATGCTAAACTGTTGGTCACAACCCTAAATCGCTCAAACCGGCATGGTCGTCAGGTCGGCGGCCCAGCGGCCAATGAAACAAGCGCTGTTCTTCCTTGATCGGCAAATCGTTGATGCTGGCAAAACGCCGCTGCATGAAGCCTTGCGGGTTGAATTCCCAGTTCTCGTTGCCGTAACTGCGGAACCACTGGCCGGAATCGTCACGCCATTCGTAGGCAAAGCGCACCGCGATGCGGTGGTCGGTAAACGCCCATAATTCCTTGATCAAGCGATAATCCAGTTCCTTGGCCCATTTGCGCTGCAAAAACTGGCGGACTTGTTCGCGACCCTGCGGAAACTCGGCGCGGTTGCGCCAGAGCGTGTCTTCGGTATAGACCAGAGCGACACGGTCCGGATCGCGCGAGTTCCAGGCGTCTTCGGCCATGCGTACTTTTTGCGCGGCGGTTTCAGCGGTAAAGGGTGGGACGGGAGCTTTGATTTCTTGGGTCATAGTATTTCTCTGTGATAAGGGTGATTGATTTACGCCTGCCACATACCGGGCATGGTCACATAACCGGGCAAGGCGCGAATGCGTTGGAACCAGGCGATGATGTTAGGGTAGGCAGCGATGTCTAACCCGCCTTCCGGCGCCAGCGCCAGATAGGGGTAGACGGCAATGTCGGCAATAGATACCGAATCGCCGACCAGCCAATCTTGGCTTTGCAGATGGCGGTCGATAATACCTAGCACTTTATCGGCAGTTTGCCCTGCCGATGCCGTATCGATAGGACTACCGAATTTATGGTGTACCCGCAGTTTGGCAGGGCCGTGGAAGATTTCATTGGCGGCGGTTGATAGCCAGGCGGCGATTTGCGACAGTTGATAGGCATCGTCCGGCCACCATTTTTCTCCTCCATAGCGTTTGGCCAGATACACCAAAATGGCTTGACTGTCGCGAATAATCAGGCCATTGTCATCCAGAACCGGCACTTGGCCGAACGGGTTGCGTTGCAAATGGTTTGGGCCGCGCTGCTCTCCGCCGCGCAAATCTACCGGCTGGGTTTGATAGGGCAAGCCCAGTAAACGGAGCAATAAGCGCACTTTGTGGCAGTTGCCGGATAGCGCCATGTCGTAGAGTGTGATCATGCTGGACTCCTTCGGTTAGCTGAAACTTTCAAATTGCACCCGTTCGTCGGCAATGCCGAGCCGGCGGGCTGTCTGACACACGCTGTCGATCAGGCGGGTTGGGCCACAAACGTAGATGACGGTATCGGCGGTTGCGTTGCGGAGTATGTCCGGTATGTCTAGCCGGGTCGGATTTTGCGCCTGGCTGAAATAAAACCGGCATCGCTCGGAAAACCATCGTTGCAAGTCTTTGATGAATGCCATTTCCTGCGGCGCTCGACCGGTGTAATGCAGTTGAAATGGCGTACCCCGTGCGGCCAAAGTTTCGGCTATGGCTTTGATCGGCGTGATGCCGATGCCGCCGGCAATCAACAACGCCGGACGGTCATCATCGTGCAATGGAAAATAGTTTTCCGGTGCTTCGACGTTGATGCGGGTGCCAATTTCCCAACCGTCGTGCAATGCCGACGAGCCGCCTTCGCCGTCGTCGACACGCAAAACGGCAATGTGATAGCAATCCGGATCGTCCGACGCGTCGGTCAGAGAATAGGTGCGAGAGGTGACGCTACCGTCCGCTAGTCCGATCGGCACGCGAATATGCGCCCCAGCCCGATAGGTGGGCAGCGACTCGCCGTTAGCATGGCGCAGTTCATAAGCACGGATGCGCGGCGTCAATTGGCGAATCCCGCTGATAGTCAAGGGTAACCCCCCATTCCCCAGCACCACAGGTGTTTGCGGTGCTACCGAATTGGTGTGTTGTTGCGTCCGAGTCTGCTCCAATAGCGCTTCGACTTCGCGTTGGCTGTAACGCGGGGTAATGTATTTCGGGCAATTCCAATCGAAGGCTTCGACTTGGATCACGATGCCGCGCTCGACCGGGGCGCGAAAGTCGGCCAGTTCCAGCTTGGACAGCAGTTCCGGCTCGCTGCGTTCGTCCACTACCCGCGCCCGTCCCCAGATTTTCAGGCGTTGCCGTCCGGGGTAGTCCATCAATATCAAGCTGACTCTTTCGTCGCCGCGTAAATTGCCGACCGAAATATACTGACGATTGCCGCTGAAATCGGCGTAACCGATGGTTTGTGCATCCAATACTTTCAAGAATCCCGCCGGGCCCCCACGGTGCTGAACGTAGGGCCAACCGCTCTGACTCACGGTGGCTTGATAAAAGCTGTCGCGTTCGGCGATGAAGACCTGTTCGAACTCGCTCAACGCCACCGTTTCGGTGTCGCCCAGTTCGGCGGTCCGATACGCCATGCGGCTGCCCATTTCGGCTTGCACCGCTTGAACGTCGGGCGTAAAACTGATTTTGGCAAACGCACGGGCCATAGCCTTTACTCCGGATGGGGTGAAACGTTTAGGGTTACTCTGACATATTCATTAGTCGAGCTGAATAGTCAACATTTGCAATACCTTATTCCATTCAGCGCAAGAATCCGGACTCAAGTTCGTCCCTGAACTTGATTCGGCATCAGGATTACGCGGCCTGTTTCAGCGTCACTTTCGGGAAATCAATGTCCACCCGGCTGGCCTTGCCCAAGATATTGGTCAGGATATTCATGCCGACATGGGTGATGACCTCGACGATGTCGGCCTCACTGAAGCCGGCGTCACGCATGGTTTGCAACTCGGTATTGGTGATCTCGCCCTTGTGCTCGACCAGGGCGCGGGCGAATTTAACCGCGACCGCCGCCTTGGCGTCCTGGCTGGTGCCGGCGCGGTTGGCTTCGATTTCCGCCCCATTCAAACCGGCTTTGCGGCCGATGGCGATATGGGCGGACAGGCAATACTCGCATTGGTTCTGTTGTGCCAACGCCAATGCGATACGTTCACGGGTGGTGGCGTCCAGCGAGCCGTGACCCGCGATATGATGCAAGCCGAGGAAGGCTTTCAAGGCGTCCGGCGAGTGGGCGAACACGCGTAGAAAGTTCGGCACCATGCCCAGTTGCCCCTGGATGGCTTCAAACAGGGCGCGTTGTTCGATATTGGCGGTTTCGTTGCTAACGGTGGTGATACGGCTCATGAGAGTTCTCCGAAAAATGAATGAGTTTGTCGTATGCCTGGGTGAAATTCAGCAGGCGGGTACAGTGTGGTCTATTGCGAAAAAATAAAGAATACCTAAAATATTCAATTAACTATTCCGATCAGTGGAATTAAAAATGGACAGACTGCATTTAATGAGTGTTTATGTCGCCGTGGTCGAAGCCGAGGGCTTTGCCGGCGGCGCGCGCAAGCTGCACATGTCGCCGCCCGCCGTAACCCGTGCGGTGGCCGCGTTGGAAGAGCGCTTGGGCGTCAAGTTGCTGAATCGCACCACCCGCTATGTACGGATGACCGAGGCCGGCCAGAAGTATTACGAAGACGCCAAACGCATTATCGCCTTGGCCGACGAAGCCGACGATGCGGTACTGGGCATCAACGCCGAACCGCGCGGCCAACTGACGGTAACCGCCTCGGTATTGTTCGGCCGCTTGTTCATCATGCCAGGCATCGTCGACTATTTGCGCCGTTATCCGGCGGTGGAAGTCAATGCGCTGTTCGTCGATCGGGTAGTCAACATGTTGGAAGAAGGCGTGGATGTTGCGATTCGCATCGCCGATTTGCCTGATTCGTCGTACCGGGCGCTACGAGTCGGCTCGGTCAGGCGGGTATTGTGCGCCTCGCCGGAATATCTGGCTGAACACGGCATACCGCAGACACCGGATGATTTGCCCAAACATCGCATCATTCTGGCGCGCGGCCTGAATCCGAACAATGAGCTGCGCTTTCAGTACGATGGACAGGCGCAGACGGTCAAATTGCAACCGCTTTTGAGCGTCAGCGATAACGACTCGGCGGCCAGCGCCGCCATTGCGGGACTGGGTATCACCCGACTTTTGAACTATCAAATCGCCGAGCCGTTGCGTAGTGGCCAACTGAAAATCGTCCTGGGTGACTACGAAAGCCCGCCGGTTCCGGTGCATATCCTGCATCGCGAAGGCCGCCACTCATCGGCGAAAATTCGTTCGTTCGTCGATCTGATGGCTACCCGTTTAAGGGCCGAATTGTCGCTGAATTAATCAACATAATCATTAACATATCATGATACCTGAGCAGGTAAAGCAGGATGATCCCGTTAATGGGTTTGATCGAAAAGCTGGGCTTGTAGCCAGAGCTACTGAGTTTAATCGGCGATGGCAATACCGCTGGGACTAATTAGCCATTTGCAAAATTCCCAGAATGTCAGCTTTGGCACAATCTTTAGACATTAGACTTAGTGCAGAGCTTCTGACGGCTTAGGGTCGTTTGCGACAGTTCACGGCAGGCTAAAAAACATCATTCCGTACTGGCGTAGTCATAGCGGACTGGGCAGCGGTTTTGCGACTGGAATCTTTGGCCGGCTTTGGATCGGAATACGCATTAGCGACGGAGTCCTGACTCATGCCCGGGTAAAAATCAGTATGCTGTTCGCCGGAATGGTAATGCGGGCCGAGCGCGGTAGGCCGTGCATGCCGCTCCCAGAGGTATAAATCCCCTTGCCGTTGCCTACCAGCCAGGGGTTCATCCAGTTGTCGTAAAGGTCGCTGTTGAATTCTTCCTTCCAGAAACCGGCCAGCGGAAAACCCAACCAGTATTCGTGAAAGGTCGTCTCGTTGAGACTGGCCACCACCACCGTGTCGTCTCCGATTCCCGGTCGCCAACGGTGAAAAGCCAGGATGCGGTTGCCGTCGTGCGCATGAAAGACATTCAAGCCGCTGCCCGTCAAGCCGGGCAGGCGGTTGCGGGTCGCGATCAGGTCCCGGCTGAAACGCAGAAAGTCGATTCTGGCCTGATTGAGGTTATCCCAGCCGATTTCATGGCCGCTGTGCGGTTGATCGCTCCATTGTTTGTCTTCCAGAAATTCCTGCCCCATAAACAGTTGTGCGATGCCCGCGGCGGTCAGGGTCAGGCCCAGCGCCACCCGCGAACGGCTGCGGGCATACCAGGATTGCGTGTTTTCGCTGTCGGCGATTTTGGGGATGCGCCAACCTCTGTCCAGACGGACGATGTCGTGGTTTTCGCAGCATTGCACCGCCCGCCATTTGTCGCTCAGTTTGGGACTGGCGATTTCCCTGGCAATCCGGCTCATGTCGACGAAATTAGCCGCGCCGCCGGAGGCCTGTCCGACGGCGCCGCGCACCGCGTCGCGCAAACCGTCGTTTTGCAGGGCGTCGAAGCCGGCTCCGTTTAGGTGGGTCGGGCCGACCACGGCCTGTTCGACCGGCCAGCATTCGGCGATATGGATGGCTTGCGGCTTGATGAAGCGGCAGGTATCGGTGACATACTGGCAAAAGCGCCAGCCGTGTTCGCCGCCTTCGTTTTTAATCACGCTGACTTCGTCGTAGCGAAAGCCGTCGCAATGGTATTCCCTCAGCCAATATTGGGCATTGTCGATCAGAAACTGTTTGACCTTGTCGTTCCAGTAGGCGAACACCAGACCGCCCGCCCAGCCGCGGTCGGTAAAATACAGGCTGTTGTTCTGACTATCGTTGGGCTGGCGATCGAAAAAATAAAGGCCCTGGTCGCCGAAATCGCCGCCCGCGTGGTTGTAAACCACATCCAGCAGTACGGCGATACCATGTAGATGGCAGAGGTCGATGAAAACCTTCAACTGATTCGCTGTGCCCCGCAGATGTTCCGGGCGATAAGGACTAAGTCCCGGGTTGATGTCGCGCAGCAACTGGTTGACAGACTCCAGATAGCGCGGCATGGCCGGATCGTCGTCCCCGACGCCATAGTCGGTTTCCGGCGAAAAATAATCGACCCCGTTATAGCCCAGGCTGAATAAACCCGGAAATTCCACGATAGGCAGTGGCTGGATGGCGTTGATGCCCAAGGATTGCAAATACGGCAGTTTCCCGGCCACATCCAGGAAAGTGCCGTTGTTACGCCCGACCGGGATGAACCAGACCCCGATATGCAGTTGGTAAATCACCAGTTCGTGAAAGGCGGGCGGCCGAAAATCCCGGTCGTGCCATGGGAAGCTCCGGGGATCGACCAACAGACAGTGGCAGTCGGGCCACATCGGATCGTCGCTGAGATCGCGGGCGTAGGGGTCGCGTTTCAAGCCTTCGCTGCCGCCCAGCGGGCCGACCACATAGAACATGTAACGCTCGCCGGCTTGCATGCCGGCCACGAAGCCGCCCCAATAACCGTCGCCCATGGCCCGCAGTTTTGCGCATTGCCGGTTATGCCATGCCGGGCCGGTTTTGGCGTAGTCCCACAACAATCGCACTTCCCGGGCCGCCGGTGCCCAGACCCGAAAGGTGGCGCCGCTGCCTTCCGCCAGCAGATTGCCGCCCATCGCGGTGAAATTATCCATATGAGCCAGCGTCAGGGTTTGTAGGTCGGTCATGATGCCTCCGGCTTGGAGCGGAATGGGTACGCGCAAACCGACGGCCGGGGCTGGCCCACGTCAATCTGCCCTAACCGTCTGATTTGTCGCGCGCTTAAGTATGCGCGCTGGGAGAAAGCAAGGCAACCGGTTTTCTAACGGGGAAAACCGGGTGCTTTGCCGGCAAAAGACGGCTGACTTTGGGAGGCCGAAAAGTCAGTCGATAGGCAAGCGGAGCAGACGAATCACCCCCTCCGGCGGGTTCGGGCCAAACTTATGGGCTTGGGATTCTACCCCCCTCACCCCAACCCGCGAGGAGAGGGAGTTTTTTACGGCAGCCTCCGGAGGGGGGAACAGAATGCGGATTTATTTTGGGCGGGATCCTTAAGATTTGCGGTGGCCCACCCCGACGAATCCCAGCAACGCGCTGCCGAACAGCCAAACGGCACCCGGTAGCGGTACTTGCGAAACGGTGATGGTATTGCCGGAAAGGCTAAAGCGCAGATTGTCGGAGCTGAAGGTCACTCTGTAGTCGGCGTGACCGCCTAAGCCGGTATTACGAAGAGTGTCGCCGACGTTGAGGCCGGATGCGGCCTCGGTTTCGGTCAAACGATAATCGGCCATCACAAACAAATAATTACCGCCCGCCAGAGTAACTTCATAGGCGGGGTCGCGTTGAAAGTGAATTGAACCATCACTGGCGCCAAAAGCCGCGCCGAGGTCGGTTAATTTAAAATCGGGTGTATCCACATTGGGACAATTGTTGGCAATATCATCGCATCGAGCCAGGTGATTGGCCGGGTTTTGCAAGGGATTGATACTGCCGTCGTCCAGCCAAAAATGCGTATCCGGATCGAGGTAAGTGAATTCGCCATCGCCATTCAAATCAAGTGCGTCGGCGGACGAGTTACTGGTGCTTTCATATGCCAGCACATTGACTTTAAAGCTGCCTGCATTTTGCATGACAATCTTCCAGGTATCGAACGTCGTACCGTTTTCCAGTTGCAGCAAGCTGCCGTCGATTACCAGTTGGCTGGAGGCTTGAGCCGGGGCCGCCCAGGCCGCGGCCGCCAAAGTGGCTGAGCCGAGAATTTTACTGACAGTGTTCATTGAGTTCCTTCCTGATGATTGGGATGAATGCGCCGCGATACGGAGCGCTCGCGAATATCTCGTGAATGAGACAGCAGCCCGGCTATCTTGCCGAACGGCAAGACCCGTGGTTTTCCGAACCCGCCTTGCGACGAGGATGGCGAACTTATGCCGACCTGAATAGCGGACGACTTGGTCGGCCACCGAGCAAGGTATGCGGTGACGGTAAAAGCAACTTGCGCGCCAATTCTCAAATTATTGAAAAAAGGCCGAATTTGACAGGAATTATTGGGGTGGCATAAAAAAACGAGGCATATGCCCTATTTGCCATGGGAAATAACCCATATTGCAACTATTCGGCGCTTCCTTGCGGAAGGTAATCCTCTCAATCTGCTGGAATTCGATGGAATTGGTCCAAAGAATTTGCATCCTGATGGGCGCTGTGATAGAAATTTTTCGCGGATGCCTAAAATCTACCGCATCAGGCGTTTGAGCGTCGGCAAAAATCGTTCAAATACCATCACTAAGAAACATAACAACTATAAAACGAGAGGAGACAGGAATGAAAAAAATTCTATTAGCAATCACTACCTTGGTTCTGGCGAGTCTGATGCCTTTCCTGGCGGTTGCCGGCGAATCGGATACTTGCAAGGGTTGCCACAACGGTTCGGTTGCGCCCGCGGTTGATGCGCTAAAAGCCAAGTTCAAAACCGCCGATGCCTTGGTGGCGGGAGCCAAAAGCTCCACCAACCCGATGATGAAATCCATCCAGGCCGATGAGGCCAAATTAAAGGCCGCTGCCGCGGAAATCGTCAAATAAGGATTCCGCCCACAATAACTTCCGTATTCTGTTCCCTCTCCCTCCGGAGGGCGTCGTAAAAGCCGATCAGCCCCCTCTCCCGCAAGGAGAGGGAGCTTTTGCAACGCGCTCTTCCCGCCGGGCGAGGGTTAGGGACGGAATCCTAATACGGCGTTTTCAACTTAATCAAGCCTGAAAACGGCCAACTGACTAAGGCTGGCCGGTATGGGCTTTATGTTACGGCCCAAATGCATGCTTCCGTGCATTTGGGCATCCGGCTTGCCGGATTAGCAAAAGCGCTGCACGCAGCCAATGGCGCTCCCCAAGGCGCAAGGATTTGCACGCTCCCCGCATAAGCTGTTAGTTTCGCCGGCTTATACAATCACCTACTCTGACCCGCCCGACCATGACCGAAAACGATATCGCCCTAGTGAAAGATTATTTGCTGAACTTGCAGGACAGCATTTGCGCCGCATTGGAAACTCAAGAACCCAAGGCGCGCTTCGTCGAGGATGCCTGGCGGCGCGAGGAAGGCGGCGGCGGACGCACGCGGGTACTGGCGGACGGCGAGGTCATCGAACAAGGCGGGGTGAATTTTTCCCATGTATTCGGCTTCAGCCTGCCGCCGTCGGCCACCGCCAAGCGGCCGGATCTGGCCAACCGCCAATACGAAGCCATGGGCGTGTCGCTGGTGATTCATCCTCGCAACCCTTATGTGCCCACTTCGCATGCCAATGTGCGGTTTTTCATCGCCAAAAAAGACGGCGAACCCACCATCTGGTGGTTCGGCGGCGGCTTCGATTTGACGCCGTTTTATCCGTTCCGGGAAGACGTCGAACATTGGCACCGGACCGCCCGCGACGCTTGCCAGCCTTTCGGCGCGGAGCAATACGCCCGTTATAAAAAATGGTGCGACGAGTATTTTTTCCTGAAACACCGCGGCGAAACCCGTGGCGTCGGCGGGTTGTTTTTCGACGACTTGAATGAGCCGGATTTCGCTACGGCCTTTGGCTTTATGCAGAGCGTCGGCAACCACTATATCCCCGCCTATCTGCCCATCGTGCAAAAGCGTAAAAATACCGCCCATGGCGAAAGGGAACGCAATTTCCAGTTGTATCGGCGCGGCCGCTATGTCGAATTCAATCTTGTTTACGACCGGGGCACCCTGTTCGGTCTGCAATCGGGCGGCAGAACCGAATCGATTTTGATGTCCATGCCGCCGGTTGCGCACTGGCGGTATAATTGGCCAGCGGAACCCGGCAGCCCGGAAGCCGAACTTTACGATACCTATTTAAAACCGCAAGACTGGTTGAACCCTTGATGGTTTGAAATGGCTTGGGCAGTATTGCCCAGCAAGGCCAAGGATAAGGCCGACATAATAATTATTAAAACCAGCGGAGCCCGCCGATCAAGAGTTGGGCCAGCACCGAGGAAGGATAAGCATGAACCAGAACCCGAACCGGGGTATACCCGCCTATCGGCAGTTAAAGCGCTTGCGAACCGCTTTAGCCATTGCCCAGGGCAGCCGGCTGTTATCGCGGCTGTTGCAGGAGTTGGAAGCTACCGTCTCCCACGACCAAACCAAGCGCGTCACTTATATGACCGAGTTGTTCACCCGTATCCACCGGGAAATGTTCAGCGACTGGAAGGAGCAGGTTACGGTCAACCACCGGCCGGGTACCATGCTGGAGAAGGAAAAGCGCAAACGCTTCCGCATAGCCATCGAACGCCTGGTGCTGGACGGCGACAGCAATCAGGATAGCGCCATCTTCGACAACAACGGCTTTGTGATGTATTGCGACGACATCGCCTGCCGCTTGGCCGGTTTTTATCAACAGCTGCGGGTGATCCGCCCTTATTCCTACGGCAACCGCATCACCCTGGATTTTTTTATCACCGCGCTCGGTAACTTGCCGGCCTTCAAGGCGGTTTACGAACAAGGCATAGACTTCCGCCGGCTGGCGCATGAGGATGCCGTCGCCTTGCACGATCCGGACAGCGACCACGCCGCCATCAGCCAAGCCTTTCGGCATGCGCTGGACCCCAACCGTAGCCATAGCTTGGTCAACAGCGCCAACGGCTACGGCAAATGGCCGGAAAACAAGCGGTTTTTGCAAGGGATTCCGTTTTTATCCCACACCACGGCGGACGGCGTCGATTGCTTGGTCACCGTGAACGGCGGTCTGGTGCCGCTAAAAAGCATTCAGGTCGATCAATTCATCACAGGTCAGCATATTGCCGATAACTCGCTGACCGTATCGGAAAACATCATAGGCTATTTACCCGGCACCGAAGATTTACGCACGCCCGGCAAGCGCGAAATCGACGCCATTCCGATCCGCGAGGACGGCGTGGCGCCGCTGTTCTGTCTGGACATCAACATGCTGACCAGCTTGCGCCCGCCCAGCCATGCTGAACTGCTGGATTTGCTCAAACAATTTGCCGGCGAACAGGCCAAGGTATTCGTTTTGGCCGACAATCCGGGCTTAAAACGCAAAATGCTGGCGGCCACCCAGGGCGAAAGCCGATTGCAACGCACCATAGAAATTGCCTATAAACGCCTGGGCAAAATCAATCTGGCCCTGCAAACCGCCTTGCAAAACATCTTCCACGGCAAAACCCCCGTCGACACGCCGAAACTGTTCATGTGCATGGGCGGAGCCGGGGCCGGCAAAACAGCGGTGGAAGAAATCGCCCGCGCTCAATGCGGCGACAATTTCGTGGTGGCCTCGCTGGACGAATTCCGCAAACTCAGCGACCTGTACTGCCTGTTGACCGCCGCCAATCACCACAGCGACGATTACGTGTACGTGGAGCCGTTCGCCAACCGTTTGCGTGATTTGGTGGCCGACCATGCCCGCGCCAATCGCATCAACCTGTTATACGACGGTACCGGCATTCCCTATCAACCGCGTTATTCGACCGTGATCAGCCAGTTTCAAAGCGCCGGCTTCCATACCCAGATCACTGCCGTCGATGCATTCCTGGTCAAGCCGGTCGGGCGCGAGGAAGAGTTATCGCGGGCAGGCGTGATCGGCAGCGTCAAGTCTCGTTTCGAAGCCAGCGGCAGGGCTTTGCCCTGGGTGGTAACCATAGACAAACACATCCGCTCGCCGCAGGCTTTCTTGCTGGCCTTGCAGGATAGCGCGCTGGCGAAACTGTCGCTGTTCGCCAACGACGGCGAACGCGACCAGCATTATCTGGTGGCGGAAAGTTTTTTGATGTACGACGAAGACATCGAACACCTGCACGAGCAGCAAATTGCCGGCAGCCTGGCGCTGCATTTTAAAACCATCATGAGCCGCCATCACGATTCGGTGTTGAAAAAGTTGGCCCAGCATTACGACGGCGCCTTGAAGGCCTTGATCGACCGTAACCCGGCCTTGAGCGAGGACAATGTCGGCTATTTGATTTATCGCGGCAGCGAGCACAACCGGGTATTGGCCATCTACAATCTGCGGCGCATGGTGGATTTTGTACAAAAACGCCAGCTCAACCCCAACGCTTCCGGCGAGGACGGCCTGCTGCACAAGCCCTGGGCACTGGGTTTTCACGTCGATCCGCAAGCCAAGCAGGCCTGGATTACCCGCCTGCAGGGCACGGTGGAATGACCTTTCCCGACTCTTTGGTTGTTTGTCAAGGCGGTTTGGCCGAGAGGCGGCTGGACCGGTTGGATATTAGCTGTAAAATGTTGGCCGCGGGTTGGTTTATTTTGAACGCATGAACTTGGCGCGTATTCGATAAACACAGGGAACGGCAAGCATAATCGATTGCGTTGGGGCCCATGTGCCGGAATTGGTCGGCGGCGGTCTGATCTTGACGGTTAGTGGAATACGCTCGACAGAGTAACGATCATTTCAGGTGGCTAATGAAAATTCTGGTGGCGGTAAAACGCGTGGTGGATTACAACGTGCAACTGCATGTCAAGTCCGACGGCTCGGGTGTTGAAACCGATGGTGTAAAAATGAGCATCAACCCATTTGACGAGATTGCGGTTGAGGAAGCTATTCGTATCAAGGAAGCCGGTCATGCGGACGAAGTGCTGGTGGTTTCCATAGGCAGCGATGCCTGTCAGGAACAATTACGCGCGGCATTGGCCATGGGGGCGGATCGCGCTCTTCTGGTCAAATGCGACCGGGATGTCCAGCCGCTGTTGGCGGCCAAAGCGCTGCAAGCCTTAGTCGGGCAAGAGCGTCCGCAATTGGTATTGATGGGTAAACAGGCCATCGATGATGACGCTTGTCAGACGCCGCAAATGCTGGCCGGTTTGCTGGACTGGCCGCAAGCGACCTTTGCTTCCCGGATTGTTATCGCCGGAGCCGGCAAGGTCGAAGTCACCCGGGAAGTCGATGCGGGGCTGGAAACCTTATCGCTGGATTTGCCGACGGTGATTTCAACCGATTTACGCTTGAACGAACCGCGCTACATCAAAATTCCCCAGATCATGAAAGCCAAATCCAAGCCCCTGCAAATGCTGGATTTGGCTGATTTACCCATCACGGAAACTCCGCTGCTGAATATTGTGACCACCTCGGCCCCGGAACCGAGGCCGGCCGGCGTCAGGGTCGGCTCCGTTGCGGAATTGGTCGATGCCCTGAAAGAAAAAGGAGTGTTGTGATGAACAGGATATTATTGATCGCCGAACACAATGGTCAAAATCTTGATCCGGCAACCGCCAAATCACTGACGTGCGCCCTGCAAATTCCTCACCAAACCCTGGACATTGCCGTATTCGGTTCGAGTCGCGCGCCGGCGGAATCGGCCGCCAAATTGGTAGGGGTCAATCGGGTGCTTTTTGTTGAGCTGCCGGAAAATCAAGCGGGATTGGCGGTATGTCTCTGTCCGTTAGTTGTCGAACTGTCGGCAGACTACACGCATGTTCTGGTTCCGGCTACTTCATTCGGACGCGATTTGCTGCCGAGGGTGGCGGCCAAATTGAATGCGGCTCAGGTCAGCGATATTGTGGCCGTGGATGGCGACAGATGTTTCAAGCGATATGTTTATGCCGGAAATGCCTTGATCACCGTGCAGGCACCCGCTGGAACAGTTGTCGCCAGCGTACGCGCGAATGCCTTTAAGCCGACAAGCGCCGGTGGTCAAGCCGTGGTTGAGACGGTGGACTTAAACCTGGAACTTCCCCGTCATACCCGCTTGTTGGGTTTGAACCGAAGCGTCAGCGAGCGTCCGGACTTGCAGTCGGCTTCGCGCGTGCTGGCGGGCGGGCGGGGCGTCGGCGGCAAGTCCGGTTTTGACGATCTTTATCGGCTGGCGGATAAATTGGGGGCGGCGGTCGGGGCGTCGCGGGCGGCGGTGGATGCCGGTTTCGTCCCCAACGATCTGCAAATCGGCCAAACCAGCAAAATCATCGCGCCGGATTTATACATTGCGTTCGGCATTTCCGGCGCGTTTCAGCATTTGGCCGGGATCAAGGACGCCGGCGTGATCGTGGCGGTCAATACCGATCCGAACGCGCCGATTTTCGAGGTGGCGGACATCGGTCTGGTTGCCGATTTGTTCGAGGTGATTCCGCAGCTCGAACAAGCCTTGGCAAACAAGTAGGCCGGCCATGGAACGCGAATCCGTAGCATTCGATGTGGCCATCGTCGGCGCCGGGCCGGCCGGTTTGGCCGCTGCCATTAAAATCAAGCAGTTGGCAGGCGAGCGCGGCCTGGATGTCAGCGTTTGTGTGTTGGAAAAAGGCTCCGAAGTAGGGGCGCACATCCTGTCCGGCGCTTTATTGGAAATCAAAGCTTTAGAGGCGTTGTTTCCCGCTTGGCGGGATTTGCAGGCCCCGGTCGGCGTGACCGTGGCCGAGGAGGAATTGTGTTATCTGGCCGGATCGCAACATGCCGTAAAGTTTCCGGATTTCGCAGTTCCCAAGCCTTTACGTAACCACGGCCATTACGTGGTTAGTTTGGCCAATCTGTGCCGCTGGCTGGGCAAACAGGCGGAAGGCTTGGGTGTCGATATTTTCGCCGGTTTCGCGGCCGACAGCCTGTTGTACCGCGAAGACGGTGGCATTGCAGGTGTAGTAACCGGCGATATGGGGCTGGATAAACAGGGCCGACAAAAGCCCGGTTTCCAGGCCGGCATCGAAGTCAGGGCCAAGTACACCTTGTTTGCCGAGGGTTGTCACGGCCATTTGGGCAAGCAACTGACTGAACGTTATTGCCTGCGCGAGGGCGCCGATCCGCAGCATTACGGCATAGGCATCAAAGAAGTGTGGAAGATAGATGCCGCCAAGCACCGGCCGGGAAACGTGTTGCATACCTTCGGCTGGCCGCTGGACGGTTCCAGCGAAGGTGGCGGATTTTTGTATCACTTGGACGGACAACAAGTGGCCTTGGGATTCATCGTCGGCCTGAATTACGCCAACCCGCACCTGAATCCGTATCAGGAAATGCAGCGCTGGAAGCTGCACGCCAAAATTAAACCTTTGCTGGAAGGCGGCACCCGTTTGGCTTACGGAGCGCGCGCGCTCAACAAAGGCGGTTGGCAGTCGTTGCCGCGCATGAGTTTTCCGGGCGGTTTGTTACTGGGCTGCGATGCCGGCTTGTTGAATCCGGCCAAATTGCGCGGCATCCACAACGCATTGCGTTCCGGCATGCTGGCGGCCGAAACCGTGCTCGAATCGTTTGCGGCTGGCGATGGCGCCGAACTTGACAACTTCGAGCAAAAATTTCGCGCATCGCCGATTTACTCGGAGCTCTATCAGGCTCGCAACGTGGCGCCGGCGCTAAGCAAGTGGGGCCCTTTGCTGGGCGGAGCGTTTTTTTGGCTGGACCAAAACCTGCTGGCCGGGCGTTTGCCGTTTACCTTGCGCAAGCCGCGGGCCGATCATGCGGTGTTGAAAGCGGCCGCTGCTTGTCCGCCGATCGATTACCCGTGTCCGGACGGTAAGATCAGTTTCGATTTGATGGCTTCGGTGGCCTTGTCCAACACCCATCACGAGGCCGACCAGCCTTGTCACTTGCAGCTCCGCGACGCCGACGTGCCGCTGGCGGTCAATTGGCCGCAATACGCCGAACCGGCGCAGCGCTACTGTCCGGCCAAGGTTTACGAGGTGGTCGCCGATGCTAATGGCAACCGCGGCTTGGTAATCAATGCGCAAAATTGCGTGCATTGCAAAACCTGCGACATCAAAGATCCGGCACAAAACATAGACTGGCGGCCGCCGGAGGGCGGGGGTGGCCCCAATTACACCAATATGTAGATTGGATGGTTAGCGGACGCTGCGGACGGGAGCTATAAACCCAGCCAGCGGGCGATGATGTTGCGTTGGATTTCCGAGGTGCCGGAGTAAATGGTGCTGCCGATAGCGTCGCGCAACGCGCGTTCCACTTCGTAATCCACCATGAAGCCGTAACCGCCGTGAATTTGTACGCTGTCCATCGCGGTTTTGACCAAGGATTCGCTGACGAACAGCTTGGTGATCGCCGCGTCCATCGACACGTTTTTACCTTGCTGCAGGCGCCAGGCGGCTTGGTAAGTCAGTAGCCGGGCGGCTTCCAGATTGACTTTCATGTCGGCGATTTTGTGCGAAATCGCCTGAAATTTGCCTATCGCTTGCCCGGATTGGCTGCGTTTTCTGGCGTAGGCGATAGAGGTTTCCAGCAAGCGCTGCATGGCGCCGACGTGGCCGGCTACCAGCAATACCCTTTCCCAATCCATCGCCGTGGCGAATACGCTGGCACCGCCGCCCACCGAACCCAACACTGCCGAGGCGGGCAGGTAGACGTTTTCGAACACCAATTCGCTGATCGGCGAGGTGCGCAGGCCCAGTTTCTCGAAGGTGCCGGGTGCCGAAAAACCCGGCATGCCCTTTTCCAGCAAGAAGGCCGTGGTGCCGCCGTGAAAGCCTTTTTGCGGATTGGTCATGGCGAACACGATGGCGACGTCGCCGACCGGGCCGTTGGAAATAAAGGTCTTGCTGCCGTTGAGGCGCCAGCCGTCGCCGTCGGCCACCGCCGTGGTGCGCATGGCGAAGGCATCGGAGCCGGCGCCGGGTTCGGTGATGGCGTGCATGCCAATCAAACTGCCGTCGCACAAGCCGGGTAAGTAGCGCTGTTTTTGTTCGTCGCTGCCGTGTTCGGATAAGGGCACCACGCAGGCCAGAATGTGGGCGCTGAGGGAGAATACCAAACCGGCGTCGCGGCAGCCGTAGCCCAAAGCTTCCAAGGCGACGGCCACCGATAGCGCATCCAGATTGCTGCCGCCATAGGCTTCGTCGGCAGGCAGGCCCTGGATGCCCATGTCGGCGCATTGCTGCCAACAATCGCGCGGGAATTGGTGGTCGCGGTCGCGTGCAATCACGTCGGTGTTCAGCGTTTGTTGGGCGAATTTGACGATGCTGTCGCTTAAGTTTTTTTGTTCGTCGGACAAACTGAAGTCCATGGTCAGGCTCCCTTCAAGGCTTGGTAATCGATTTTGTCGGTGGAGGTTTTCGGCAGTTCGGGCAGCCAGACGAATTCGTCTGGAATCATATATAGCGGCAGGTTTTCGGTGCAAAAACGTTTCATCGCTATGATGGACGGCCGGGTTTCGCCGTGATGGCTGACAAAGGCCTTGATTTTAATGCCGGCTTCTTCGTCGGCCTGCGCCAGTACCGCGGCTTCCTTGATGTCGGGATGTTTATACAAGCCGGCTTCGATTTCGCCTAATTCGACCCGATAGCCGCGGCGCTTGACCATGCGGTCGCGGCGGCCTTGATACAGATAACATCCGGGTGAGGTTTCCACCACGATGTCGCCGGTGTGGTACCAGCGCTTATCGTCGTAACTTAAAAACGCCCGCGCGGTTTGTTCGGCCAAATCCCAATAGCCTTGCATCACGCCGCTGCCGCTGATGCACAGTTCGCCGGATTCGCCGCTCGGCACGATGCGGTCGTCGCTATCGACTACTATGCCTTGCAAGTGGCTGCAGACCTCGCCGATAGGAAAAGGTATCGTGCGGTCTTCCGGTATCGGCAGTTTCACTTCGTAATAGGTGCAAACATTGGTTTCGGTCGGGCCATACAGATTGAAATAGCGCGGATGCGGCCACTGCTCGCTAAGATTACGCAAATGTTTGACCGGGAATACTTCGCCGGCGAACAACACCAAACGCAATGCGGAATAGTCGTACTCCGCCAATGTGCCGAATTGGGCCAGCAAACTCAGGATGGATGGCGCCGAATACCAGCAGCTGATGCGCTGTTCGGCAATCAGTGGGGCTAATTTGGTGGGTTCTTTGCCCACGTCTTCAGGCACCAGTACCAGTGCGGCGCCGTGCTTCAGCGAGACGTGCAGATCCAGGATGGATAAATCGAAATGAAACGGTGCGTGGGAAGAAAAGCGGTCCGTCTCGGTCGGTTCGAACGCCTCGGAACACCAATCGACAAAACTGACCGCGTTGCGGTGCGACAACATCACGCCCTTGGGTTTGCCGGTGGAACCGGAGGTGTAGAGGATGTAGGCCAAATCGTCGGCGTTCGGTATGACCGTGGTTGCCGCTGCTGGGGAAAGATCGGCCAGAACGTCGGCTAAACCCTGGCCGCCGCCGGCTTGTTCGATGCAACACAGTGTCGGCTCGGCGCCCAACTGGGCTAATTCGACCCGCAATTTTTCTTCGAAGCGGTGTTCGGTCAACAGCACTTTGACCTGGCAGTTGTGCATGATATAGGCGTTGCGGGACGGCGGCGCGCTGAAATCCACGGGGACGTAAGCTGCGCCGGCTTTCAAAATGCCGTAAATAGCCGCCACCGCGTCGATCGATTTGCGCAGGTACAGACCTACCCGGTCGCCTGGCCGAACGCCGGAGGCGATCAAATAATCCCTGAAACCGTCGGACAGTTTATCCAGCTCCTGGTAGTTCAGTTGGCCGGCCTGCGGTTCGACGACGGCAATGCGTTCCGGAAAGCGTTGCGCGGCCTGAATAAATGCCTGATGTAAAACTTGACTCGTCATAAGCGGATTCGTCCTCGGCAATCGAGATAGTCGTTCGCGGATGCGTGTTAAGCGCTTTCCGCGGCTTCCAGAGTGGCGGCGTCCCAGCCCATTTCGTCGAACCAGCGGCCGCCTATGCCGCGGTTTAACGGAAAGGCTTGATTCATCACGCCGTCGAACAAAATCATGTTGTTGCGTTTCAAAATATCGTCTCCTAATGCATCCAGAGCGCGGGCGCGGGCAACCGGGTCTTTGATGCAGTCGGCCTCGTGCACCACCGGTATGAATTCCAGCGCGTCGTCGATCGCCGCGTTGTAGTCCTCCACGCAAAACTTGGGCAGTGCCGACACGCTGCCTTTGATTTCCATCAAGCGGCGTACCGCGCGGAAACCGACATCGACCAGTTGCTCACGGCTGAGCCACTGGGTCTCGTAATTGATCCGATTCAGCAAAGACGCGCTTTCCATGGCTTTGCGGTGCTGTTCGGCGCTACGATGAAACACCCGGTAGCCGTGCTGCTCGGGGAATTCGAAAAAGGTCGAAGCGGGGTCGAGAAACGGAATCATCGGGCATATCATCGGATTGACGTTGCGGCCTTTGAATTTATGCAGCAGATGGGCGCAGTAATCCACCGTCTCGTCCACGGATTGCGGAGTCTGCTGCGGCATGCCGATAAAGTACCAGATGTCGATGTTATGGATGCCGATTTCCAGAGCCCGTTCTATCCAGGCCTCCATTTCTTCGTTGCTATAGACGCCGCGGCCGGACAACTTGGAAATGGTGTGGTCGTGGCTTTCCGGCGACAAGGTGATGCTGGTGCGCTTGTTGGCGCGCACCATGTGTTTGAGGATGTCCTCGCTGGTTAAAAAATACTGTTCGTAACTGATGCCCTTGAGGCCGGTGTCGCCGACCAAGTCCAGAAAGAAATGCATGCCCTGCGGCGATTCGTTATACGAGCCCACCGAATAGAAGTGGTAGTTGTTGACGTCCGGAATATTGCGGATGGTCTGGAATTCGTAGCTGATTTCTTCTTTGGGCTTGCGGGCCATGGTGCGGTGGCGTTTGAAAACCCGGCGAAAGGCCTCCCGCGAACCGCCGCACCAACCGCAGTTATAGGCGCAACCGGCATTTTGGGTGGACAGCAGCTCCATGATCGGTAAAGCGGTGGATTTGGCATCCCGCGGCTGTTGCGACCAGTCTATGCCGCAACCGTACACGTTCGGTTTGTGGGCAAAGTCGTTCATTCGCACGTTGCCGTCGTGATCTTTCCACATCAAGTTCTCGATGTCGCTCGGGGCGCGGCCTGCCTTAATCGCGGGCAGCAACTGCGCCATCGGTTCGTGGGTGTTGTAGCCCTGCATCACCATATCGACGTACGGATATTGAATCAGCTCGCTAGCGAAATAAGTGGAGGAAATGCCGCCGAATATGATTTTGATATCGGGGCGCAAAGAGTGTATGCGTTCGGCTACGGCAAGGCTGCCTTGTACATGCACCATCCAATGCAGATCGATGCCGACCAGAGGCGTATCCAAAGCCAGGGCGATTTTGTCGAAGTCGAGTCCGGGGTGGCGCAGCAGAATGCTGCTTAAATTGAGGATGCGCACCTCGTGGCCGCGTTCGCCCAGAAAACGCTGCAGGGTTTTGAAACCCACCGGAAAATATTCGTACAAGGGCGTGATCGGCACGTCGCCGCTGGTGCCGAGAAAGGGGAAATAGATGTCGCGGCGATTGCGGAAATCGAAAAATGCCGGGGCATGAATCAATACCAGGTCGGAGCGAAGGGACGGCAGGGAGTGGCCGAGGTTTGACATCATATAAATCCTCTAAAGGCAGGCTGAAGGCGAGTGGTTGAAAGTGTCCGGCAAATCGTCCCTGGGTTTACGCGGGTAGTCATTACGATGGTTTTTCACAGAAACAGCGAGAGATTTTCGACGGTGCAGTGATCGACAAGGATTTTTCGTTCCCGCAGCAACCATTTTCCGCCTGTCGACCATTTGTCCTCCCGGCAGCCGACGACCAGCCATTCCTCTCTGAAGCTACGGCTTCTGAATACCATGAAGTTGGATCTGACTAGCACCAAACCGTCCTGTTCGGTATCGGCGGTGATGTTGGAGATGAAACGCCGGGTCCGGGTGGGCGGAATTTCGGTCCAAGCGAGTTCGGTATCCAAGCGGTCTACCCGCAAGATCAAACTGGCTTTGTTTTCGTCGAACAGTGGCAGCCGCTGCGTTTCGTCTTGTTTTTCCTGCGCGCGGGACACATTCGCGCGTACCGGAGCCCAGTAGCGTAAATTCAAGGCTAAAAGTTCCAGCCATTCGCGGTAGCGGCCGGAGTCGAGCAAATGCGCTTCGTGAAATAGCAGTCTTTCGATGTCGTGGATCATGGGGTGCCGTCCGCGTGAGCTATTATCTCCGCCCAACGTTTATAAAACGCCAAGGCCGCAATATCGGATTGCAATGAAGCGGTGTGGCCCGGGAAGGGTCTATTCTTAATTTCCGGGTCGGCGTCGAATTCGTAGCAGAGGCGAAAATCCGGCGGCATCCCTTTTAGATTGTCGGCCAAGCGCGACCACACTTCTAGATCGTCTTGTTCCAGCATGCCGGTCGGCGAAAACAGCCGGGTGACCTGTTTTCTGACCAAATCCTTGATTTGCTCGGGCGCGTCCTTGTGATAGAGCGCCCACGACCATAATTCGGTTTGATCTGGGGATCTGGGGTTCCAGACGCGGATACTGCACAATCCCGGAAAATAGACGAAGGACAGATTGGGAAATATCGTGATAACCAAGGTGCAACGCAGCAGTTTGCGTTGGGCTTCCGAGATGCGTTGTTCGGCCGCCAGTTTATCCAGGTAAAGCGTGTAGGTGGTGTCGACTTCTTGTTTGGGCGCGATACAGATCAGTATGTGACCTTGGTCGGTCCAGACGTGAAAGCTGTCTTCGCTGTTTGGGTCTTCGTTGCGGCGCCCGAGTTTGCCCATGCTGCAGTGCACGGCCTGAAAATGCCAATTGTCGGAACCGAATTGTTCCGCTGGAATTTTCCAGTTGCAATGCACGGTCGAACGATGGGTGCCCTTGGACACCTCCGTGCCGCCGTTGCAATCCAGCAGCATGTCCAAATACCATTTCATGTCGCCGAGGTAGTCTTCCAGCGGAGCGGCAGCAGGCGAGAAGGTGCAAAAAATCAGGTCTCGATACACAGAAACCTGGGCGGCTTTGCATAAGCCCCACTTCGATTTGTCGAATTCCGGTGAATGGCGGCGCGGGACGCCGATCAAATCGCCTTTGTTATCGAATACCCAGTTGTGGTAAGGGCAGACGAATTTTCTGGCGTTGCCGTATTCCTGCTGACAGACTCTGGCGGCGCGATGGCTGCACACGTTGGCAAATACATTGAACCCACCTTCGCCGTCCAGGCAAAGCAGTACCGGCATCGTGCCGGCGTATGCCTGGATAAAGTCGCCCTTTTCCTTGAACTGGCTGCGATGCCCGAGGTAAAGCCAGCTTTGGGAAAACACTGTCGCTTGTTCGCGGGCGAAAATATCCGGGTCGGTGAATACCCGCCCGCTGACGGTTCTATCGTGAATGTCGACCAGGCGCTTATCCATGGGTCTCCCAATTAGCCAATAGTGCTGAAATCGCAACGGGTGGGTATGCGCTTAACCTAATTTCGTCTGAATCAGCGCGCTGATATCGGCTAGGGTGTCGAGATGTTCCGAATCGGTTTCGTGCGCCTTGAATTTGACGCCGAACTTTTCCTCTAAAAACGCAACCAGCCGCAACGTCGCAATCGAGTCGAGAATACCGCCGGTGATGAGCGGCGTATCATCGGTCAATTCGTCCGGGTTTTCCCCCGGCAAAAATTCCCTGAGCACAAATTCTTTAACGATTGCGATTGTATCTTGAGTCATGTGTGTATTCTCCTGTTGGCGGATGCGTTGTTGTTTTACTGACGGGTTGGTGAAAAGATGGCCTCGCGGTTTGCCAGCAAGGCGTCGTAAATTGCCGACGCAATCAATTGGTGGCCGGTTTTGTTGGGGTGTTCGTCCCATTCGGCCAAGCGAATGGTCTTGATGTCGGCATTCCGGAAGATTCCATTTAAATCCAACACGACAAAGCCTTCGTCGGTTGCAACCTTCAGGCTGGGCGCGGTTTCTTCCTGCCACGAGCCGTCCCGCAGTTGCGGCAAAAATATCAGTACCGGCTTGATACCGCGTTCGCGGCACTGGCCGGCGATGCGACGGTAAATCGCCGTGAGTATGTCTTGGCCGTAAGGCTCCAAAAGCCTTAGCGCGGTGGTTTCGTCCATGTCTGGAGTGATACCCGCGGATGCGACGATTGCGTTTAGCTCCGGATAAGGAATGGCGATTTTGTCGAGTACCGTGTTGGCGATATAGCGGGCGGAGCGTGACATTTCCCGGCCGGTAGCGATGTAAAACACGCTATTCGGCTTAAAAGACAAGGCTTTTTCCAGCGCGGGTAACTGTTGCGGCGGGTTGTAGCCGGCGACTCCGAAATTCAATAACTCGTATTTGGCGTAAGGCGAGTGCGTTAACTCCCGATTCAGGCGCTCTTCCAATAGCGCTTCGAAGGTTTCTCCGTCACCTACGCCCCAACCCATCACCGATGAAGCGCCCAGCACCGCCACTCTAAACACGTCAGGTTCCGGCGCCACAGCATAATCTTGATCGCGCATGCCGTATTGATTGATGGTAATTCGGCCGTGCTTGGTGTCTTCGGCAAAGGATGGAATCAGTTCGGTTCGCACAAAGCCGGGGACGAAACGCTTCAAATTGCTGGAGTCCACGTCTATCCAGTTGGTGGGTTTTTTGGAATAAACTTCCCATAACTGCGAATTGAAACGGTTAACGTCCAGTAGATTTTCGTAGTAACCGCGTTCCATTTTGGCGGTATCTATCCGGCTTAAATGGCTGGAGCGTAAAGACAGCACCATGGTGGCCGTGGTGGGAGAAAACTGCGAATAAATCCCTTCGATGCCCAACAAGCACAGCAGCACGATTTTTACCGTAGTGATCGATACCGGCGACCAGATTTTCCGGCTAACGCCTTTGCGCGGCGGCACATTGCCCGATGCGCCTATAGTACCGGTGCTGCTGGCAACCACCACCAATAGCGCAACCACCAGCAGCGATTGCGTATTAAACACCGGATTGCTATTACGCTCGGCGGCAGCGGGGTCGGAGCCCAACACTTGCCACAACGACAGCCAGCCTGTAATCGATTCGCTGGTCCAGAACGACCATAAAATGCACAGCGCAATAAACGTCACCAGCGTTTGCAGGTAAAGCGACACCCGGTTACGCCAGCTTTGGTTGGATTTATTCAGGGTGCGGGTTCTGCCCCATTTGGCTTCGTATAACGAGTTGGCGATGACTACCGCGCCAAGCAATGCCCAATATAAAAAGTCCTGCGGGACGAACAAAATGGTTCCTCTCAGCCAGAACCATTGGTAGGCATGCAGAAACCAGGTCAGAAAAAACACCAGCATTGTCGATAAAACCAGCGCCCAGGTTGCGCCGTAATCTTTTATCCGAAAATAAACCGGAAAATAAAACACCTTCATCATGAAATCTTTCCAATAGATGTTGGCGCGTCGGTACCAGTCGTTGAAACTGGTGGCTAGGAAAAAGAGATGGTGGGTTTCCGGTACTCTAAACCCGAATAAATGCAAAAGGCCCGTGATCAGATGGAACAGACCTGAAACCCGCAAATACAGCGCAAAATTTGCCAACAAGAACTGGGCCAAATCTCCGCCGGTGTGGACTTCCGCCGGCGCCAAGGTCAAGTGGTAATAAACCAGCCGGTAAATAACCAGTTGGGTAACGCCCCTGAGCATCCAATCGACGCCGGTTTGATAGATATGAAAGCTGTCGGCGTCGAAATAATTGCGGCGAAACGTCTTGTAGTCGACCACCGGAAACAACGGAAAACAGGCGTTGGGCAGCATGAAGAAATAACTGAGGCTGCGCGACAAATTGAACGGGGCTTGTTCGTGCTGCAAATCGTACATATACACGATCAGCCGGAACATGAACATGGAACCTAAGATCGGCCAAATGGCGGTGGACCAAGGGGAGGCGAGTAATTCGGCCCGTTGTAGCGCTAAGACGGTGCCTACACTGAGTAACAGCGCAATACGCCACAGGAAGGATAGTGGCAGATGGCAAATTCCGATCAACAACAAGCCGATGCCAATTAACCAGGCCCCGTTCAGCCAGCCCATTACGAGCACGATTCCGGCCAAGGATAAGCCGAGAAAAAAAGGCAGTCGATAAGCCAAAGGTAGCCAGGCATGCAGCAGAAATCCGCCGAAAGCCAGCACCGCCAAACGTAGAAAAGCGGCGTTTTCGATTTGAAACTGGCGCATTGCCAGCAGCATGAAAGCCAATTGCAGAACGATCAACATAAACTTCGGAAAAGTAATTCCACCGGGTGAGTTCGAATCGGTTTGAATCGACGCCGTTAATCTTGAGATGAAATTACCCACTGTTTATGTCTCCTAATTATTGTTTATTACAGTAATGTTATCGAGCCACTTGCAAATTCCTAAGTCGCGAATCAAGAAAGCTAGCTGTCAATTTCGGATGCTAAACTTTCACATGGATTGCTTTTGTCAGTAATTTGTGAAGTATGGCATATTTTTTCGATTTGAGCATTGACTGGCTTAAATGCGTAAAAAAACGACTTTTTGGGTAGGTAGTTTATTGGTAGGACTTATCCGCGGCCGGCATCGCTGAACGTAAACGCGGAGAATATGCTTGCGGCATTAGCGAATAATCCAACGCATATTTCGATGCGTGGGATGTGGAATGTGGACGAAAATTAGAGCCTCTTGCAAAATTTTCGGCCGTTAGAAAAACAGGCATCCCCATCAGCCATTGAAAGCAGATTTTTGAAGTGAGCCTGAATTGGTGGAATTGCCGCGTATCTGGGCAATTGTTCAATTCACATGAAGTCCATGAGTAAACAGGAGCAGTTATTCCCTTACTGGCTCGCCGACAAATAGCGGGTATCAACTAACCTGCTTTAAGATCAGCCGGCGAGGGTAAGGACTACTTGGCTTTGTGTGGCCATGTTAAAGCAGATTGGTAACGACAAAATAAATCGTCGCAATTTCCAATATGATCGGTAGCACATAAAAATAAGGACATTGTTCCTTTATTGTCAGCAGAGAATCTCTCATCCGGTTTTGTTTTGACGTATACGCAGTGTCCGTAGCTGCTGCCGCGTAAACATTCTCTGCCTTCGATGGATAAACACTGTTAATGAAGTAATTGTCATCGTCGAAGATTGAGTCGAATAGATCGTCCAACTTCTTTTGGTTATCGAATAAACCGTTCAAGGTATTTCTATCAATGCTTGCGGTATACATGGCGCCCCCCCATTTGTTTGCTTTGGAGAAAGGCTAACAATTTATCGAGCGATAAACCGTGAAGAACGTCATGAAGCGCGGTTTTGCAACAAGATTCCGTCGACAAAACGCTACGCATCAACCCGAGCTTTGATGTCTGCATGCACTTGTAACGCGGAAGGTAAGACAAAAAATGAACGGCCATCGACGTTGGCTTGTCGCGAACATTTTCCGGTTCAATTCAGAATTGCATACCGTCTGGCCAACGATAGCCGGAGAGTATTTCATTTTACTCAAATTTAGACATAGCGCCTCCCTCGCTGAGTTTCAGAGTTTCAGGGGGTGCGATTCAAACTGAGGCGCAGCCTCAAGCCGCCAGTCTAGCTTGATTCCAATAAGCATGTCATTGCCGGTTAGCCCGATTCAGTCGCAAGGCCAGCATGTGATCGGCGTTAGCGGCGTATCACCACGACCCCGGAAGCTTGAGCCGTTTCTGGACAATTTAGCGATACGCGCATGATCATAACGGACGGCGCTACCTGGGGCCGTTGGCGAGTGGCGTAAAGCCAGGGTATCGTCGATCACCAGGTTCAAGGTTAACAGCGACAACACGGTCCGAACCAAGCCCCTCTTTATCCCGTTTAAATGCTCTGGTGCATTATGACACCGCAAGGGGCGGGGAGGAGTCCATGTCATCACCCTACGCCTGCTATCGGTTGGACAGTTGCCATTGGCAAGTTCGTTTCGTCCGGCGAGTGTTGACCACCAACGAGCATTGATAACCCACCCATCTTTTGCACCCAACCCTGTCTTGCTCAACACGGAGCGTTTAAATATCCGCAACCGTTCCGATTTGCAAGCCTTATAATGCCGCCAACCATTTTTTTAACAGATGCGCGCGGTCATCAAGGCTCGGCATACTCCCGGCCCAGTAATCCGGTGGCGGCGCGCACGATTTTTTTCGTTAAGCGAAACTACTTACCATGGATGCGGACGTATTAATCATAGGCGCCGGCCCGGCCGGCAGCGTGGCGGGGCGAATGCTGCGGCGGCTTGGCCACAAGGTTGTGATTCTGGAATCGCAACGCTTCCCGCGCTTTTCCATCGGCGAAAGCCTGCTGCCGCAATGCATGCCGTTTCTGGAAGCCGCCGATATGCTGGATGCGGTCGGCGCCGAAAACTTTCAGTTCAAAAACGGCGCGGCCTTTTCGCATGCCGGCAAACTGACCGAATTCGATTTCCGGCAGAAATTCACCCCCGGCTGGGGTACCACCTTTCAAGTACCGCGCGCGCGCTTCGATCAGGTGTTGGCTGACAGCGCCGAGGAGTCCGGTGTCTGCATTCATTACCAACACAACATTGTTGCCGCCGATTTCGGTACGCCTGGGCAAGCCCGCTTGTCCGGCGTGGATGCGGAGGGTGCAAGTCGCGACTGGACGGCCCGCTTGGTGCTGGATGCCAGCGGTTTCGGCCGGGTACTGCCCAGGCTGCTCGATCTGGAAACCCCTTCCTCGCTACCCGCGCGCCAAGCCCTGTTCACCCATATAGAAGACCGTATAGGCACGCCGGATTACGACCGTAACAAAATTCTAATCGCTATCCACCCCGACCGGCATGAAATCTGGTACTGGCTGATTCCCTTCAGCAACGGCCGGAGTTCCTTGGGCGTGGTGGTGCCGCAAGGTTTTCTCGATGGGCGCGATGGCACGCCGCTGGAGATTTTACGCGGATTGGCCCTTGAAGAACCCCGGCTGGCCGAATTGCTGATTCACAGCCGTTTCGACAGCCCTGCCAATACCATAGGCGGCTATTCCGCCAATGTCAGCCGCTTGAGCGGCGCCGGCTTCGCGCTGCTCGGCAACGCCGGCGAGTTTCTGGATCCGGTCTTTTCCTCCGGCGTTACCATAGCCCTGAAGTCCGCCGCCCTGGCCGTGCCCCTGGCGGATCGCCAGTTGCGCGGACAAAGCGTCGATTGGCATACCGACTACGAACTGGCCTTGCGCAAGGGCATAGAGGTGTTTCGGGCCTATGTGGAAGCCTGGTACGACGGCCGCTTTCAGCGCGTGATCTTCGATCAATGCCGGCTGGACAGCGTCAAGGCCATGGTGAGTTCCATCCTGGCGGGCTACGCCTGGGATGAAACCAATCCCATGACCCAGCGCTGCGGCAAGAGAATCACGGCCATTGCCGAGATCTGCCCGCCGCTGTAAATCAACTATCCGCCGCAATGTATTTGCATGACTTGGGCATCATCTGCGCGCTGGGTAGCGGCAAGGCCGAGGTACTGTCGACCTGGTTTTCCGGTCGGCCAAGCCAGGCCGAGCCGCCGGTCTGGCTGAAGTCCAGCGTGCCGGCCCTGGGTGTAATCGGCGACCTGCCGCCCGTGCCGCCGGCCTTGCAACGCTACGCTTGCCGTAACAATCGCTTGCTGATGGCGGCCTTGAGCCAAATGGACAGCGCCGTCCAGGCGGCCATGCGGCGCTTTGGCCGGTCGCGCATCGGCGCGGTACTGGGCACCAGTACCTCCGGTATCGCGGAGGGCGAAGCGGCGGTCAGACAATTTCACAGCGACGGCCGTTTGCCCGCTGGCTATGACTATAAACAACAGGAATTGGGCGGGGCCGTGGAGTTTTTGACTCGCTACCTGGACATTCGGGGGCCGGCTTACACGGTCTCAACCACCTGTTCCTCCAGCGCCAACGCGCTGGCTGCCGCGCGCCGCCTGCTCAGCCTCGATCTGTGCGACGCGGTCATCGTGGGCGGCGGCGACGCCCTGTGCCACACCACCTTGCAGGGCTTTTCCGCCTTGGGCGCCTTGAGCGGAACCCGCTGCAATCCGTTCAGTAAAAACCGGGACGGCACCGTGATAGGCGAAGGCGCCGCCTTGTTTCTGATGAGCCGGGAACCGGCGCCGATTGCCTTGCTGGGGGTGGGCGTCAGCGCCGACGCCTATCATATTTCCGCGCCGCGGCCGGACGGCTCCGGGGCTTGCGCCGCCATGCGAGCCGCCCTGGCTGATGCCGGCCTGCTTCCGGCCCAGGTGGATTACATCAATCTGCACGGTACCGCTACCTTGCAGAACGATGCCATGGAGAGCCGGGCGGTGGCGCAATTGTTCGGCTCCGCCACGCCGTGCGGCTCCAGCAAGCCGGCCAGCGGACATTGCCTGGGCGCGGCGGGCGCCATCGAAGCCGGTCTGTGCTGGCTGCTGTTGTCCGGCTTGAACGGCGAACAGCGCTTGCCCGCGCATCTGTGGGACGGCGAGGCCGATCCCGACCTGAGTCCGCTTGGCTTTGTCGGGCTGGATATGCCCAAGCCTAAAAGACTACAATATTGCCAGAGCAATTCTTTTTCCTTCGGAGGTAATAATGTGTCCTTGCTTATCGGACGACGCTGATCGCGCGGCGGATTTCCCGTACGCGGTGGAGTCGTTGTTACCGCAATCGGGACGCATGGTGTTGATCGACAAAGTGTTGGATACCGGGGATAACCATATAACGGTGGAACTGAGCGTGCGCGACGACGGCTTGTTCTCCGGCCCCGACGGCAGCGTGCCGGCTTGGGTAGGCATGGAATACATGGCGCAGGCGGTGGCGGCTTATTCCGGCTATCACCGCAAACGGCGCGGACAACCGATAGATTTGGGTTTTTTGTTGGGAACCCGCCACTACCAATGCTCGGTCGCCAGTTTCCGCCGTGGCGCCCGGCTCACCGTCCGCGTCGATAAGATCATCGAGGCGGCCAATGATATGGTGGTGTTCGATTGCCGATTGGAAGGCGAAAACATCCGGGCCGACTCAAAACTGAATTTACTGATGCCGCAAGATTCGAAAAAATTTCTGGCCGGAAAAGGCCTATGACGCAAAAAAGCATACTGGTGACGGGTTCCAGTCGGGGTATCGGCAAGGCCATTGCGCTGCGTCTGGCTCGCGACGGCTACGATGTAATTCTGCACTGCCGTAGCCGTTTGGCCGAAGCCGGTCAAGTTAGGGACGAAATCCTTCAGCTCGGCCGTCAATCCCGCGTGCTGTGTTTCGATCTGGCCGACCGCCAAACCGCCCGGGATACGCTGGAAGCCGACATTGCGGGGCACGGCGCCTATTACGGGGTGGTCTGCAATGCCGGACTGTCCCGCGACAACGCTTTTCCGGCACTCAGCGACGATGATTGGGATACGGTGCTGCGCACTAATCTGGATGGGTTTTTTAATGTGCTGCACCCCGTGATCATGCCCATGGTGCAAACTCGCCGGCCGGGCCGCATCGTCACCCTATCGTCGGTGTCCGGCTTGATGGGCAATCGCGGCCAAGTCAATTACAGCGCCGCCAAGGCCGGCATCATAGGCGCCACCAAGGCCTTGGCGCTGGAACTGGCCAAACGCAAAATCACCGTCAATTGCGTCGCTCCCGGTCTGATAGAAACCGAGATGCTGGAAAATTTGCCCATGGAAGAAATTCTTGCCGCGATACCCGCCAGACGCGCCGGCACTCCCGACGAAGTCGCCGGGCTGGTGGCCTTTTTGATGTCCGAGGATGCCGCTTATATTACCCGGCAAGTGATCTCGGTTAACGGAGGTTTGTGTTGAACCGCCGGGTCGTGGTGACCGGCATGGCCGGCTTTTCGCCCATAGGCAACGATTGGGCGGAAATCCGCGGCCGCTTGAGCACCAGGCGTTCCGGTATCCGCTATATGACGGACTGGGATAAATACAACGGTCTGCTGACCCGACTGGGCGGCCCGGTGGAAAATTTCGACTTGCCCGCGCATTACACCCGCAAGAATACCCGCAGCATGGGCCGCGTTGCCTTGCTGGCCACCCGTGCGACGGAATTGGCCCTGAGCGATGCCGGCCTGCTGGGCGACCCGCTCATCAGCGGCGGCCGTACCGGTGTATCCTACGGCTCTTCGGTGGGATCGACCTCGGCCGTGGCGGATTTCGGCAAAATGCTGATCGACCACGATATCGGCAACCTGAATGCCACCACCTATCTGAAAATGATGGGGCATACCACCACGGCCAACGTGGCGGTGTTTTTCCAGACCCGCGGGCGCATAATCCCCGCCGTCAGCGCCTGTACCTCGGGCAGCCAGGGCATAGGCTTCGCCTATGAGGCCATCAAGTTCGGCCAGCAAGATGTAATGCTGGCCGGCGGCGCGGAGGAGCTTTGCCCGACCATGGCGGCGCTGTTCGATGCCTTGTATGCCACCAGTACCCGCAACCAGGCGCCCGAATCGACCCCGCGCCCCTTCGATCGCGACAGGGACGGCTTGGTAATCGGCGAAGGAGCTTGCACGCTGGTGCTGGAAGAGTTGGGGCATGCCCTGGCGCGCGGCGCGCATATCTACGCCGAAGTGGCTGGCTTTGCCACCAATGCCGACGGCGCCCATGTCACCCAACCCAATGCCGATACCATGCAAATCGTCATGCGATTGGCTTTGCGGGATGCCGGGCTGGAAGCCAGCCAAATCGCCTATATCAGCGCCCACGGCACCGCCACCGAACAGGGCGATATCGCCGAAAGTCATGCAACGGCGGCGGTATTCGGCCCCCATACTCCGCTCAGCAGCCTGAAAGGGTATACCGGCCACACCCTGGGAGCCTGCGGCGCCCTGGAAGCCATGGTGGCTATCCGCATGATGCGGGAGGGTTGGTTTCATCCCAATCTGAATCTCGAGCATATCGATAGCCGCTGCGCCGAACTGGATTACATAAGCGGCGCGGGCCGCGACTTGGCGGCCGAATATGTGATGAGCAATAATTTTGCCTTTGGCGGCATCAATACCTCCCTGATTTTCCGGCGCTGGCAAGACCGATAAGGATACGGCGGATGCTGCAAGCCCACGACTCGTCCGCCCGCGCCACGCTGAGTTTTACCCTGGAGCATTGGTGCCTTTGGCAATCCAAGTCCGCCCCAATCGAGGCGATCTGGCCCAATGGCCGGATTTTGCCGGTCCTGGCCGGCGGTGCCGATGTGAGTTTTTTGCCGATGATGCAGCGCCGCCGCTTGTCGCCGATGGCGCGGGCGGCCTGCGCCGTGGCTTGGGATTGCCGGGAAACGCACGGCGATATGCCGGCGGTGTTTTTTTCCCGGCACGGTGAAAGCCAGTATTATCTGGAAATATTGTCCGGCTTGGCTGCGGAGGCCGGTGTTTCGCCCAGTCGTTTCAGTCTGTCGGTGCATAATGCCATCGGCGGTCTGCACGGTTTACACGCCCAAAGTTTTCAGCCCTATGTCACCCTGGCGGGCGGAGACGAAGGCTTTTTCGGGCCGTTTTTGGAAGCCGCCGGCCTGCTGCTGGATGTGCCGCAAGTGTTGCTGGTCTGGCACGAACAGGTCCTGCCGGCGATTTACCGCGCCGGCCCGCCGTCATCCCGGGGTTTATGGGCTCTGGCCATGGTATTGGGCGGAACGGCCCGGCCCGGCCCGCAACTGAAGCTGATACGCGAAGCAACGGCCATGGACGCCGATGCCGACAGCGACGCCGCCGATCCGTTGCCGGCCATGCTCTGCGATCGTCGTAGCGGCAGTTGCCGCTTGGAGCGTGCGACATGGCATTGGAATTTGCAGCATGCTTGAACGGCTGAATTTTTATTGGCGCTTGTTCGGCACCGGCCTGAGTTTTTTTCTGTTCGGCTGCATGGGTATTCTGGTTTGGGGGCTGATGTTTCCCTTGATCGCGCCCTTCCTGGGCCGGGGCGAAATTAAAAAACGCCGTACCCGCGGGCTGATGAGCGGAATTTTCCGGCTTTACATGGACTTCATGCGGCTGATCGGCATTCTCGACTACCGGGTGCTGGGCCGGCGCGAACAACTTGCCGAGGGGGGGAATCTGGTGATTGCCAACCACCCCTGCCTGCTGGATATCGTGTTCCTGATTTCGCAAATTCCCAATGCCACCTGCATCGTCAAGCCGGCCCTGATCCGCAACCCCTTCATGCGCATCCCCATCCGCGCCGCCGGCTATGTTTATGCCGAGGACCCGGAAATGCTGATCAGGCATTGCGCCGAGGAACTGAAAGGCGGCGGTTCATTGATCATTTTTCCGGAAGGCACCCGCACCAAGCCCGGTAACGCCGTCAAATTTCAACGCGGCGCCGCCGCCATAGCGCTGCACGCCAAGGCGAATCTATTGCCGGTGACCATTCATTGCACCCCCAGCACGTTAACCAAGCATGAAAAATGGTATCAAATACCCCAAAAGAGGTTTACTTTGAGCCTGTATGTAGGGGATCATATGCGGTTAACACCAGTTTCGGAAAAAATCGGCCGTCCGCAATTGACGCGACTGCTTACCCGGCAATTGGAGGCGTATTTTATTGAGCAACTGGCGCAGCATGGAAAATATTGAAGCCGAGCTTAAACGATTGATCATCGACATTTTTGAACTCGAAAACCTCACTCCGGGCGAAATTGCTTCCGACGCGCCTCTGTTCGGCGAGGGCCTGGGGCTTGACTCCATCGATGCCTTGGAACTGGGCGTCGCCTTGAAGAAAAAATACAATATTCATATCGATACCTATTCAAGCAATCTGGTCGAACATTTTGCCTCGGTCAAAAACCTGGCCGGATTTGTGGTATCGCAACAGGAACAATAACTCAGTATGAAAACCCAAGAAGATGTTTTTAAATTCTTGCAGCAGATCATGGTGGAAATGTTTGATCTGTCGCCCGACCACATCATTCCCAGCGCAACACTAAACACGGATCTGGACATCGACAGCATCGATGCGGTGGATTTGATGGTCAGGCTGCGGGAAATCACCGGCAAGCGCATCAACCCCGAAGACTTTAAAAATGCCCGCACCATCCAGGACGTGGTGGATACCGTGCAGCGCATTACCGCCGCTTAGGCGGAATCCATCGATACATCCGGCCGAATCTCCTCCTTGCCGTTCCGCCATGCGTGAGCCCGATAGCCAGGCCAAAGCGCGAACTCCCGGTACACTTCGGGCGATACTGAGTTGGCTTATCGGCGGCCTCACGCTCGGCTACCCTTTCCTGGTCTGGTATTCCCTGGACTATTTTCAACCCCGGACGCTGGCCCTGGCCCTGGCGGCAATCTTTTTACTGCGCATGCTGATCAAAAATCCCCGCGCAAATTCGAACGGCCCGTTGCTGAAATTGGCGCCGTTCTGCCTGCTGTTTCTACTGCTCATTGCCCTGCTCAACGAAACTCGCTGGCTGCTAGGCTATCCGGTGCTGGTCAGTTTGTTGTTTTTCGGCGTGTTCGCCCACAGTCTGCTCTATCCGCCCACCGTGGTGGAACGATTGGCTAGGCTGGAAGATCCGGACCTGCCCGTCAAGGGCGTTGCGTACACTCGCAAGGTCACTTGGGCGTGGAGCGTGTTTTTCCTCTGCAACGCGGCCGTATCGCAGGCTACGGTCTGGTACGGCGACCGCTGGTTGTGGAGCTTTTACAACGGCGGTTTGTTCTATGTTTTGATGGGCTTATTGATGGGCGTGGAAATGCTGATTCGGCGCAAGGTAAAGGCAAGCTATTGAACGTATCAACCCCCATCGACCCGCCTCGGGTGCTGTACCCCGACATCGTCGCAAGCCGCCGGCTCGCGGACGGCGTAGTGTTATCCCTCCGCATCCCGCAAAATTTGGCGTATTTTGCCGGCCACTTCGAGCAGATTCCCATCGTGCCCGGCGTGGTACAAATTCAATGGGCCATCCATTACGCGCAAGGCTATTTGAACTTGAATACGGCCTTTAGCCACATGGAAGCGGTCAAGTTCAAGGAACTACTGCTGCCGGACCAGCAGTTTGAACTGAGTTTGCGGTTTCTGAAACCGGCTTGTAAATTGGAGTTTCGCTATTATTCCCTTGACGCCGAATACAGCTCCGGCAGAATTTATTTCCATGAAGCATCCCTTTAAAGCCTGCCTGTTGATACCGGTTTACAACCACGAGCTGCCTTTGCCCGGCATCGTGGAGCGTCTGGCCGCATACAATTTACCCTGCATCCTGGTGGACGACGGCAGTGGAGCAACCTGCGCCGAAGTGATAGACAGCTTGGCGGCGCGCTACCCGTGGGTGGAAAGCTTGCGGTTGACGCATAATCGCGGCAAGGGCGGCGCGGTCAAGGCGGGCATCCTGCGTGCCGAAAGCCTGGGTTACAGCCACGCCGTGCAAATCGATGCCGACGGCCAGCACGATCTCAACGATCTGGCCCAATTTCTGGCCGCCGCCGCCGCGCACCCGCAAGCAGTGGTGCTGGGCCAGCCCATCTTCGACGCCTCCATACCCAGACTGCGCTATTACGCCCGATATTTGACCCAGATTTGGGTGATCATCAATACCTTGTCGCTGCAAATACGCGACGCCATGTGCGGCTATCGGGTTTATCCCGTCGCAACGTGCGCCGAACTGATACGCAATACCGCGCTTGAAGAGCGCATGGCTTTCGATGTGGAAATTCTGGTTCGACTGCACTGGCAACAGGTGCCCATGCTGTCCATTCCCACCCGCGTGGCGTATCCGCAAGACGGTATCTCGCATTTTCGCGGTCTGGAAGACAATCTGCGCATCAGCGCGACCCATGCCCGGCTGTTTTTCGGCATGCTGGCGCGCTTGCCCAAGCTGTTGGCCCGACATCGGTCATGACGACGGAACCATCGCCCAAGCACTGGGCCGCGCTGGAAGAGAGCAGTCTGATTTGGGGCATCAAAACCCTGGTGTGGATTTACCGGATCTTTGGCCGCTGGGCATTTCGCTTGATTTTAATGCCGGTGGTCAGTTTTTATTTTGTCAGCGGAGGCATGGCTCGCGCCGCTTCCATGGATTATTTGCGCCGCCTGCGGCGCTACTTCCCCGAACTGCGGATCGGCGGCGGCTGGTGGCAAAGTTACCGCCACTTTCTCGCTTTCGGCGAAACCCTGCTGGATAAAATCATTGCCTGGATGGGCCATATCGATGCCGACCGGATCGACTTTCCCAACCGGCCGCTGTTACTGGAATTGCTAGCGCAAAAACGCGGCGCCATGCTGGTCAGCGGCCATATCGGCAACCTGGAAATCTGTCAGGCCATCGCCAATCTGCGCGGCCACATACACCTGAATATTCTGGTGCACACCCGCCACGCCGAAAAGTTCAACCGACTGCTGGGCGGCAACGGCGGCAGCGCCACCATCAGACTGATTCAGGTCACCGAGCTGAATCCGGCCATAGCCATAGAATTGCAGGAAAAAATCGAGCGCGGCGAATTTCTGGTGATGGTGGGCGACAGAGTGCCCGTGCGGGGCGGCCGCACGGTAAGCGTACCCTTCCTGGGCGCGGATGCCGCCTTTCCGCAAGGCCCTTATTTATTGGCCTCGCTGCTGCGTTGTCCGGTATTTACCCTGTTTTGTTACCCCCGCCAGGGCCGTTACTTCATCGATTTGCAGCCTTTCGCCGAGGCCATCCGCATTCCGCGGGCAGGGCCGTCGCGCCAGGAGCTGCTGAAATCCCTGGCGCGGCGCTATGCCGAACAACTGGAAACCCATTGCCGTATCGCTCCCTTGCAATGGTTTAATTTTTACCCCTATTGGGAAGCTCCGGCCGAGGAGGAAGATGCGCCATGATCCGCGCCGAAGTGGAAATGCATGTGCCGTTCTTCGATATCGACATTCTGGGCATAGCCTGGCACGGGCATTATTGCAAATATATCGAAATCGCCCGCTGCGCCATGCTGGATAAAATCGACTACGGTTACATGGTCATGCGCGCCACCGGCTATGTCTGGCCCATTGTCGACATTCAATTGCGTTATGTGCGGCCGGCCAGATTCGAACAACGTATCAAGGTGGCGGCGGAACTGGTGGAGTGGGAATACAGGATGAAAATCAAATACCTGATCACCGATGCCGAAACCGGCGAAGTATTGGCCAAGGGCCATACGGTACAGGCGGCGGTGGACAGCGCCAGCGGCGAGATGAGCTATGCCTCGCCGGCTATTTTCCTGGAAAAACTCGGTATCAAAACCGGTGCGCCTTGATAAAAGACTCACCCTGGCGATTCCGCCGCTGGTCTGGCTGGGCTGGTATTTTTTGCCCGCCGCGCCGCCTTTCCGGGCTATAGCCGAACATTGGCCCATTTCCGTGACCATGGCCTTCGGTTCGTTTATCGCCGGCGCCACCAGCGAAGCCGGCGGAGCGGTGGCTTTTCCGGTATTCACCAAAATACTCGGCATTCCGGCCGGGCAGGCCAAACTGTTTTCGCTGGCCACCCAGAGCATAGGCATGGGCTCCGCCCTGCTAACCATATTATTGCTGCGCATCCGGGTGGAATGGCGGGCGGTGTTTTGGGCGGTACTGGGTTCGGTTCCGATGCTGTGCTTGGGTTTAATGACCGCGGATCTAATACCCGCCAGCGCGGTGCGCATGCTGTTTACCGTTACCCAAAGCAGTTTTGCATTGGCGCTGTGGTGGCATAATCGCGATTCCAACCGCGACCGCCATGCCAGCCTGCCGGCTTTCGGTGGTCGGGAACGCCTCACCCTGCTGAGTTTCGGCATGCTGGGCGGCCTGATCAGCGGTTTAATGGGCAGCGGCCTGGAAATCATCGTGTTCTCTGTACTGGTACTGTGGTTTCGCTTATGCGAAAAAGCCGCGACGCCGACCGTAATCGTCATGATGGTGCTGACCTCCTGGTCGGGTTTCGCGATGATTTACGCGACCGGCCGCTTTGTGGCTCCGGTGACGGATTATTGGCTGGCGGCCATTCCCATCGTGGCGATGGGCGCGCCCTTGGGTGTTTACGTGTGTTCGCGCATGTCCAGAGTTGCGGTGGTTTATACCCTGCTGGGGCTGATTGGACTGGAACTGCTGTCGTCTTTGCTGCTGATTCCGCTGACCGCGCAACTGAGTTTGGCTGCAATCGCGCTGTTCCTGGCATTTTCTTGCGTGTATTATTCGATGTACCGGTCCAGGCGCTACCTGGATCGCGCGCCCACGCTTCGATAACCCCCGCACGAGGAGATGCCAATGCACAGAAGAACCCTTTTCCTGGCCGTGTTCGGCCTCAGCATTTTGCTGACAGGCTGCAAGAAAGAACTGAAGCCGGATCAACTGGCACCGGGCGTACAAACCGGGCAGGTGTATTACACCCAATTCAGCCTGTTCCAGGAAAAAAACAATTTCCGTACCACCAACTACCGCAAGGGCATCCTGATTCCCATCAACACCCCGGTTACCTTGCAAGCCATTAACAGCGGTCAGGCCGATCTCCGTTTGGTGGAAAGCGGGCAACCGCTCAGCATTGAAAATGTCTCCAAACACACCCAGGAAGACATGCAGACCGCCTTTAAAAAAATCGCCGCGCCCGCCAAGGTCGACCTGAGCCAGTTTTCCGCCGCCGAACAGGAAGCGATTTTGGCCGGACAGGTTAAAAAGGGCATGAGCCGCAAGGCGGTTTTGGCGGCCATTGGCTATCCGCCGCTAACCGAAACGCCTACCCTGAACAGCAACGACTGGGTCTACTGGAAGCACAGGTTCGACCGCTTTGTGGTGCATTTCAAAAACGACAAGGTGGACAATATTGTCGACTGAACATGACATTCCCCGCCGCTGCGACGTGTTGGTCATCGGCGGCGGCCCGGCCGGTGCCAGCGTGGCCGCCTTGCTGGCCAGGCAAGGCATAGTCGTGGTGGTGCTGGAAAAGGCTTTGCACCCGCGCCCGCAAGTGGGAGAAAGCCTGATTCCGCATGTCTGGAAATATGCCGAACTGACCGGCGCCGCGCCGCTGATCGAACAGCAGGGCTTTGTGGCCAAGGCCGGCGGCATTACGGTTTGGAACGATAAAATCCACCGTATCGCCTTTGCCGACTTCGGCTTCGCGCGGCCCGCCCTGCACGTGGAGCGGGACATTTTCGACGAATTATTGTTAAAGCATGCCGCAACGCAAGGCGCGCGGGTTTTTCAGCAAGTTAGCGCGCGGGACGTCCGCTTGGAGTTGGAGCAGCCGGAAGTGTGCTATCTGGACAGGCGCGGCGGTGCTAGCGCCGAAGGGACAATCCGCTGCCGCTTCGTGATCGATGCCAGCGGCTCGGCCGCCTTACTGGCCGGACAGTTTAAATCCAAGCGCCTGATCGATTCGCGCATGCGTTTTTTGTCCCTGTGGGGACGCTTCAAAAACTCGCGATTTGTCGGCGCGGACGGTCGCGGCTACCCGGCCGGCGATGTCAAAAAAGTCCGGCCGGTCACCTTCGTCACCTCGTTTGAAGACGGCTGGATTTGGCATATCGCCATGCGCGAGGTCGCCAGCATTGGTTTGGTCATTAACACCGATAAGGCCCGCGCCATGGATAAAACCCGGCGCGAACACTATTTTCTGCGGACACTGGCGGCCGCGCCCTACATGAATCAGTTGCTGGCGGAGGCGGAATACTTGCCGGACTCGTTCAGCCAGAGGCCGGATTATTCCTATTACTCCAGCCGTTTGTGCGGCGAAAACTTTTACTGTATTGGCGACGCCGCCGCTTTTGTCGACCCCATTTACTCCCATGGCGTGCTGAACGCCTTCTATAACGCTTCCATCGTGGCCCTGGCTATCGCCGAATCCTTGCAAAACCCGGCCCAGCGGGCCCGTCATGCGCAACTGTGCGAAAACCGCATTCGGCAGTTTTACGGTTTTTCCCGCTCGCTGGCATTGGGCGAGTTCGGTGGCGACGGCGTGGATGAGGAACTGGTATGCCGTTTCATGCGTCAGGTGCCGCGGGTGGAACTGGAGTTGATGCTGGCGGCGGCCTTTATGTCGGAACGCTCCGAAAATTTTCATAGGCTGGCCCGAAACGCCGGCCTCAATCTGCGGCCGACCCAAGCCAGGGCGCACGCTATGGAAAGCCTGCTGCTATAGTCGCCACGGCCCCGGGCCGGGCTATGTTTTCTCATCGAGTCGGAATCACTGCTTGCCTGCCGCTTGGGGCTTCCTTAGAATGCGGTCTTCTTGTTCAGGAGATGCCGATGAGCGAAGCTCGCGAGTTTTTGCCGTTAAATCTGGCGGTATTGACGGTTTCGGATACCCGTACCGAGGCCGACGATTTATCCGGAAACGCCTTGGTCAGTGGCTTGACCGCGGCCGGCCACCGTTTGCACGACAAAAAAATCGTATCCGACGATATTTATCAAATTCGGGCCATTGTCAGCCAATGGATAGCCGATCCGGCCGTGCAGGCCGTCATCAGTACCGGCGGTACCGGCGTTACCGGCCGCGACGGCACCCCGGAAGCCGTTACTCCGCTGCTGGATAAGGTATTGGACGGCTTCGGCGAGGTTTTTCGGATGATTTCCTACCAGGACATCAAGAGTTCCACCATGCAATCGCGGGCGCTGGCCGGCGTCGCCAACGGCACTTATATCTTTTGCGTGCCGGGTTCCGCCGGCGCCTGCCGTACCGCCTGGGAAAACCTGATCAAGGATCAACTGGATTTCCGTACCCGCCCCTGTAATCTGGTGCAACTGATGCCCAGGCTGTTGGAGAAATAATGCGGGCGCGTTTCATGTTATTGGCCGCTATCGCCGGTTTTTTGGGCGTGGCGATGGGCGCGTTCGGCGCGCACGGCTTAAAAAATGTCTTGTCGGAACATCAGCTGGACATCTATAAAACCGCGGTAAACTACCAGATGTGGCATGCGCTGCTGTTGGGCTTGATCGCGTCCCTGCCGGCGCAAAGATGCCTGACTTGGGCCGGCTGGGCCCTGGTGGCGGGCATAGCCTTATTTTCCGGCAGTCTGTATTTACTGGCGATATTGAACATCGGCTGGCTGGGTATGATCACCCCGCTGGGCGGACTGGCTTTTTTACTGGCATGGGCATTGTTGGCCCACGTCGCGTTTCAACATCAGCGGAACTCAACTCATGGATAAGCCACCCCTACGCTCGTCATCGGCCTCGGGCTCCTATGCCAGCCGCAATCAGCGCGACCTTGACAGCAGCGAGGAAAAATTGCCGCCGATCGCGGAAGACGGCTTGATCACGGTGCTGCAATATGTGATTCATTTTGCCGTGAAAGTGCTGGCTGTTTTGATGACGCTGGTCATCCTGTGGGGCGTGGCCGATGTGGTTTACGTCATCTACCAGCGCCTGATGACGCCGCCCTTCATGCTGATGACCGTCACCGACATTTTGGTGGTATTCGGTTCTTTCCTGTCGGTCTTGATTGCCGTGGAAATTTTCCTCAATATCACCGTCTATCTCAAATACGATGCCCTGCCCATCAAAATGGTGATAGCCACCGCATTGATGGCGGTGGCGCGACGAGTCATCATGCTGGACTTCAAGGAGCTCGATTCGCCCTTTATCTTTGCCATGGCGGCGGTCATTATCGCGCTGGGCCTGACATACTGGCTGATTTCCTACAAACCCAAACCCGCCCCCCCTCAAAACGAGCGATAAATCATGCGCGACGCCACGCCCCAAACCGTTTTTCTGAAAGATTACACCCCGCCGGAATACCTGATAGACAGTGTCGAATTGAGTTTCGACCTGGACGAGCAACGTACCCTAGTGACGTCCCGGCTACACATGCGCCGCAATCCGCAAAGCGCCAATCAAGCCGTTACGCTGACGCTGGCGGGAGAAGAACTGGAGTTGGTGAGCATCGCTATCGACGGTAAGCCGCTAGCGGCCGGGGATTTTGCGATAAGCCCGGAAAGCATGCTCATCCATCGGGTGCCTCAAGAACAAGGCTTTGTCCTCGACATACAAAACTATATCAACCCCAAGGCCAATACCGCCCTGGAAGGTTTGTACCTGTCTGGCAGCATGCTGTGTACCCAGTGCGAAGCCCAGGGTTTCAGAAAAATCACCTGGTTTCTGGACAGGCCGGATGTCATGAGCCGCTTTAAAACCACCCTGAGGGCCGATAAAACCGACTACCCGGTGCTGCTGTCGAACGGCAACAAAATAGCCAGCGGCGAATTGGCGGACGGCCGCCACTGGGTCAGCTGGGAGGATCCCTTCGCCAAACCCTGCTACCTGTTTGCGTTGGTGGCGGGCCAACTGGAATGCGTGGCCGACAGCTTCACCACCATGAGCGGGCGGCAAATCGCGCTGGAAATATTCGTCGAAGGGCATAATGTCGACAAGTGCTCCCACGCCATGCAGTCGCTGAAGAATGCGATGCGCTGGGACGAGGAAACCTACGGACTGGAATACGATCTGGATCTTTACATGATCGTCGCCGTCGACCATTTCAACATGGGGGCGATGGAAAACAAGGGCCTCAATGTTTTCAACACCAAATTCGTGCTGGCCCGCCCCGATACCGCCACCGACAGCGATTACGAACATATAGAAGGTGTGATAGGCCACGAATATTTCCACAACTGGTCGGGCAATCGCGTTACTTGCCGCGACTGGTTTCAGTTGAGCTTGAAGGAAGGTTTTACCGTTTTCCGCGACCAACAATTCACCGGCGACCGCACTTCGGCGGCCGTCAAACGCATCGAAGACGTCAACGCCCTGAGAACCCGCCAGTTTGCCGAGGATGCCGGCCCCCTGGCGCATCCCATCCGCCCGGAAGCCTACATCGAAATCAACAACTTTTACACCCTGACCGTCTATGAAAAGGGCGCGGAAGTGGTGCGCATGCTGCACACCCTGCTGGGCGCGAAGGGTTTCAGAAAAGGCTGCGACCTGTATTTTGCCCGCCACGACGGCCAAGCCGTTACCTGCGAAGATTTCATCAACGCCATGGAAGCCGCCAATGGCGTTGAATTAACTCAGTTCCGCCGCTGGTATTCGCAAGCGGGTACGCCGGTCGTCGGCGTCGACCAACACTTCGACGCCAAGACCCAACAATTGCGCTTGATCCTCCGACAAAGTTGCCCGGCCACGCCCAATCAGCCCGAGAAGGCTCCGTTGCACGTTCCGGTCAAATTGGGCCTTTTGGCGCCGGACGGCTCGCCGGCCAGCATCGTTTTCGACGGCAAGACCGCTACGGAAATCACGCTGGATCTGACCGAATCGGAACAGACTTTCGTATTCGACAAACTGGCCGAAGCCCCGGTCGTGTCCTTGTTGCGCGGCTTCTCCGCGCCGGTTAATTTAGACATGCCCCGTAGCCTGGAGGAACTGGCCTTTTTGCTCCGGCACGACAGCGATACCTTCAACCGCTGGGAAGCCGGCCAGCAGTTGGCGGCAAAAGTGATTTTCGCTTTGATAGAGGATTTGCAGAACCAACGGCCCTTGCATCTGAACGCGCTGATGGCAAAAGCCTTCCATGACCTGCTGGCCGAAGAGGGCGACGACCTGTCCTATCAGGCCTTGCTACTGACGCTGCCGGATGAAAGCTATCTGGCCGGACAGATGCGGGTGATAGACGTGGAAGCCATTCATCACGCCCGCGAATTCGTCAAAACCACCCTGGCTCATGATTTGCGGGACGACTTCGAGCGCGTTTATCGGATCCACCACCGCGACGAGTCCGGCAAGTTCGGCGCCGATGCCATCGGCCGCCGACGCTTGAAAAACGCTTGTCTGAGTTATTTAAACCAGCTGGAATCCGCTTCCAGCTACGCCCTGGCCAAAGCGCAATTCGAACAGGCCCGCAACATGACGGATCAAGTGGCGGCCTTGTCGGCCGTCGTCAACAGCCACCATCCGGACAAGGCCGATTGTCTACAGAATTTTTACCAGCAATGGCAGCACGAGGCTTTGGTCATAGACAAATGGTTTGCCTTGCAAGCTTCCAGCCACATGCCGAATACCTTCGCCACCGTGCAAGAGTTAATGCGACATCCGGCATTCGATATGCACACCCCCAACCGGGTGCGGGCTTTGATCGGCGCTTTCAGTCAGGCCAATCCGCTGCATTTCCACGCCATAAACGGCGAGGGTTATCGCTTTTTGGCCGACCAGGTTCTGGCGCTGAATACCCTGAATCCGCAAATCGCCTCCCGCATGGTCACGGGCTTGGCGCAGTGGCGCCGTTACGACGGCAAGCGGCAGGAATTGATGAAGCAGCAATTGCATCGCATCGTCGCCACCGAACCGCTTTCCAAGGATGTTTACGAAATTGCCAGCAAGAGTTTGGCGTAGTGGTCACAATCACGTAAACTAACGCCGAAATAACCCACTCGCAGCCAGCATGAACCCACGTACCGCAGAGGTCGAACGCAACACACTCGAAACCCGGATCAAGATTGCCGTCAACCTGGATGGCAACGGCGCGGCCTCTTTTAACACCGGATTGCCTTTCCTGGACCACATGCTGGATCAAATCGCCCGGCATGGCTTGATCGATATGAATATCGTATCGGAAGGTGATCTGCATATCGATGCCCATCACAGCGTGGAAGACATAGGCATAACCCTGGGTCAGGCCTTTGCCAAGGCACTGGGCGATAAAAAAGGCATTTACCGCTACGGCCATGCCTATTGCCCGCTGGACGAGTCTCTCTCGCGGGTGGTGGTGGATTTTTCCGGCCGGCCGGGGCTGTTTTATCAGGTCGAATTCAAGCGGGCCTTGATCGGCGGTTTCGACGTGGATCTGTTCAAGGAGTTCTTTCAGGGTTTCGTCAACCATGCTGGTGTCACCCTGCATATCGATAACCTGAAGGGCGGTAACGCGCATCATATCGCCGAAACCGTGTTCAAGGCCTTTGGCCGCGCCGTGCGCATGGCTATAGGCTCGGACCCGCGCATGGCCGGCATCATGCCTTCGACCAAAGGTAGTCTATAATCCCCCTTTAGCTGTTTTTCCTTCTAATTTTCCAGTTTTTATGTCATCAGTTGCCGTTATCGATTACGGAATGGGTAATCTGCACTCCATAGCCAAAGCGCTACAACATGCCGAGCCGGAGGTGCGGGTACTGATCAGCGCCGACGCCGCAACGATTCAAAATGCCGACCGGGTGGTTTTCCCCGGCGTGGGCGCCATCCGCGATTGCATGCAAGCTTTACACGCATTGAATTTGATGGAAGTCATCATGCGGGCGGCGCGGGAAAAGCCCTTCCTGGGCGTCTGTCTGGGCATGCAGGCATTGTTGACCGATAGCGAAGAAAACGGCGGCATCAATTGCCTCAATTTGTTTCCCGGCCACGTGCGCCGGTTTTCCGACGGCTTGTGCGACCAGCACGGCGGAGTATTAAAAGTTCCTCATATGGGCTGGAACCGGGTCAAACAAAAAAAACATCCGCTGTGGCATAACATTGCCCAGGACAGCCGGTTTTATTTCGTCCACAGTTACTTCGTTACGCCGGACAGGGAGGAAGACGGCATTGCCACCAGCGACTACCCGGAACCCTTCACCTGCGCCTTGGCCCGGGACAATATGTTTGCCGTGCAATTCCATCCGGAAAAGAGCCAGGCGGTGGGTTTGCAATTGTTACAAAACTTCTTGCGCTGGGATGGCGCTGCTTAATGCCGCGTGCCGAAACGCACCGCGCGCCTGCTTATTAACCTTTTGAGAAAATGATTTAACCGTTGAGATTTAACTATGTTGCTGATACCTGCAATTGATTTGAAAGAGGGTAAATGCGTTCGCCTGCGCCAAGGCCGGATGGACGACAACACGGTATTTTCCGAAGATCCGGTCGCCGTGGCCGGCCGCTGGGTGGAAGCCGGCGCCCGCCGCCTGCACTTGGTCGATCTGGACGGCGCCTTTGCCGGCAAGCCGCGCAATGCCGAAGTTATTCATGCCATCGTACAGGCTTATCCCGAAGTGCCAGTGCAAATCGGCGGCGGCATTCGCGATGAAGACACCATCCAGGCCTATCTGGAAGCCGGCGTAGAATACGTGATCATAGGCACCAAAGCGGTCAGCGAACCCCACTTCGTGCGCGACGTCGCCATCGAATTTCCCGGGCATATCATAGTCGGCCTGGACGCCAAGGACGGCAAGGTCGCCATCGACGGCTGGTCCAAACTGTCGCGCCACGACGTCATAGATTTGGCCAAGAAATTCGAGGCCCAGGGCGTCTCGGCGATTATTTACACCGACATTTCCCGCGACGGCATGATGCAGGGCGTCAATGTTGAAGCTACCGCCAAACTGGCCCGTGAAATCACCATCCCTGTCATCGCTTCCGGCGGCATCACCAATATCGACGATATTCGCGCGCTGGGCGAAGTGGCGCACGAAGGCATCATGGGCGCCATTACCGGCCGCGCCATTTACGAAGGTACCCTGGATTTCGCCGAAGCGGAAAAACTCGCCGAATCCTATACCGACGTGGGCGCTTAAGTTTACCGGCCCAATACATCATTTAGCGCACTCATGAGTCTTGCCAAACGTATCATTCCCTGCCTGGACGTCGATAACGGCCGCGTCGTCAAGGGCGTGCAATTCGTCGACATCCGCGATGCCGGCGATCCGGTGGAAATCGCCCGCCGCTATGATAGTGAAGGCGCCGATGAAATCACCTTTTTGGACATCACCGCCACTCACGACAACCGCGACACCATTGTGCATGTGGTGGAACAAGTCGCCAGCGAAGTCTTCATTCCGCTGACGGTCGGCGGCGGCATCCGCGCCTTGGACGATATTCGCCGCATGCTGAACGCCGGCGCGGACAAAGTCGGCATCAACAGCGCGGCGGTATTTCGCCCCGAATTCGTCCAAGAAGCCGCCGACAAATTCGGTTCGCAATGCATAGTCGTGGCCATAGACGCCAAAAAAGTCAGCCGGGAAGACGAAGAGAACCGTTGGGAAATATTTACCCACGGCGGCCGTAAACCAACCGGCATCAACGCAGTGGAATGGGCAGTTAAAATGCAGAGCTACGGCGCCGGAGAAATTCTGCTAACCAGCATGGACAGGGACGGCACCAAATCCGGTTTCGATCTGCCGCTGACCCGTGCCATTAGCGAAGCGGTCGGCATTCCGGTGATTGCCTCCGGCGGCGTCGGCGACCTGGACCATCTGGCCGACGGCATCCTGGAAGGCAAGGCCGATGCGGTACTGGCCGCCAGCATTTTCCATTTCGGCGAATACACTATCGAACAAGCCAAGCGCCACATGCGCACCCGCGGCATAGAGGTGCGCCTTTGAACCCCAGCTGGCTGAACGAAATTCAATGGACCGAAGACGGCCTGGTGCCGGTCATCGCCCAACAGTACGACACGGGCCGGATACTGATGTTCGCCTGGATGAACCGCGAATCCCTTGCGCTAACGGTCGACGAAGGTTACGCCGTTTACTGGTCACGTTCCCGAAATCGCCTGTGGCGCAAGGGCGAGGAATCCGGCCACAGGCAAAAAGTCGTCGATATACAACTCGATTGCGATGCTGACGTCATATTGATTAAAATAGCCCAGGAAGGCGGCATCGCCTGCCACACCGGACGCGAAAGCTGCTTTTACCGCAGCCTGAAAGACGGCGAATGGCAAACTGTCGACCCGGTACTGAAAGACCCAAAAACCATCTACAAATAGCCCATCACACGCCGGCATAGCTCAGCAGGTAGAGCAGC
>NZ_JANIBJ010000030.1 GCF_024505185.1 Methylomonas subterranea
TTATGAACAACTGAAATGTGCTGCAGATTTGAATCGGCGTAGTATCAACAGTGAGGTTTTGGTTTGCCTTGAACAGGCGTTGATTGCCAAGAAAACCAACCCCAATGATCGCTTAAAACGGATAGAGCAGCTACGTGCGAGTATTAAGCCCAATAACATTAGCTTGGATGACATCGATCAAGCTATCGAGAATGGGCGTCCATGATCGTTGCCGATACCAATATTATTAGCTACTTGTTCTTGCCGACGAATTATTCCGACAAAGCAAGTCAGTTGTACCGAATTGATCCTGACTGAGCTGCACCTGAACTGTGGAGAAGCGAGTTCCGTAATGTGCTTGCGCTCTATTTAAGGCAGAACATACTTTCCTTGACCGAGGCATTGGCTTTGCAAGATGAATCCGAATCGTTGATGGCTGACCGTGAGTTTATTTTGCCTTCTGTCGCAGTCATGAACCTCGTTGCCAGTAGCACTTGTTCTGCTTATGACTGTGAATTTGTGGCTCTGGCCCGGCAGCTATCCGTAAAGCTGGTCACTCAAGACAAAAAACTATTAAGGGAATTTCCAGAAACGGCGCTGAGTCTCGACGAATTTTTGTTTCGGGCAAGCACATAGTAAGCTTCGTTTCCTATTTCAGCCGCTAGTCAAACCCATGTTCAAAATTTACAAGCGAACTATCCATATCGGCACATCGGAAAATTCTCAAGGCCGACTTGAATATCAGGTCGAAGAAAGTTCAGGTTCCAGTCTTTCCAAAATCCTGGTAATTCCGGCGATGATTGCCGGAGCTGTCGTCGGCACGCTGGTCTTTTCTGTATTTTTTGTCGTTCTGTTGATTCCGCTGGGCATCGTAGGCTACAAAGCATGGCGATTGATAAAAACGGCACAGCAACAAAACGTTGGTCAAGCAGACGGTGAAAGTATTACTGCTGAGTACACGGTGATTTCCGATTCCGAACAGGATAACAAGTAAGCGGTTCATGTCTGAAGCCTTAGCCATTACCCAGCTACTGGAAACCAGCAATAAGCTGAGTGCTTTTTGCACACAAAACGGCTGGATCATCAGCGACTCGATTGCCTATGAAATCCTCGAGCGGCGCACCGATCGCCTGTTGATCTACGTGACGTTTCTGGAAAGTATCATGGAAGGTTCCGGTTGTCAGTGCGATCAGAAAGCCTGCTATGGGCGGTTGTGGTTGAACCTGAACGCAAAAGGCGATATTGCCGGCGTCGAGTTGGCCTGATAATCCAAGAATGCAACCGGAAGACTTACAAAAACTGGTTACAGTAGCCATGCCATTCGGCAAATACCAAGGCCGTGTGATCGCCGATTTGCCGGGACATTACCTAAATTGGTTTGCTCGCTAGGGACTTCCCAAGGGGGAACTGGGGCAACTGTTGGCGCTGATGCAGGAGATTGACCACAATGGCTTGAGGCCAATACTCGATCTACTTAGGCGGTAATGTATTTGGCTAATAGACCTAATTTCTGTATGCGACAAATTGTCGCAATTTTTCTGGACAGTTCATTTTTTCTTCACTAGAATGCGCCTACCTTGACCAAGGTCAATACGAATCGCAAGACTCGTATCTTTTGAGGGGGGGGGAGGAAAGCGACCGCGCAAGCGGGAAAACAATAATAACCATCGCAAATGCTTAAACTGCCGCTAGCAAAGGCAGGCGTCCAAACTAACTATAAAATCATAACGGACGGGAGCCCACACAGTGTGGGCTTTTTTATGCCTGTCGTTTTTTGCCCCCAGCACGCATTGGTTACCGCTGAATAAAAGCAGATATATTTGCGATAGATTGCAAAACGGTCCAGCGTAATCAATCTAACTCACCCTTTCGCATACCCGTGGTCAATGCCATGGGCACTTTGAGATAAAATTTGCCACCAATTTCCTGGGCTGATCGCATCAGGCGTGTCTTTTCTTGGTCCGATAGGAATCGAACAACTTTATTGTTAACGGTTAGAGTTCGGACTTTTTTGCACGGATTTTCATCAATGTACTGCTCTAAGACGGTATCATCTTCCTGTTGACGAGTAGCAAAATCCAAAATTGACGAGAGAACTGCCAAGTGCTTGTTGTAAGTGGCAGGTGCCAGTGAACGCTTTGGTTTTAGCTTGGTACGAATAAGATCAGGGGTGATTTCGGTTAAAATGATCTTGCTAAACTGATCATTCCACCATTGGACGAGTCGGGCACGGTCATGGTCTTTTCCAGACCACCAGGCCATATACTCGTCAGCTAATCGATTGAAGGTGATTGTGCAGGGGCGGGTGCCACTTGCTTCGTGTTCCTGAAACTCAAGAACAGAACGCGTACCCCAAATGCGGGCATCTTGCTTGCGTCTAAAGGTTTTTGATTTGATTTCCTTACCAGATTTTGTAAGGACTGTGCGGTAACGACTTTCGCCGTTTTTTAGGCCTACCTTGCGGATGAAGAAATTTAGCATCTGTGTATCCCCAATCTAGAGGGTTAAAACACAACTACCAGTAAAATCACTGTAGTCGATTGTTTTAGTACACAGTTACTGAAGCTTACAATCCTTATAACCTATTGTTCTTACTACTTAAATGATGGTGGGTCGTGTGCGATTCGAACGCACGACCATCGCATTAAAAGTGCGGTGCTCTACCGGCTGAGCTAACGACCCCCGAAATTGAATCCCTATTTTATATGGATTTGGAAGAAAGTCAAGTGTTTTACCCTTGTCCAGGGGGAGGGGTGATTCAAACTGATGTGGAAAAGATCATGCGGTGAGTTTGTCATTGCCAGCCCAATAGCTGCGGTTGGGGATTTTTCCGGGGGTTGTTCGAGTGAACTCTACGTGTTTGAAAGTCTGGAGCCAATGTGCTGCTGCCCGGACTGTTAGCGTTTTACGCCATTGGAGCCGAGGAAGATGACAAGAGGTAGCCATCAAGCAAGACATCAGTGCCGGAGCCGATAAAAAAGCTGTACTTTTCAAATAAGAATAATTATCATTTACATCAAATCCATAACAGCCTGGTTTTATGAAGCTTCTCCTGTCCTTTTTTAAAGCGCCACCGGCCGTAAAACTGGAGATAGCCCCGAATGTGCTGGCCGCGCTGATGGAAAAGGGCGAACTCCATGCAACCGATTTCCGTTGCCTGGACTTGGGTTCGAAACAAATTGTCTGGCAAATGCTGTTGTCGCTGGCGATGTCGAAAATCGTCGAGGCGCGCGGCAATTGCAAGCCCGGTGAAAAAACCCGCCCGGCGCCCTGATTTCTTGTTCAACATGAGGACACCACGATGAGTAAAAAGCCCTGCACGCACGAATATCTGGCGGCCAGCGGTTCCGGCAAGGTTTTGATGTGCCGGGACTGCGGCGTAGTGCATCTGCACCTGCAAAATCTGTCGCTACGGTTCGACACGGACCAATTCGCCGACCTTGCCACCCTGCTGACGGCGGCGTCGAAAAAGATGGCCGATGCCCCTCTGGAAAACCAGAAATTGCCGCCCAAATTGACGTTGGTGCATTGACGCGCGAAGACATCCGCAAATTGCTAGCACCTGCGTATTCATTCGACTTTATAAATCCAATCCGTCGCATAGCCAGCCAACCCGCCTGGGCCAGCCAGCCAAGCATTGATCAACTGCTTAGCGTGAGGCTATATGATTGCCACTCTTTTTCTACAGTACGCCGCCGTAGCAAACAGGCCCCGGCGTCAACCCTTTCCGACCGTTTTAAACGCAAGCCGGCCGCTTAAAACCTGGCTGGGTATCGGCGTTGCCGTGACTATTCATCTGGCTTGGCTGACATTATTACCCGAGCAACACCCGGAAACAGCCATCACGCCGCCTCAACCCATTATGGTCAGCTGGGTCGGCACCGCCGAGGCGAAAACCACGATGCAACCTGTCGCCCAACCGGTCCAGCACTCGGAGCCTGCCGTCAAAAAGCCCAAACCCAAACCGATAGCCAAGACAACTAAACCGAAACCGCTGCTGACCACTGCCAGCGAAACCGTGTCGCCGATGGCGGCTCCCAGCAGCGAACCCGAACAGCTAAAACCCCAACCGGCCCCGCCGGTCAGTTCGCAGCCTGCACCCGCGAGCAGCGTGGCCGACGCACCCACTGAAGAAAACAATCCGGCACCGACCACCCTACCCAGTTTGCATGCGGATTATCTGAATAATCCGGCGCCGGCCTATCCGGATCAATCCCGCCAGCAGGGCGAGCAAGGCCGGGTATTAGTGCGGGTGCTGGTGACTACCGACGGAACGGTCGATCAAGTCAATCTACGCAAATCCAGCGGTTACCCGCGCTTGGATTCCGCGGCGTTGGAAACCGTCAAAAACTGGCGTTTCGTGCCCGCCCAACACGGCTCTCGGGTGGTGTCCGCCTGGGTGGTCGTACCGATTTCATTCAGCCTCGAGGGATAAAACCATGTCCATCAATCAAAATTTCAGCCATTTCCTGTCGCAAAGCGACGCCATCGGCCAAGCCCTGTTCATGCTACTGCTGAGCATGTCGGTGGCCAGCTGGTACTTCATTGTCGTCAAAGCCTGGCAGGGCTACGGCATCCGCCGCCGTAGTCGGGAATTTCTGGCGCAGTTCTGGAACGCCGCCTCGCTGGATAAGGTGGCCGAAATGTTGAATCAACACCGCGACGAGGAACCGTTTTCGCACCTCACCTACCACGCCATCAACGCCAGCCGCCATCACGCCATCCATGGCGTGCAGCGCTTGCAGGAAGCCGGTTCGGCCGGCGAATTCCTCACCCGCGCCATCCGCCGGGTCATCGACGAAGAAACCGCCAAGCTGGAATGGGGCCTGACCGCGCTGGCTTCCATCGCCAGCACCGCGCCTTTCGTCGGTTTGTTCGGCACCGTCTGGGGCGTCTATCACGCCCTGCTGGGTATAGGCCGAAGCGGCCAGGGCTCCCTGGAGCAAATCGCCGGCCCGGTCGGCGAAGCCTTGATCATGACCGGCCTGGGCCTGGCGGTGGCGATTCCGGCCGTGCTGGCCTACAACGACTGCGTGCGCGCCAACCGCTTGCTGTTGGCGCAACTGGACGCCTTTGCGCACGACCTGTTCGCCTTTTTGACCACCGGCTCCGCCATCAATCCGCTGCTGGAAATGCCGCATGCCAACCCACGGGTGGCCTTGGCCGTGGCGGGAGAAGTTTGATGGCATTCGGCGGCTTCGACCAACACAAAACCGCTGGCCATACCGTGGCCGAAATCAACATGATTCCACTCATCGACGTGATGCTGGTGTTGCTGGTGATCTTCATGATCACCGCGCCGATGATGACCCACGCGGTCAAAATCGACCTGCCCCAGGCCAACAGCCAGCCGCAAACGCCGCTACCGGTAGAGCCGGTCAATCTGTCCATAGATAACGGCGGGCAATTGTTCTGGAACCAGGAAGCGGTCAGCCGCGAACAGTTGCGGCAAAAACTGGCGCAACTCAGCTCGCGGCCGGACAGCGCCGAATTGCACGTACGGGCCGATAAAGGCGTCGCCTACCACATCGTCGCCGAAACCCTGGCCGATGCCACCCAAGCCGGCGTCAGCCGCATCGGCTTTGTTTCCGAGCCCGAATCAAGCAAACCTTAACCATGCATCAGCCACCCAGCATTCCCCGCCAGGCAGCCAATCACATTGTCTTACTTAAAGGGAAAGCCCATGTCTAGTCACTGTACCAATAAAAACCAGTCCAGCCGCGCCAAATGGCGCCTGGGTGCCTTGCTACCGCTGGGCGCCGCCCTGAGCGGAGCGGCCCATGCCGTGGAACCGGCCGTCGTCGACGACCGGGAAGTCGTCATGGACGACGTCAAGGTCAAGGCGGCCCGCGAAAAAAAAGCCAACCGCTTCAAGGCGGAGAAATCCACCACCGGCAGCAAAACCGAACAGGCCTTGCGCGACATTCCGCAATCGATCAGCGTGGTCAAGAAAGAACTGATCGAATCGCAGAATGCCTTTAATCTGACCGACGCCTTAAAAAACGTCAGCGGCCTGACCATTGCGGCCGGCGAAGGCGGCCGCACCGGCGACTCCATTACCCTGCGCGGTTTTTCCGCCAACTCGGATCAATATGTCGACGGCGTGAAAGATAATGGCCAATACAACCGCGACACCTTTTTCATCGAGAAAGCCGAAGTGCTGAAGGGCGCCTCGTCGATTTTGTTCGGCCGCGGCGCCACCGGCGGCGTGATCAATCAGATCGCCAAAAAGCCCACCGGCAAGACCGGCGTCAAGGGCAGCTTTACCTACGGCAATTACGACTTCAAGCGCACCACCATCGATGCGGAAACCGCTTACCAGGACATGTCCGCCCGGCTCAACGTCATGTATCAGGACACCGATTCCTTCCGCGATTACAACGACACCAGCCGCTGGGGGATTGCGCCGTCCTTTGCCTTCAAGCTCAGCCCGGATACCGATTTATCCTTGAACCTATTGCACCAGGAAGAGGAAGGCGTGTTCGATTACGGCGTGCCGATGTGGAAGGGCCGGCCGGCCGACGTGCCGGTCAACACCTTCTACGGCTATACCGACAACCGGCTGATGGACACCGACGTCAACGTCGCCACCGTGGCGCTGAACCATCGATTCTCGGAGGCATTTTCGATGAAGAACACCGTGCGTTACGGCGATTACGAACGTAAATATCTGACCCACTTGTTTTCCGGCAATGCCGCTACCAAGGGCTCCAACATTGGCACCATCGGCCGCTCGCAGGCCCTGCGGCTGAATACGCAGGAAAACGTGTACAACCAGACAGATTTCGTGCTGAAACAACCGCTGTTCGGCTTCAACAATACCTTGATGTTCGGCAGCGAATTCGGCTGGGAAGACTACGATTACAAATCCAAGAATTCCACCGGCGTCACCCGCGTATCAGTGTTCGACCCGCTACTGAAAGGCAGCGTCGGCCAGGGCCTGGCTAGCGATTTCAGCGGCACGCTGGCCACCAACCGGCTGACTCACGCCCAAACCTATGCCGGTTATCTGCTGGACGAATTCGAAATCAATCCGCAATGGAAACTGGTCGGCGGCACCCGTTACGACGTGTTCGAAGCCCAACAGGAGGATTTGATCGGCACGGCCAACTTCGAAAGCAGCGTGGATCAATGGAGCCCGCGCGGCGGCATCGTCTGGCAGCCGACCGATTGGCAATCCTATTACTTCAGCTACGGCAAGTCCTTCAATCCATCGGCGGAAAGCTTGAGCTTGTCGGCCAATAACGCCGACCTGCCGCCGGAACAAAACAGCAACTACGAAATCGGCGCCAAACTGGACTTGTTCGACGGCCGCTTGTCCGCCAGCGCCGCCGTGTTCCGGCTGGAAAAAACCAATGCCCGCACCACCTCGGCAATCGACCCCAATTTACAGGAGCTGAGCGGAGAAGTGCGTACCGACGGTTTCGAGCTGGGCCTGTCCGGCGAAATCCTGCCTAATTGGGACGTATCGGCCACCTATGCCTTTCTGGATGCCCAAGTGGTCAAGTCGAACAACTCGGCGGTGGGCTCGGTCAGCGGCGAGACCAAATCCTTCGAAGGCATGACGTCGGTCAACGTGCCGAAAAACAGCGGCGTGATCTGGACCAGCTACCACTTGACCGACAACTGGGAACTGGGCGGCGGTGTCTACTATGCCACCCACCGTTATGCCGACAGCGTCAACGAGGCGGTGTTGCCCGGTTACGCGCGGCTGGATGCGGTACTGGCCTACCACCAGAAGCATTACGACCTGCAACTCAACGTCTTTAACCTGACCGATACGGTGTATTACGAATCCGGCCGCACCAACTCGGCCCTACCGGGTACACCGCTGTCCGGACAACTGACGGTCAACTTTAAATATTGAAACGCCCTTAGAACTATTTTATGACTACCAGCCAGCACACGCTCGATACACCCGCCAGCCATGCGCGTAAAAAAACCAACGGCGGCTATTTGTTTTTACCCCGCCGGCTATCGCGCGGGGCTTTTTTAAAGTGGCTGCGCCGCACCCATGCCTGGCTAGGGCTGTGGGGCGCCGCATTGGGTTTGTTGTTCGGATTTACCGGCATATTGCTGAACCACCGCGACATTCTGAAAATCCCCATCGGCAGGATGCGGCAAACCGAAATCCAGCTGGCCCTGCCGGAACCAAGACCGGCTGACGCCAGGGCCATGGCGGTCTGGCTGGGACAAAGCCTGCGGATCGATACCGCCCGGGCCAGAATCAAACAAGAACCCGCCAAGGAGGTTATTTGGCAAAACCAAACCCTGCAACAGCCCGCGTCATGGAACATCACGTTGCGCAGCCCCAGCCGCCTGCTGTCCGCCGAATATTGGGAAGGCAACGCCTTCGTCAGCGTCAAGCAAGGCAATGCCAATTTGCTGCAGACCTTGAACAATCTGCATATGGGTACCGGCATGGGCATGGGTTGGGTGTTACTGGTCGATACCTTGGCCGGGGCACTGCTGCTGTTGAGCATGACCGGCATCCTGCTGTGGACGCGCCTGCACGGGCCGCGGCTGGCGGCGGCCGGCCTGGGGCTGGGCTCGCTGAGTCTGTCGCTGTTTTTCGCCCTGACCGCCATTAACGGGTAACGCATGTTGATAGAAATCCCCAAGGTACTTTCCCCCAACGAACTCGAGCAAGCGCGGCAATTATTGGCAACCGCTCCCTGGACGGACGGCCGCATCACCGCCGGCAGCCAATCTGCACAGGTCAAAAACAATCTGCAGTTGCCGGAGGATGCGCCGCAGAGCCAACAGTTGCGCAGCCTGCTGCTGGCGGCCTTAAACCGCAACGCGCTATTTCTGTCCGCCGCCTTGCCGAAGCGGATTTACCCGCCCCTGTTTAACCGCTATGCCGGCCCTCGCAATACCTTCGGCAACCACATCGACAACGCCATCCGTTATTGCGCGGAGAGCGGCCAGCGCGTGCGCACCGATTTATCGGCGACGATTTTTCTGGCCGACCCGGACAGTTACGACGGCGGCGAACTGGTGATCGAGGATACCTACGGCGAACATGCGGTCAAACTGGCGGCCGGCGACATGGTGCTGTATCCTGGCTCCAGCCTGCATCGGGTAGAACCCGTCAGCCGCGGTGCCCGGCTGGCGTCGTTTTTCTGGCTGGAAAGCATGGTACGGGAAACCGAACGCCGCCGGCTGTTGTTCGAAATGGACATGGCGATTCTGGAACTGCGCTCGACGCAAGGCGACAACCAAACCACCGTCAATCTGACCGGCTGTTACCACAACCTGTTAAGAATGTGGGCGGACAGCTAAGCGGCCTGCATCGACAACCCTTTTTTTAACCGCTTTAGCACAATCGCCAACGAGCATTGCGCCGAACAAATTAACTCAACATGCGGCGCAATACGGCTATCGCCTACTGGCGCCCCACGGATTGGAGCTTGCGGCCTTTTATTCCTTAACGTCACTAAAATAGCGATCGGTCTCCTGCTTGACGACTTTTGACAGCATTAGTAGCCCGATCAGGTTGGGTAGCGCCATCATGCCGTTCATCAGGTCGGAAAAGTTCCAGACGAACTCCAGTTCCATCATCGCCCCGACGATCACGGTGGCAATGAAGGCAATCCGGTACACCCGGATGGCCCTGGAGCCGAACAGGTATTCAATGGCCTTTTCGCCGTAATAATTCCAGCCGATCAGAGTGGAATAGGCGAATACGGCGGTGGCCAGGGCGACCAGTATTTCGCCGCCGACACCCAGGGTTTCGGCAAAGCTGGCACTGGTCAGGCGGCCGGCGGCGACACCTTGAGTCCAGGAGTCGGCGGTCAGAATCACCAGCGCGGTAATGCTGCAAACCAGCAGGGTGTCGATGAAGGTTTGGGTCATGCTGACCAGGGCCTGCTTCACCGGTTCGCTGGTGCGGGCGGCGGCGGCCGCAATCGGCGCGGAACCCAGGCCGGACTCGTTGGAAAACACCCCGCGCGCTATGCCGAAGCGCATCGCCGCCGCCACGCCGGCGCCGGCAAAACCGCCGCTGGCCGCGGCCGGCGAAAAGGCGTGACCGAAAATCAATCCGAAGGCGGCGGGAATTTCGCCGGCGTTCAACGCCAACACCGTCAGCGCCGAGCCGACGTAACCCACTATCATTAACGGCACCAGCACCGAGGTAAATTTACCTATCGAGCGGATGCCGCCCAGGATTACCAGCGCGGTCAAGGTCATCAATACCAAGCCGGTGACCCAGGGCTCGACGGCGAACGTGGCCTGAAAAATCTTGGCGGTGGAATTGGCCTGAGTCATGTTGCCGATGCCGAAGGTGGCCAACGCGGTGAACAGCGCGAACAACCAGCCCAGCTTGGGCAGGTTTGCCCCCTTGGCCAGATAGTACATAGGTCCGCCACGCATGCCGTGTTCGCCTCTTTCCCGGTATTTGACCGCCAATACCGCCTCGGAGTATTTGGTCACCATACCGACCAAGCCGGTCATCCACATCCAGAACACCGCCCCCGGCCCGCCCAAGGTAATCGCCGTGGCCACGCCGACGATGTTGCCGATGCCGACCGTCGCCGCCAATGCGGTCATCAACGCGGCAAAATGACTGATATCGCCGGCATGGCCGTGGTCTTTATGAAAAATCAGCCGAAACGCCAGCGGCAGCGTCCGAAACTGCAGGCCGCGCAGCAGCACCGTCAGATACAGGCCGGTACCGACCAGCAACGCCAGCATCGGCGGCCCCCAAACCCAAGCGGACAAGGTGGCGACTAGCGTTTCGAGGGCTTGCATGGGCGGTACTCCGGGAAGATTAAATGATTGCTGGAAGCTTAAATTACAGTGGCAGCGGAGAATGTAAAACATATACCTTTCGAACCTCAAACTTCGGCGCATCCGCCCCTCGCCTCCCGGAAGGGATGGAGCGAGGGAATTAAAAACCGAAATTTGCAACGCGATGACTATAACAGCCGCGACCAACCGGATTCCAGCTTACAGGGACGGGCCCGATGGCGTCAAAGCTTTAACCGCTGGCTCAGCCTAACGCTCATGAAACCTGCGCATCGCCCCGGCAAATGAAAGACAATCTCGTGGGAGCGACGCACAGTCGCGATGTTGGCCTTGCGAATCGCGACTATGCGTCGCTCCTACCATGACTTTCAGAGTAACGTTCATGAAGGCTAGGCATCGCCCCGGCAAATGAAAGTAGTGCAGCTGGGCACGGTTCCTCGCCGGACAGGACGCCGTAAATACGTCCGTGTAGGCTCGACGGCAGCATCCTTGCTGCCGACGCCTGTCCAACAAGCAACCGTACCCGCTCGATTTTTTACTTTCAGAGTAATAAACCTGCATGCTGTCCAAGTCATGCTTGAGCTGTTCCAGCAAGGCCGGGTCGGAGCTTTCCTGCAAACTGGTGGCGTCGTAATAAGGTTTGAAGGCGCGATAAATGTCTTCGGCTTCATTGACAAAATCCAGCACAAACGGCGCTTCCTTACCCGGCAGCATGCGATTCAGGCGCGACAGGGTTTGCACCGCCTGCACACCATCCAAACGCTTATCGACATACATCGCCATCAACTTCGGCTGATCGAAGCCGGTTTGGTACTTGTTGGCCACCAGCAGCACTTGATAATCGGGTGAATTAAAACACTCCGGCAATTGCTTTTCGCTGATCGCTTTACCGGTCACACTGTCGACGTTCATGCCCGGTTCGGTATATTCCTGCCCGGTTTCTGGATCGAGCAGCGTGCCGCTAAACGCTACCAAGGGCTGTATATCGTGATAACCGTGTTGCTCGATATAAGCCTGAAATGCCTGCATGTATTTGACGGCGTGCAGGCGTGAACCGGTCACCACCATCGCCTTGGCTTGGCCGCCCAAATGATGTTTAACGTGGTTGCGAAAATGTTCGACGATGATTTCGATTTTTTGCGAAATATTGGTCGGATGCAGCACCAGAAATTTGGCTAAAGCCCGCGCCGCCTTTTTCTTCGGCAGGTTCGGGTCTTCCTGCATGGCCTTGACCAGCTTGAAATAGGTTTTGTAGGTCGTGTAATTCCGCAACACGTCCAGGATAAAGCCTTCCTCGATGGCCTGGCGCATGCTGTACAGATGAAATGGCTCCGGCTTGCCTGTGTGACCGACACGACCGAACAACTCCAAGGTCTTGCCCTTGGGTGTGGCGGTGTAGGCGAAAAAGCTGATATTAGGTTGGCGGCCGCGCGAGGCCATGACCTGATTCAAACGGTCTTCCCAATCCGGTTCTTCTGTTTCACCTGATTCCCGTTTACCCGAGCCATACAAGACGGTTCCTTCTACCTCCGGGAGAAGGTTAGGATGAGGGGATATAAAACTAGACGTTGGTTGGTTGTCTCCCCTCACCCCAGCCCTCTCCCGGAGGGAGAGGGAGCTTTCCGCATCGATTTCAGAACGATCAACAGGAGACGATCTGCCCAAAATTGATTTGAGTTCTCTGGCGGTTTCACCGGTTTGCGACGAATGCGCTTCATCGACAATCACTGCATAACGCCGCTTGGCTATCTCCTGTTCCCAGGCTTTGGCTTGTTCCGTTGGGGAAAACGTAGGGGCGAAAGATTTTTCGCCCCTACTGTCGATCTCCGCCGTATGCAATAAGCCGCGCAACACAAACGGAAACTTCTGCAAGGTGGTAATCACAATCTTGGTGCCGTCGATCAGCGCCGCCGCCAACTGCTTTGAATCCTGATCGATGGCCTTGACCACCCCTTGCGCGTGTTCGATTTGATAAATGGCATCCTGCAATTGCCTGTCCAACACTTGCCGGTCGGTAATCACAATCACGCAATCGAACAGCTTGCGATCGTTGCCGTCATGCAAATTGGCCAGACGATGCGACAACCAGGAAATCGAATTGGTCTTGCCGCTGCCGGCTGAATGCTGGATCAGATAATTCTGACCTGGGCCTTCCAATTGCGCGGCAGCGACCAGTCGCCGGATCGCATCGAGCTGGTGATAGCGCGGAAAAATCACCGCTTCTTTTTGCAGCAAGCGACTGCCGCCCTTGCCGTCTTCGACTTTCTCTTCCTTGCGCTCGATGAAAATAAAATTACCGAGAATGTCCAGAAACTGCTCGCGCTCCAGCACTTCTTCCCAGAAATAACCGCTGCGGTAACCGGACGCATGCTGCGGGTTGCCCGCCCCGCAAACCACTTCGCCGGGGTGGCTGCCGCGATTGAAGGGCAGGAAAAAGGTCTTTTTGCCCACCAGTCGGGTAGTCATGTGGACTTCGTCCGGATCGGCGGCAAAATGCACCAACGCCCGCTGTTTAAACTCAAACAACGGCGCGCGCGGATTACGATCATTGCGGTATTGCTGCACCGCATTCCGCCAGTTTTGCCCGGTCCACGGATTTTTCAGCTCGCAAGTCGCCACCGGCAAACCGTTGATCGCAAACAGCATATCCAGCGTGCTGTGATCGCCCGGATGGCACGGCAGCTGCCGCGTTACCGTCAGCCGGTTTTGTTGATAGTTTGCCAGCACCTCGGTATTCAAGCCCTGCGCCGGTTTGAAATAGGCCAGCCGGAAGGTTTTGCCGTAAAACTTGAAACCGTGGCGCAATACATGCAACGAGCCTTTAATCGCCAGTTCCCTGACCAGATCCTTGATCAGCAGGCTTTGCAGATTAGCGCCATGCTGTTCGTGCATGCCGTCCCAAAGTGGCTTTTGGGTGGCGGCGATAAAATTGAGAATTTGCGCCGGGAATAAAGCCAGTTCCTTGTCCCACTCTTTTACGGAACCCGCTTGCCAGCCTTTGGCTAACAGCATTTGCTCAATGTAGCTTTCGAAAGCCTTTTCGCTGGTTTGACTCATGGTTTTTCACAAGGTGTAGGGGCGAAAGATTTTTCGCCCCTACCTGTGCCCCGGTTATTAATGTGCAAACTGTCTAGCTCCCATTGCGCAGGGTTATTGAGAATATATTCCCGAATCAGGTTTAATTGCTGCTCGTTGCGAACGATGTGCTCCCAATAATTGCGCTGCCAAACGGTTTGGATTTGAGTATTGTTTTTTGCCCATTTGCTGACACCAATTTTGAAACCCCGGATTATCGAACCCAGGGTTTTCGATGTGCCGCGAGGGCGTAGGGGCGAAAAATCTTTCGCCCCTACAATCCGCGAATGATGATTCGCCCCTACTCCCCACGAACAATCATTTTCCCCCGCATTAATCACCAAAATTCCATGAACGTGATTGGGCATCACCACAAACGCATCGGATGCTACGTTTGGAAAATGTGCCGGTATTTCGTTCCAACAACATTCAACTACCCGGCCTAAATCATTCGCCACCATTGCACCATTCTGGATAGAGCCGAAGAAACAGGTTTTTTGATGCGTGCAAACGGTTACGAAATAAAAGCCCGCCTGAGCATAATCGTAATTTTTCAACCGAATCGAACGACGGTTTCCTTTGGGCTTGGTTTGTACGGGCGAATCATCATTCGCCCCTACATATTGCGAATCGCTATTCGCCCCTACGAATTCTTCATCGTGGCTCATGAATATCCTTGGCATCGCGCAATAGCAATGCGCGGCTGTAATCCAGAAATTCGTCCAGATGCCGGGTGATGATGCTGACGGTAATCGGCAGATGCAATTGCTGATAATCATGCACGGCGATATTGCGAAAACCGACCATGTGCTTCAGCGACGCGGCCAAATCGGCAGTGATCCAGCCGCCGCGCGCCAGCAACTCGAACACGTCGCGGGCGCTTTGCGGCACGCCGAGTTTTTCGCGCCGAATCAGATGCTGGCCCATGTCCAGCGCCGCTTCGCAGGCACGTTGAATGTTTAAAATCGCCGCATCCTGGCGGGTGAAATCGCTGGCAAAGCCGTCCGGGTTGGCGGCGTATTCCTCGCGCGCCCGAGCCACGCAACGCTCGATGGTGGCGGCTTTGTTGATTAACACGTCATCGGCCATACACGCTGCCTCCTTGGGAAATATCGGCTAACAGCCCGGCGCGGGCGCTATCCAGTTCAGTTTTTTCGCTCAAAATCGCCGCTTCGTACAGTGCCGCTTGCGCGTCGCGCGTCCACCAGCGTTGGCCCTGGGTAAGGATTTGGTATTGCATCACGGTCGAGGCCGCGCGCAGATCGAGCAAATCCACCGGACAGCCGGCTAGGTCGGACAGGTCGCCGGCCAGCGCCCACAATGTTTGCGGATCGGCGTAACCCGCCACCAATACCGCCAAATCCAGATCGCTATCCGGCCCGGCGGTGCCTTGAATCCGGCTGCCGAAGGCATAAACCGCCAACACGTTGTCCAGTTCGGCGCGCAGCTTGGCGACGATGGCAGCGTTATTCATCGCGCCTCCCGCACATCGATTTTGCCGGTCACGGCGGCGATGATCAGCGCGCTGCGGTATTCCTGCAAACGGGTAATCGCGGTTTCGACCTTTTCTACCAGCCGGTCGATTTTGGCGGTTTCACGGTCTAGGTAGGTGGCTATGGCGGTTTGTTCTTGAAAAGGAGGTTTGGGGAAACGGTATTTCCTTAATTGCTCGCCGGTCAAGTGCGCAATCGTTGATATTCCGCCGGAACTAAATACACCGGTTTTATTTGCCCAGTACATTAGGTAATACATATATCTGGGGTATTCCATCAGTGAATTAATTGCACGCATGCGATGTAACGCTTTTTGAAAACCAATTTTCGATTCTAGTTTGCCAACTATGGCTGACCTTCCAACTTCGCCACCTTCGCATACAAGAAGATCGCCTTCTTTAAGGGTATAGCGAGAATATTCCGGTTCGGGAATGTCCATTTCAGGTAAATCAATGAAATTGATTGAATCCCATTGAACATCAATATTCCTCAAATAAGGCAAAAGGTGCTTTCCAGTAATCTTGCTTTCATTCAACATCTTACCTAGCTCTATTGAATAACGAGAATATAGGGGTGGCGTTACCCAATCTACTGGAATTTCCCCTAACCATTCAACCCCGGAATCCTTGAGCCTTCCGGGAATGCCATTGCCCGTAGGGGCGAAAAATTTTTCGCCCCTACATGTGGAAAAATTTTCGTCCCCACTGTGATTTTCATGGCCCCGATCATACGCGCCGGGCGCTTCATGGACGGCGGCATTGCCGGTGGTCAGGCCGAATTCCCGCGCGGCGTCGGCGGGCAGGCCGCGGGTGACGGTGCGGGAAATCAGCGCGCTGCGTTTTTCCTTGAGCAATTCAACCAGCTTGCGCTTTTTCGCCACCAGGGTATCAATCCGCCCGGTTTCCCGATCCAGAAAACCGGCGATGGCGGTTTGTTCGGTCAGAGGCGGCACAGGTAACTGACAGTTGCCTATAAAGTCCCAATTGGCTCTGGGCATTTTAGAACCGTAGGTGGAAGAGTCGACTAACTTGATAAATCCATCGGCAAGTAGCCAATACAAAAGCGCTCGACGATCAAAATCCTCGGCCTGAATGACTAAAAGCTCGGTTGAACAAAGTCCCTCAAAGTCTGGATTACAAGACTTGGCAAGATAAGGCCGCAATTTGCCAAACAACGTTGTTCCTTTGGAAAAATAATTTGCAACACCTGAAGGCACAATATCGGGATCAATGGGTAGCAATTTGCCACTCCAAGACTCGATATTTTCCATGCCAATGTAAGGCAGAGGGTTTTCTTCATTCGCTTCGACTTTTTTGTCACAATGATGAGCGGTCATTTTCAGTCGCTTTACCTCCCAATGCCCCGGCACCTCGCCCAACCACGCCACGCCGCTGTCCTTGTATTTGGGATAAGCCGGATATTTCATCGGCTTGCCTCCCGCAAGCCAACGTAGGATGGGCTGAATGCCAATGAAGCCCATCGTAAACGCCGACTGATGGGCTTAACAGCCCATCCTATGCTAAGGGGCGAGAATTCCTTGGTCGTTACTTTGCGCTGAACGGTTAAGAAATTCTGAATCGTTGCAAAACGATTGTTTGATGGCGGTAGGGTGGATAAGCAACGCGCATCCACCAGATTTAAAGCCGTCGCGGTGGATGCGCTGCGCTTATCCACCCTATGGGCTTTCCCACAAGCGGCGGTTGGCCGGAATTTCAGAAGCGTTGCCGCCGATCTTTGATATTGCCTGAATGATCTGGTCACCCCCGCAACTCCCGCAATTGCCGGTCGATGAATTGCTGCATGGTGGCTTTGTCCGGCATTTCCAGCAGGTATTTGGAGACGAACAGTTGGTTGTCCATGCCGGCCAGGGCGTATTCGACCAGGGCGTGATTTTTCTCGGTACACAATAAAATGCCCACCGGCGGATTGTCGCCGTCGGCCAGCATGTGGTGTCGGTACCAATTGACGTAAGTATTCAGCTGGCCGATGTTTTGGTGGCTAAAGGCTTCCAGTTTCAGCTCCACCAAGACATGACATTTGAGGATGCGGTGGTAAAACACCAGATCGACGAAAAAATGTTCGTCGCCGATCAGGATGCGTTTTTGGCGGGCTTCGAAACAAAAACCGTGGCCAAGTTCCAGCAAAAACTCCTGCAATTTGCCCAGCAGTTGGTCTTGCAGTTGCGATTCGCTCATCACTTCGGCGGGTTTTAAACCGAGGAATTCAAAGATATACGGATCGCGGATATTGAATAGCGCCTGCGGTTCGGCGTCCTGTTGGGCCTGTTCCGACAACTTTTGTTTATCGTGCGAAAGACCGGAACGCTCGTAATACAGGCTGCCGATCTGGCGTTTTAATTCCCGCACCGACCAGTTGCCGCGCAGGCATTCGGTTTCGTAGAAGTTGCGCTTGGTTGAATTTTCTATGTCTGTCAGTAATTTCAAGTGACTATAGGATAAGCGAGTCAGCAGTTTTTCGGATAGCTCGGATAATTGTGCCGGCGCTGTCGGCACTTTTTCCGAATCGATGTTTACATTCGGAGGCAACAAGGTTTGCAATTGTGCCGACAGTGTCCGCACAATGTTGGGGTAGGTACGATAAAAACTCAGATAGTCGTAAAGTTGGCGACGCTTGCAATTGCTGGTGCCAGTGAGTTCGGCGGCCAATTTATCCAACAATTTTTCGCCGTAGGCGGCACGATCAGCACCATGCAACTGATACTCGGCAATGTAAAATCCGATCAGCCAATTGCGTAGCGTTAAACTGAGATTGATGGCTTTTACCGCTTGCGCAGTCAATTCACGATGCGCGCCTTGGATGCTATCGACCAATTGCTCGAACGTGTTTACATGGTTCACGCCGTCACCTCTCTGAGCAAATCCACGATCTCGCCTTCCAGCGCCTTGATTTCGGCTTCGATGGTTTCCAGTTCGCGCGGCGGTTCGTAGCGGTAGAAATGCCGATTCAGAGGAATTTCATACCCGATTTTAGTTTTGCCGTGGTCAATCCAGGCATCGGGGACATGCGGCAGCACTTCGCGCTTAAAGTAGTCGTCGATATTTTCCTTGAGCGGGACGGTTTCGGTATCGCGCAAGTCGGTGTCGGGCTCCGGGTTGCCTTGTTTGTCTCGACAGATTTCTGCGTTTTCATCCCGTTCTCCCAAAGCCGCAAGCACCGCTTTCAGTTCGGAGGCCGATAAGCGGATGCCAGTTGCTTGTTCGGTTTGGCGCAGGGCATTTAGGAAGACTGTCCGATCCAGGCATGTAGGGGCGAAAGATTTTTCGCCCGTAGGAGCGAAAGATTTTTCGCCCCTACGAGCAAACGCGGCCAGTAAATCGCGGATTTGTTGTTGGCGGGCACGACCGGCTTCGATTTCCTGCTGGCGGACGGTTTCGTTCTTTTTACTGCTACTGGCAAGATTGATGAATGCGGTTTGCTGTTCCAGGCGGGCGATTCGCTCTGCGCTGGCTTGAAAATTGAGTCTGAGTGGGCGCTCGACGGTGATTTTGTGATAGCCAAAGTCTTGGTTATCGAACACTTTGCTGACAATCAGCGGCTTGTTGGGAGTTTCGTCATCGTAGGGGCGAAAAATTTTTCGCCCGTACAGTTCGCCATCCTGAAAATTGGCATAGATGCGGGTGATGTCGCCGATATGGTCCGGGTCTTTGGCTTTGTCGCTGGGGTCGCCGATGCGGCGGCGCTTGTTGCCCAAGGATTTTTCCATAGCCACCCATAAATGGCGGGCGTCGATCAATTGCACTTTGCCTTTGCGCCGTGGTTCCTTGCGGTTGCTGATGATCCAGATGTAAGTGGAAATGCCTGTGTTGTAGAACAGTTGTTCCGGCAGGGCGACGATGGCCTCCAGCCAGTCGTTTTCAATGATCCAGCGGCGGATTTCGCTTTCGCCGCTACCCGCATCGCCGGTAAATAAGGGCGAACCGTTAAACACGATGCCGATACGGCTACCGCCGTTGGCCGGGCTGCGCATCTTGCTGATCATGTGTTGCAGAAACAGCAGCGCGCCGTCGTTGATGCGCGGTGTGCCGGCACCAAAGCGACCGGCAAAACCCAAGGTGTCGGCCTCTTGCTGGATGGTTTTCTGTTGCTGTTTCCATTCCACGCCAAAAGGCGGATTGGCCAGCATGTAGTCGAAAGTCCATTTGTTGCCGTCGCTGTCGCGGTCAAAACCGTCACGGGTGAAGGTGTCGCCCAGGATGACATTGTCGGCATCTTCGCCCTTGATCAGCATGTCCGATTTACACACCGCCTAAGCCTCGTCGTTAAAGTCCTGACCGAATACCTTGGGTTGCGCGTCGGCATTCAGCTTGCGGATGTATTCCTCGGCCACCGACAGCATGCCGCCGGTGCCGCAGGCCGGGTCGTAGATGGTTTTGACGATGTGACTTTGTGCCAAATCCTGCTCCGGCACCAGTAACAGGTTGACCATCAATTTGATGACTTCGCGCGGAGTGAAATGCTCGCCGGCTTCCTCGTTCGATTGCTCGGCACCGATACGGATCAATTCTTCGAAGACATAGCCCATTTGCACGTTATCCACCCGTTGCGGGGACAGGTCGATGGCGGCAAAAGCTTTGACCACTTCGAACAGGATGTTCTTTTCCGCCATGTGGGCAACTTGCTCGCTGAACTTGAATTTCTCCATGATGGCGTGGACATTCGGCGAAAAACCGTTGATGTAGCTGTTTAGATTGGGCGCCAGATTATTCGGATCGTTGAGCAGGGAATGATCGGCATTCTTATCGAGCTGCATGCGCGACAGATTGTAGAAGCGGTGGCCGGTAATGGCCTGCAGCCTGGCCTGGATGACCCGTTCCGGCTTGCCTTGTAGATTTTGGGATTCGGCAAATACGGCGTCCTTGCTGGGCGCCAGCAGGCAATCGAAGCGCCTTAACACGGTCAGCGGCAGGATGACTTTGCGGTATTCGTTGCGCTTGTAAGGGCCGCGCAACAGGTTGCAGATGCTCCAAATAAAATTGGCCAGTTGGCTGTGGGTTTCGCCGTTCATTTAGTGATGTTCCTTGTTAACTACTCGGTAAGCCGTTCCAACCGCGCTGACAACATTAATTTCCCTCTCCCTCCGGGAGAGGACAGGGTGAGGGTATAAAAATCAACGCCTTACCTTGTTATTTCTCCTCTCTCCAACCCTCTCCCGCAAGGAGAGGGAGCTTTTACGACACCGTCCGGAGGGGAGGAAGTTGTTTTGGACGGAAGCCTAAGAATAGTTGATTAAATCCCCGGATTTAATCATTACCTTAACCCATCAGGCAACTTAATCCCTGAGCCGGTGGGGAACAACTCCATCATCGCCGGCGGGATTTAGGTATGATTGGCCGTCATTTTTTGCCGGATATGCCTATGAGCCTTCAGACCCTGCTGTCGCAACATCAACCGTATTTGCCGCGGACCCTGCAAAGCCTTGCCGAATCCGTTTGCCGACAGCTGGAGGAAAAACTGTCCGCCGACGATCTGGCCGTTTTTGCCGACGACAGATTTGCCGGGTCTGTGTTGAAAGTCTGCTGCTGCAGCGAATTCGTGCGCGACAGCTGGCTGCGCAATCCCGGCTTGCTATCTGATTTGGTGACCAGCGGCGACTTGTTTTCCGCCGACCGCGGCGGCGCTTACCGCCAGCATTTGCTGGACAATCCGGCCGATGCGGAAGCGATGCTGGCCAGGCAATTGCGGCAATTCCGCCGCCGGGAAATGGTGCGTATCGCTTGGCGCGATCTGGCCGGCTGGGCGAACCTGAACGAAACCCTAGTCGACCTGACCGCGCTGGCCGAAGCCTGCATTCAAACCGCGCTGGACTTTTTCTACCAACAAGCCTGCAAGCGCTGGGGTACGCCCACCTTGAGCAACGGCGAGCCGTTCAATATCGTGGTGTTGGGGATGGGTAAACTGGGCGCCTGGGAGTTGAATTATTCCTCCGACATCGATCTGATTTTCGCCTATGCCGAAGACGGCCTGCTAAGCGAGAAAAAGGAAATCAGCTACGGCGAGTTTTTCACCCGCATCTGCCGCTCCTTGATCAAAATGCTGGACGAAACCACCGTCGACGGCTTCGTGTTTCGCACCGACGTACGCCTGCGCCCCTTCGGCGACAGCGGGCCGTTGATCATGACCTTCGACGGCATGGAAAATTACTACCTGACCCAGGCCAGGGAGTGGGAACGTTACGCCATGATCAAGGCCCGCCAGGTGGCCGGCGATTTCGATACCGGCAAACAGCTGGCCGCGCTGATCAAGCCCTTCGTCTACCGGCGCTACCTGGATTACGGTGCCTTCGAGGAACTGCGTTCGCTGAAATTCCAGATCATGCAGGAGTTGAAACGCAAGGACAGGCTGGACAACGTCAAGCTCGGCCCAGGCGGCATCCGCGAAGTGGAGTTTATCGGCCAGGCTTTTCAACTGATTCGCGGCGGCCGCGAACCGGCCCTGCAACAAAGGGAAATCCAAGTCGTCCTCGGCGTGCTGCGGGAGCTGAACTTGATGCGGGCTGACGACGTTGCCAACTTGAAATTCGCCTACCGTTTCCTGCGCCGGGTGGAAAACCACATCCAGCAATACCAGGACCGGCAAACCCACGATTTACCGCAGCAGGCGCCGGTGCAACAGATTCTGGCCTATTCGCTGGACTTTGCGGACTGGGACAATTTCAAGCAGGAACTGGATAGAGTGCGCGGCAGCGTGCAGGCGGTGTTCGACGAAGTGTTTTCGCTCAGCGAGCAAGATAGCCGGCAACATGCCGCCCGGCAGGTCTGGACGGGCGCCGACGAGGAGCGGTCGCTGGAAAATCTGGCCGGTTACGGCTTTGCCGACCCGCAAGCGGTTTACAACGCCCTGCGCGACTTCAAAATCTGCTCCCCGATCAAACGCATGACCCGCAAGGGTGCCGGCGTATTGGACCGCTTGATGCCGTTGTTGATAGAACGGGTGCCTTGCGTCGAAAATCGCGACATTACCTTGAACCGTATCCTGGCGCTATTCGAAGCGGTGGCCGGCCGCAACGTGTATTTATCGCTGCTGGCGGAAAACCCGGACGCCCTGACCCAGTTGATCACGCTGGCCGCCGCCAGCCCCTGGATTTGCGAGTATTTGGCCGAATACCCGATCTTGTTCGACGAACTGCTGGACCCGCGCAGTTTGTTCGAACCCCTGAAAAAAGACGACTTACGCCAAGACCTGCGACGGGAACTGGACAGAACGGACGGCAACGACGGCGAGCAGCTGATGATAGCCTTGCGCCAGTTCAAGCACCAAAACGTGTTGCGGGTGGCCGCCGCCGACATCATGGGCGTGTTGCCGGTGATGATAGTCAGCGATTATTTGACCTGGATCGCCGAAGTCATTCTGGAACAGGTACTGGAGCGGGCCTGGCGCATACTGACCGACAAACACGGCTGCCCGCCCAACGGCCAAATCGATACCGCCGGCGGTTTCGCCATTATCGCCTTCGGCAAATTCGGCGGTATCGAACTGGGTTACGCCTCCGATCTGGATTTGGTGTTTTTATACGACTGCGCCGACGGCAACGCCATGACCAACGGCGACAAACCCATCAACAGCGGCCAGTTTTACCTGCGCCTGGGCCAGAAAATCCGCCATATTCTGGACACCAAAATGCTGTCCGGCGTGTTATACGAATGCGACCTGCGCTTGCGTCCCAACGGCGACTCCGGTCTGCTGGTCACCCACATCAAACAATACGAAAATTACCTGCGCGAACAGGCCTGGACCTGGGAACACCAAGCCTTGGTAAGAGGCCGTTTCGTGGCCGGCGATCCCGCGCTGAAAACCGAATACGAAGCCATCCGCGGCCGCATCCTGGCTCTGCCGCGCGATCTTGCCGAATTGAAACGACAGGTGCGGGAGATGCGGGAAAAGATGCGCGAACATCTGGACAACTCGGCGGCCGGCACCTTCGACCTCAAGCAAAGCAAGGGCGGCATCGCCGATATCGAATTTATCGTCCAATTCGGCGTTCTGGCCGAAACCGCCCATAACCCCGCTCTGGCCACCTATACCGATAACGTGCGCCTGCTGGAAGGCTTGGCCGCGCAGGGCTTTATCGATGCCGACGACGCGGCCCTGCTGAAAAAAGCCTATATCGGCTACCGCGATTACGGCCACCACCAGGTTTTGCAAGGCGAAAGCGCCACCGCCAGCGATGCCGAATTCAAGGAAATGCGGGCACGGGTGGATGAAATCTGGCGGGCGTTTATGGAATGAAGCTTTTTTGCGACGGCTTGAAAAAACCGCCCCGACCAACCGGCCGCAATTTTGCCGGCTTGTCAGCCCGGAAAATCATAGCCGTCTCTGGCGAGATATAAAACAGTGGATACCGTGCCGTCTTGGTTGGCTGACCGCTGCATCGTCATTTGCGGCAGTTCGGCCCCTAGCGCCAACGAAAGCCGCATGCCAAGTTCCTGGGAACTGCCGGTATCGCCGTGTGATAACTCTATTTTGCACAGGGTGGCGCGGCATTCGAGATGCCGCAGTTCGGCCTCCTGGAAAGTTTCGTCCTCCAGCACCTCGCCTATGGTCCGCTTTGCCTGTTCGGCCCAAGCGTAATCCACGGCTTGACTCGTCAAGGCCTGGCTTATGGTTTCCATCCGTTTGTTGTGCAGCGTTTCCGCATCCTGCAGCGCCTGTTCGGCAATGGCCTCTAAGTCGTCCGCCGGCAGAGCGGTGGATGCTTCATCGCTTGCCGCCACTTGGGCACTGGCTCTCGCGCCTTGCCGCGTAATTTCTTTACGAAGCGCGGCAAACTCGTCCTTGAGTAAACCTACACTCCGCCGCAGATCGGCAATTTCCGCCTTCACAACCGCGTTAGGCGCGCTTTGAGCGACCGGCACCGACTCGTGGCGGGAGACGATACCTTGCGCCGCATTCGCTCCTTCAACGCCGAGGCTTTCGTAGGTCAGCCAATACGAGGCCGCCAAGGCAAGCGCCAGATAGATTCCCGTACCAATTTTCATGTTATACCTCCCAGGCGTGGCGGCATTTGAAGATGCGCGCCGGAGCAACGCTTATTTTTCAATGACGGTGTAATTCCAGACCGATCCGTGAGGGGGAAGGTTGCAGAAAATGACATAGGTTCCAAAGACTCCACCTTTGTCCAGCGTCAAATTGAGCGAGGTAACAGAACTGCTGGTAGTTGACGCCGTTTTGGAGGCCACCAAATTGGAATTGGCATCCAGGGCTTGACTGGTACAGGTCAGTGCGTCGCCTCCCGATGATCGAACTTTTATCGCCACGCTTTGAGTGCCGTTGTTATTCAATGGATTCTGGCGTGTTATCGGACAAAGCACGGATTTATTGCCGGATGTATTACTCGTGTACCAAATGCCCACGGTATCGGTTCGAAAGGATGAGGTATCGGCACCGTTGACGGCCTTGCAGTTGCTACCCGAATAGAATCCGAATTCGCCGGCGGCCCGAGCGGATTGCAGGCCTATCAATATGAATAGGACTAGGATTGAGTAAGCGGTACGTGTGTTCATGTTATGTTCTCAGTTGAGGTTCATCGGTGACGGCAATGTTTCCGGGGCAAGCCGGACCCAACCGTCTGCATGGGCAATGTCAGCTATTTCCGCGTGGCTTGGTGTATTGCCTGGGGAACAGTTTGCTTACTGCATGTTTCCGGTTTATTTCCCGTTTGGCGGTTTTTGTTTCAATTGTTTCGAACCAAAACGGTGAGATTTCCTTTCCGCCAGCCGCTTCCTCAACCAAAAGTCGCCCTAATGATTCATTCCTGGTGACGGACGAATAATGTTTGCTGAACCACCGTAGATATCTTTATCATGAACCCTATGGAAACACTTTCTCGGGAGACCGCCATGTCCGGTTTTAAAACTTTTTTACAATCTATCGCCTTGCCATGCTTGCTGTTGGCCTTGAATGCCTGCTCTTTTTCGCATAGTTCGGAATCCAGTTCCGACAGCCTGGGCAGCGTCTCCGATCTGGCCTCATCGCCGTCTTCCATATCTTCTTCCAAAAACAGCAAAAAATATCAGGCGGACGTGCTGGATTACACTTATGCCTATGTCAAATCCTCGTCCGACGCAAGCGACTATAACGACTTCCAAAAAGGCTTGGCGGAGATCGCCGAACGGCACGGCATCAGCGATTGGGAAGACGATCCCCTGACTTACAGGGCCATGGGCAAGGCTTTGAAAAAAGCCCGTATCGACGGCGTGGGCTATGAAACCTTCAAGAAAAATTTCGCCGACGGCGACAGCGAAAAAATGCGGCTGATTCAGGAAGGCTACGACAATCAGAAATAGCCTTGAAACGTCTGGCTGGGCTGTTGGCGTTGCTGTGGTTTAGCAGCGCCGACGCCAAAACCCTGCGCTATCTGTATATCGAAGCCAACGAAGGCAGCGCCAGCGGCGGCCACGTCGCACTGCAACTGGATGACACGGTTTTCCATTACCAATACAGCGACGGTCTGATACGCCTGACCCGCGACGAGGCCTCGGACTTCGATTTCGACTATCGTTACCGGCAAAACCGTAATCTGCATGTAGCCGACATCGAAGTTTCCGATGACACCCATGCCAAGTTACTGGATCACTTCCAGCGCCGCTTTTGGGAACAGGACAGGCAATTCAGGCATCTCCGGGCCTTGGAAAACGACGGCCACCTGCTGAGATGGTTGCTGAGCCTGAAAACGGCCGCCCCGGCTCTTCCCCACCCGGCCTTGCAATTGCCCGGCGCCGGATTGTTTTATGCTGCCGGCGATTTCGACAAAACACCCGTCACCGGCCCCTGTCAAACGCGGGAGGCGGCCGCCAGCGTGCTGGGACAGTTGCGCAACCAGCTGCGGCAACAGCATGGCGAGGCCTTTTTGGCCGGGCGTGCGCGGGCGCTGGCTACATCGATTCGGCGCTTGTCCCCCGAGGAGTCATCCGTTCAGTCCTCAAGTTATACCTTCTCGCAGCGTTACCTGGATTTGTTGAACGGCGCCTTGGCTCTACGGGTTTTGCAATCCGCAAAGCCATTGGCCGCAAACGCCTGCCATAGCCTGGATAGTGCCGACGGAGATATGGACGACGCCCAACGGCAAAGTTTGCGCTTGTACCGGCGGCGATTGCTGCGTAGCGCCGGCATGCTGCTGAGCTCAAAACGGCCGGATTGGGGACAGGCGCTTTTGATAGCCATGGCCCGCTTGGTGGCGGCGGAGCAAAGCTTGCTTAACCAACGCTGGGTTTTTCTGGATGACTTCGATCCGGCGACAAGCGTAATTTCGCTCTCGGACTACGCCAATCAATCCGACGCCATGCGGCAACAGCATCTGGCGGCGCAACAGCGCTGGCGCCGGCTTTGGCGGGAGTTGAGCCCCAAACAAGCCCTGGACGATTTAAGCTACACCGATCTGGAAATCGCCGCCAACCGCTACCACGCATGGCAAAGCAGCCGGACCTCGCAAACCCTGCGCTATATCGGTCAGCTGCATTTGCCGCTAAGACCCTTGCCGTTGCCGGCATGGCTGGTGCCGGATTTATCCGTGCCGCGGTTGCAGCAGGCTTTGCTGGTCCGGCAGGGCCGGTTGTCGGAATTGGCCGAAGCGCTGGAGCGGCAGTACGCCTATCGGCTGTTATCCCGCAATTGCGTCACCGAACTGTTTCGCGGCATTCAGCAAGCCATGGGCGCGGAAGCCGAGACAAGCCTGGGCGGCGTTATCGACCCGGACCTGAATCCGATACCGTTCCGCGCCTTCGCCAGCGTGCAACAGCACTACCCGGTCAGCCGGACCCGCATACTGCCATCTTATCGCCGGCAACAATTGGCAAAACGCCATGCCGAGGAATTTGCCCCCTGGGTGTTCGCGCGGGAATCTAACGTGTTGACCGCCGAGCTGTACCGCTACAATCCAGACGATGCGGCGTTTCTGTTTTTTACCGACGACAGCCTGTTGCCGCGGCCGCTATTCGGCGCCTTCAATTTGCTGACCGGCTTGGGCCAAGGCTTATGGGGCCTGTTACAAAGCCCGTTCGACGAAGGATCCGCCTTGCGGGACGGCGGGCGCGGCATCTTGATGAGCCTGCCGGAGCTGGTATTTGTGAATATACGCAAGGGCAGCTACAAATTCGTCTTACCGGCGGAATCGCCGCCGCTTTCATCGCTGCCCTGACCCGGCGGTTTGGCCCATTGACCTTATTCAAAACCATCCGTGTCCTGATTCTGCTATTGCTGTTTCTCGGACTGGCGTTTTACGCCCAACAACAAAAACTCAAATCCCGCAACTGGACGGAACCCTTGCGGTTGGTGATTTACCCCATCAATGCCGAACCCGGCAATCCGACCGTCGACGACTATATCCGCGAGCTGGACGACGGCGTATTCGCCCCGCTAGACCGCTTCTTCGCCGACCAAAGCCGCGACTACGATTTGATCGTCGAACAGCCAACCGTCACCACGCTGGGGCCGGTCGTAAGCGTACAACCGCCACCGGCGCCGTTACCGGACGCCGGTTATGCGGCGATAATCTGGTGGGGTATTCAATTTCGATATTGGGTGTACAGGAACACCCCGGATGCGGACTCCAACATTCGCCGGGTAAGGGTATTCGTGCAATATCATGCGGCCGGCAAGGACAAACGCTTACAGCATTCCTTGGGCTTGGACAAGGGGCTGGTAGCGTTGGTACAGGCCTTTGCGGCCATCGATCATGATCAGCGGAACAATGTCGTCATCGCTCACGAAGTGCTGCATACCGTCGGCGCCACCGACAAATACGCGGCGGACAACAGCGCGCTATTTCCGCTAGGTTATGCCGATCCCGACCGGTCCCCGCTCTACCCGCAACAGCGGGCGGAAATCATGGCGGGCCGGATTCCGCTGTCGGAAACCCGCATGCGCATGCCGGAAAGTCTGGCCGAATGCATGCTGGGAGACGCCACCGCGCGGGAAATCAACTGGCTGCGCTAAGCAGGCGGGCCCGGACCTCAAGCCGAGAAGGAGGAACCGCAGCCGCAGGTGGTGGTGGCGTTGGGGTTGCGGATCACGAACTGGGCACCGCTGAGATCTTCCTTGTAATCGATCTCGGCGCCATTCAGGTATTGAATGCTCATGGAATCGATCAAAACGGTCACGCCGCCGTTTTGGATTTGGGTGTCATCGTCGTTGACCTCCTCATCGAAGGTAAAGCCGTATTGGAACCCGGAGCAACCGCCGCCGGTGATGTACACCCGCAATTTGAGGTTGTCGTTACCCTCTTCCTGAATCAAACCCGCAACCTTGCTTGCGGCACTGTCGGTAAATACAATGGGATCGGCCATAAAACTCTCTCTAAGTAACTGATAAAAAAATAATTATGCTTTTACCTAGTATTTTAATCAAGAATTAAGCGCTTGGCTATGCCTAACGATCATGCGGACCTGGCACCGCCCCGGCAAATCAAAGGCAGTCGCTCCCGCCATGCCTTTCAGATTAGGCCGAACGCATCCCGCCGGCCCGTTAAGACTCCGCCAGATAAAGCCGAGTGAATTCGGCGGCGGGCACCGGTTTTCCGAAAAAATACCCCTGTCCGGAGCGGCATCCTTCCGCCATTAAAAAATCCCGCTGTTGGGAATTTTCTATGCCCTCCGCCACCGTTTCCAGCTGCAAACTGCTGGCCATGGCGATCACCGCCCGGGCAATGGCATTGCTGTTGGGATCGTTCGGAATATCCCGCACAAAGGACTGGTCTATTTTCAAACGCTGAATGGGCAAGCGCTTTAAATATTTCAGGCTGGAATAGCTGGTACCGAAGTCGTCTATGGCCAGTTCCACTCCCATTTGCCGCAGGGCATCCAGCATCACAAGAGACTGTTCCGCCTCGATAATGAAGCTCTCGGTGACTTCCAGCTCCAGAAAACCGGCCTCCAGCCCGGTTTCGCACAAAATTCGCCCCACCGATTCGGCGAAATTACCGCGCTGAATTTGCAGGGCGGACACGTTGACCGACACTCGGTCCAGTTTCAGCCCACCGCTCAGCCACTGCTTGATTTGCCGGCAGGTGTTTCGGACCACCCATTCGCCCAATTTGACGATCTGACCGGATTCCTCGGCCAGGGCAATGAATTGCGCCGGCGAGACGAGGCCCAGCTCGGGATGCAGCCAACGGGCCAAGGCTTCCGCGCCTATCAGTTCGCCGGTCGCCATATCGAATTGCGGCTGAAAATGTACGCTCAACTCGCCGCGCTCCTCCGCATTGCGCAAGGCGCTTTCCAGCATCAGATTTTCGTAGACCGTGCGGCTCAAACCGGCGCTATAAAACTGGCAGTTATTCCGGCCCTGGTTTTTGGCGTGATACATGGCGGTATCGGCATGCTTGAACAAGTCCTCGATACTGGAAGCGTCTTCCGGGTACATGGCTATGCCTATGCTGGGCGTAACGATGAACTCCCGCCCGTCCGCCACGATGGCGCGACTCAACAACTCGGACAATTTACCGGCCACGGCATGAGCCAGTTCCGGCCCGGCCAGCTCGCCGAGTATCACCACGAATTCATCCCCGCCCAGCCGGGAAACGGTATCGGTTTCGCGCACGGCCAAAGCCAGCCGCTTCGCCACCTCCTTCAGCAGCTGGTCGCCCACGGAATGCCCGAAACTGTCGTTAATGTTTTTAAAGCGGTCCAGGTCGATAAACAGCACCGCCATTTTATGTTGCTGCTGTTCGGCCCACCGCATAGCCAACGACACCCGCTCTTCCAGCAGAATCCGGTTGGCCAGGCCGGTCAACGGGTCGTGATGGGCCAAATGGGACAGCCGCTCTTCAATCTTCTTGATGCCGGTAATATCGGTCATGATGGCGACATAGCTGCTGATAGCGCCGCTGCCGTCCCTGACCACATTGATATTTTCCAGCATCGGAATCACTTCGCCGGACTTGTGCCGGTTCCAGATTTCGCCTCGCCATTGGCCCGTCTGCAGCAGGGACCGCCATAATTCGCTGAAAAATCGCCCGTCATGCAATCCGGATTTCCATTTGGATGGTCGCTGACCGATCAATTCGGCCTGACTGTACCCCGTCATGGCGCATAAGGCCTTGTTGACCGCCACGATACGGTTATCGGTATCGGTGATGACGATACCCTCGGAAGTATTTTCGAATACCGTGTGGGTTTGCGACAGCTTTTGTTCGAAATGCTTGCGCAGGGTGATGTCGCGCACAATCAGGGTATAAAGTTGCCGCTTGGCCATCGGCAGGCAGGCTATCGATAACTCCACCGGAAAAGCTGAATTATCGGCGTAATAAGCCAAAATCTCGGTGGCCCCGATTACCCCGCCTTTTTGCACCCGCTTAAGCAGCCGGTCGAAGGCTTGATCCCCGTCGGCGTGCTCGCCGCCGGCAAACAGGAATTGCGCGGGCCGGCCCAACACGGTGTCGGCCGCATAACCGAACATCTCCCGCGCGGTGCGGTTAAAGCTTTCGATCAGGCCATGCTCGTTCAGGATAATGATGCCGTCTCCGGCATTGTCCAGTATTAGGCGGTTTTGCTGTTCGCTGGCCCGCAGCGCCGCTAGGGTGGCTTCCTTCTGTTGGCCCAGGCGCTTGCGTTCCAATTCCATGCCGATGCGCTGACCGATAATGCGCAACAGTTCCAGATCTTGTTCGGTGAAATCGCGCGGCTTGTCATCCAAAAGACAGGTCACCGCCACCACGTTGCCCGCGTTATCCAGGGCCGGAAAACCGCAATAGGAATAAGCGTTATGCTGCCGCAAAAAAGCGGCCCGTGGAAATTGCGCCGCCACATTCTGGATCACTCGAATATCCTTGGCGGCTTCGACGGTAGCGCAAGGGGTGACGGCCAACTGACACGAACCGGCGTTGGTGAAAATATCTCCTTGCACATAGACGCTCAAGAACTGCAATTGGTCGCCTTGAATCTCGGACAGACAGACCACCTTGACAGCCAGCAGCTCGCCTATCATGCGGGCGGCATAGGCAAAAACCTCCATCGGGTCGCCCGACATCAGCAAGCTTAACTCATACAGGCGCTTGAGTCGGTCGATTTGCCGCGCGGAGGCGTCCGCATCGTCATCGGCCCGACTGAAATCGAAATTTTTCACTTTTGCGCTACCCATTCCGGCCATCCCCGCACTTTTTTACCCATGGAATTAGGGAAAGAAACACTTTCCAGCCTGCTTTCCGGTATAAAATACCACAATACTGCACAAACAAAATACACGACAATTCAAGATGTTAGAACAATAATCTCCTTTTCGCCCTTAATTCTTGCAAGCCGACATGCGCATCATCTCCCTTAACCTGAACGGCATCCGCTCCGCGGCCAGTAAAGGCATGTACGAATGGCTGGACAAACAACGGGCTGATTTGATCTGTCTGCAGGAATTGAAAGCCCAACAGGCCGATCTTTCCGAGCAAATGCGACGCCCGAACGGCTATTACGGTTATTTTCATTACGCGGAAAAAAAAGGCTACAGCGGCGTGGGCATATACAGCAGACAGCCGGCCGATGAGTTCATAGAGGGCTTGGGACACACCGATATCGATGCGGAAGGCCGCTATCTGGAAGCTCGTTTCGGCAATTTATCGGTGGTCTCGTTGTATCTTCCCTCCGGTTCCAGCGGAGCGGAACGCCAAGCCGTCAAATTCAGCGTCATGGCGCGGTTTTACCCGCATCTGGCGGAATTGATGGCCAGCGGCCGCGATGTCGTGGTATGCGGCGATTGGAATATCGCCCACCAACAAGCCGATTTAAAGAACTGGCGCTGCAACCAAAAAAACTCCGGCTTTCTGCCGGAAGAAAGAGCCTGGTTCGGACAGGTTTTGCACCAGCAAGGCTGGGTGGATGTTTATAGAAAGCTGCATCCGGACGCCACCGACGCCTGCTACACCTGGTGGAGCAACCGTGGCCGGGCTTGGGACAAAAACGTGGGATGGCGCATAGACTATCAGGTGGCAACCCCTCAACTGGCCGGCAGCGCGGTATCCTGCGACATTTATAAGGACCAACGCTTCAGCGACCATGCACCGCTGACCATAGATTACGCATGGACCTTCGCGGACAGCCCGCCGAAAAAATGACCAGCCGTTTTAGCGCCTAATTTTTACATACCCCAAATTTGAGATGTCGAAACACAGTATCGTGACTGTTTTGCTCGGAGGCCTGCTCGGCTTGGGCTTGTGCGCCAGCCCCGCGCCCGCCCTGGAAAATAACATGACGCTGGCGTATATAGGGACCGGCTTAAAAGAGCTAAACAACACCGACAAGCAGGTCGCCCTGCAAATACTGGCCAAGGAATTAACCAAAAATGTCGATACGGAATTAAGGGTTACACCGTTAAACAGCATGCGGGAACTGCTGGACTTGGCAAGCACGGGAAAACTCAATTACAGCCTGATCAACAGCTATTTTTATATCTCCCATATCGAGCAACTGCGTCCCTTGATAACCGACGAAATATGGGCGGCCCAGCGCGGTCAGGAACTTGGTGAAGACTATGTGTTAATTGTCAACAACGACGTCGATTATAAGGATATTCGCAGCCTGTCCGGCAAACGCCTGTCTACATTCACCGATGATTTACTGATGGGATTTTATTTGGAACAACTTATCAAACGGGAAGCCAATACATCGCCCGAGCGTTTTTTTAAAGCTATCAAGGACACCAGAACTCTGTCTCAATCGGTCTTGGACGTCTATTTCAAAACCAGCGACGCCTGTCTGGTTCCCAGCCATATTGTCGACTTGGTCACCGAACTCAATCCGGCGGTAAAACAGGGCATTAAGATAGTTCATCACTCCGGCGCCGATTTCATCATGGCCTTGATACTGGTATTCAAAAATAACCCGGATACGGAAGCAAATGCCATTCGCGGCAATTTGCAACAGCTCCCCAACAGTATTGCGGGCCAGCAGATTCTGGATCTGTTTCACATTAAAACCATCACCCGAATACAACCCGAGTCTCTCGACGGCATGTTAAGCCTTTATCAGCAGTACCGGGAAAATCAACACAAAAAAAACCGTTGATACTTGAGTTTGTCGTTGACTTTCAGGCGGATTCTAAAAATACAGGACAGTCCTGGCGGAACCTGATGCTCCGCCAGAAACAGTTTGGCCTTATTTTTTGTTAAAAAAATACAAATCGCCGAATTTACCTTTTAAAGTCATATTTTTGTCGTTTATTTCCACCAGGGAATACACGTCGAATTTATCGGGCCGGCCCAAAATGGCGATTTTTAATTTACCGTCTTCCACCTCGTAATTGACCGGCGGCTGGTCGTAAAAAGTCCCCTCCCGCGGAATATGTAAAATAGTGACTTTACCGTCTTTAAAATTCCAAGTGTCTTCCCGCTTGATATTCTCCTCGCTGGCTGCATTTTTTTTGGTGTGGTCCAGTTTCCAGGAACCGTTCACTTCATCCTTGGATTGCAAGGGTGTGTCCGCAAATACCGCCGGAGCACCCAAGACCAAGCCCAACAACATCACCGCTGCATAATTCTTTTTCATTATTATTTTCCTATTTTCGAATTGACGCCTTTTGGATTCTACTCGCCTGAATCCGATAACTGAAGCAAAGAAAACACATTTAATTAATTGCTGTTTATTTATAAAAATAGCCATGAAAATTAGAGCTTTACGGTTATTAATAATTTGAATACGCGGAGTAAAACCTAGAGCGGTGTCGGGTAGGAAAGAATAATCGAGCGAGGGGGAATCCGCGATGGCGTGATACGCCGAAGAATTGGCAGCCAACATGTTGCGGGCAAGCCTGTTGTCTTTTCACTTGACATTATATTGAGAATCATTATCATTTGTATCCGATAGTCTTCTCTCGTGCTATCACCGGCGCACCTGGTCATCCTCCAAAGTATCAGCAGCGTGCGCCGTTTTAATTGCGCTTTACCATTGAGATCCTTTATGACCAACCCAGCGTATCAACCGAAAACGGCGGAAGTCCGGCGGCCGACGAACGGAGAAAACGACGGCGTCCGGCCTCGGATCAACAGCAAGCAGTTGTTCGCCGACCGAAACGAGATCGTCATTGATCATCAAGGCGACGAATACCGGCTCCGTATCACCAGCAACGGCAAATTGATTTTGACCAAATAACGCTATCGGGGCCTGTTTGCGGTTGCGTTTCGCCGCAACAGACCAAAGGTCTTCATCAACAAGCTGATCGGTGGAGCCAATACGCCGGTTGGCAGCACGAGGCAGGCCGGTGGCTTTAATGTCCCAGGCTCGTTTATTCGATTTGGGTTCAATATTTAAGCTGAGTTGGTTTCGCGTTTTCACGTCAAAGCCCATCTACGCTGATGCCATTCTCGGCTAACCAAATCTTTCGTCTCTCGAAATCAGGTAACACGCGTTCAAGCAACCGCCAAAACTCAGGCGTATGATGCGATTGGCGCAGATGGGCTAATTCATGCACCACGACATATTCTGCAATATGCGGAGGCAATAGAACGGTTTTCCAATGAAAATACAGCCAGTCGCCTTTGCCGCATGAGCCCCAGCGGTAACCCAAATCCTGCACCTTGGCGCCGGCAGGCTTTACTTCCATGCGGCTCTGAAATTCCCTGGCTTTGGCCCACAACCAGCGGGTGGCATGAATGGTGTACCAATCGACAAAGGCTTCCCGTCCTCGTTCGACGTGGTCGCGCCGCAAACGAAACCGGCCGTTGACCAGCTTCAACGCCACGGCCTGCACATCAACCAACTGCAAACGATAGCTGCGGCCCAGGTATAAAAAGCCTTCGCCATCGAGGAATTGCTTGATCGGCACCTGTTTTTGCAGACGTTCTTTTTCGGCCAGTTTGGTGTAAATCCATTCGCGCTTCTCGATCACGAAATCGCGCAATACAGTCACATCAACTTCCGGCGGCGCGGACAACAACAAACTGCCGTCCCGCTCCACAGTGATTTGCAGGGTGCGGCGGCGCGAGCTACATTTTACGGCAAAGCACAGGTCATCAACCGTTAGCTCACAATGACCGTTTATACCCACGTCAAACCTGCAGTAATTTATCGTGATTGGCTCTGGCTTGTTCCATCAGTTTATCCGCCAACACCCCGGCACCATTGCCATCGATCAAGGCCGGACGTAAGCGCATCAGATAATCAAACAAGCGACCGTTCAGCGCATCCTGGTCGGCAGCCTTACGCGGCGCCCAAATTTCCGGATTGCCTTTCAGTTCGTCGATCAGCAAATCAACCAACTCGACGGTTACATCGGTTAAACGCACGACTTCTGCAGGACTCGGTACTTCACTACCATTGACGACATCGACCACGGTGCGCAGAAACGGCAAATAATGTTCCGGCAGCTCGCTAGATGTTTCGTCGTTGACGACGTGGCCACTGCGCAGTTCGGCAATGATTTTTTGCAATTGCGTGATCAATTCGTCCCATTGCTGATCCAGGCTTTTTAGAATCTCGCTAAGACGCTCGGACAGTTTGCGGTAACCGACCGGGTCTTCATCGAGGTGCTTTCTAATATGCGAGCGAATCGCGTGTTCCATTTCCGAGGCCTTGGCCCGGTCGTTGGCGGCACGACCGACGTGGCGCTCGAAATCGGCATCGGTTAGCTGGATCGGCGGAATTTTCGGATTCACACCCAAGGAAATCACATGCTCGTCGATCAGCTTGCGCACCTTGGCGCCGACATCCTTGCCCAACACCGGCGTGTCTTTGTAGCGGTTACGAGCGCGGGCATAGATATAGGCCAACTGCTTGGCATCTTTGGTGAACGGCAAACCTTCCGGGCGGGGCAACACGGTATCCAGCGACGCCAAAAACGCCTTCAACTTGACCGCGAACTCGGCACGCAATTTTTCGCTGGCCAGAACCTCGATACAGGCTTCGGTTTCCGCCAACGATTCCACGCCGCACTGGCGAAACACATCCACCACTCGCACATGCCGGTCGCGCAGTATCGGAATTTCATCCTGTAGACTGGTCAACGCACCTTCAATGTCCTCGTCGGCATAAGCCGCCAGCGCTTCCCGCAAATGCCTCGCCACGCCGTAGTAATCGACCACAATCCCGCAACGCTTGCCAAAGCCGGTGCGGTTGACCCGAGCGATAGCTTGCAGCAATTCAGCTTCGCGGATCGGCCTATCCAGGTACATCACGCCTTCGATCGGCGCATCGAAACCGGTGAGCAACATGGATTTCACCACCAAAAACGCCAGCGGGTCGGTCTTGGTCGGATCGGCATGCAACAGCGGCTTTTTGAAACGCTTGATCAATTGCTCGTGTGCCGAACCATCGGTCCACGGCTTCCAGCCTGGATCATCGTTGTTGCTACCGGAAATGATCGGTGCAAATTGCAACGCGCGCAAAGTTTCCCGATACCGCCAAGCTTGCACCACGGCCTGCACCTTTGGCGGCCTTTGGCATAAAGCTTCATCGTCCAACATCTTGTCGTCCGCCGATAAAGCTTCGGCATCGCGCAACAACTCGTCGCGGGCAAGCTGCAAGGCCTCGAAATAACGTACCGCCGCCAAGCGGCTATAAGCCACCACCTGCGCCTTGTAACCATTCGGCAGGATGAAAGTGACGTAGTGACGCAGCATGTCGCGGGCTTTGTCGGCAATCAGCGCCGGTGCGTCGAACAACTGGCCTTTGGTGGCGTATTTTTGTTTGATCAATTCCAGCTCTTGCGGACTGTGCTGCCGAAACAAGTCCTCGAACAACTCGTCCAGGCTGGCTCCATCCTTCACCGCGCCCTTGGCGGTGCGGCCTTCATACAGTACCGGCACCGTGGCCCCGTCCGCTTCGGCTTGCTTGATGGTGTAACGGTCGATGAACTCGCCGAAAATTTCGTGGGTGCGCTTTTTCTCTCCCATGATAATAGGCGTGCCGGTAAAGCCGATGCGGGCACTATTCGGCAAACCGGCCAGCAGATTTGCATGTAAATCGCCGGCCTGGGTGCGGTGCGCTTCGTCCACCAACACTAAAATGGCTTCGTCGTCGTTCAACACCTCGAAGGCGGCTTGGGCGTTGTACGTAGATTTTGGCGTGGAGATACCCGCTTGTTTCGGCAAATCGGCGGCTGTCAACGGTGCATCATCAACCAGCTCCGCATCGCGATATTTCTGGATGGTGGCAAAGATCAGCCCCGGCCCCTTACGCTTGGCTAAATTCTTGATGCCGGTGGTATTGCTGGCGACTTCCACCGTCTCGCCTGTCAGCGTCGCAGTCGCCGATAGTTGCCGCTGCAAATCGTTGCGGTCGGTAACAACGATCACTTTGAATCGGCGTAGCAAGGGTTCCGCGCGTAATTTGCGCACCAAAAACACCATGGTAAAACTCTTACCGGAACCCTGGGTGTGCCAAATAATGCCACCGCGCTGATCCGATTCACCATGCTGCTTGCGGGTTTTTCCGGTTTTCAGCTTGTTCAGTGCCTTGTTCACCGCCCGGTATTGTTGGTAGCGGCACACGGTTTTAATGGTCTGACCTTCGGCCTGCATGAACAGCATGAAATGCCGGATGACATCCAGCAAATGCGCAGGCGTTAAAAGGCCCGCAATCAGACGCTGTTGTTCGGATACTATCGTCTTGCCTAAGCGCTCGGCCACCTCGGCTTCGTTGCCCGAACCGTCCGGCCCGACCACCGTTTTCCACTGCGCAAAATGTTCGAACCCGCCGCCGATACAACCGACCCGCGCTTCGTCGAAGGAACTGGCAATCAGCAATTGCACCGTGGCAAACAAGGTTTCGTTGCCCTCGTTGTCGTCTACTTCCAACGCAGCGTGACGTTGATTAGCGTAGCGGCGCAATTGATCAACCGCCTCGGCCAAGGGTTCCGGTATCGACGGGCTTTTACATTCCACCACGACGATGGGCAAACCGTTCACCAACAACACCAAATCCGGCACGATAAAAGCCTTGGCGGCATTAAAGTCCGGCGGGCAATCGACACGGTACTGGTTAACCACCGTGAAGCGGTTATTACCGGGCGTTTCCCAATCAATATAACGGATGGTCTGGCCGCGCCCGCCGTCCCAACCCGGCAGGCCTTCCACGGTAATACCGTCTATCAACAAGCGGGTGACCTTTTCGTTGGCTTCCATCAACCGGCCACTCAAGCGGCTAATCGCCGCCACCGCTTCGGCAATCCGCTCGTCATCCAACCAGGGCCGGCCATCGTGCAAATTCAATGCGCGCAACCGCTCGCGCAAAACCGCTTCCTGAATGACCTCGGCAAAACTACCACGCCCGGTGACAGCGGGGTCGTCCAAACTACCTTCGACTGGCGTCCAGCCCAGTTGCGTCAACTGCGCGATAAATGGTTTTTCAACGTCTTCCAGTTCCCGGCCCATGATTTATTCCGTGTTTGATTAACTCATTTCAAGTTGCGATTGTCCTATAGCCGCCGCTCATAGAAACCTCATAGCGGCTAATATCCAGCTTTATAGACCAATGGATAAACGGTCCAAGCTTCCCATCCGACGGGTAAAAAATAGTTATTTTGCCCCTGACAATCAAATAGCCGTCAAATAATAACAAGCCATTTAAATCAATGCCTTGGACAGAAAATCCTTCTTCCGTAATATCGTCCAAGGCTCGGCAATCAAATAGCCATCCAATAGCTGCTCATAACATGTAACAGCCAGCTATAGTGGCGTATAGAAATCTCATAGCAAGCTCTCTAACAAAAACTATCGTCAGGCGAACTTCAAATTCACCGACTCAAAGCAGCGAAAGACTCGACCGCTACCGGTTTGATCCAAGTCGGCTTTTTTTGGTGATTGATAATCGCCAAGTGCTCGGCTTCGATGGCTTTCAACACGGCAGCCTCAAAATATTGTTCCCCGCAGAAGTCGCATTCCAGGCAGGGAACATCATCGATAATCAACAACTCGTCGCCTTGTTGATGCAGATAACGCGTTAACTTATGGCTTAAATGCTTGTGGCCGCAGAAGCTACATTGTTCAGTCATGGTTTTATCCTCGCTCATAAGGATTCTTAAATTTAGGTGGTGTGGGAATATACACTGTAATAATCACCAACCATTCACCTAGTGTGCCGCAGACCGCATGGATCGGCTTGCCGGCATCGGTAAAACCCACCAACAAACAGCTTTCGCCGCGGCCGGTATCTGGATACTGCTCGATAATGCGCCCAGAACGCAAGGCCTGTTCCACATCCGCCAGCGATAAAGCATCATTCTGCCGTTCGCGGTCGGCGTGGCGAGAATAGCGGTACTGATTGTTTGCCGCACACGCCTTGATCCAGCTTTCATCGATCACTTAATCTACTTTGTCAGATTCAACAACGCCGTCATGCCCGCCGGGAAGCGGACATCCAGTGCCATGGATGGCAAGTTTCGATCCGTCCGTGGAGCCTGGATTCCGGCAATCCATGCCGGAATGACAGTTATCAAACATAGATATGTATAACGATGAGAGCTCAAGATTGGGAACCAGGAACATAATCGGTTTTGGCGGCATCTTCCTCAGCAGTTAACGCAAATTTACCCAACCAACGCTTGGAAAAGCTCGCTCCGGCTGCGGGTAACCCGTCTGACGGTTCCGAAATATCGGCATCGGATTTTTGCGACAACGGCAGCACGATGATTTCGGCTTCCGCGCAGTCGGCAAATTGCTCAGGTAATTCCAACTGCACGGTCAAGCCGTTCAACTTGCGAGTGATTCGATGGGCATACATGGTTAAGCTCCGGATTTGGCGAAGAATGCTCAGGATAACCCAAGCAAGGGCGTGACGCGAACGCGGCCGGTGAGGAGGTCGTTCATGAGGCCAATTTTGAGCATCTTAAGTTGATTCAAATCATTATCCTCAGAAATTATTCTGTCATTAGACCGGGTAATACTTTCTACAATTTCTATTCTCTCCCTCTTTGATGGAATCGGAATCCGGATATTTCTAAGACTATCCAAATTAAGCCCCGGCTTACTTTGTCCATATTGAGCGTCGACAATTTGCCGATTTCCGGGAGCACCTTCTACAAGAAAATTGACCACCACCTTGGTAATCTCTGGGTCATAAAGTCGAACGAGTCCAACATGCTGACTTACAAATGAAGTTACACGCCAATCGTCTGGGACTATGGCAACATTTCCAACTCCATTGCCAGTTATTGTTACCAACAAGTCAAGAGCTTCAAGTTTAGTCCGTTGTCCTTCTTCTCCAGAGGGGGGTAAGACATATTGACGATCCCCCAAATCTAGATGACCCATTCGAACATTTTGACTTCGGACGAAAAGAGAACCGGAATCAGCATAGTACGAAGCCCAGCCTCTTGATCCACTTGTAATTAGCGCCGAAATGTCTCCAAGTCTTTCCGTATTCCACTCCTTCGGAATCCAACCCAGCCGCGAGCGTTTGTAGAGGTGCGGGGCTTCGGATTGGGGCGGGCGGAGTTCGCCGTTGGCGTCGATGCCGCGCGTCAGCAGGTCATGCATTAAACCCTGCTTGACGGCCTTGAGCTTGGCAATGATCGCCTCGGTTTCGCGGATGGGTGTCGAGGGTGTCTAGGATTTTGGCAATTGTCGGCAATTCTTCACTATCAGGGATCTGCAAATGGAGATTTAAGAGATCACTTTTATTGATTGCTTCAAATGTTGTGCCTTGGGCAACTCTGCGAAGAGCGCCATTTTGTCTTAGCAACAATTCGGCAGCCAATGAGGGTTTGATTCCGCGAAACCGGATTGCAGCTAACCCCCTGCCAATGCAGAAATCACGATCAGCGACGTTGACTGAACCAACTGGTGCCCGGACCGAAATTAATACATCGTCAGTTCTCGCCAACTTCGTCGGACGAGTACAACCATATTTGGGTTCTGGAAAAACCGGGCCGAATTCTGCATTGCCTTGAAGAAACGGATAACCTAAAAATGGATCGTCATATACGAATCGCGAATCAGGGGATTGCCCCATTTCCACATGCGCGATTTCGCCTAGCCTAAACGAAACCATCGGTTCTTCAGACATACCCCAGCCCCCGCAAATACCCCTGCAACACCGAAATCGTCATTCCCGCGTATGCGGGAATCCAGTGAGGGCTGAGGACATTTGCTGGGTCCCCGTGTTCACGGGGACGACGGGAATAGCAAAACATACCTGACTCCTGCCAACCGTTTTGCATTGCCTCGTTTGTCATTCCCGTGAATGGCCTGTCCCCGGCTCGAACGGGGACGGGAATCCAGTGAGGGCTGAGGACATTTGCTGGGTCCCCGTGTTCACGGGGACGACGGGAATGGCTAAACATACCTGACTCCTGCCAACCGTTTTGCATTGCCCCATTTGTCATTCCCGTGAATGGCCTGTCCCCGGCTCGAACGGGGACGGGAATCCAGCTAGGGCTGATGGCGCTTGCTGGATCCCCGTCCCCGATCAGAGTCGTGGACAAGCATTCACGGGGACGACGGATTAGGGGGTTTTGATGTCGTCCCACAGATCGCGCCAGTTTGGGTTTTGTTGCTCGATTAAATCCAGCTTCCATTTGCGGTTCCATTTCTTCAACTGCTTTTCGCGGGCAATCGCGGCGTTCATGTCGGCATGCAGTTCGTAATAAACCAAAGTATGCACCCGGTATTGTTTGGTAAAACCTTCGACCAGGTCTTCTTTGTGTTGCCAAATTCGTTGCAATAAATTACTGGTAACGCCGATGTACAAGGTGCCGTTGCGTTGGCTGGCGAGGATGTAGACGGCGGGTTGTTTCATTGAATTGCGAACGCCAACGATTTTAAGTCATTCCCGCGAATAGCCTTTACCATCCATGGCATCTGGGTTCCGGCAATCCCTGCCGGAACGACGGTCGTTAAACATACCCCAGCCCTTTCAAATACCCTTGCAACGCTTTGGAAGCCGAATCGCGCCGACTTTCGATTTCAGTCAATGTCACCCGATATTTGTCCCACCAGTTTTCGAACGCGGCGACGATTTGTTTGCGCTGGGCGGCGATGTAGCGTTCCAGGATGGCTTGCATGTCGTGATGCAAAATTTTCAACAGCAGCTCGGCGGCTTGTTCCGGCGTCAGGGCATCGACTGCGCGGTTCAGATGTTGGGTAAAGCCGTCCTGCTGGGATTTCAGTTGCTTCTTGACCTCGGCCAGTTGTTTTTTCCAGGCCTTGATTTGCGCTTCGTCGACCGGGTTTTCGTCGTCTTCGGTTTCGCTGACCTCTTCGTCGTCATCGCTTTTCACCGGAGCGGCGGCTTTGAGCTGGCTTTCCAGTTCGGCTTTTTGCGCTTCCAGTTCGCTTAACGCGCTGACAAAGTCGCCGAGCAGGAATTTGACCAGTTTGTGTTCCAGCGGACTGTCCTTGCCGGCTTTGTCTTCCAGGGCGGTGACGATGCCGGTGCGCCAGGCGTCGACTACGCCTTTACTGTCGCGGGCCATCAGGGTCAAAAAGTCGTATTTGCTTTGATACCAGAAGCCGGCAACGATGCCGCGCACTTGAAACGGGTCGAGCAGGCCGATGCGTTCCAGGTTGTCGGAAAAGCTATGCAGCAGTTCAGTGCGCAAGGCCACCAGACTGGCGGCGTTGTCGCGTTGCCCGGCCAGCGCGGTGATGCGGGTACTGTGTTCCGTCCACCACTGCTCAAAGGCAACGCGGATCGCGGCTTCCTTGGCTTTCAAGCCGGGGTTGGCTTCGATGGCGGGCTTTAACGACTGGCGGTTGTCCAGGTGGGGTTGGAAGTCGCAATAACGAGTTTCAGCTCCTGGGTCCCCGTTTTCACGGGGATGACGGCGTTGGAACAAATCCAATGGATTCAAACCGTGCGCATTGAACAATGCCATTTTGGCGTCGACTTCGGCTTTGGGCACGCCGCCGAGCAAATGGGCGCGCACGTCGTGCGGCTCAGGCGGTGGGGCATTGTCGGCATAACGGCGGATATTGAGGTTGTAGTCGTTGGCTTTCAGTGTGGCGTTGTCGATGATCGCCGAAAAACCATCAATAGCCTGGCATTGGTCGAAGGTGGTGACGATTTTTTCGATGTGTTCCGGAAGCAGGAAATTCTGCGCCCGGCCTTCGAAGTATTCGCGGTCGGCGTTGATGAACAGCACTTTGCCTTGGCGCTCGGTGGGTTTGCCGCTGACGCGATTGGCACCGTCCTGCACGTGTTGGCGCAACACCAGAATGCAGGCTGGGATGCCTGTGCCGTAGAACAGGTTGGGGGCGACGCCGATTACCGCTTCCAGCAAATCGTCTTCGATGATGCCGGCACGGATGGCTTTTTCTTCGCCGCCTCGAAACAGCACGCCGTGCGGCATGACGGTGGCCATGCGGCCGCCATCGCGCAATACGGCCAGCATGTGTTGCAGAAACATCAAGTCGGCTTTTTTGGCCCCGAGCGGCACTTGACCGTAACGGAAGCGCTCCGGGAATTTCGGCGCCCAGGCCGGCGTGCCGTCGGCGTTCTTTTCGGTGTTGCCCCAGTTGATCGAGAACGGCGGATTGGTGAGGATGCGGTCGAAGCGGCGCAGTTCGCGGTTTTCGATATGGCGCGGATCGGCCAGGGTGTCTTCGTTTTCCAGATCGGCGGTACTGATGCCGTGCAGCAGCATGTTCATCTTGGCGATGGACCAGACCGTGCCGTTGAACTCCTGACCAAACAGATTGGCCTTGCGGCCGTCGGCGCCGTGTTCGTCGATGAATTCCTTGGCGGCGATCAGCATGCCGCCCGAACCGCAGCACGGATCATAGACGTGGTGGTGTAGTTCCGGTTTGATCAACCGGACCATCATTCGCACTACGGCGCGCGGCGTGTAGAACTCGCCGCCTTTCTTGCCGGCCGAGTCGGCGAACTCGCCGATCAGATATTCGTAAGCGGCACCGAGCAGGTCGGGAAATTCGAAGTCTTCGTTGCGCAGCCGGTGCTGGCCAAAGTGACTGATCAGCTGACGCAGTTTGATGTCGGGGATTTTGCTTTGACCGACCTTGCGGGTGAAGTCGATGTGTTCCAGCACGTCGTGCAGGCTGGTGTTGGCGGTTTCGATGCCGGCCAGGGCCTTGTTCAAATAGTCGCCGACATTATGGTGGGCGTCGTTCAGTAGAAAATCGTAGCGCGAATGCGGCGGCACCCAGAACGTGCCTTCGGTTTTATACCAGCGGGAGATTTCGGCATCGGTTTCCGCTTCCGTTTGGGTTTTGCCGTTATCTAACCCGAGTTGAATCACCTCTTCCCGGCGCTGCTCGAACACGTCCGAACAGCGTTTCAAAAACAGCATGCCGAAGATGTATTCCTTAAATTCCGAGGCATCCATCTTGCCGCGCAAAATGTCGGCGGCTTTGAAGAGATGGCGTTCCAGTTGGGGCAGGGTTAGCGGCATTTAATGGTCCGTTATGCTTAATCCATGAATCATACAGCGCTTCGAGTCTGGTTCGAAGCTATCTAGCATTCAGCTATTCGTCTTTAAATAACGGCAGGGCTATGAGGAGAGGACTTCACCCCTCGCTACAACCGATCCCTATTAGATAAGAACCAATCTCATCTACTGCTTTTTCATTTAAGGTGTGTCCCCAAAAAAATGTGGCCTGCCGTTCGCAGACCACTTCATAGCAGCATTAAGAAATTATGAGATCCAACACGACAACATCACACATCCAAATTCGCCACATCCAAGGCGTTCTTCACTATGAAATCCCGGCGCGGTTCAACGATATCGCCCATTAGGGTGGTGAAGATTTCGTCGGCGGCAATAGCGTCATGAATGGTCACTTGCAGCATGCGGCGGCTGTTGGCATCCAGGGTGGTTTCCCATAACTGCTCTGGATTCATTTCGCCAAGACCTTTGTAGCGTTGGATGTGTTGGCCTTTTTTGACTTCCTTCATCATCCACTCAAAGGCTTCCTTGAAGTTGGATACCGCTTGTTCGCGCTCGCCCATGCGCATTACGGAGTCAGTGCCGAACAGGCTTAGCGTCTGTTCGGCGTAGTGGGCTATTTTTTGATAATCGTTGCCGCTAAAAAAGGTGGCATGCAATACGAAGGTTTTGGTGATGCCGTGCAGGCGTTTGTTGACCGTGACATCGAAATCGTCGCTGCCGCTATATTTTAGTTCGGTGGTGAATACGGCTTTGTGCTCTCCGGCATTCAAATTACTTTCCAGTTGCGTAAACCAAGCAGCGAGTTTATCCCGTTCGGCTTTGGTTTCCTGGCTTAACGGCGGCAAATAGGTCATTTGTTCCAGGTACAGATCGTCGTAGCGTCTGGATAAGCGGTTGATGACGGCCATGACGTCGGCGAATTCGGTTGCCAGTTTCTCCAGGCCTTGGCCTTGAATGACCGGCGTGTCGGTGTCGGTTTGCAGTTGGGCCTTGTCCAGCGCCAGTTGAATCAGGTATTGGTTCAAGGCGCTATCGTCCTTGACGTAATGCTCCTGCTTGCCTTTTTTGACTTTGTACAAAGGCGGCTGGGCGATGTAGATATGACCTCGTTCGACCAATTCAGGCAGTTGCCGATAGAAAAAAGTCAGCAACAGGGTGCGGATGTGCGAGCCGTCGACGTCGGCATCGGTCATGATGATGATGCGGTGGTAACGCAATTTGTCGACGTTATACTCGTCCTTGCCGATACCGCAGCCCAACGCTGTGATCAGGGTGCCCACTTCTTCCGACGAAATCATTTTGTCGAAGCGGGCTTTTTCCACATTCAAAATTTTACCCTTCAACGGCAAAATGGCCTGGGTACGGCGGTCGCGGCCTTGTTTGGCGGATCCGCCCGCCGAGTCCCCTTCCACTATGAACAGTTCGGACAAGGCCGGGTCTTTTTCCTGGCAATCGGCCAGTTTGCCGGGCAGGCCGGCGATATCCAGGGTAGTCTTGCGCCGGGTCATTTCGCGAGCCTTACGCGCGGCCTCTCGCGCCCTGGCGGCATCTATTATCTTATTGACGATGGCTTTGGCGACTTGAGGTTGTTCCAGCAGGAATTCGTGCAGTTTTTCGTTCATGGTGGATTCCACCAGCGGTTTTACTTCCGATGAGACTAACTTGTCTTTTGTTTGCGAGGAGAATTTGGGATCCGGCACTTTCACCGACAATACCGCTGTCAGGCCTTCGCGAGCGTCGTCGCCGGTGGTGGCGACTTTTTCCTTCTTCGCCAGACCATTGGTTTCGATGTACTGGTTGATGGTGCGGGTCAGCGCGGCACGGAAACCGGCCAAATGGGTGCCGCCGTCGCGTTGCGGAATGTTGTTGGTGTAGCAGAATACGTTTTCCTGATAGGAATCGTTCCACTGCATAGCCACCTCTACTACCACGCCTTCCTTTTCCGCCTGGAAGTGGAAGACTTTTTCAAACAACGGGGTTTTGTTTTTATTCAGATGCTGTACGAAGGCACTGATGCCGCCTTCGAATTCGAATACATCTTCCTTGCCGGATCTTTCGTCTCGCAACGATATGCGTACGCCGGAATTCAAAAACGACAGTTCGCGCAACCTTTTGGCCAGGATGTCGTATTGGAATTCGGTATTGGTAAAAATGGTCGGACTGGGTTTGAAGTTGATGAAGGTGCCGCTGCCATCGGCTTCGCCAACCACCGCCATGGGTGCTACCGGTTCGCCCAGCAGGTATTTTTGCTGATACAGTTTTCCGCCCTTGCGTACCTTCAGGGTCAATTCTTCCGACAAGGCATTGACCACCGATACCCCCACGCCGTGCAGGCCGCCGGAAACTTTGTAGGCGTTGTCGTCGAACTTACCGCCGGCGTGCAATACGGTCATGATGACTTCAGCCGCCGAGCGGCCTTCTTCCGCATGAATATCGACCGGGATGCCGCGACCATCGTCATACACCGAAACCGAGCCGTTTTCGTGAATCACTACATCGACACCCTTGCAGTAGCCCGCCAGCGCTTCGTCGATGGAGTTGTCGACAACTTCGAATACCATGTGGTGCAAGCCGGAACCGTCGTCGGTATCACCTATATACATGCCAGGGCGTTTTCGTACCGCATCCAGTCCTTTAAGCACTGTGATATTCGAACTATCGTATTGTTCACTCATGGTGTTGTATTCCGTTGTCTGCTGTTGTTCAGCAATGCACGGCTAACTTTTGCCGGTTTGGCAAAAGGACCTGCGTAAGCGTGCTTGCTGGTTTTATTATTGTTTCACGTGAAACCCTACAACTGTTGAATACAGCCTTGTTCCACGTGGAACACTTTGTAATTATTTAGGGTGCTTAAATCGCCGAAGTCGGATAAACCCGTACTGGTTATAAATACCTGACAACCGAGATTTGCTAGGTATTTTAACAATTTTGCCCTGTTTACTGTATCCAATTCGGCGGTTAGATCGTCCACCAGGATACAGCAATTATTCCGAGCTTCGCTGTTCAACAAACTGACTTGCGAAAGCAACAAGGCCAACACCAGTAGCTTTTGTTGACCGCGCGACAAATAATCCTTGGCTAAGCGCTGGTTGTGGAACGTCAAAAAGTCGGCCCGATGGGGGCCGGCATGGGTAAACCCATAACGTAAATCTCTATCCAGATTCCGGACCAGCATACGTTCCAAGTCCAATTGCTCATCCCAACCGGCGGAAAAGCGCAATTCAATCTGGGATGTATCCAAAAAATGACCAGCCATGTCTAAAAACACCGGCGCCAGCAGTTGAACATATTCTTTACGAAGCGCATTGACTACGGCGCCATATTCAATCAATTCCCTGTCCCATGCCGGCACTTGTTTAAGTTGTCGATTTTTCAGTAAGGCATTGCGTTGCTGCAGGGCCTTACTGAAATTACGCCAGTTGGGTAAGAAGTTTCGGTTGTGATTAAAAATCCCCCAATCCAAAAACTCGCGGCGATTTTGCGGACCGGCATCCAGCAGGCGATAGCTTTTCGGATGAATCAACTGCACGGGAAATAGATAAGCCAAGTCGGCTTTTTGGCGGTTTTCCTGGTCTATGCGTATCTCTGTTTGCTTGGCGCTTATCTGAATACCGAGACTGGCAACGGAACCCTGATGCTGGCGGTGTTGAGCCGCGACGATCAATTGAGTCCGGTCGAAACCGATGGCTTGTTTGACGTATTGGGTACGAAAAGACCGTGCCCTGCCTAAAATAAAAATGGCTTCCAACAGCGAACTTTTGCCGCTGGCATTGGCACCCGTTACAAAATTCAAGCTCGGCGATGGCTGGATGGTTGCCGAATGGATGTTTCTTACCGAGATCACATCCAATTTCAACAAAGTCATAGCCGACGCTTACATGCGCATCGGCATCACAATGAATTTGAATAAGGGATCTTCCGGTTCTTCGATAAAGCAACTGCTGGCGTTACTGGCAATGGTAATGACCGCCAGTTCCGAATCTAGGTTGGAAACCGCATCCAGCATATATTGGGAGTTGAAGGAAATGCTCAAAACCTGACCCTGATAATCGATAAGCAATTCTTCTTCGGCTTCGTCGTGCTCCGGATTGTGGGTACTCAGCTTTAACAGGTCCGCGCCAATATCGAAGGTCACGCCCTTGTATTTTTCATTGGACAATATTGCCACCCGGGTCAGGGCCTCTCTGAGCAATTGTTTCTGAATCAACAGGGGAGTCATGAAGGCTTGATTGAACACTTTGCTGAAATCCGGAAATTTGGCGTCTATCAATTTGGAGGAAAACGCTACATCCTTGTAATAAATTTTGATGTGGTTATTGGAAAACTGAATATTGAGTTCCGCATCGGCATCGTCCAGCAGACGGCTCAATTCCTGTACCGCCTTGCGCGGCAAAATGATGCGCGCTTCGTGACCGGTGGCTTGGCCGATATCGTCTTCAAAAATCGACAACCGATGGCCGTCGGAAGCCACTAATTTCAAACGGGAGTTGCTGATGTGCAGCAGCAAGCCGTTCAGATAATAACGTACATCCTGATTAGCCATGCAAAACAGGGTTTTATCCAGACCTTTTTTGAATTTGCCGGCGTTTAACAAAAACTGGTGATCGAATTCGGACTCATTGAATTCAGGATAGTGCTCGGCGGGCAAGGTACTCAAGGAAAACCGGCTACGACCAGACACCAGTTTGACTTTGTCTTCATGCAACTCGAATTTGATTTCGGCGTTGGGAGGCAATAAACGGCAGATATCCAAAAATTTACGCGCCGGAACAGTGATATCGCCGGCATCGCTCACCGAATCAAGATTAAGTTTGCTGACAATCTGAATTTCGGTATCGGAGCCTATCATGGTTAAGCGGTCTTCATCCACATGCAGCAACACATTGGACAGAATGGCCATGGTTTGGCGTTTCTCTATAACGCTGACGATTTGTTGCAGCGGAGCTAATAACTGATCTCGGTTAATAATAAATTTCATATAAATATTTTTTTATTTATTGTTACTACTACGCAGGCAAAAAACTGTGGAAAAGACATTTTTATAATTATAAAACATAAGCTTATTAAACTTTTAACTTGTTACCTGCTGCCAATTGCGCCTGTTGGCCGACTGGGGATAACTTAAACGGCAATAAGTACCCCCGATTTTTCCCCAGCTTATACGCAGTTAATGCGATAGGGTTCTCAACAGGTTTTTGTAATCTTCCGCGATTTTGACGTCGTCCTCCTTCAGTTCGGCAACCCGCTTACAGGCATTGATCACCGTGGTGTGATCGCGGCCGCCGAAGGCATCGCCGATTTCCGGATAACTGTGAGAGGTCAATTCGCGAGCCAAGGTCATGGCGATTTGTCTGGGCCGGGTTAACGATTGTTTACGGCTTTTCGACGACAAGTCCGCCACCCGAATTTTGAAATACTCGGCCACGGTTTTTTGAATGTTGTCGATACTGACCAGTTTGTCCTGCAGGCTGATCAAGTCGTGCAGGGCTTCCTTGGTAAATTCCAGGGTGATTTCCCGGCCGGTAAACTGAGAATTGGCTACCACGCGCCTTAACGCGCCCTCCAAATCTCTGACATTGGAGGGAATGCGCTTGGCGATAAAAAAAGCAATTTCCTGTTCCAGGGTTACGCCGGCCTGGTGGGCTTTCTTGATCAGAATGGCGGTACGCGTTTCCAGGTCCGGCGGTTCTATTGCCACCGGCAAACCCCAACCGAAGCGGGATTTCAAGCGATCTTCCAGGCCTTGAATTTCTTTCGGGTACTTATCGCAGGTCAAAACAACCTGATGCTTTTGATCCAACAAATTATTAAAAGTATGGAAAAACTCTTCCTGCGAACGTTCTTTACCGGCTAAAAACTGGATATCGTCCATCAGCAACACATCGATGTTGCGATAGTAATCCTTAAAATAATTGATGCTGTTTTGTTGCAGGGCCTTGACCATGTCCTGCACGAACTTTTCCGAATGCAGATAGACGATGTTGGCATTGGGATTTTTCAACAATACCGCGTTACCTATGGCGTGCATCAAATGGGTTTTCCCCAAACCGGAACTGCCGTATATAAAAAGAGGATTGTAGACCTTGCCTATGTTGTCCGAGACGGTGACCGAAGCAGCCCTGGCCAGTTGATTGGATTTACCTTCCACAAAGCTTTCAAAGGTAAAAGCTTTATTTAAAAAATTCGGCTGATTTTTTTTCTGGGTGGGTGCTTTATTCAGGGTGGGTGCTTTGATGGCGGGAGCTTTTTTACTGCCGATTTCAAATTGCACGGCGAGGGTGGCATTGGAAAACTCATTGACGGCATCTTCTATGATTGCAAAAAAATGCTGTTTGATATGGTCGATGATGAAACGATTGGGTGCCAGCAGTTTCAACTGGCTATCGGTTTCCACCGCTTGCAGCGGTCTTATCCAGGTGCTGAAATCGGTTGTGGGAATTTCGTGCTCAAGTTTGGCCAGACAATTGTTCCAAATAGCGCTCATCGGCTTGTATAGAAGGGGTTGGAAAGGCCGTTCATAATACCACAGCCCCCCAGCCGGACGGTTTTTTGGCTTGACTCTTAAGCGTTATCAGAAAAAAATGGCGGCCGCACCTAAAAACCTTTTCCCGCTCCGGCGCACACGCATATTCAAATGATTACTGGCAAACTTTATATTATTTCCGCCCCGTCCGGCGCCGGCAAAACCAGTTTGGTTAAACAGCTGAGACAACAAATGGACAAACTGGTGGTGTCGGTGTCGCATACCACCCGGGGCATGCGTAGCGGAGAAACTCACGGCAGCGATTATTTTTTCGTTTCCGTCGATACCTTTCAAGCCATGATTGAACGGCAGGCGTTTCTGGAGCACGCCCGGGTATTCGATAATTATTACGGTACCGCGCAAAAAACCGTGGAAGACAATCTGGCCCAGGGTCTGGATGTGATTCTGGAAATAGACTGGCAAGGAGCGCAGCAAGTCAGAAAAATGTTGCCCGACAGCGTATCTATTTTTATCCTGCCGCCATCGATAGAAATTTTGAAACAGCGTTTGCAAAACCGCGGCCAGGACGATGAGGACACCATAGCCCGCCGCATGCGTGACGCCGTCACCGAAATGAGTCATTATCCGGAGTTCGATTATTTGCTGGTCAACGATGATTTCGATTTGGCGTTGCGCCAACTCAAAAGTATTGTTACCGCCAATCGCTTGCTACAAGCCACCCAGCAACAACTATTGGCACCGTTACTGCAAAATTTACTCAACTAAAACAATTATAAAATTATGAAAATCAAATCCCTATTAGTCCTGTTGACCTGTCTGAGCCTGAATGTATTCCTGGCTGGTTGTTCCGACGACAAGCCGGCGGAAACCCAACCGGCCGCCGCCAGCAAACCCGCGCATAATCCTTTCGATCATTCGCACGATGAAGTCGTCACAGACGTGGTCAAACATCAATTCGAACACGAGTTTGCCGATCAATGCGTGGCGCGCGAATTGAAAGCTTCGGCCAATCCGGATATCGACAAACCGCGTTTGGACAAAGACTGCATGTGCATCGCCCGCTATATGATGAAGGATCTGTCGGCCGAAGACGCCAAGCATTTCCTGAAACAGCATGAAAACACCCATTCGTTGCGTATCAAGTTCGACGCGGCGGCTTACTTTTGCCTGCAAAACAAACAGCAACCCAAGGGTCCGCGGCTTTTCGGCAAACAGTAAATTTTTCCGAATACCGATCTCCAGGGTACGAAGAACCGTTCTTCGTACCCTTTATTTTTTCTAACAGCTCTTTTTACCATGACTCAAGCCAGCGACTTATTTTCCCAAGCCAAAAAATTCATTCCCGGCGGCGTCAATTCGCCGGTTCGTTCGTTTAGCGGCGTCGGCGGTACGCCGGTCTATTTCGATCGCGCGCAAGGCCCTTATGTTTACGACAGCGAGGGCAAGCGTTATATCGACTATGTCGGTTCATGGGGACCGATGATCCTTGGCCACGCTGATCCGGAGGTAATAGAGGCCGTCAAACAAAGCGCCGAAAAGGGTTTGAGTTTCGGCGCACCCACCGAAATCGAAACCCGCATGGCGGAAAAAGTCTGCGAATTGCTGCCCGCCGTGGAAATGGTGCGCATGGTCAGCTCCGGCACCGAAGCCACCATGAGTGCGATACGTCTGGCGCGCGGCTTTAGCGGCCGGGATAAAATTGTCAAATTCGAAGGCTGTTACCATGGACATTCGGATTCCTTGCTGGTTAAGGCCGGTTCTGGTGCCTTGACTTTCGGCGTGCCCAGCTCGCCCGGCGTACCGGCCTCCGTCGCCGCGGATACCATCACGCTGACCTACAATGACAGCGATAGCGTACGGGACTTGTTTGCCAAGCTGGGCGAGCAGATCGCCTGCATCATCGTGGAACCGGTGGCCGGCAATATGAACTGTATTCCGCCGGAAAACGGTTTTCTGCAAACCTTGCGCGACGTTTGCGACCGATACGGCAGCCTGCTGATTTTCGACGAAGTGATGACAGGCTTTCGCGTCGGTTTGCACGGCGCGCAAGGTCTGTACGGCATCAAACCGGATCTGACCACCTTGGGTAAAATCATAGGCGGCGGCATGCCGGTAGGCGCCTTCGGCGGCAGTCGCCGGATCATGGGGCATCTAGCGCCCTTGGGGCCGGTTTATCAGGCCGGCACTTTGTCGGGTAATCCGGTGGCGATGGCGGCGGGTTTGAAAACCCTGGAATTGATTTGCCGGCCCGGTTTTCACGACAGACTGACTCAACAAACCACTCAACTGCTCGGCGGATTGCAACAGCGCGCCGATCAGGCCGGCATTGCCTTTACCACCAATCAGGTCGGCGGCATGTTCGGTTTGTTTTTCAGCGAGGAAAAAGCCATCAAGCGCTTTTCTCAAGTGATGCAGTGCAACCAAGACCGTTTCAAACGGTTTTTTCACGGCATGCTGGAACAAGGCATTTATCTGGCGCCGTCGGCGTTTGAAGCCGGTTTTGTCTCCGCCGCGCATGGCGATGCCGATATACAGAACACTCTAGACGCCGCCGGCACGGTTTTCAACAGCCTGTGATGGAGCAATGGCTTTGGCCGCTGGCATGCGTGCTGGCGGCTTTCTCCGGCTTTTTAAGCAGTGTCTGGTGGTTTAGCAAAAGGCGCCGGGCACTGGATACATTACTGGCAACACAACGGGAGCAACTGCAGCGCCAAAGCATCGATCTGGCGGTGGCGGAGGAAAAACTGGCTGCCTTGAGTCGAAAAGAGTCGGAAATTCAAAGTTTGCAACGGCAATTGCTGGATTTGAAAACCCAAAACGCCGATCTCAACGCCCGCCAACAAGAACAACATAAAAGTAACGCCGAAAAAATCCGCCTGCTGCAGGACGCGGAAAATCAACTTAAAGCCCAATTCGAGAACCTGGCGCAACGTATCTTCGAGGAGCGCGGCAAGCAATTTGTCGAGCACAACAAAACCAGCATCGAAAGTCTGGTCGCTCCGCTGAAGCAGCAACTGGGCGAATTCAAAAATCGCGTCGAAAGCGTATACGACAACGAAACCAAGGACCGCATTTCCCTGCGCGAGGAAATCGTTTCCTTGCGCCGCGACACCCAAAAGATGAACCAGGAAGCCTTGAACCTAACCCGGGCATTGAAAGGCGATCATAAGCTGCAGGGTAACTGGGGCGAGATGATATTGGAGAAAGTGCTGGAACAATCAGGCTTGCGCAAAGGCATGGAATACGAAACCCAAGGCGCTTTCCGCGATGAAGACAAGCGCCTGTTCAAACCGGATGTGATCGTCCGCCTGCCGGACAATAAGGATGTGATCATCGATTCCAAAGTCTCCTTGCTGGCCTATGAACGTTATTGCGCGGCGGAAGATGATAGCCAGCGTATCGAAGCCTTGAGGCAGCACACCGAAGCGGTGCGCAACCACATCAAAGGTCTGAGCAACAAGGACTATTCCAGTTTAAAAGGTTTGCGATCCTTGGATTTCGTGTTGCTGTTCATGCCCATCGAAGCCGCCTTCATCGCCGCGTTTCAAGCCGATGAAAAACTGTTTAACGATGCCTTCGAACACAAGATCGTGGTCGTTACCCCCACCACCTTATTGGCCACCTTGCGTACCGTGCAAAACATCTGGCGTTACGAACAACAAAATGAAAATGCCCGGCTCATTGCCGATAAGGCCGGCAACCTGTACGACAAGATCAGGGGATTTGTGGAGGACATAGAAAAACTCGGCAACCAGTTGCAGACGGTGCATAAAACCTACAACGGCATCGTCAACAAACTGACTACGGGTAGCGGGAATTTATTGCGTCAGGCCAGCGCTTTTGAAGAACTGGGGGTGAAAATCAAAAAAAAGTTGCCTAAAAGCTTTAGCGAACATTTGCGGTTGGACGAAAACGAGGAATGAAACAAGCATTTCTTGGCGCCCGATGCTGTTTGGTAATAATAAAAAAGTATAGATATCTTTATTTTATTACTATTATTAACAGTCGATATTTCTGTTGATAAGCTTTATTTTTCGTTATAAATCATAGTATTGTATGTTAAATAATCGTGTGTGTGGCCGGCTTTTACGCTTGTGATGGGATTGTGGATAAGCTGTATTAGATAGATTCGGTGGAATTTATCCACAGGTATTCAGCTATAAACTACACAGCTTTCCAACAGATGTGGGTTGCGGCAATGCAATTCCGATCAGGACTTCAACTTGAAGGATGAAAAAGGTAAAGTGGTTAGCCTTTTAGTTAGACAGGTAATGGCTTTATCTCCGGGAGCTTGCCATGTACGAAATCAGTTCAGACGTTTTTAGCCAGCTGCATATCGATGTTGCCCGTAATGCCACGGACGATTTCAATTTGTTTCATGACAACAAGCACTGGCACAAAATTAAGGATAATCCCTTTCAAGGACCCATCACTTTGGGATTTCAACTGGAATCGCTGATCGAAGGCAAGTTGGCGGATTTTCGCCGGACAGCCGACGAACTGGATTTAATAGGCAGTCACCAGCTAAATTTCAGCAATTACCAGTTCTCATTTGCCAACGTCATAAAAGCCGGGCAATTCGTGGAAGTGGAGATCAAGCCGTCGCAATTCAAAGACTCGCCCACGCCCGTGCTCAGCAACCGTATCATGGTCAAAAGCGATGGCAACTTGGCATTGCTGGGATATAAAAAAGAAACCTCCGAGCCTTTATTTCTGAATTCGCCGAACTTTTCCGATTGGGGCGATTTGGCTGCTCAAGCCGATAGGAGTTATATCGGCGGCGGATATTTTTTAAAGCGCAAATTCATGACCACCAGCAACGCCAAAAATTTTCTCTGCGGGTGCTTGCGCGATCAAACCGAATATTTCGATGAGTTACAGGACAAGGTGATCTTTCCGGAAATGTTTCCCTGCGCCTTGTTGTCGAGCGCTCTATTGGAAAAAGCCAAAAAAAAAGGCCATGATTTCGAGAAAAATCCCATGGTCTACACCTCGCATAAAATCAGCATAGACAGGCGGCAACTGTCGGAACTGAAAAGCAATGATGCACTGCATATTTTGATCAAGCCGGCGGACAATTCCGCCGAACACGATTTCGGCGAATCGTCGACGACCGCCTTGGATTACGAATGCTACGGTGTTGTGTCGCAAAGCGCGCTGCTGTTCAGAGCGATAATTTCCCTGGCTCCCTTGGAATTGATTCTGAAATCCCTGGGTTAATGTGATTTACCGGTGAATTACTCTGAAAGTCACGCGGCAACGGCCCAGAAAACTAAGGACATAACGCTGTTGACTTTCATTTGCCGGGGTGATTGCCAGGCCTTCATGAACGTTACTCTGAAAGTAAAAATCGA
>NZ_JANIBJ010000031.1 GCF_024505185.1 Methylomonas subterranea
GCACAGTCGCGATGATGGCCTTGCGGATCGCGACTGTGCGTCGCTCCTACCATGACTTTCAGAGTAAAAACGCGGTTGAGCCTATCAAAATCCCGTTCGCCCTGAGCCTGTCGAGGGTAGGAGGGGATTTAGTAGGCTCACCATCTATGCCCAGTGGGTTCGAACGGTTTCCACGCGCTTCAACTGATTTTTTTAGGATCAAGCCAACAAATTCGCCAAAATCTGTTCGTAAATTTGGCTCAAGGTTGCCAGATCGTTCAAGTCGATATGCTCGTTGACCTTATGAATGCTGGCATTGACCGGGCCCAGTTCCAGCACCTGCGCGCCGGTGGGGGCGACAAAACGGCCGTCCGAGGTACCGCCGCCGGTGTCGTCCAGGGGTTCATAGCCGCAAACCGATTTTATCGCCGCATGGGTGGCTTTTATCAATTCGCCTTGCGAGGTTAAAAACGGATTGCCGGACAAGCGCCATTGCAGATCGTATTTAAAGCCGAATTTGTCCAAAATGGCATGGGTGCGGGCCTTGATGGTGGCTTCGTCAAGTTCGGTGCAAAAGCGCAGGTTGAATTGCGCTTCCAGTTGGCCGGGAATGATGTTTTCCGCGCCGGTGCCGCTGGCGATATTGGACACCTGCAAACGGGTGGGTGGAAAGAAGGTGTTACCGTTGTCCCAGACTTCTTCGGTTAATGCCTTTAACGCCGGGGCAAAACTATGGATAGGATTTTCCGCCAGTTCCGGATAGGCCACGTGGCCCTGCATGCCATGCACCGTCAACTTGCCGTTTAACGAACCGCGCCGGCCTACCCGGATCACGTCGCCGATTTTCGTGCTGCTGGAGGGTTCTCCCACCAGACACAAGTCGATTTTTTCCCCGCGCTGTTGCAACACCTCAACTACCTTGACCACGCCGTGGGTGGCTATGCCTTCCTCGTCGCTGGTCAGCATGATGGCTATGGAACCATGGTGTTGCGGGTGTTTCGCTATAAAGCGTTCCACCGCCGTCATAAAGGCGGCTATGCTGCCTTTCATGTCCGCCGCGCCGCGGCCGTAGAGCTTGCCGTCGCGAATGTCGGGTTCGAACGGCGGCGAATCCCAAGCGCTTAAAGGACCGGTCGGCACAACGTCGGTGTGGCCCAAAAATACAAATAGGGGCGCATGTTGTCCGCGCCGCAACCACTGGTTTTGGGTGTCTGCAAAATTCAGGCGTTCGTCAATGAAGCCCAGATTGCTCAAGCGTTGGGCCATTAGATCTTGGCAGCCGGCATCGTTGGGGGTGACGGATTCGCGGCGAATCAGGTCTATCAATAAGTTTAAAGTGTCGCTCATAGGGCCGAGGATAATTGTTCCGGATGAAAGCCGGCGAACAGTTGTTCGCCGATAGCAATGATCGGACGTTTGATTAGGGTAGGGTTGCTTAACATCAGTTGCAGGGCTTTTTCCGGGGTCAAGTCGCATTTTTGCTCATCAGCCAACTGCCGCCAACTGGTGCTGCGTTGATTAAGTATGGCGTCGGTACCCAGTTTATCGGCGAATTGTTGCAATAAGGCCGGTGTCAGACCGTCGGTGCGGTAATCGTGAAAGCGGTGGCTCATTTGCCGGCCATCCAGCCAAGCGCGAGTTTTTTTGATGCTGTCGCAGTTTTTGATGCCGTAGACAGTAATGATGTGTGTATGCATATAAGATAGAAGTGGAATATCCAAGTATTTGTATTGAGTTGCAATGCGTTTTATGCATGTCATGAATCAAGGCGAAGCGTTATATATTTATCTTTTCTAGTGATACGGAAGGTGATGGGCATTGATCAAACTGTGTAACAAGTCTTTTTGTTGCGTCGATGCAGCGATCCTTGTTCTAGCCAGCGTCAACAGGGTGTGTAAATTAATCTACACTATACCCGAGGAACGGTAAATGACGATAGCAACTATTCAGCCATGTAACTTCGCGACGGGAAGCAGTCGTTCGAAATGTCAGCTGACCAAGGATATATTGAAATCCAAAAATCAACGCAATCAGATCGGCCGGTGGGCTTGGTACACTTTTTCAATCCTGTGACGGTCAAACGCAACATTATCGCCAATTTCTCGGGGAGCGCATGGTCGGCTCTCATGAGCTTGGCTTTCGTGCCATTCTATATTCGTCTGATGGGTGTGGAATCCTACGGTATCGTCGGCGTATTCAGCTCGTTGACGGCAATGCTGGCCGTGCTGGATTTGGGTCTTTCGCAGGCCATGAGTCGGGAAATGGCGTTGCTCTGTGGAGATAAAAGCAATACCCGGCGAATAGTTGATACCGCCAGGACATTGGAAGTCATTTATTGGTTGATTGCGTTGGGGGTAGTTACGGCAGTCATTTTGCTCTCTGATTTTATCGCCTATCGCTGGTTGAACCCTGAACGTTTATCGCGCGATACGTTGCGGCAGGTACTTGGAATAATGGCACTGGTGATTGGATTACGTTGGCCGGTTGCCATTTATATGGGGGGATTAAATGGTCTGCAGCGACAAGTGCTGGTCAACATATTATCGTCTGTTATTGCAACCTTACAGGGGGTTGGATCACTTGCGGTTTTGTGGTTTTTCGAACCAACCGCGCGAGTTTTCTTTTTGTGGCATGCATTGATTGCAGTGATTCAAGCGATAGCATTTCGCATTGCTTTATGGCGGAGCTTTTCTACTGATCGGAAAGGGACGTTTTGCAAAGAAGTTTTACATAACGTTTGGCGTTTTGCCGCTGGTATGACGGGAATATCCATGATGGCAACAATATTAACGCAAATGGATAAAATATTGCTCAGCAGGATGCTTACCCTGACCGATTTTGGGTACTACACTTTTGCCACGACCATTGCCGCAGTCATTTATAGAATTGTTGGCCCGGTTTTTACGGCCTATTACCCACGGTTGACCACGTTGGTAGCTAAAAATGATTATATGGAGCTTGTTGACGCGTACCATCAAGGTTGCCAGTTAATGGCGGTCATGATTCTTCCGGCAACATTTGTTCTGGCTTTTTTTTCCAGGGAAATTCTGGCGCTATGGTCGTGTAATGTAGAGTTGGTCGAAAATTCATCTTTGCTTGTCAGTTTATTGGTGATAGGCAATGCATTGAACGGTTTAATGCACATACCCTATGCGCTTCAGCTTGCACATGGTTGGACGAAGTTTGCGTTTTACACCAATGTCATAGCTGTGATTTTTCTGGTGCCGGCCATTTATTTTGCAACAATTCGTTGGGGGGTAGTTGGCGCCGCCGGCGTTTGGATTACTTTGAATGTCGGCTATATCTTGGTTGGTGCCCAGATTATGTATTGTCATTTGTTGGTTGGGGAGAAATGGCGTTGGTACAGCAGCGATATTGGAAGAATTATGTTGCCGGTTTTGGTTGTTATGGGTGTTGCAAGGCAATTAATGCAGAGTAATTTAGGCGGGGTGGCGGAGACTGTTATATTCATACTTGTATTTTGGATTTCTACTATTGCTGCATTTTTTTGTGCCGGTAATTTGCATAAACGGCTCAATTTTAATGGCTGACTGGGTGGCAAATGGATAGAAATCAGCCATTAGTGAGTGTAGGTATCCCAACATATAATAGAGCCGCCTTGCTGAGCCGTTCAATTGAGTCGGCGTTGAGTCAAGATTACAAAAATATTGAAGTATTGGTTTCAGATAATGCATCAACTGATGAGACAGAGACTGTTTGCTTGCTTCATTGCGGAAAAGACTCACGGTTAAAATATATTCGACACTCTAATAATAGGGGGGCAGTTATCAATTTTTACGATGTGCTTATGCGTGCGTCTGGGCAGTTTTTCATGTGGTTAGGAGATGATGATTGGATTGATGCTGGTTATATTAGCTCGTGTGTTAAACTGTTAATAAGTGATCCAGATATTTCTCTAGTTAGTGGGGTGCCTAAGTATTATCGTGATGGTGAGAAAATCTATGATGGGAATATATTTAGTTTATTACATGATGCATGGTGGGTAAGAGTTGTTTTTTATTACGGATGGGTAGCGGATAATGGTATGTTTTACGGGTTGATGCGAACCCAGAAGCTTCGAAAAATTGAGATATGGAATACGATGGGCGGAGATTGGCATTTAATTGCCAATATAGTCTCTATTGGAAAAGCCGCAATGGTTCCAGAAGTGTCCGTGCATAGAGAGCTTGGTGGAGCTTCAGCTAGTTATAGACATATTGCTAAATCTCTTGGCTTACCATTAATTCAGGCAATGTTTCCAATGTCTACCATTGCCTGCGGTGCATTCAATAACATTGTCTTTAAGGCACATGAATGTAAAAAACGTAGTATTTTTAGTAGAATAATTTTAGCTGGTTTTGTGTTTTCTCTTATTTTAATAAAGGCTATTCTAAATTTTATAGGAAGAATGAGACGCTTAATTACGCGCCTAATATACAGTGAGTCTAAATTTTTCATATAAATGCAATTTATTTTCTCTAGCTGATACAACATGAAGATAGTCTTTGATTCACAGATATTCGCTATGCAAGAGTATGGTGGAATTTCTCGATATGCGTATGAGCTCGCTGTTGAGTTGGCGACATCTACTAAAGAGGATGTTGCCGTCATTTCGCCTCTTTATGTTAATCGTTATCTGGCCTGCGCTCCTTCTGACCTAAATGTGATAGGTGTGCCTGTCCCAAAATTGCCAAAAACCGTGCTACTTTTTCGAGCCATTAATTCTATTCTCGCTTGGCCGGTCACAAGACACATTCGTCCAAACATTTTCCATGAAACCTATTATTCATCAATTAGTATGGCGCCCAAGAGCGCCAAGGTAGTCATGACTGTGTATGACATGATTCATGAGAAATTCAGTGGGCATTTTCCTAAGACTGACCCTACAAGTCGAAGAAAAGCGTTAGCGGTCAAGCGAGCGGATCATGTGATTTGTATATCCGAACAGACTCGACAGGATTTGATCGAGTTGCTGGGCGTCAATCCGGCAAAGACTTCGGTGGTGAACCTCGGCTTCAGCTTAATGAGTCAGAGTGATTCAGTGCCTGAATCCGTTGCTAGAGCCAACCCGTTTTTACTTTATGTGGGGGAACGGCGAGGGTATAAGAATTTCGAGGGTCTACTTCAAGCCTATGCAATGTCGCTTACGTTAAAAAATGATTTTGACTTGATTTGCTTTGGTGGTGGTGAGTTCACGCATCGAGAAAAAACTCTGCTGCAACAGTTCGGACTTTCTAATGAGAATGTTCGTCAGGTTTCTGGAGATGACGCGCTTTTGGCTGGGTACTATAGATCGGCTAGCGCTTTTGTTTATCCTTCTCTATATGAGGGCTTTGGTATTCCGCCACTTGAGGCTATGAGCTTTAATTGCCCCGTGATCTGTAGTGGGGTGAGCTCAATCCCGGAGGTTGTAGGTAATGCGGGAGAAATGTTTGATCCCTGTGATTTGGATTCGATGCGAATGGCGGTTGAACGCGTAGTAAGTGACAATGTTTTGCAACAAACTCTGATTGCCCGCGGCCAGGAACGGATCAAGCTCTTTTCTTGGCATAGTTGTGCGCAGGAAACATTAGCTGTCTATCGGAGCATTCTCTGATGCGGGCATTGATTTGTGGTGTCAGCGGTCAGGATGGAGCGTATCTAGCCAAATTGTTATTAGCTAAAGGTTACGATGTATGGGGTACATCGAGGGATGCTCAAGTAGCCTCGTTTGCCAATCTTGAGCGCTTAGGTATTCGGAGCAAAGTCAATGTGATTTCGATGGCTGTTAACGATTTTCGTAGTGTTCTCACAACCTTGAGTCGTAGTGATCCGGATGAATTGTATTTTCTGGCCGGCCAGAGTTCTGTGGGTTTGTCATTTGAGCAACCTGCGGAAACACTCGAGAGTATTTTGATGGGGACGTTAAATTTGCTAGAAGCGATCCGTTTTCGGGACAAGCCGGTTAAGTTTTATCATGCCAGTTCTAGTGAATGTTTTGGTGATGTGGGTAAACAAGCTGCGGATGAGGGTACCCCATTTCAGCCACGAAGTCCCTATGCAGTAGGCAAAGCTTCGGCACATTGGTTGGTTTCTAATTACCGGGAGGCATACGGTTTGTTTGCGTGCAACGGGATTTTATTCAATCACGAGTCCCCACTTAGGCCGGCCCGGTTTGTGACACGTAAAATTATCGCGGCAGCCTGTCGAATCGCGCAGGGAGACAAGGAAAAGCTTCGGCTTGGTCGTTTGGATATAGTGAGGGACTGGGGGTGGAGTCCAGAATATGTTGAGGCAATGTGGCTCATCTTGCAGCAGAGTGTTGCAGAGGATTTTATTATTGCAACAGGTGAGGCTCATTCGCTGGAAGATTTTGTTTCAGCGGCATTTGATTCGGTTGGACTAGACTGGCATGATCATGTCATTTCTGAACGATCCTTATTTAGGCCAACCGATATCGCATGGAGTCAAGGGAATCCGGCAAAAGCTTTTAGCTGTTTAGGGTGGAAATCAAAAGTGCGTATGCATGAGCTAGTATCGTTGATGATTAAGGCCGAGAGTCTTAATTAGTATTAGCGTGTAACCCTAAAAGGTTTAAATTAGGGCTGTAAAAAAAATCTATGGTTTGTGGGAAATTATGGAAACAGCAGAACGCCCCCCTAAAACCATTGCTTTGGATAGTCGTTATTCCACAGCGCGACACTTGAACACGCTAAGGCCGCCGTTATTGACAAACAGTCCTGATAATAAAATTCAATTTAGTCTATTCTCAACCTCTAACGCGCCTGAAAAGATTGACGGTGGGCTACGCTGTTCAGGGTATTTTAAATATAATTTACCCGATCATCCGCTTATCACAGTGGTTACTGTTGTTTATAACGGCGAGAAATATCTGGAACAAACTATACAAAGTGTCATTAATCAAAGTTACGATGCTGTTGAATATATTGTGATCGACGGTGGCTCAACTGATGGCACTCTGGATATTATTCGTCAATACGATGCATTGATCGATTATTGGGTGAGTGAATCCGATAAGGGAATTGCTGATGCAATGAACAAAGGAGTGAGTTTTGCAACCGGTGAATATATTGTATTTATTAATTCAGATGACTTTTTGTATAATGTAAATAGTTTAGAGGTGGCGGCTAGTTTTCTTGATAATAACTATATGATTTTTTCGTTTGATATTTTGTATGGTAGTAATCTTGTCAGATTATCATCAAGAGGATTTAATTTCTGGCTGAATTTTAGAAATGGAATTTTACATCAAGGTGTCGTCTGTAGTCGTTTATTGTTCAATATGGTGGGCTATTTTGACGAACAGCTTGAAATTAGCATGGATTATGATTTTTTTCTAAGAGCTTATTATAACCGCTTTAAGTTAAAAAAAATTAAAACCGTGCTTTCAGTTATGCGGGACACGGGCCTAAGCTCCCAAAAAGATTGGCAGTCACTGGTGTTACGATTTAATGAAGATAAACTTGTTCAGCATAGAATGATTCAAAATTCCAATACCAAAGTATTCAATAAATTTTTCTGGTTTTTTTATATGCCTTATAGGAAAATAAAATTTTTGTTTGCGGAAAGGTTTGGTAAGTGATAATAAGTCCCATGGCAACCGGTAATGGTGCTTATGTTGTCCATAAAACCTTAGAGAGTGAGCTAAAAAACTATAGGGTTATCCCCTATAATCCTTTTCTCACTTTAATGCCACCCGTTTTATATGGCCTGGGTCGTCTTTCCAAGGCTAGGTTAATTCATACTACACCAGATTACGGACTGTTTCATGTCCGACGAAAAATACCTGTAATACTGACTTTTCATAATTATGTGCTTGACGTCTTTATGAAGGATTATAGTAATTTTTTGCAAAATACTCATTATCAGACTGACTTGAAATGGTTTACCCGTCTATCAGTCAATAATGCATCGGTCATTACCGCTGTCAGTGAATTCACCGCTAAATTAGTCAGTAACGAACTAGCTATTGACAATGTGAAGGTTATTTACAACGGCATCAATCATAATGTTTTTTATCCAGATCGGTTTCGCAATCGCTCGGATAATGAAATAAAAGTACTCTTTTGTGGCAATTTAACAAGTAGAAAAGGAGTGCAATGGCTGTTGCCCATTGTTTCAAGACTTTCACCAAAAATTACGGTTTTTTATACGTCTGGTTTAAGAAGCAAAACAAAACTGCCTGAAAATAGCAGCATGCAATGTTTAGGCTCCATAGATTATGCAGATATGCCAGCCGTTTACAATGAAATGGATATACTTTTATTCCCTACTGTTAGAGAGGGTCTAAGTTTAGCGGCAATTGAAGCGATGGCCTGTGGATTGCCTATTGTTACCACTTACTGTTCATCTTTGCCTGAGTTGGTTGACGATGGCAAGGGAGGCTTTTTGTGTCCTTTGGGAGATGTTCATACGTTCGCCGATAGGATCAATCGACTGGCTGATGATGCGCTTTTGAGGAGGGACATGGGTGAATATAATCGGGAAAGGGTTGAAAAGACTTTCACTTTGGTAAGAATGGTAAAGGAATATAAACTCTTGTTTGATGAGGCGTTGGATACAGCAAATTGAGGAATTATCTGTTGAGGGAGTGCGCCTAATATTTAGGCTTATATGTGGGTGAAATATTTATAACTTAACGAGAATTAGATTTAACTTTTCGGTACGTGTATGAAATAATGGCTTATATCACTATGATTATTAAACCATCAGCAGGCTTGGTTTGATTTTCCTAACCTTGCATGAATAAATTCGAACAACTTTTTGGTCTGCAGCACGTATCATTATTAAAATGTTCTGGATGAATTAAATACGGAAAAACTAACGGCTATTTGGATAAATATACAAGAATAATGCGTATTAATGCAATGGATATGACACTCGATAAAACCATCACCTATCGCCCTGACCTCCAGGGTTTACGCGCTATCAGCATTATTTTGGTGGTATTGAACCATGCCGGAGTATCGCTTGTTTCGGGCGGGTTTGTCGGGGTCGATGTTTTTTTTGTCCTATCGGGCTATCTAATATCCGGTCTCCTGATTAAGGAATATATGAATGTCGGAAGTATTGATCTGTTGCAATTTATAGCCCGGCGTTTGAGGCGTTTACTTCCAGCTCTTTTTGTTATGTTGAGTGTGGTCGTATTGATCAGTTCGTTATTGTTGTCGAACTACGAAGCGTGGCAACAGACTGCGTCAGTGGTATATGCAACGACATGGACCAGCAATTTGTTTTTTTCATTTTCAACGATTAATTATTTTGAAGAAATAAAAACCAAGGACTTGTTTTTGCATACTTGGTCGCTGGGTGTGGAGGAACAGTTTTACATAACGTGGCCCGTGATGATTCTGCTCATTTTTATCGCCCTGAAAAAGCTGCGACAAGGTGCGCTTGATCGGTCCGGGTTGCTTGCGATGCTGACAGTATTGTTTCTGGGTAGCTTGGGTCTGTCCTGGTATTGGATGGCGACGAATCCTTTATGGTCTTTTTATATGATGCCGTCGCGCATCTGGCAGTTTGCCTTGGGTGCGGTAACATTTGTATGGTTTCAGCCGAAAATGCTCCCCCTAAACGATGCCGGGCAACTTTATTTTTCGCCGTGGTGGGGACGCGGTTTGAGCGCTTTGGGTGCGGGATTGATATTCGGTGCGGCCACGTTCCTTACTGCCAATGAGACTTACCCAGGCTATTGGGCCTTGTTGCCCTCCGTGGGTGCAGTCTTGATCATCTCCGCCGGGTATTTCAATCGTGAGCGCGCGGAGCGCGGTATATTGGCTCATCCGGTTCTGGTTTGGGTTGGAGACCGCTCTTATTCCTGGTATCTATGGCACTGGCCGTTATTGATGTTGGGTTTTTCGTGGGGTCTGCATCATCGTTTCTCCGAGACCACGGGTTTGGTGGCATTGTCATTCTTGTTTGCAATAGCGAGCTACCGCTATGTTGAGTTGCCGTTTTGGAAAGGGCGTTTTCGGCATCAGGCCCCGCTTAGAGTGATCCTTTTATCCATCCTTGCCATGCTGACAATGATCTGGGGGGCGCAAAATTATTTGAAACCGCCGCCCGTTGATGAAATGCCTAAAGAGGAGTCATACAGCACTAAAGCTCGTTCGGATTTGCCGATTATCTATACTTACGGTTGTGATGCTTGGTATGGAGATGCTAATTTGAGTCCATGCGTAATAGGCGGAACTGACGCTGAAAAAACCGTCGTTCTGTTGGGGGATAGCATTGGGGCGCAATGGTTTTCAATGTTTCCAGGGATATTCCAGGCACCTAAATGGCGTATCGTGGTCTTGACTAAATCATCCTGTCCAATGGTCGACGAAGATTTTTTCTACAGCCGTATCGGAAAGATTTATACCGTCTGTACCGAGTGGCGTAATAAAGTATTGGATTATTTGGAGTCTATCCGCCCCGACATTGTGTTTTTGGGAAGCGCCGCAACATACGACTTTACCAAGGAGCAGTGGGAGAATGGCTCGGCGCGTATATTGGCCCGTCTGACCAAGATCGCCGGTCGCGTCGTTGTAATTCCAGGAACCTACCCGTTGTCATTTGATGGCCCCGGTTGTCTTGAACGCGATTTCTCGTCTCATCAACTTTTCGATGCCGCCGGTATCCAAGATTGCCGCGAAAATATATCCAACAAACAACCTGAGACGGTGGCCGGGTACTTGGGGCAAGCGGTAAAGCCGTTTTCAAACGCCGCATTGCTTGATCTTAACGACTTGGTTTGTCCTAACGAACAATGTAGCGCGCAAGATGCTGACGGAATCGTAGTGTTTCGTGATCAACAGCATCTTACCGATACATTTGTAAAGTCACGGGTCTCTGTTATACGGAAGCGTCTGGAAATGCTTGGTTTGGAAATGGGTGTCGCGCATTGAGGATTGGTATCGCTTATAGAGAGTGCAGCTCCATGGTCTTCAATGCAAATCGCTGACATCAGACATTCAAGAAGTGGAACACCGAGTATAGAGAGCCGCGAATTTAGCGCCAATCTGCTTCCAGTCATAAGCTTGAGCGGTGGTTTTAGCTGATTCGGCAAGTGCTTTGCGAAACCTGTCGTTGTTTAATAATTCTTCCATGGCATTTTTAAGTGCTTCCGGTTGTTTGGGCTTAACCAGTAAACCATTTTTACCGTGTGTGATGATCTCTGCAATGCCGCCGGTCATTGTCGAGATCACAGCGGTGCCGCTGGACATCGCTTCCAACAACATTACGCCCTGTCCTTCGGTATCGCCAGAGGCGTCTGTAACCGAAGGGGCGATGAACAGGTCGGCGGCAGCATAGTAGTCCGGCAGATGCTGGTTTGGCAGTCTGCCAAAAAAGATTGTTTTTTCTGTAAGCTTTAGCGAATTTGTCAACGTTTCCAGCGTTTTGCGTTCCGCGCCGTCACCAACAATCCACAGTTCGGTTTGGTCGCGTAATGCTTCCGGCAGTAAGGAAAAAGCGTTCAGAAGATCGGAAACGCCTTTCTTTTCAACCAATCTCCCTACAAACAGTAAAACAAACTTATCCGTTGGTTTTTTTACGGATTGTCCGGAACTGAAGCATTGATAATCGATGCCCATCGGAATAATTTCCGGTTGGGGTAGGTCATTGCCCACGGCATCGGCGGTTGCGGAGGTGTTGCTGGTCCAGGCGCTACTGTTTTGGATTGTCCAGTGTTTGATTCTTGCCAATAGAGAGCTTTGCAAGGCGAAAGCGTCGCCGCCATGCGCGGTAAGGATAACGGGAACGCCCGTTAATTTGCCCAGCAATATGGCAATGAAGCCTTGCGGGATTACCCAGTGCGCGTGAATCAGAGTAGGTTTGAGTCGGCGAATTAACACCCAGCTTGCAAAAAAATGAGCTATCAGAAAGAAAGGTAGTTGTAAATATAGCCAGGGATGTTCGCGTAAATTCGGCAAAATGCCGGAGCCATAGGCGAGTTTTTGTTGTCTCCTAGGTAGAGCATAACGAAAGTGATAGCAATAAATCCCGCTGTCGGGAAATGAAGGGTCTACCAAGTCATGATCCGGAGACAAAATATGTATTTCAAACCCTTGCTCATTCATGGTTTCGGCTAAATGACGCAAAAAAATGGAGGCGCTATCCTCTTCAAAGCGCGGAAAACTGGATGTCAGCCATAATATGCTTTTTGCCGGACTCTCTTTTTGCAACATGAAAATAAATGTCGGCATGAACCAGTGGGCGGCGACAAATAGCGTTTTGGGAGTGTTGTTCAGGATTCGGTTTATCCGCTCGGACACATGTAATCGATAACGTTTGGGGTGCTTGCATATCTTTTCGCTGATCGAATAAATTTGGGAGAATTGTCGGCAAAGCGATTTGAGCTGCCAGGAGGTTTGTAGAGAAATGTTTTCCTGATATTTTCCGGTCTTTTGCATTAACCTATGAAAAACCTTATTAGGCAGATAGTGGACTAAGGGAACCCTGTAATGGACTTCCCACGGCCACAAACGGTTAGGGGTTGCCAGATAAAGCCAACCTTGCGGCTTTAGGACCCGGTGAATCTCGTTTATATGCAATTTCGGATGGTTGACGTGCTCGATAACATGATTTGAAATGACCACATCAAAGATATTGCTTGCGAAAGGTAAAGATTCGTTTGCAATTAAAAAATTGAAATTATCGCTTGCCGAGCGATGGTCATTGATATCAACACTGATAACCCAAAAATAATTGCCGAGGTAATGGGCAATCTCACCGTTACCCGTGCCAATATCCAGCACAAGCAAGCGATGGTTGGGGGTGGTTTTTAGATATTCATCCAGAATGATTTTTATTTTTTCGGCTTTGGAGCGACGATTTTGGTCCGAAAAAAAACCGTGTGTTGTCTGACTTGAACGCTGATCGTTCGATGGTGACAAGGGGGGGCTAGCGATTGTCATCACTGTGTTTATAATGCAGGGATGAAATTTGTTCGGAAAGAATGCCGATTAAAAATATGAGCAAAGACGCCAGAATCAATACCGCGCTCATATTGGTAAACCGGCCAAAGTGGATAAACGTGTATGCGTAGTAGGATATTCCGGTCACAAAAACCGCGCCACTCACGGGCAAAAATAAGCGCATGGGAGAAAACAAGGCGCCAACTTTTAAAATAATGATAAAAAAGCGAATGCCATCTTTGATGATTTTAATATGGCTTTTGCCTTCGCGCTTGCCGGCCTTTATCGGCACGTAGGCTACGGGAAAGCCGGAGCGAAAAAAAGCCATGGTGGATGTGGTGGGGTAAGAAAAACCGTTGGGAAGCAGATATAAAAATTTTTTGAATTTGTTCGCTCTGACGGCGCGAAAGCCCGAGGTTAGATCCTCGATTTTATGGCCTGTCATCATCGAGGCGAGGTGGTTATAAAAGCTATTGGCAATGCGTCGGAATAAACCGGCATGCGTATTGGCTTTTCTGGCTCCAATGGCCATGTCGTAGCCATGATTGAGTTTATCCAATAGTTTGGCAATATCGCCCGGTTTGTGTTGGCCGTCCGCATCCATGAAAACAAGAATTTCCCCGTTGGCGTTTCTGGCGCCGGTTTTGATTGCCGCACCGTTGCCTTGGCTGTAAGGATGGCTGATTACCTTGGCACCGCTGGCAATGGCGACGGCGGCGGTGGTGTCGGTGGAGCCATCATCCACCACAATAATTTCGGCGGCAAGGTTCTGTAACCCAATATCCGCCAATAATTCAGGCAGATTCTTGGCCTCGTTTTTGGCGGGAATGATAATGCTGAGTTTATGGCTCATGCTATTTTGATTTTGTAAATGTTACTTGGCTTTGGATGACCATTTGTCAATAAATTCAGTTTTATTTTGAGTTTGCGCAACCAGCAAGGCGACCTTTAAAGCGTCATTGCCGATGTGATAGGTTAATGCGGTGTCAAAATGTTGTAGCGCATGGGCAATGTCTTCATATTGTAGTGCGATAATGCCTTTCAGTACGAAAAGGTTATGCATTGCGATAGGACTTGAAGCGAAGCGATGGTTGCTTATCATGGCGTCGACTATAAAGCTAACCGTACGAAAACTCATGCCTGCACAGTGATGCTTCATCAACCAGGCATGAAATTGCTCGGGTTGATCCACCGCCCAATTTTCAAAACGGGCTGTCGGTGCATTACTAATCAGTTCATTTAGTCTGGCAGCATGATCCCCAGTGGGATTCAATACGCACGACAATTTTAGTGCAGGTATTTGTAAACCAAGGCTGTCGGGGTATCGCTTGTTGAACCTATCCAACACTTGCAGCGCCGTGTTCGTGTCGCCGTCTATTTCTAGTCGTTTAGCCAAATGGAGTGTTGCCCGATTGGATTTTGGATTATCCATGGCCCAAATTTCCGCGGCTATCAGCGGCCGCCCCCATAAATGAGTGGTCATGTAGGTAATCAGTCCAAGTAAGACAATATATGAAGTGCTAAATAATGTTAAGCCATTTCGCCATTTTGGAATTGAAGATAAATATACTATCAGCGCAAAGACAGGGCCGAATAACGGTACATAATTTCGATGCTCGAAATATAATTCCAACGCAATTGTTGTCGATTCCAGCATGTGTCCGAACAGGTACCACAAAATAGCAAATGCCAATAACGGAAAACGTTTACGGTAACGAATACAAAAATAGCCAATAATGACCAAGCAGGCAAAAAGTGCAAGGCCAAAAAATATTTCGTAGGATCCTAAAAGCCAGGGTTCGTCATGAAAAGGCCCCAGCTTGGAAGGGATGGGAAAAAATGCCCTAAACAAATATAACCATAGAATATACCCTTGGATTGCGATACGTTCGGTTTCGGTAAACCCGCGTTGCAGTATCGTTGAATCGTGATAGGGTACTTGTAAAATCAAATAACCTACAATAATTAATAACGGAAACAAAAGAAACGTCCATTGCCAGATTCTCCAGGCATTGTGGCTTGTGTGATAACAATTGGCGGAAAAAAAAGTGGATTCAATTACCAGAGCGTAAACAGGAAAAAGAATGCCGTTTTCCTTGCTGAATGCCGCCAGGGCGCTAAACACTATCACGATACTGCTGAGTTTTATTAAATGCCGCTCGGGCTGATTTAGCGCCTGAAGTCTGACTTTGGTATAAAAAATAAGCCCGCTAAATGTGAAAGTCGCTGAAAGCGTGGTCATGCGTTGAACGATAAACAGTGAGCTGGAAACGAGTATGGGTAATACCAGCCATAGCGCGCCGGCAAAGACTGCGATTCGCGGGAGCGGCATTTTTTGATCGGGAAGGCCCCGACCTAAATTAAACGCCAGCATGGTCACCAGCGCCCCATTGAGCAAGTGGAGATAAATATTCCATTCAATCATCACCTCCGGATTTGCAGGCCATGCATAATATTGCAAGGCGAACGTTAATAGCGCCAACGGTCTGCCCAATGGGCCGGCAATGCCGCTTAAAACGAAGTTTTTTGCCGAATCGTAGTCGTATATTTTTCCCAGGTCCTGCAAGTTGGCAACGTCGTCGAATTGAACACCCGCATTCAAACTTTGAAAATAAATAAATCCAGTGATTAACATTACGCCATAAAAAATCAGCCCCCAGATGGCGTGGTTGGATTCCACTGTTTTGGATGAGATATTTAACATGATGCCGAATAGTTAAGCTGGTGGTTAAGTCTGGTTTTTAGCGCGCCAAATAAAAAAGGCCCCAAAGGGGCCTTTAAAGTGAGCTATGTCGACTATCTGCAAGAGGTTGGGCGGTATTTCTCGGGTATTGTACCGCCGCAGGTCCAGACGACTTGACCGGTGGTAGCGTTGACAACACCAGAAAGCTCTATTGTTTGGTTGTCAATTGCTGCTACGCCAGTGCTTCGGGCTGTTGCTGTGATAACGCCACTAGCGTAAGTAACGCCGGAAACATATTTAGATACTTGCGAGGAAACAGAGGCCGCAGCCGGCAATGTTCCAGTTACGCTGGCCAACTCGGCTAATGTCGTCCGGGCGGATGATGCGGCCAGGATGATCTCCGATACTTTAGCTCGAGCGGTATAGTCTTGATAGGCGGGTAAGGCAACGGCCGCCAGGATGCCGATAATGGCAACCACGATCATTAATTCGATCAAGGTAAAACCTTGCTGTACTTTATTCATGGGTAATGTGTTCATTGTGGGGTCCTCGTTGGTGAATAATCGATTTTACTTAAGCACTAAGTGTGCCATGGTTGCTTGGTGTCGTTGCCTTGTTGAGGTTACTTGATTGTTCTATAAACCAAATCGCTGGCAAATATGAGGTTTTTATTGCTGGGGTGCTGGTGTATTTGCCGGGCATTTTGTGGCGGTAGGGGTAAAATAAAGATGCAAAAGCCCCGTTTGCCTGTAAAAATACTCTGCCAGCCAATAGTTGCCTGTTAAAAAAGCCTGCCAAATTCATGTTGCTAAATTTAAGCCGTAAAAAGTCGCCCAATATTAGTTTGCAAGCCGCAATGACTTTGACTCAATGGAGCGAGCGTACCATTCGGCGGCGCGTTGCTGACGGCAGTTTGCCATGCGTGAGCGGTGTGCCGTTTTCCAACAAAACCCTGATCAGTCTTGAATCCATCAAGGCCGATATTTGTCTGACCTTGTCGGATGAAGACATAGAACTGCTCAAATCGGCCGATGCCGGCAGCGCCCAAGCGCAAACGGAAATGGCTTTGCTGTTTTTGGAAAACGGTAAGGAAAAAAGCGCGATTTATTGGTTGGAGCAGGCAGCCAAGCAAAACTTCCCCGATGCCTTGCATTGGATGGGCAATTGTTATTTGCGCGGCGAAGGTTTTGCCAAGGACGATAATCTGGCGGTGATGTGGATCGCCAAGGCCGCCTCTTTGGGGCATTCGGTTGCAAAATTACAAATTGAGGCCCTGTCAAGAAAATGATTGCCGATACGGGGTTACGGCCAGTAGGCCGGAATAAGCGGGAGCGTTTCCGGCAAGCTTAAGTCGCCAGAAACGCCTATCGGCTTATTCCGGCCAATTTTGGTTGCACTGAACGTTTTTGCTTATTCTGAAAGTCGCTCCTACGAGACTGCCTTTCATTTGCCGGGGGCGATGCGCAGGTTTCATGATCGTTAAATTAATCGTCCCGGCTTAACGTACAGCTAGTCAAAAAGCGTCATCCCGGCGAATTGCCGCCTATCTGGCGCCAACCAACGCTTACTGGCGGCCGGGCGTTATTCCCACAGATTGCTTAATTGAAACGTATGCGATGCAAAAGGCGGTGCACTTACCGGATCGCTGTCCTTTAAGCTCTGTAACAGCATCCAGTGCCCCTCAATCAGTTGATAGGCTTCCAGCGTTTGCAGAATGGGATCTATCAGCCATAAAAAAGGTAGGCCCAAACCGGCATAAATGGGCATTTTTTCGCTGCGGTCGATTTTTGCGGTGGAGGGCGACAGAATTTCGCACACCCAGTCCGGTATTGTCTCGAACCAAGCGGTTTCCGGTAATTTCGGCAGACTTTGTTTACGCCAGCCGGCCAGGTCGGGAACCAGAATATGGCCGCCCAGGTGCAATTCGGGTTCGTCGATGATCCACCAACCGTCTTCTCGGCCGGAAAGACCATGAAACAGTGAGCCAATTTCTATGCCTAACGAAGAACTTGCTAACGCATGTTTGGGCGACGGTCTTGGCTGAACCTCCAGTCGGCTGTTAATAATCTCGCCAACCAGATGTTCCGGCAGATTCAGTATGTCTTCGTAATCGGCTGGTTTTAATGCCGGGTTCGCCATGCTCGAGTTCTCATATGTGTTGTTTTTAATCCCGGTCGAATATTACGTCTTCGTATAGCTCGCTCAGCGAACACGTCAGTTCAAGGTCGGGCAGTTTCAGTGTTTCGTCGGGATCCGAGTAGCTGTGCAATAGCCAATCGTTATTATCTTGGCGGGTAAAGCTGTCGATCAGCATGCGTTTGCTATCGATCAGCCAGTAATGTTGCAGGCTGTCCAGTTGCCGGTAGGCATTAAATTTTTCGCCTCGGTCGAAGGCCTCTGTAGAAGGCGATAATACTTCGGCAATGAACGACGGGTATTGTTTGTACAGCTTGTTGTCGCGGTCTTTGCTGTCGCAGCTGACCAGTACATCGGGGTAGAAAAATGCGTCGGCTTTTTCTACCCGCACTTTCATATCGGAGATATACGTTCGGCAGGGGGTGTTTTTAAAGGCTTGTTTTAGCAAAAAAAATAAATTACCGGCAATAGTCACATGAGTGTCGGAAGCGCCAACCATGGCCCAGACTTCGCCGGCCATAAACTCGTGCTTAAAGTCTGCGCTGGCTTCGCCATGCAGATAGTCTTCCCGTGAGAGGGGTATTTTTTCTGCGAGTGACATACGGTTTTCCTGCCGGTAACGGATGGGGCGATTCTACTTCGCATTGGCGGTTGATGAAATAGCCGGGCGACAAAGGTAGTCGGGCCGCGTTGGAGGGAAGGAGGGCTTTCACATACGGAAGCTGTTTGATCCGATCTGGTTGCAAAATTCCTAACCGGGCATTTGCTTATAACGGCGTGATAGTGGTTAGCGCCAACGCACGCTCCAGCTCCGCAAAACTATTATAAAAATGCGGCGAAAAGCGGATGCCGCCGCCGCGCAGCGCGCACACCACGCCGTTTTGCTGCAAATGCCGATATAGGGCCTGATTGTCATGGTGTCGGTGTTTGAAAACCACGATGCCGGATTTCAGCGGACTTTGCCTGTCCGACAATAAAATCAATTGCGGATGGGCGGCGATGGCGGCTTTAAGATAATCGCTACGCTCTATCACTTTGGCTTCGACGTTATTCATGCCGGTTTCCAGTAATAAGGACAAACTGGCCGACAGGGCATGGATGCCAATCATGTTGGGGCTGCCGCATTCGAAGCGACGGGCGGCGGGGTGGATTTCCCAGGGCAGGTTTTCGTAATTATGGCTGTCCTTCATCATATGCCAGCCGTATTGGGTCAGCTTCAGACAATCTCGGGCCGAGGCCGTGCTGTAAAACACTCCCAGTCCTTCCGGACCGAACAGCCACTTGTGGCCGTCGGCCATTACAAAATCGGCTTGGCAGGCACGGGCGTCGAACTGCACCGCGCCCAGGCTTTGAATGGCGTCCACGCAAAACAGGATGCCGCGCTGTTTGCAAAACTCGCCTATGCGGAGCAGGTCCATGCGCAAGCCGGAGGCAAATTGTATCGAGCTAATGGTCAATAGCCGGGTACGGTCATCCACCAGTGCAAACAAGGCGTCCTCCGGTGTATCGGCACTGTGCAGGTCGGCTTCACGAAATTCCACGCCCCGGTCGGCCAGCGATTGCCAAGGCAGGCGGTTGGAAGGAAATTCCTGATCGCTGGAAACGATATTGTCGCCGGCTTGCCAGGGTAAGCCGTAGGCCACGAAAGACAGGGCTTCGGAAGTGTTTTTCACCAGCGCTATGTCGTCCGCCGAGGCCGCGTTCAGCAAGCTTTGGAATTGCCGGCGCAATTCGGCTTCCTTCTTCAGCCAGTCCGGATAAAAATGCGAGCCGAAGCGGCTGTTTTGTTCGGCAAAGGCGATAACCGCGTCGCGGGTACGTTTGGGCCAGGGGGCGACGGCGGCGTGATTCAGGTAAATCAGGTCGTCGGTAAGCGGAAATTCGGGGTGTTTCATGAAGGACACGCTGATTGAAATTAGGGAATGCGGCTTATGGAATTGCCCACGGATTGGGCCGCGCGGGTTGCGAACTAAACCCGAGTTGGCCATTCGCTTCGATTATCCGCCAACCACCCGGCCGAAACAACTCGGTCGGTGCCGACGGCCTGCTAAGGAAACCGCGAAGCGGTCGCATGATAATGCTTGGTTGACAAGGGTATTTCCAGCTGATAGCTTTCTCTGGCACTCGCGTATTTAGAGTGCTAACAGTCGGCATTGGGTGATGGTGTGGCAAGCAATCAGGATTTAAACGAGAGGTCGCTTTACTTATTGAAAACCTTGGTGGAGCGTTATATTCATGACGGTCAGCCGGTGGGGTCGCGGGTACTGTCCAAGGATCCCAATCTAAAGCTGAGTCCGGCCACCATCCGCAATGTGATGGCGGACCTGGAAGACATGGGTTTGATACACTCGCCGCACACCTCGGCCGGACGGGTGCCTACCGTCAGCGGTTACCGTTTGTTCGTCAACAGTCTTTTGACGGTGAAACCGTTGGAATCCAGCGAATTGAACCAATTGCAAAGCAGTTTGCTGACTGAATATGACGGGCCCGGCGATGTATTGAACAAAGCCTCGCGCCTGCTTTCCGAGGTGACCAAAATGGCCGGGGTGGTGACCTTGCCGCGCCGGGAAACCGTGACCTTGCGGCATATCGAGTTTTTGCCGATGTCCAATACCCGGGTGCTGGTGATATTTGTCACCGACGGTCAGGAAGTGCATAACAAAATCATCCACACCGACCGGCTTTATAGCCCGGCGGAATTGCAGCAGGCCGCCAATTATCTGAACTCTGTGTATGTTGGCCGCAGTCTGGCCAAGATCAGGGATTTGATCCTGAACGAGATGGAGCAGGATAGCAATCAAGTCAACCAGGGCATGATGGACGCAGTCTGCATGGCCCGACTGACCTTTGCCCAGCAACCCCAGGACGACTACGTGCTGAGCGGCGAAACCAACTTAATGGGTTTTTCGGAATTATCGGACATGGAACGTTTAAAACAATTATTCGAAGCCTTCAGTCAGAAACGCGGGGTGATTCATCTGTTGGATCAATGTCTGCAGGCGGAAGGTGTACAGATTTTTATCGGCGAGGAATCCGGCTACCGGGCCTTCGATCATTGTAGTCTGGTGACGTCCTCGTATTCCATCAACGACGAGGTGGTCGGGGTATTGGGTGTAATCGGTCCAACCCGCATGGCCTACGAAAAAGTGATTCCCTTTGTCGATGTGACCGCAAAATTATTGGGCGCGGCCTTGAATAGCAAATAAACGCCCCTATCGTTATAGCCAACTTAGAAAAATGACAACCTTTGGAGTGAACTATGAGTCATCAGCAATCAAGCCACGAACAGCAATCCGATAGTGAGTTAATCGCTGAAGTGCTTGAGCAAACCAGCGAAGCCCAGGCCGAAGCGGCGCTGGAAGCGGAAGCCGAGCTAGCAACCGAACAGGTCAGCGTCGAGGTGTTGCAAAAACAACTGGAAGAAGCGCAACAACAGGCTGCCGATAATTTGGACAAAGCCATCCGTACCCTGGCGGAAATGGAAAATCTGAAAAAACGCGTGCAAAAAGATCTGGAAGACGAACGCAAATACGGCTTGGCCAGATTCGCCAAGGAGTTGTTGAGCGTTTTGGACAGTCTGGAATTGGGCATTCAAGCGGCCGCCGGCGACAGTCCGGAAGTGGTCAAGCTGCGCGAAGGCAGCGAATTGACCATGAAGCAGTTCGAAACCGTATTCGCCAAATTCAATATCGAAACCGTCGACCCGACCGGTCAGCCGTTTAATCCGGAATTCCATCAGGCCATGGTGATGCAGCCCAGTTCCACAGTGGCGCCGAATCATGTGATTACCGTATTCCAGAAAGGCTATGTGTTGAACGGCCGCTTATTGCGTCCGGCCATGGTGGTAGTGGCCAAGGCCGAAGATAAGCCGGCCGATAACGCAAAAATTGATGAGCAGGCTTGAAATTCAAACGATCAACCGCATATCGCTAACAAATTCTTAAACTAACTACTAATTCAAGTCTGGAGAAATTCAATGGCTAAAATGATCGGCATCGATTTAGGAACCACCAACTCTTGCGTGGCCGTGCTGGAAAACGGTACCGCGCGGGTTATCGAAAACAGCGAAGGCGCGCGCACCACGCCATCCATCATCGCCTTCACCGGCGACAACGAAGTTTTGGTCGGTCAATCCGCCAAGCGTCAAGCGGTCACCAACCCTGAAAATACCCTGTTTGCGATCAAACGTTTGATCGGTCGTCGCTTCAAGGAAGACGCGGTGCAAAAAGACATCAAAATGGTGCCTTACAAAATTATGGAAGCCAACAACGGCGACGCTTGGGTGGAATGCCACGGTAAAAAAATGGCACCGCCCGAAGTGTCTTCGCGCGTATTGATGAAACTGAAAAAAGACGCCGAAGCGTTTTTGGGCGAGGAAGTCACCGAAGCGGTGATTACCGTACCGGCCTATTTCAACGACTCGCAACGTCAAGCGACCAAAGACGCCGGCCGTATCGCAGGCTTGGACGTCAAACGCATCATCAACGAGCCGACCGCGGCGGCGTTGGCGTTCGGCATGGATAAACCCAAAGGCGACACCACCATCGCGGTCTATGACTTGGGCGGCGGTACTTTCGATATTTCCATCATCGAAATCGCCGAAATCGAAGGCGAGCACCAGTTCGAAGTATTGGCCACCAACGGCGATACCTTCCTGGGCGGCGAAGACTTCGACTTGCGCATCATCGATTTCCTGGCCGGCGAGTTCAAAAAAGACAGCGGCATCGATTTGCACAACGACCCGCTGGCGTTGCAACGTCTGAAGGAAGCGGCGGAAAAAGCCAAAATCGAATTGTCGTCTTCCGAGCAAACCGATATCAACCTGCCGTACATCACTGCCGATGCCTCGGGTCCGAAGCATTTGAACGTCAAATTGACTCGCGCCAAACTGGAATCGCTAGTTGACGATTTGATCGAACGCACCAAGGGCCCATGCCTGCAGGCGATTAAAGACGCCGGTATTTCCACGGCGAAAATCAACGACGTGATTTTGGTCGGCGGCCAAACCCGGATGCCGAAAGTGCAAGCTTTCGTCAAGGAACTGTTCGGCAAAGAACCGCGCAAAGACGTCAACCCCGACGAAGCGGTGGCCTTGGGTGCGGCGATTCAAGCCGGCGTATTGGGTGGCGACGTTAAAGACGTTTTGCTGCTGGACGTGACTCCGCTGTCATTGGGTATCGAAACCCTGGGCGGCGTGATGACCAAGCTGATCGAGAAAAACACCACCATCCCGACCAACGCTTCGCAAGTGTTCTCGACCGCCGACGACAACCAAACGGCTGTCACCGTGCACGTGCTGCAAGGCGAACGCGAGATGGCTTCCGGCAACAAATCGCTGGGCCGCTTCGACCTGCAGGACATTCCGCCGGCGCCGCGCGGTATTCCGCAAATCGAAGTGTCGTTCGACATCGACGCCAATGGTATTCTGAACGTGTCGGCCAAAGACAAGGCCACCGGCAAGAAACAGTCTATCGTCATCAAGGCCTCCAGCGGTTTGTCGGATGATGAAGTCGAGCGCATGATCAAGGACGCCGAAGCGCATGCCGACGAAGACCGTAAGTTGAAAGAATTGGTTTCCGCACGTAATAGCGCGGAGGGCATGATCCACGCCACCGAAAAATCCATGAAGGAACTCGGCGACCAAGTCAGCGGCGATGAAAAATCGGCCATCGAATCGGCGATCAAAGACTTGCAAGCCGTGCTGAAATCCGACGACAAAGACGCCATTGAAGCCAAAACCAACGCCTTGACCGAGCTGTCCGGTAAACTGGCCGAACGGGTCTACGCGCAAAAAGGCGGCGAAGCGGGCGCGGCGGGCGGCCACGAGCATGCGTCCGGCGGCCAACAACAAGCCGAGCCGGACCACGACGTGGTTGATGCGGAGTTTGAGGAAGTTAAGGACGACCATAAGTAAAGCTTTACGGTAAGCGCGTCATGGCGCTTACCGATGCTTTAGATAGTCCACATTCGGCGGAACGCGGACTGGCGTGTCCGCCTTAGGTGTTTAAAAGCGGTTTTAAATTCCGCTAGTCTAAAAATTGGAAAGTCCGAGTAGGTCCGATTACGCTATCGCTAATCGGAGCTACCGTGATTTGATATTGCTTGGCATACACCGATTCAATCGGAACGTATAACGAAGTGTTGTAGGGTACGCATCGCGTACCTATTAAAATATGCAACCTGCGGTTTCAGAAGTCAAAGAATTGCTTCGCCTGCGTAGGTCCGATTAGCGGAGATTAGTCGGACGCATGTTCCGAGTTTTGTAGGGTACACATCGCGTACCGTTTTGTTTTTAGGGGGGGATGCAAACTGCCGTTTCAGAAGTTAAAGAATTGCTAAACAAACTTCCTGAAGAAAGCAGTTATGAAGACATTTATATGTGATCGCGAAAATACAGCAAGCAATAGCTCGGGCGGAAACCGAAGGTACTGTTTCACACGAGGAAGTCGAAAAACAATTCGATTGTATGTAAGGTTAAGCCCGTAGGTCCGATTTGCGGAGCGTAATCGGACGCAGGTTCGGAATAAAAACGTTCCTCCGATTACGCTATCGCTAATCGGAGCTACCTTGATTCGATATTGGTCGGTATAACGATTCTATCGGAATGTATTTACACAAGGCTGAAAAGAATCAAATTAGTAATATTTGTAGTCACTTAGGGTACGCACCGCATACTTTTTGTTTTTGCGAGGTAGATATGCAAGCTGCTGTTACGGGAGTCAAAGAATTACTGAATCGATTGCCTGAAGAAAGCAGTTTTGAAGACATCCAATACCACTTGTATGTAATTGCCAAAATCCAACAAGGCTTGGCCAGGGTGGAGTCGGAAGATGCGGTTCCTCACGAAGAAGTCGAAAAACAATTCGATTGTATGTAAGGTTAAGTACAAACTTCCAAGGTGTTTTTGAGGTAAAAATAATGGATCGCACAGTAATCGAACGCGAAGCTCTTCATCTTCCTGCATCGGAACGTGCCAAACTTGCTCATGCTTTGTTGTTAAGTTTAGAAAGCCTCTCTGATACGGAATTGCAGGAGGCGTGGCTGGACGAAGCGCAAAGACGTGCTGACGAAATAGATCAAGGTTTAGTTGAGTTGATTTCCGCCGAGGAAGTCAGCGCTAAAGCGCGTTTATTATTGAAATGAGTTATCGGTTTCATCCAGGTGCCGAACATGAGCATTTTGAAATTATCGGGTTTAACGAATCGCGACAGTCCGGCTTAGGCGTCGCCTATTTGATGGAATTTGAAAATTTGATGCATCGTGTCGCCAATATGCCGGGACGTTATCGAGTTGAGAGGAAACCCAATATTCGAGCGGTTTCCCTTTTTAAATTCCCTTATCGAATCATTTTTAGGGACGCCCCTGCAGGAATACAAGTTTTAGCGGTTTCGCATAAGAAAAGACGGCCTGATTATTGGTTAGGTCGGTTGTAGCTAAATTTACCCATACTTAAGAAACAATATTCAAGAAAAATAAATGGCCGCAAAAGAAGATTTTTACAAACTGCTGGAAGTTGACCGTAACGCCAGCGAAGCCGAGATCAAAAAAAGCTATCGCAAGATGGCGATGAAATTTCATCCGGACCGAAACAAGGACAATCCCGAGGAAGCCGAGAAAAAATTCAAGCTGATCAAGGAAGCTTACGAGGTGTTGTCCGACCCGAAAAAACGTTCGGCTTACGACCAGTTCGGTCATGCCGGCGTCGACCCGTCCATGGGTGGGCGCGGTGGCTTCAGCGGCGCGGAAAGTTTCAGCGACATTTTCGGCGATGTGTTCGGCGATATTTTCGGAGGGGCCGGCGGGCGTCAACAGCGTAGCAATGTGCAGCGCGGCGCCGATTTGCGTTACAACCTCGAATTGACGCTGGAAGAGGCGGTCGGCGGTACCGAAGCGGTGGTCAAGGTGCCGGTGTTGGTGGCCTGCGGCGAATGTAACGGTTCCGGCGCCCGGAAGGGCAGCAGCCCGGTTACCTGTAGTACCTGCCACGGCCATGGCCAAGTCCGCATGCAGCAGGGCTTTTTCTCGGTGCAACAAACCTGTCCGACCTGTCACGGTAGCGGTAAACAGATCAAGGATCCCTGCCCGAAGTGCTACGGCCAGGGCCGGGTGCAGGAAACCAAAACCCTCAATGTCAAGGTGCCGCCCGGCGTGGATAGCGGCGACAGAATTCGCTTGGCGGGCGAGGGCGAAGCCGGTTTGAACGGCGGTCCTTCCGGCGATTTGTATGTACAGGTGCAGGTCAAGGATCACGCCATCTTTACCCGTGATGGCGCCAACCTGTATTGCGAGGTGCCTATCAGCTTTCCGACCGCCTGCCTGGGCGGCGAGTTGGAAGTGCCGACCCTGGATGGCAAGGTCAAGCTGAAAATTCCAGCCGAAACCCAGACCGGTAAACTGTTCCGCTTGCGCGGCAAGGGTGTCAAACCGGTGCGCGGCGGTCCGGTGGGCGACCTGTTGTGTCGGGTGCAAATTGAAACGCCGGTGCGTCTGACGAAAGAGCAGCAATCTCTGGTCGAGCAACTGCAGGCCTCCCTGAGTGGCGGCGGCAAGCAACATAGTCCGCAGGAACACGGCTGGCTGGATGGTGTGAAAAGCTTTTTCGATAAATTGACGGGATAGGTCATGGTCAGAGTTGCCTTGGTCGGGGTGTCCGGCCGCATGGGAGTCTGTTTGGTCAAGGCTACGGTTTTGGCTGAGCAAGCCGAGTTGACGCTGGCCGTATCGCGCCCCGATAGTCCCGCCGTTGGCCGGGATGTCGGCGAGTTGGCCGGTATTTCGACGTTGGGTTTGCCGGTCGCCACTGATTTGGCGTCGTTGGTTGATCGGTTTGATGTGTTAATCGATTTCACCCGGCCCGATGCATCCATGGCTTACATCGATATCTGTCGGCGGGCCGGCAAGAAAGTGGTGATTGGCACCACCGGCTACTCGGATAGTCAAAAAGCGGCGATTGCCGAAGCCGCCAAGGATATAGCCATTGTGTTGGCGCCAAACTTTAGCGTAGGCGTCAACCTGTCGCTGAAATTATTGGAAATGACCGCCAGGGTAATGGGCGATTACACCGATATCGAAATCATCGAAGCTCACCACCGCCACAAGGTCGACGCGCCGTCGGGTACCGCCTTGCGGATGGGCGAAGTGGTGGCGGCGACCCTGGGGCGCGATTTGAAAGACTGCGCCATTTACGGCCGCGAAGGCGACACCGGCGCCCGTGACCGAAAAACCATCGGTTTCTCCACCATCCGCGCCGGCGACATCGTCGGCGAACATACGGTGATGTTTGCCGATGAGGGCGAACGGGTGGAAATCACCCATAAAGCCAGCAGCCGGATGACTTTCGCCAACGGCGCCGTGCGAGCCGCGATATGGTTGCAAGATAAGCCCGCCGGGCTTTACGACATGCAGGATGTGTTGGGTTTGAAAAATTGTTAATGACCAAATCGGCATAATTTCGTAAAATTGCCCCCAGTTTTAACTCTTTTGGAACGGGATCAGTCGTCAGGCTCATCCCGTTTTCTACATCTAAGGTGGCCAATCTTGAATAAACCTGCATTACTGGTATTGGAAGACGGTACGGAGTTTCACGGCATTTCGATAGGTGCCGACGGCTGCTCCGTGGGAGAAGTGGTTTTTAACACCGCGCTCACCGGCTATCAGGAAATACTCAGCGATCCTTCCTACGCCCGGCAGATCGTCACGCTGACCTATCCGCACATCGGCAACGTCGGCTGCAACAACGAAGACGATGAAGCGGCGGCCGTATTCGCCAGCGGTCTCGTAGTGCGCGACTTGCCGTTATTGGCCAGCAGCTGGCGCATGCAACAAACCTTGCCGGAATATCTGCGGGAGCACAAGGTGGTGGCGATAGCCGATATCGACACCCGCAAATTGACCCGCTTGCTGCGGGACAAGGGCGCGCAACGCGGTTGCATCATGGCCGGCGAAACGGTCGACGTCGCGGTCGCAAAGCAGGCTATCGAGGGATTTCCCGGCTTGCAAGGCATGGATTTGGCCAAGGAGGTGACGACGGATAAGGTATATGAATGGACTCAAGGCATATGGAAACTCGGGCGCGGCCACACGGAAGCGCCGAATTTGCAAAAGCACGTGGTGGCCTACGATTTTGGCGTCAAACGCAACATTTTGCGCCTGTTGGCGGACCGCGGCTGCCGGGTCACCGTGGTACCGGCAACCACGCCGGCCGCGGAGGTTTTGGCCATGCGCCCGGACGGCGTATTTTTATCCAACGGCCCCGGCGACCCAGAGCCGTGTACCTATGCAATTGAAGCCATCAAAACCATACTGGAACAAAAAATCCCGCTGTTCGGCATCTGCCTGGGGCACCAGTTACTGGCCTTGGCCAGCGGAGCCAAGACCGAAAAAATGAAATTCGGCCATCACGGTGCCAATCATCCGGTGCAGGAACTTGCCAGCGGCCGGGTCATGATCAGTAGCCAGAACCACGGTTTCGCGGTCAGTGCGGACAGTTTGCCGGCCAATTTGCAAGCCACGTATAAATCGTTGTTCGACGGTAGTTTGCAAGGCATAGCCCGTACCGACGCGCCTGCTTTCAGTTTTCAGGGGCACCCGGAAGCCAGCCCCGGTCCGCATGATGTCGAGGCCTTGTTCGACGATTTCATGGTGCTGATGAACCAGCCCCGTTCCGCTTAAGTGTTATAGAGTCCTATGCCAAAAAGAACCGATATAAAATCGATTTTATTACTGGGCGCCGGACCGATTGTGATCGGTCAGGCTTGCGAGTTCGATTACTCAGGCACGCAAGCCTGTAAAGCGCTACGTGAGGAGGGGTACCGGGTGATTCTGGTCAACTCCAATCCCGCCACTATCATGACCGACCCGGACATGGCCGACGCCATTTACATCGAGCCCATCGATTGGCAGACGGTGGAAAAAATCATCGAAAAGGAGCGTCCCGATGCCGTGTTGCCGACCATGGGCGGCCAGACCGCGCTGAATTGCGCGCTGGCATTGGATAAACACGGCGTGTTGGAAAAATACGGCGTGGAAATGATAGGCGCCACCAAGGAAGCCATCAACATGGCCGAAGATCGCGATTTATTCAATCAAGCCATGCGCCGGATAGGCTTGGAAGTATCCAAGGCCAAGGTGGCGCACAGCATGGAAGAAGCCTTTGCGGCACAGGAAGAAGTAGGTTATCCGACCGTGATCCGGCCGTCGTTTACCATGGGCGGTAGCGGCGGTGGGATTGCCTATAACCGGGAAGAATTCATCGAGATTTGCGAGCGCGGCCTGTATTTATCGCCGACTAGCGAATTGCTGATCGAGGAATCGATTTTGGGCTGGAAAGAGTTCGAAATGGAAGTGGTGCGCGACTCGAAAGACAACTGCATCATCATCTGTTCGATTGAAAACTTCGATCCGATGGGCGTGCATACCGGTGATTCGATTACCGTGGCGCCCGCGCAGACCCTGACCGACAAGGAGTATCAAATCCTGCGTAACGCCTCGTTGGCGGTACTGCGGGAAATCGGCGTCGATACCGGCGGTTCCAACGTGCAGTTCGCCATCAATCCCGAAAACGGTCGTTTGATCGTCATCGAGATGAACCCGCGGGTTTCCCGTTCCTCGGCATTGGCCTCCAAAGCCACCGGTTTCCCGATTGCCAAGGTCGCCGCCAAATTGGCGGTGGGCTATACGCTGGATGAGTTGCGCAACGAGATTACCGGCGGCAAAACCCCAGCCTCGTTCGAACCGTCCATCGATTATGTGGTCACCAAAGTACCCCGGTTTGCCTTTGAAAAATTTCCGCAAGCCAATGACCGTCTTACCACGCAAATGAAGTCGGTCGGCGAAGTGATGGCCATCGGCCGCACCTTTCAGGAATCCCTGCAAAAAGCCTTGCGTGGCTTGGAAGTGGGCGTCGACGGCCTGGATGAAATTGTCGATCTTGCCGACGAAAACAGTCAGGACACCATATTGCGCGAATTGCGTTATCCCGGTCCGCAGCGCTTGTGGTATCTGGCCGATGCCTTTCGTAGCGGTTTGAGTTTCGACGAGATTTATCAGGCCTGCAAAATCGACCCGTGGTTTTTGGCCCAGGTTGAGGATTTGATCGCCACCGAAAAAACTTTGTCCACCAAAACCTTGGCAACGCTGGAAAAAGGCGAGCTGTTACGCTTGAAGCGCAAGGGCTTTTCCGACAGACGCTTGGCCAAACTGCTGGAAACCAAGGAATCGGAAGTTCGCAATATCCGCCATAAGCAAGGCGTGCGGCCGATTTATAAACGCATCGATTCCTGCGCGGCGGAATTCGCTTCCGATACCGCTTATCTGTATTCGACCTACGAGCAGGAATGCGAAGCCAATCCGTCCAATAGGGAAAAAATTATCATTCTGGGCGGCGGACCCAACCGAATCGGCCAGGGCATAGAGTTCGATTATTGCTGTGTGCACGCCGCGCTGGCACTGCGCGAAGACGGTTACGAAACCATCATGGTCAACTGCAACCCGGAAACCGTGTCCACTGATTTCGACACTTCCGACCGTTTGTATTTCGAACCCTTGACGCTGGAAGACGTGCTGGAGATCATCGAGCTGGAAAAACCCAAGGGCGTCATCGTCCAATACGGCGGCCAAACCCCGCTGAAACTGGCGCGGGCTCTGGAAGCGGCCGGTGCGCCGATTATCGGTACCTCGCCGGACTCCATCGACTTGGCGGAAGACCGCGAGCGTTTTCAGAAGCTGTTGGAACGCTTGAGTTTATTGCAGCCGCCGAATGCCACCGCGCGTTCGGTCGAGCAGGCCGTCAATTCCGCCAAAGAGCTGGGTTATCCGCTGGTGGTGCGGCCGTCCTACGTCTTGGGCGGTCGGGCCATGGAAATCGTTTTCAACGAAGAAGGTCTGCGCCGTTATATGAAAGAAGCGGTCAGCGTCTCCAACGATTCGCCGGTATTGCTGGACAGATTCCTGGATGATGCGGTGGAAATGGACGTCGACGCGATTTACGACGGCGAAACCGTGTTGATCGGCGGCTTGATGGAGCATATCGAGCAGGCCGGCGTACATTCCGGCGACTCGGCCTGTTCGATTCCGCCCTACGATTTGCCAGCGCATTTGCAGGATCAACTGCGCGCGCAGGTGGCCAAAATGGCCGAAGCGCTGGGTGTGTGCGGCTTGATGAATACCCAGTTCGCGATTCAGGGCGAAACCATTTATGTGCTGGAGGTTAATCCGCGCGCATCGCGCACCGCGCCTTTCGTTTCCAAGGCCACCGGCTATCCGTTGGCTAAAATCGCCGCCCGCTGCATGGTCGGCAAGTCTCTGAAGGAGCAGGGCATTACCGAAGAACGTATCCCGGAATATTTTTCGGTCAAGGAAGCGGTATTTCCGTTCATCAAATTCCCTGGCGTCGATCCGTTGTTGGGGCCGGAAATGAAATCCACCGGCGAAGTGATGGGGGTGGGAAAAACCTTCGGCGAGGCCTTTGCCAAGTCGCAACGCGCCGGCGGTGTCGACCTGAGTCAGAGCGGCAAGGTGCTGATCAGTATTCGTGACGCCGATAAGCCCAAGTTGCCCGAGTTGGCCAAGATGCTGATCGAAAAGGATTACGAGATTGTGGCGACCCGAGGCACGGCCAGAATTCTGAAGGAAGCCGGCATACCTTGTAAGGAGATTTTCAAGGTCAACGAAGGTCGTCCGAATACGGTGGACATGATCAAAAACGGCGAGATTCAATTGATCGTCAACACTACCGAGGGGGTCAAGGCCGTCGCGGATTCATTTACCATGCGCCGGGAGGCCTTGCAGCGCAAGGTGACTTATTACACCACCATGGCCGGCGCGCGCGCGGCCTGTTTTGCCTTGGGCGAATTGTCCGCCGGTTCGGTCAATTGCCTGCAGGATTTGCATAAAACCTTTAAAGGATGATGTCAGACATGTTTGTAGGAGTTGTTCATGAATAAAGTGCCGTTGACGGTGACTGGCGCCAATAAACTGCGCGCCGAATTGGAAGAATTAAAAACCGTGGTCAGGCCCCGTATCATTCAGGCGATTTCGGAAGCCCGCGCCCACGGCGATTTGAAGGAAAATGCCGAATATCATGCGGCCCGCGAGCAGCAAAGTTTTGCCGAGGGCCGAATTGCCGAAATCGAGAGCAAGCTTTCCAATGCTCATGTCATCGACGTTACCAAGGCCGAGGCCAACGGCAAGGTGATCTTTGGCGCCACGGTTAAAATCGAGGATCTGGATTCCGGCAGGGAAGTGACCTACCAAATCGTCGGCGAGGACGAGGCCAATATCAAGGAAGGCAGAATCTCGGTCGGTTCGCCGATTGCCAGGGCCTTGATCGGCAAGGAAGTGGAGGATGTGGTGACGGTTAAAGCGCCCGGCGGCAATATCGAGTATGAAATTATTGCGGTGGATTACATTTAACCGGTTAAACTGGCGAGCAGGGAGGTGTAACCTCCCGGGCTTTATTTTTTTGGGTTTTTTCTGTAAATGACAGCTACCTGGCCAATGGATTGCACCAACACTGCCTGAGTATCCGCGCAAATTTGTTCACCGATGACGTTACGTTCGTCGCGTTCGGCGCGAATTCTGATTTTGATTAATTCATGCGCATCCAGCGCCACATTGATTTCCTTCAACACGGCTGGAGTCAGACCGGCTTGTCCGATAATCACCACCGGGTTCAATGGGTGTGCCAAGGCTTTCAACTTCTTCTTTTCTATGGGATTCACTCTGTTTCCTTTAACTTTAAAAACCGGACGATTTTACACGAATCGATACTATGTCACGCACTAAAAGTAGCCAGCAGTGGATGCAAGAGCATTTTCAGGATGAATATGTCAAAAAAGCCCAGGCATTGGGCTATCGTTCGCGAGCGGTATTTAAACTGATTGAAATTCAAGAGAAAGATAAAATTATCCGGCCCGGCATCAATATCGTCGATTTAGGAGCCGCGCCGGGTGGTTGGTCGGAATACGCTAGAAAATTGCTCGGGAAAAATGACAAGGTGGTGGCTTTGGATTTGCTGGATATCGAGCCGATTGCCGGCGTTGATTTTATTCAGGGCGATTTCAGGGAAGACGAGGTGCTGGAAAAACTTTATAAAGTGCTTGATGGCCAACCGGTTCACTTGTTATTGTCGGACATGGCACCCAATATAAGCGGTAACAAGGAAATGGATCAACCCAGATCCGTCTATTTGGGGGAATTGGCTTTGGATGCGGCCGACAGCATTCTGGAACGGGGCGGAGTGTTTTTGATCAAAATGTTTCAGGGGGCCGGCTTCGACGCATACTGCCATCAGGTCAGGCAGCGGTTTGCCAGTGTGGTGATCCGAAAACCCAAGGCCTCGCGGCCAAGAAGCAATGAAGTCTATATTTTGGCAAAAGGTTTTAAATAGCTTGGTACACTCTACCCTGTATCGGGTAAAGTTGATCGGTAGCGATTAAACTATTCCTGATAGAATTATTCAGTTTTAATAATTTAGGCCGTTTTACGGCCGGAGCGCGTAAATTGAGCGATATGATGAAAAATTTAGTGCTGTGGGTTGTCATCGCAGTGGTTTTGATGGCGATATTCAACAATTTCGGCTCCCGGTCGATACGAAGCGACGCCACCTTGTCTTACTCACAGCTGATAGATGCGGTGAAGGCCGGCCAGGTGCAACAGGTTTCGATTGCCGATAACACGGTGACCGGCAGAATGCAGTCCGGCGACAAGTTTAAGACTTATATGCCGAACGACCCGCATTTGATCGACGACTTGTTGGCCAACGGCGTGGAGATTATTGTGCGTCCACCGGAAGAACCGTCGATGTTGATGTCTATCTTCGTTTCCTTCGGGCCGATATTGCTGTTGATTGCGGTATGGGTGTTTTTCATGCGGCAGATGCAGGGCGGCGGCGTTGGCGGTCGCGGCGGCGCGATGGGCTTCGGCAAAAGCAAGGCCCGCATGTTGGATCAGGATCAGAATAAAGTCACTTTTGCCGACGTGGCCGGTTGCGACGAAGCCAAGGAAGAAGTGCAGGAAATGGTCGATTTCTTGAAAGATCCGTCCAAATACCAGAAATTGGGCGGCAAGGTGCCGCGCGGCGCCTTGATGGTAGGGCCTCCCGGTACCGGTAAAACCTTGCTGGCCCGGGCCATCGCCGGCGAAGCCAAGGTGCCGTTCTTTACCATTTCCGGTTCGGATTTCGTGGAAATGTTCGTTGGTGTCGGTGCCTCCAGGGTGCGCGATATGTTCGAGCAAGCCAAAAAGCACGCGCCTTGCATCATTTTTATCGACGAGATAGACGCTGTCGGTCGGTCGCGCGGCGCTGGTTTGGGTGGCGGCAACGACGAGCGCGAACAGACCTTGAACCAGTTACTGGTGGAGATGGACGGTTTCGAGGGTCACGAAGGCATTATCGTCATAGCGGCCACCAACCGTTCGGACGTGCTGGATAAAGCCTTGCTGCGTCCAGGCCGTTTCGATAGGCAGGTGGTGGTGGGATTGCCGGACGTCAGAGGCCGCGAACAGATTCTGAATGTGCATTTGAAAAAAGTGCCGGTGGCGGACGATGTCAAAATCAAGTATATCGCCCAGGGCACCCCAGGTTTTTCCGGCGCCGATTTGGCTAACCTTGTGAATGAAGCGGCGTTGTTTGCGGCCCGCTTTAACAAGCGCTTGGTCAGCATGGTCGATCTGGAAAAAGCCAAGGATAAGCTGATCATGGGGGCGGAAAGACGTTCCATGGTAATGGACGAAAAGGAAAAGAAAATGACCGCCTATCACGAAGCCGGACATGCCATCGTCGGTCGCATCGTTCCCGAACACGACCCTGTGTACAAAGTCAGCATCATGCCGCGCGGACGCGCCTTGGGCGTGACGATGTTTTTGCCCGAGCGCGACCAATACAGTGCCAGCAAGTGCAAATTGGACAGCATGATCTCCAGTTTGTACGGCGGCCGTATTGCCGAAGAGTTGATATTCGGCTGGGAGCAAGTTTCCACCGGGGCGTCCAACGATATCGAGCGCGCCACCGAATTGGCCAGAAACATGGTTACCAAATGGGGCTTGTCGCAACGCCTGGGGCCGTTGGCGTATAGCGAGGAAGAGGGCGAGATTTTCCTGGGCCGGTCGGTGACACAGCATAAGTCGGTGGCGGAAGAAACTTCGCACACCATAGACGAGGAAATTCGTTCCATTATCGATAGAAATTACGAGAGGGCCGAGAATATTCTAAAAGAGAACATGGATATTCTGCATGCCATGGCGGATGCGTTGATGAAATACGAAACCATCGACAAATATCAAATCGAGGACTTGATGAACAGAAAGCCGGTCAGGGAGCCCAAGGGTTGGGACGATACCCCGCCTTCATCGAACAGCGATGTCGAAGTCGAGCCTTGGGGGCCGGCAAACAAAGACCAATCTATTGGCGGCGCGGCCGAACAAGGCTGATCGTCAGGCAATTTAAAAATAGAGAGAGGCCTCGGTCTCTCTTTTTTTTGTAAACAGGAAAGTGGAATCGACTATGGCAAAAAAATATTTCGGTACCGACGGGATTCGCGGCAAGGTAGGCGAGTATCCGATTACGGCGGACTTTATGTTGAAGCTGGGCTGGGCCACCGGCCGGGTGTTTGCCAAGGAAGGCAGCGGTTTTGTGTTGGTGGGCAAGGATACGCGTATTTCCGGCTATATGTTTGAATCGGCCCTGGAGGCCGGTTTATCCGCGGCCGGCGTGGATACCCGTATGTTGGGGCCTATGCCGACGCCGGGTATCGCCTATTTGACCCGTACCCTGCGGGCCAAGGCCGGGATTGTGATCAGCGCTTCGCACAATCCGTACTACGACAACGGGATCAAATTTTTTTCCGTCAACGGGACCAAATTGCCCGATGCGATGGAGCATCAAATCGAGCAATATATCGATGCACCCATGACCACGGTAGAGTCGGCAAAGCTGGGCAAGGTTAAAAGAGTCAGCGATGCCGCGGGACGCTATATCGAATTTTGCAAATCCACCGTGCCGGCCAATCTGGATTTTAAGGGTATGCGCATCGTTATCGATTGCGCGCACGGGGCGACTTACCATATTGCGCCGCACGTGTTTAGCGAAGTGGGGGCGGAGGTCGTTGTAATTGGCGGAGAGCCTGATGGTTTAAATATCAACGACGAATGCGGCGCAACCCATCCGGAAGTATTGGCTACCAAGGTTATGGAATACCGGGCCGACTTGGGTATCGCATTGGATGGCGATGGCGATAGGGTTCTTATGGTCGATCACAAGGGTGAGATTGTCGATGGCGATGAACTGATCTATATCATTGCCAAGTCCTTTCATGAGAAAGGTAAATTGTCGGGGCCGGTTGTCGGTACCTTAATGTCCAATCTCGGCATGGAACATGCGCTGAAGGACATGGGTATTCCGTTATTCAGAGCGAATGTCGGGGATCGTTATGTCATGGAGTTGTTGGCGGAAAAAAAAGGCATGCTGGGCGGAGAAGGGTCGGGACATATTATTTGCCTGGACAAAACTACGACCGGAGACGGCATCATATCGGCATTGCAAGTCTTGGCCGAGATGAAGTTCGCGGGCAAAAGTCTGCACGAATTAAAGTCCGGCATGAAAAAATATCCGCAGGTGTTGATCAATGTCAGAACAGAGAAAAAGGTCAAGCTCGATGAAATCGATGCCGTGAAAAAGGCCGTTGAAGCGGTAGAGAAAAAGCTGGGGGAAAAAGGTCGTGTGCTGTTGCGTTCATCCGGTACCGAGCCCTTGGTAAGGGTTATGGTTGAAGGTGTGGATGAGGAAGAAGTCAATAAATATGCCAATCAGCTGGCCAATGACGTCAGAAAAGCAATCGCATCTTGAACTTAAGGCCGGCAAGGTTTAATATACTCGGCTTTATTTGGCCTGGAGTGAGTGATGCGGCAAGCTTTGATCATGGGAAACTGGAAAATGAATGGCTCTCGGGAAGAGGGTGTGCAACTGGCGAAAGCGCTGGCTGAAGGCTTAAATGCCGGCAGTCAGGAAGTTGCGGTTTGTGTTCCGTTTGTCTATTTGTCGGATGTTCGCGGCGCTCTGGCCTCATCTTCCATTGCATTGGGCGCGCAGAACGTTGCCGATCAGGCCGCTGGTGCCTACACGGGCGAAATTTCGGCGGCCATGCTGGCGGATTGCGGATGCAAATACGCTTTGGTTGGACATTCCGAAAGACGTTCATACTACGGCGATACCAATCAAACCGTGGCCAGCCGATTCTGTCAGGCGCAAAAACAAAACGTTATTCCAGTGCTATGCGTCGGCGAAACCCTGGAAGAGCGCGAGCAAGACAGAACTTTTCAAGTGGTTGACGAACAATTGGATGCGGTTATCGATGCGGCCGGTATCGAAGCGTTCGCAAACGCCGTAATCGCCTACGAACCGGTTTGGGCGATAGGCACCGGTAAAACCGCCAGCGACGAACAGGCGCAAGAAGTTCACCAGTACATTCGTAAACGTATCGCGGACAGAAACCCCTCCATAGCCGAAAAAGTGCAAATTTTGTACGGCGGCAGCGTAAAACCCGACAATGCCAAAGGCTTGTTTGCGATGCCGGATATCGACGGCGGTTTGGTCGGCGGCGCTTCGCTGGATGCAAAGGGATTCTTGCAAATTTGTCATTCAGTTTAGAATTTTTGTTTTAGGATTAATATGCTGTATCAAATTATTATTGTTATACACATCCTGTTAGGTATCGGGATTATCGGCCTGGTTCTGATGCAGCAGGGCAAAGGGGCCGACGCCGGTGCTGCTTTCGGCAGCGGTGCATCCGGCTCTGTTTTCGGAGCTCAGGGTTCGGCTTCCTTTCTGTCCCGAACCACAGCTATTTTTGCCAGCTTGTTCTTCGTGACCAGCTTAGGCTTGGCTTTTTTGAGCGGCTATCAAGGCAAGAAAACCGACATCATGGATGTCCCCGCTGTTGAAAAAACGGTTTCCGATGTGCCTTTATCGCAAAATAAAGGGGATGATTCGGTACCGGTGGCAACCCTGCCCGAAGCTCCCGCCATTAAAGAAGTAACGCCGGCTGAATAAGTCCGGGCCAAGTACGATTAAGCCGACGTGGTGAAATTGGTAGACACGCCATCTTGAGGGGGTGGTGACGCAAGTCGTGCCGGTTCAAGTCCGGCCGTCGGTACCATTTGAGAATGCACGGAAGTGCAAAGAAGTGCAAAAACCCGCGAATCTTCTGGGCTCGCGGGTTTTTTATTGTTCAGGGAAGTTCAACGAAATACGGGGACATACAAGTAAAAGTGTGTCCTTTATCGTGTCCTTTCATATAATGTCGATCAGAAGGACACACTCGAGGACACAATATGGCCATAAACCTCAATAAAGACACGGTCTACAGGGCTGCTAAGCCGAAAGATAAGGACTACTTTATCAGTGATGGCGGCGGCCTTAATCTCGTGGTTGGTAAAAACGGCACCAAGATATGGAAGCTAATTTTCACCTACGAGGGAAAGCGCAAAAAACTATCCTTTGGTGTCTATCCAGATACAACCTTAGAGGCCGCCAGGCGTAAAGCCGAAGAAGCCAGGCAGCGAATTGCCGATGGTTTTGACCCCAGCGAAGCAAGGAGAGAAATCAAAGCGGCTAGACAGCTAGCTAAGATCAACGATAACAGGGTAAACGCGGGGCTTCCGATAATAGACAGCTTCGCCGACGTTACCCGCCAATGGCTTGACTCAATCGCCCACCTTACCAGTGCCACAACGCACCAAAAGAAAGCCAGCCGCATCGAACGGCTAGCCTTTCCCGTCTTAGGCAACAAGCCCATAAAAGAAATCAAATCCGCCGATGTACTGGCGGCGTTAAAGCCGATGATTGAGAAACAGCAACTCGAAACGGCCCACCGGCTACATGCCGAAATCAGTGCAATCTTTGCCTATGCCATCGTGCATAACTTTACCGACTACGATCCATCTCAACCGGTAGCCAAGCAGATACCGGCGCAAAAGGTAAAGCATCGGGCGGCGGTCATAGAACCCAAAGCGGTCGGTCAACTGCTGCGAGACATCAGTAATTACAACGGCACGTTCGTTGTGCAATCCGCTTTCAGGCTGTCACCATTGCTGTTTCAGCGGCCGGGAGAAATTAGGCAAATGCTTTGGGCAGATGTCGATTTAGCTGCCAAAGAATGGCGCCCCTACATTTCCAAAACTGATTTTCATCACATCGTTCCGCTATCCACACAAGCACGGGCAATATTGGAAGCTATCCAGCCGCTTACCGGCGGCGGCCAGTACGTGTTCCCTCTAGCCGTGGCGATGGCCGGCCAATGTCGGATAACACCATCAGAACGGCCCTTAAATCGCTTGGCTATGAATCGGATGTGATGACGGCGCACGGATTCAGAACCACGGCATCAACCCTGCTTAACGAACAAGGCTGGAGCCCCGATGCCATAGAAAGGCAATTGGCCCATGCGCCGCGCGATCAAGTCCGAGCTGCCTATAACCGGGCGCAATATTTGGACGAAAGAAGGCGAATGATGCAGGCTTGGGCCGATTATCTTGATCAACTCAAGGCCGGCGCCATAATAATTCCCTTTCAACGCCAGGCATAACCCGGCCGGGCTAAACGGTTTTTTTATAGAATTTCTTGGAATAGTGAAAAAACCCAGCACAAAACTTTATTTAGTTTGTTCTTTTTACCCCGAAAACTGATTTGACTTGTTTTTGCTGTCACAGTATCTTGGTGCTAAGATACTGTGACATTTAGGAGGGCGTATGGAAATAGTGAAAGTACACGATGACCAATATCATGAAACGCGGGCAAAGCGCTTATCCGATATTGCCAATGCGCCGCGTGGTCGCACTGCCACGCATAGCAAAACTATCGTCATGTCCTACAGCCGACCGCTGTATCTGCACAAATGCCCCATGTGTGGCGGTCGTTTCGAGGGCATCAAAACCGCGATTACCTGCGGCCCGGCATGCCGCAAGCGAAGGCAACGACTTATGCAAAGCCAGGCATAAGCCAATGACGGATGATTTTTAACGATCAGCCGGGCGGCAAGCCTTGCAACAATGCCTCGCGTTCGGCTTTGCTGAGCGTGTTCAGCAGATTGGCGGCCAGTTGCACTATTGAAATCGCCGGCGGAGCAAGCCAGCGTTGAAAGGCCAGTTGCATGACAAAGCGGCCGGCGCAGTCCGGATTCAGACAAATGCAATAGAGGTCCGAGATAGTTTTTTCGTCGTTCAGGTCGTTGCTCGAGGTGATGTGGGCTTTGTGTAGGCAGTGCGGGCAAGTGATGTGCATGGTGGCGGCCTTGGTTGAGCGATAGCGGTATTATGACCGGAACGCGGCCGGGTTTGCCTGTTGGTCATGGACTTGTTACCGCTATATCACCACGATGACTTCTGGCAAATGTTATTGAACGCCGACGGACTAAAATACGCAGCAACCCCGATTGCCTTTTATCCGGTTTAACTTACAATTCACCCATGGCCGTATCATCGCACGCAGTTGCAAACGAATTTATTCGATTGGCGCAGGAACAAAGCAAGCGACTCACCAACATGCAGTTGCAAAAGCTGGTATTCCTGGCCCAAGGGTACGCGCTTGCCATTTTGGACGAGCCCATCCACTACCACAATACCCACGCCTGGCAGTGGGGGCCGGTCATTCCAAAACTGTACAAACCGCTGCAAAAATACGGTTCTAATCTGGTTACCGACTATCTGGATACCGACGATAAGATCGAGCCGGATTCCGACGAAGCCGATTTGATCAAAGGTGTTTTCGACAATTACGGCCACTACACCGGCGGCCAATTGTCGGCGCTGACCCACCGGCCAAACACGCCCTGGAGCGAAACCTGGGCCCGCCAGCAATTCGCGGTGATCGATAACGAGCTGATCGCCAACTACTACAAAGGCCTGATAGAAACCGCGTGACCAAGGCCACGTCCTCGCAACTGATCCACAAAGCGGCTTCCCACGACAAGCCGACCGAGGAAGAATCCGGCCTGCCTGACCTCAGCCTAGACTTAAACGAACACAAACTGCAATGCGAAGTCGATGCTCTTCGCCAGCAAATCACCGAAGCCTCCGACACGCACCAACTCAGGATCGCCTACGCCAACAAAATATTCTGGCTGGTCTGCATTTGGCTGGCTTGCGTGATCGGCTCCATTTTGCTGGCCGGCTTTCAAACCAACGGATTCGTGCTCACTGAAAAGGTGCTGATCACCTTTATTGCGTCCACCACGTTAAACGTCCTGGGCCTGTTTGCCATCGTCGCCAAGTGGATGTTTCCGCAAAACGGCAAACAGCCGGCACAAACCGGTAAATCAGCCAAAAACTAAGCCAGGCTTTACGCGGCTGGCGGTCATAAAGCCAATCTGGTTATAATCGAATCAACCGGATAGCTTTAGCGGGCAATAAGCAGGTTTCGTCCACCTGTTTCCGGTTAACCCTTCTTGGACGGCTTTCACTTTGACGGAGTGAATTTTTTGGACTCTACAAATTCAGGATATTACAAACCGGTTGAAGACTTTCGAGCCTGTTTTACTGACAGTATCTGCGATATTAAAAATTCAGTTAGATTTGAAATCGGAAATAAGTTAGATGGCCAAGCGCTTGAATCTGAAATTAATAGAATATTTGAAATTTACTTGAATCTTGCTCACGGTGCGGCTATTGCGCACGAATCAACCGGACAAGAACTTGATAAATGCCTATATGACGCGCTAACTGAGTCAGACTCGAGTGACGACGATTTGATATTGTCTATAGCGTTTTTTTATGCCTTGAAGTGCGGATACAACTACGCACAAGGCCGAATGGATTTAGCCATGAAAGCGCTAATCGATGCCAACTTTTACCTTGGGTCTTATTATGGTTTTTGTCACTTTGCTACTGGAGACAAAGCCACAAGAAGCAAAGGCGGTAGATTTAGACATATAAAACATCCGCCAACGAGAAAAGAAGCTGCAATTAAATATTATCTAGACAATGAGGACAGGCTAAAACTAAATAAAAAAAACGCGGCTGATGAAATATCAAAAAAAGTTAATTTATCCTTTGAATACACAAGAAATTTATTGAAGAAACTATAAATAAATCAGGATGTCAGCTAGCTGTCGTTCTGGTTATTTTTTTTAACTCCATCATCATGCAGCCATGTACCACACGCCACAGAGGAGTGCATTTACATGGCGACAGCAGCACACAAGCTTCCAGAAACAGGTTTTTTGCGGATTTGGCAAATCGTTGGAGACAGTAAGAAGAAAATCCCGGCTCTAATTCCGGTCGGTCGGACGACGTTTTTGAATCGCGTCAGAGAAGGCACCTATCCTGCCCCCGTGAAACTCACGGAGCGAACCACTGCATGGCGCGTTGAAGACATCCGTGCTTTGATCGAAAAGATTGGCGGTGCTGCATGATGTTGACATGCCAAACTAGCAGCGCTATTCTTTCAGTCGCTGGCACATCCAGCACCGGGCGTGGAAACCTGGTACTAGGCGAAAAATCGCCGCAGTCATTAGCGGCTTTTTTATGCACGTCACTTTTTAGCGCGGTGTTATCGCGTCTAGTCATAATGGCGGGCTTGTTTGGGCAGCGTTCGGCGCTGGCCGCACCTAGTAGCGGTTTTCCACTCCACTCAAGTCCGTCGCCCGATACCGTGGAAAGTATCAGCGGCGGTTATTCCTCACTACTAGGAGTTACCGCATGAACACCCAAGCCACGGGCCAATTGCGCCCAGAATCCACCCAACACCCCGAAGCCCTTAACGATTTCTTCCGGCGAATGGCCGAGCTGGACACCGAGCGCCAAGCCGCTACCGAGGCCGGCCTTCCTGCGTTGATGCGCCTGGCCGACGTGGCCGAGCGCGATAGCGGCCAAGCCGAAACCGTCCGCCTGTTCCTGCTCGGGCTGTACAACGGCTACCGCTTCCCGTTCAACCTGGTCCGGCTCAGAGGCCTGGATAAAGCCTTGTTCGACGACTGCATGGCCGTGCTGACGCTGGACGCCAGAGCAACCGCCCAAGAGGTCCATCAGTATTTGGACAGCGGCGGAGAACGCTTCGAACGCTGGGCTCGCTTGGCGGGAGGTGAGCAATGAGCGCCAAGCCAGTGTTACCAAAACAACCGATCGCCATTGTGGCCGAAGATTCCGACCAACAACGCCATCATTTTATGAATTTGACCGAGCGCATGGACGACGCCATCAACGGCCTGAAAGCCCTCGACATTTTGATGGCGGGAAACCAAGACCGGGCCATATCGGACCTATCCAGCTTACTGGCGCCGTTCATCGAAAATATGGCCGAACTCAATACCGAGTTGATGGACTTTTTTAACAAGTCCGACGTGGTATTCGCCTATCCGTCCAAAGGCGATACCAAAAACTCAAATTCAGCCGGAGAAGACCATGATGCTTAAGAATGTTGATATTGCTGGCCTGGATTCGATTTTTGCCGCCCATGGCGATCTCCAACGCGATTGGTCACGGCAGCATCTGTTGCTGGATGCGTTTTTCTCGTCGGCGAATCGATTTGACGAGATTGTCCGCGGCGCCTGCGAAGAAATGCTGGCTCGAGAGCTGGTGCTCGATTATCGCCCGACGTGCGCCGCGCCGTCGTTCGAAGAAATCCAACGTTGCTATGACGATCTGGCGAAACACCTGAATAAGGCCCGAAAACCGCGGGCGAGTATTCGCCAGATAAGCCGGACGTGGTTGTTTGGCTTGGCCCAGCGTTCCGCCAATCTACTTGGCGCCGTCGGCTGGCTGGTCACTGAATCCGCCAGAGAGGATTTGGCAGAAGACACGAACCCAGCACCGGCAGTCGTCCCGGATTTCAGCCACAGGCTGTCTCCTATCGGCGGTATGAACAATACGCTGGCCTTGGCGGATACCGTGAACATGGCTTCCGAAAAAGCTGGCGCTATTTTGAAAATGCTGAGCAACCACTTTGCCAAGGACGACGATGAGGACAGGCCTCGCGACGAAGTCATTTACTATGCTTTGCAGGCTATCAGCGACGAGGTTCAGGACATTAAGTCGCTGGTGGAAGCATTCCACAATGCAGCGGTGCTAAACACTAAGGCGGTGAGCCATGTTTAAAGTCGATATCGAAGGCCTGGATGGGGTGGTTGGCCGGTTGAATACGCTAACGCCGAAACTTCGAAAGCAAATTTACAGAAAAGCCGCGCGCCAATTGATCAAGTCCGCAAAAGCCAGGATAGATAGGCAAACCGACCTCGACGGACAGCCGTTTAAGCCCCGGGCCGACGGCAGCAAAGAACCTATATTGAAAGGCAAACGCGGCGGTAGGCCGGGCATTCGCAAATTGTTGACTGTGCTGGAGGCAACCGATTCAGAGGCTACCGTAGGCTGGAAAAACGCCTTTTTCGGGAATCTGGCCGCTAAGCATCAGTTTGGTTTCAGCGAACCGACCCGGCAACGCAAGCGCAAAAAGGCCGTTGATTACTCCGCGCCGGCTAGTCGTCAGCAAGCAAAAGAGCTGATCGAGGCCGGATACAAAAAGCGCCGGGCGCGCGGTGGCCGGCAAACGCCATCCATTCGATGGATCACAGAAAACCTGACCACGGGCCAAGCCGGGCTGATTTTGCGGGTGCTGCGGGGGCCAAAGGCATCGACAGGCGTTACTACCGTGCCGGCGCGAAGCTTTTTAGGGGTTACCCCGGACGATTTGCGGGATTTGGAAGGCTTGTTAAACCAATTGATCAATGAAGTGTTGAGCGCATAAAAAAAGGCCGGCGGAGTTGAGGAGCCCGCCGGCCATTTATCAACCAAGCTTCTATCCAGAACCAAAAACAGTTTAGAAGCTTTTTGCAGGGTTCGCAAGGAGCTAATGCAATGAATATAAACGATTTAATTGACGCTGTTCGCGCCGATATGGCGGCGCATGGCGTTACGACGGACGACACGCTGATAGCCGATGGCACGATACACCGAGCCCGACACATCGACGACCGAAAAGGGAAACTCAGCATATCCTACAAGATTCACGCGGACGGGAATCCGGCGTGGTATTTCGAGTACTGGCCGACCGGCGTCAAGATAACAGGTTCGTTATCGGGCGAACGCAAACGCCTGTCATTATCCGAGCGTCGGCAAATCGCCGAGGAACAAAAACAGCGGGAAAACGAGCGCCGCGCATTGCAAAAACAAACGGCGGAACGGGCCGCGCATATTTGGAAAGTTGCTAAGCCGGTTTTGAGTGCCAAAGAGCACCTGTATTTACAGCATAAAGGAGTTCCGCCGCTGGGTTTGCGTATGAGCGGCAACGGCCGTCTCATAGTTCCGCTTTATAGAGAGGATCGTAAGTTAGTAAACCTGCAATTTATCGATGAAGACGGCGGCAAGCGATTTTTACGCCATGGCAAGAAAAAGCATTGTTTTAGTGTTATCGGCAATTCGAACAACATCGATCGATTGCTGATTGTGGAAGGTTGGGCGACCGGCGCCAGTTTGCATGAGGAACTAGGCGTTTTTGTCATGGTGGCGATGGATGCCGGCAACCTGGAACCGGTGGCGCAAGCCGCGCGGCGATTGTTTCCGGATGCGGAAATCATCATTGCCGGCGACAACGACGAAAGCGGCACCGGCCAAGCCGCCGCCAATAAAGCCGCTGTGTCTGTCGGCGGCAAGGTGTTGATTCCGCCGCAAACAGGCCAGGACTGGAACGACGTGCTGACCATGGAGGGCGCCGCTTGATGGACGCCGCCCATGAGTTTAGAACCGAGCTGCTCGAAAACTTGGCCGAGCAAGGTGAATTGCCGCAGCGTAAACCGAAGATCAATCTTGATAGTGACCCGGTGAAACCTGTTGGCGATACGGCACCGGCTGCACGCCAAACCTGGCCATCGAGCAACGAGATTGCCGGCATGTACAAAGTTGGCGCCAAGGGTAATCAAGAGCTGGTGAAAGCCTGGGCGAATGGGTCGCCTATCCATGAAGATGACCTTCCTGAGCTGGCCACGATGAACGAACTATATTGCCATGCCCTGGTCGGCGGCAAAAACGTGATTGTCGGGCAGCGGTTTTGCCAGGTGCAAGGCAACGTGCTGACGTTTGAATCACCCGCCGAATTCAAGAAGAAATTCCTGCACATAAAGAAAATCAACGGCATAAACCGGGGTCAGGCTTTTCTCGAGTGGCCCGGCAAAAACTTCAAACCCGGCGGTACCGGATTTTTTCCAGATCCCAAGAAATGCCCGCCGGACGCGCTGAATTTTTACCGCGGCCTGCAAGTCAAGCCGATGGCCGGCGATGTATCGCCCTACCTGGATCACATCAAGCATGTGATTTGCGCCGGTCACGAGCCGTCTTACCGTTACTTGATTGGCTGGATGGCGCACCTGTTCCAAAAACCCGATGAAAAGCCCAGTGTAGCGATCGTGCTGAAATCGGTGGAAGGCACCGGCAAGGGCACCATGGCGGAACCGTTGCTCAGAATACTCGGGCCGCATGGCAACAAGACCAACGGCGCCTATGCCATTGCCGGCCGATTCAACGGCACGGTAGCCAACCGGCTATTGATTTTTGCCGATGAGGTGGATTTGACCGATAAGCACGTGGCCGACCGCCTGAAGGGCATTGTGTCGGAAACCACGGTCAATATGGAGCGCAAAGGCCTGGAGATCGAGCCCTTGCCGAACTATTGCCGGTTGATTTTCGCCAGTAACCATTCGCGGGTGTTGAGCGCCGGCATTCGTGAGCGCCGTTATTTGGTGTTGGAGCCGTCGGACAGATTCGCCCAGAACCCGGACTATTTCAAACGGCTTTGGCGTTGGATCAACACCAACGGGCCGGCCAGGTTATTGAACTACCTGCTGATCGTCGACTTATCCGACTTCGATCCTTACCGCTGCCCACAAACGCCAGGTTTGATAGCGGAGAAGTTGGGCAACCTCAGCGGGGTGAACCAGTTCTTTTACAACAAGATCACCGAGCAAGAACCGTTTGGCGGCCGAGCCAGAATTCCCGCCACGGAATTGGTCGACGACTTTATGGCTTGGTCCGTCGAACATGAACAAAAGGTCACCAAGCCGGCGGCCAGAAGTTGCATCGGGCAAACCATGCTCAAGCTTGGGATTGATGTTCACGGTCGATCAGACCGCGGCGACGGCAAATATTACGAGCTGCCTGAACGGGCGGTACTGGTACAGCAATTCGCCAAAATGCTGGATATTCCGGAGGAGGCCATAGAGCTATGAAAACACCAGAACGGCTTTTTTGCTGTACCACCTGTACCACCACAAAAAAACAGCACAATTTCAGTGCTTTAACTGGTATAGGGAAAAAATATATTACCTATACCGTACCTATACCACTTAAACCATTGCCGGAAAAATCGCGGAAAAGTGGTATGGGTGGGATAGCTGGTACAGCCGCTATACCGCTACCTACACCGGCTGCAAGCCTCGCCATTCGTGGCTTACGGCGTTTTGGTGTAGGTGGTACAGCAAAAATCGACTTTTTTTCTTTTTTTTATTTTCGGCGGGATTTGTGAGGAGAAACCGCCGTAATTACGAAACCTATTTCATTTTGGAGGTGAATCGCTGAACAAATTGGCAGTGCCTGGCTTGAGGAGCAGGCGGCCGACTGTAACCGGTCATTTATCAACTCTATTCAGGAACTTGAAAATGACGAACATGATTAACCCTTTGGCGGAATTGCGCCGGCAAGGCTTAGAAGCCGATATTTACAAAGCCCGTTTGCGCGTATATCCACGCCGGCGATTGAACAAGGCGCTTTGCCAATACGTGACGGCCAATGTGCCGGCGATTGTTGAAGGCCTGATTGCCGAGCAAAAAGCCAAGGCCGGAGACCACGAATTTTTGTGGGAGTTGCCGACCAAGGTCAGCGTTGAGCACTTTGGCTTTGAATTCGATATGGCTGAGGTGATACCGCACCACGTAAACGGACAATTTTTTGCCGAGTCAATCGATCCGGCAATTTGAAAGCAGGGTTTGAGGAGCGGTTCCGGCCGTAAACCGGGTTTCTTAATGATCATTATGGAGAACGAACATGGCTTTAACCATATTACCGGTTAATTCACCACTCACCCAATTGCGGGCACAAGGTTTTGATGCGGAATTCATGACGGCGCATCTGATTGTTTACCCAAAACCCAAAATCACCAATACGATCCGTCAGTTTGTCGTGGATAACCTCGAATCGATTGTGGATGAATTAAACCTGGAAGGGTATTACCGCAAAAATCCGGACCCATTGGGATACGAGGCTAAAAATGGTGGCAATTCGTTGCGGTCGCAAGGCATTTTAATTTGGGGACTGAATAGCACGATGCGTACGCACATTGGCGCAAAACCGCTTGATCAAGTAACTGAAAGCATTCCGGATAGCTTGAACGGCAATCTGTCTATTTAGCGTTTGGGCTGGTCTTGAGGAGACTTTTTAACAATCTATAGGAAATCGACATGCAAAAAACTAACTCACTGTTACAAAACGCCGCCAGCAAGATCAGCAGCGCCATGGATCGAATTAAGTTTGATGGTTCGTTAACGACCGACGACTTTCAAAAAATCCGCGCCGATGTTGAAGAAGCCAAGCGTGACGTGAACATGTTTAGCCATATCAATCAAGACCCAACGGGACTCGCTACCGCGCTGGAGCGTTCTATCGAATTGATCGATCGTACGCTCCATGTTTTGGACGATTCACCCAACATTATTTAACCACTATCATCCCGGCCGGCCTTGGCGCCGGCCCTTGGATTACGGAGAACAATCATGAACCTATCGCATAAGAATCATGCGGAACTGAAGCAAGACGCGCAAAACGCGCGCGATGCCATCGCAGCCAAGCAGGCGGAACGCCAGTCGTTGTTGGCTGATATTCGTCAGTTAAATGAAAAAATCGAAAACCTGAGCCAAACCTTGTCGCGTGAAGAACACGTTATGGCCAGCACGTCGAAACTCAAACAGCCCTCCATGACAGCCATCGAGTTCATAGCTAAGCGCAAGGAGTTGGAAGCCATGCGAGGCGAATTGCCGACCATGAATGAAGCCTTGGCGTTCTTGGATCGATCGATGGAATCGTTGCATGGCGAGTTGAGGCTAATCAACGATTGGATTAACCGAAAACTGGAACAGTCTTCGAAAGACCTTGTGGCGCAATTGGCGCACCGTTTTGTTGAATCATCGGGCGAGGATTTCAAAACCTTGGTGGCGGCGGTCATTGTGGCCAACGGCAAGCAGATGGGCTTTTCAGAAGATGTTAAAAGCCTGTTCGTTAAGGAAACGTCCTCAACGCTATGTGACGCGCTGTTTATGGTGTTGCGAGATGCAGAGGGTTATCGCTTGCCTGATTTTGGTGAGGCAAGGCGCATTGTTTCCGATCGATTGAATACCGTTGCGGAAGCGGCTTAGTGATGACAGGACGAGCCGAACACCTAAACGGTTTTTCGGCTTGTCGTTGCCTATTGGTTTGAGTCATGGCGATTAAACAAGACAAAGACGGCACCTGGCGCGTGCAGATTGACCGCAAGGGCATGCCAAGAACCCGGCGAACCGGCTTTACTGCCAAGGGAGATGCGGAACTGTTCGAGCGCAATTATCTGGCCGAATATCGCGTTAACCATGAACAGGCGATGGACGGTCGCACGCTGAAGGAGTTAATTGAAAGCTGGTTCATTTACCACGGCATCAACTTGGCGGACGGCGAGCGCCGCCGGCGAGCACTGCTGCAAATGGCAAGCGATTTGAAAAACCCGGTCGCCAGCCAATTAACCGCCGAACAGTTTTTGAAATACCGTTACCAGAAAACCTTTGAAGGCGACGTGGTTTGCTTCAAGACCTTCAACAACCTGCATGGCTATTTGGCGGCGGTGTTCAACAAGTTGAAAAAGCTGAAGGTGATTACCTACCAATCGCCGATTTGCGATATTGATTTCATCAAGGTGCAGGAACGCCAACTGAGCTACCTGAGCCGCAAGCAAATTGATGAGCTGCTCGAGGTCATCCGGATCCACGCGCAAAACCTGAATACCTGGTGGGTTACGCAAATCTGTTTAAGGACCGGGGCCAGGTGGAGCGAGGCCGAGAAGTTGAAGCGCAAGCAGTTGCGCGACGGCCGGATTACGTTCGAGTTCACCAAGTCCAAGAAAACCAGAACCGTGCCGCTCGATCCTGCTTTCTTCCATGCCCTCGATCAGTATGCCGGTTATCTGAATCCGGACGATCGAATATTCACCAACTGCATCGGCTCATTCCGGCGTGCGGCGAAACATACAAGTATCGATTTTCCCCAAGGACAGAAGACCCACATCTTGCGTCATTCGTTCGCCAGCCACTTTGTCATGAACGGTGGCAACATCTTGAGCCTGCAAAAAATCCTTGGTCATGCCGATATCAGCATGACCATGCGCTATGCCCACCTGGCGCCGGACCATTTGAAGGATGCAATCAAATTAAACCCGTTGGCGAATACAGTAAAACTATCGGCCGACACATTTAAAACCCAATAAGTAGATATATATGAGTAGCATAAAGCCAATCAAAAAATATCCAGTTCCGAATGTGGTCTATGTCGATGTAGACGGCACACTTCTGATTAACAACCGAGTAAATCATCCGCTTGTCGCATGGGTACGAGATCAACACTCAGAAGGTAAGCAGATAGTTGTATGGAGCGCTAGAGGAGTTGGGGCCGCGATCATGGCTGTTGATGTGTGCGGGATAAGAGATATTGTGTCTCACACACTTTCAAAGCCTGGATATGTGGTTGATGACCTTGGGAAGAGATTTACACAATACATGGAGATCATTCACGTTAACGAGATTGACGGCAGGAAAAATAGCATTATTCATAAACGAAAAATTCGTTGATGAAATTGGACTTTTGTTCGCCGCTAGGGGCGCGGAGTTTCAGCACCGCTTTACACGGATATGGTCGCCAACGCTCATGAGTGAGCACCCTTTTTTAAGTGTTTCCCCCTAAAAGTTATACACAGTTGAGCGGTTGTAAGTTGTTAAAAAAGGATAAAAAACAGGCGTAAAAACGCAAGAACGATGAATTGTAATGGCCTGAATTCTACAGGCCTTGTGTATCAAGGGATGCAGTCCGCGCACTCCTCCTCGCCCCCGGGCTTTTCGCCAAAATTATCCACAGCGAAAATTAAAATAGAATTTGTGCTGTGGATATTTTTATCGCAAAATCGCCGAAAATGCGCGAAAAACACCTAAAAATGAGTGATTTGATTAAAAATAGCATGATCTATAAAAGACTGGGAAATTACGCAATTTGTAAAAATATGGCTGAAATTGCATGTTTTAGAAGTAAAATTTCAGTCGATAAACCACCAAAAAAATGAAAATTTATTTTTGATTCAGATAGTTACGACGATTCGCTGTTTTTTGTTGAATCAACACTGGCACATCGATAAAAAAAATCCAATTACACATCAATGGCTTACATTAAAAGTGATTGCGGTAACTGGCAAAGTTTGGCGGTTTTTGGCATGCTTTGATTCCGGGTTATCTACTAAACTAATTGAATTGCGCTAAGGTATGTTTAGGCAAATTACCATGAAATTGCCGTCGTTTTTGGTCATCTGCACCGTACAAATGTACGGTGCAGATG
>NZ_JANIBJ010000032.1 GCF_024505185.1 Methylomonas subterranea
TATATCCGGCGTTCGCCGCCGCGCAGGCGGCTTAGAAAACTACCCCTAGTTACACTAAAGTTCTTGATTGGTTCGCCGCCGCGCAGGCGGCTTAGAAATAGCGAAAATATGCTATTTAATCCAGCCGCCAGTTCGCCGCCGCGCAGGCGGCTTAGAAATTATTATTGATAAACCGCTGAAGACGATCAGCGTTCGCCGCCGCGCAGGCGGCTTAGAAATCGCAGCATCGGTTGGTAAACCTTCACCGACCGTTCGCCGCCGCGCAGGCGGCTTAGAAACTTGCTAATCAAGGCTTGGAAGTTGGCCTAACGTTCGCCGCCGCGCAGGCGGCTTAGAAACAAACGGGGGGCACGTTGATGTACCGCGCGAAAGTTCGCCGCCGCGCAGGCGGCTTAGAAAATGGCCAGCAACAATGCTGTTGTCGCCACCTAGTTCGCCGCCGCGCGGGCGGCTTAAAAATTCCCGCCGCATGACATTTTACCGGGTTGATGAAGGCGGCATGCCAAGCTTATCCTTACGCCAAGCGTTAAGCTTATGTATTATGCCCGCTGTGCGGGAAGTCGTGCGGCCGTCAGCATTCTGGCCGCCGGTGTCGGTCATCCTTTTAGATTTTTAGACAAGCATTTGGAGTTGTCATGAAACTGGTTCTGTTATTGATTTCTTTTCTGGTCAGTCCGGCGTTGCTGGCGGCGTTGCATGAAGAAAACGTCGAATACCGGGCCGGCGATACGGTCATGAAGGGTTATCTGGCTTGGGACGATGCCAAGGGCGCCAAGCAGCCGGGCGTGCTGGTGGTACACGAGTGGTGGGGCTTGAACGATTACGCCCGCCAACGGGCCCGCATGCTGGCGGAACTGGGTTATACCGCGCTGGCGGTGGACATGTACGGCGATGGCAGGCACAGCGAACACGGCAAGGATGCGGCGGCTTTCATGAATGCGGTAACGGCCAAGGCCGGATTGGCGCAACAGCGTTTTGAGGCGGCCAGGGAATTGCTGGTTGGCAGGCCCAATGTGGACGCGGCAAAAATTGCCGCCATAGGCTACTGTTTCGGCGGCGCGACGGTTTTGAACATGGCTCGACAGGGCTTGGATTTAGCCGCCGTGGTCAGTTTTCACGGTAATCTGGTCACCGAAACCCCGGCCCAACCCGGTAAGGTCAAAGCCAGGGTTTTGGTGTTGAACGGGGCGGCGGATAGCTTTGTCAGCCCCGAAAGCATAGATGCATTCAAGCGGGAAATGACGGGGGCCGGCGCGAATTACCGTTTCGTCGACTATCCGGGTGTGATCCACGGCTTTACCAATCCGGATGCCGACCGGTTGGGCAAGGCCAACGGTTTGGCGGTTGCCTACGATGCGGAAGCCGACCGGAAATCCTGGGCGGCGATGCGTGAGTTGTTTGACGAGGTATTCAAACCTTGAGGATTTCGATATAGATAACCTCCCGCTTCGAAAAAGGCGGATCGCTAGGGATTGTTAAAAAGTCTCCAGCGTCTCTTGTTCAAAGGGGGGCTTTTACGACAGCCTCCGGAGGGAGAAGGGACTGATCGGCTTTTACGATAGCCTCTTGAGGGAAGGGGAACAAAATGCGAAAGTTATTGCGGACGGAATTCCAAGCGAATTTGACATGAGAGATTTGGAGCAACTGTTCGCCGCGCTGGGTAAGTCGGCTTTTCGCGGTAAATTTCATTTGCGGGCCGGGGATATGCAATATCTGCGTGCCAAGGGCCTGCCGACCATGCGCCGGCACGCGCGGGATTTCGTCGGCAAACGTCTGGCGCCGGCGCTGATTCCCAACGACGGCAAGCAGACTCCTTATCGCGGCCATCCGGTGTTTGTTGCGCAACATGCCACCGCCTGCTGTTGCCGGAGCTGTCTGCACAAATGGCACGGCATAGAGCAGGGCAGAATGTTGACCGAGCAAGAGCAACACTATATTGTCGAGGTATTGCTGCGTTGGTTTCAGCGGGAAATGCGCGGGTTGGCCGATTCGTAGTTGTTTGAGCCGCTTTTTGGAGTTTTTTCGGCGGGCTGGGTTTGTCCATAACAATCAGGAGGTCGCATATGCATCGATACAAAGCACCAGATCCGGGTTTCAGGCATGCGCCGCCGCGTAAGCATGTACTTTTGCTGAGCTGCATGGATCAGCGCCTGCTTGATGACACGGTGTCGTTTATGAATGGCTATAATTTGGCAAACCGATACGATCAAGTGATTTTTGCTGGCACCGCGCTCGGTGTGATGCACCTTGATAGCCCGCCGGCAAATTCAGCGTGGAACGACGTGTTTTTCCATCACCTCCAGGTAGCCATTGACGTGCTGGGGCGCAAAATCAAGGATATTTTTATTCTTGAGCATCGCGACTGCGGAGCCTATAAACATTTTCATCCCAGTCATAATGACTATTATGGCGATGATCCGTGCGGGCAGAACCTTGAAAGGGATCACCATTGCGAGCAGGCGTTTTTGCTGGCAAACAAAATCCGCGAGTATTGCCTTGTACAACAAGGCCAAGCGAAAAAGGCCATGGCGGATGCCACGTGCGAGGTTTATCGCCTCAAAGCCGAAGAGCGTTTGAAGGCGTGGAAAGATATTCATGTGAAGTGTTTTTTGATGGATTTGGAAGGCAAGGTCGAGCACCTTTCCGAAGCTCATTGGAAGCCATAGCGGGACGCGGAAAGGCGGCGAGGTGGCGTCGCGCATCCCGCGCGGCAAGACCAAACGGAATCGTCCGCGGCGTGATTCGATGCTCGGCTTGGCTTTATGTTAGCCGCAGACCCATAAATCAGCGATTAAGATAGAGAATTGGGTGTCGGCAATGTTGCACTGGCTTACGTGTCAATCCCAAGCTTCGACGTAGGGCTCGGCATGGCTATATCGGTAAGGCAGGTTATCAGAATGTATAGGCGCTTTGAGAGAAGCTTCTTCGTTACCGCCAACGCCTTGGCTTGTGCGCCAAGGCAAACGGTATGAGTTCGCTCAAGGACATCGCTCGGTTCAAGTCGGCGCTGTTCAGTCCGTTATTGCCGGAGCATTGTCAGGTCAATCCCGAGGTGTATGGCGCGGAATTGGCGTTTTGGTTGTGTAGCGAACTCGCGCGCCGTGGCATTGCTACCAGCTATCCCAACTCGGAAGATTGGGGTTGGTTCATCGAGTTTCTGCCTGGTAGCGGTGCAGAATTTGCCGTGCACTGTTGCAATGTGGAAGGCAGGCGCGACGAATGGCTGCTGTCCTTGCGCCGTCACGCCCGAAAGATGTTCGGACGGGACAAACCTCCCTTTGCAGAGGCGGCAACTCTGGTAGAAGGCATACGGGAACTGCTCGTTGGTAGCCCCGGCATTGCCGAACTTGAATGGTTGTATCGGGGCGAAGATGCGGCTTGACTTGGAATTCCACGGGCTCCGGCCGTTACCGCCGGTGTCGGTCCGGAAAAGTTCCTAGCGTTTTAATGCCAGTGTCAAACCGTCGGCCACCGGCAATAAGCTGATGCCGACCCTGGAATCGGCGTGTATTTTTGCATTTAGGGCCCGGATGGCCGCCGTATCCTCGTCGTCAAATGTCGGATCGGCCACTTGGCCGTTCCACAGCACGTTGTCCAGCATCAGCAAGCCGCCTCGGCGCAGCAGGCCTAGGGCCCGTTCGTAATAGCCGTCGTAATTGGCTTTGTCGGCATCGATAAAGGCCATGTCGTAGCTGGCGGCCAGTCCCTCGGCCAGCAGATTGTCCAGCGTATCCAAGGCCGGCCCCACGCGCAGGTCGATTTTGCGGCTGACGCCGGCCAGTTCCCAGTAACGCTGGGCCACGTCGGTGTGTGTTTTGCTGATGTCGCAGGCGGTGAGCTTGCCGTCCTCCGGTAGCGCCAGCGCCAGGCTGGTGGAGCTGTAGCCGGTAAATACGCCGATCTCCAAAATCTTGCGCGCGCCGGTCAGTTCGACCAGCAAGGCCATGAATTGGCCCTGTTCCGGGGCGATTTGCATGTTGGCCAGCGGATGGGCGGCGGTCTCCGCGCGCAGTTGCCGCAAGGCGGCGGGTTCTCGCAAGGAGTTGGTCAGTAGATAATCGTAAATATTGTCGGTGATCAAAGTGCGTTTAGTGGACATGGGCAAGGATATTTTTTGGGGTTAAGGACGGCGGAGACTGACCGGTAATGATAAAAGCATAGCGCCAAATGACTAAACCGGTCCACGCGGTTTGCTTGGAATCGGGGGAGTTTTTAAACCAATGGTTTATATTTTATAAACTAAACAATGTCTTTAAACCGTTGGGCGGCCTGTATACAATCGGTGGTGGAGATAGTAATCCCTACAATTACCGGCTTCGATGCGTCGAGCCGGGTTTTTTCGCACACCGAGGTTCATTATGAGCAAAATTCTAAACGAAGTACTGCTGGCTAACCGCGATTACGTTGCCGGTTTCGATAAAGGCGGTCTGGCGATGCCGCCCGCCCGCCAATTCGCTATCCTCACCTGCATGGATGCCCGCCTGGACCCGGCCAAATACGCCGGCTTGTCGGAAGGCGACGCCCATGTTATCCGCAACGCCGGCGGCCGCGCCAGCGACGACGCCATCCGCTCGCTGGTAATTTCCTACAAATTGTTGGGCACCAGGGAATGGTTCGTCATTCACCACACCGATTGCGGCATGGAAACATTCACCAACGAGATTATGGGCGACCTGCTCGCCAGCAGCCTGGAAACCGCCAGCGTCGATGCCTCGGGCTGGCATGACCACGGTGCCGGACCCGGTTCCACCGACGGCAAATTCATCAATTGGTTGACCATCAAAAATCAGGCCGAAAGCGTATTGGAAGACGTCCGCCGCATCAAGGGCCATCCGCTGGTACCGTCCAACATACCGGTGTACGGCTATGTCTACGACGTTAAAACCGGCGGTCTGATCGAAATACCGGAAGCCAGCGCGGCGGGACGCGCGGGTTAATTCAAGCTATAAAACCGGCAACCGGATCGGCGGCCCTTAAGCCCGGGGCTGCCGATTCCGGGTTGGCTAAATCTCGCGTAACGCTAGCGGTTATGCATAAAAATTGACAAAAACCCTCGGTTGAAACCCTAAAACTAATATGCTATATATCGACTTAACAGCTAAATCTATCGGAAGGTAGATGCGGAAAGTCGCGGATCCCGAATAAATGAGATTCAGGAAAGCCGGATCGCCGAATATGACGTCGTTAATGTCAAATCGGTGGTCCGGCTTTTTTTGTGTTCAATCACTTGCATCGGTTTACCATCGAATTGGCAATGCTGCGATGAAATACAAAAAAATCCGGGCTGAATTTGGCCGCTTAAGTACCATCATGCCGGTGGTGAGCTGTTCGACTGGCTTGCTCGGGACGGGATTACATCTCGCCCGCAACAATGAAGTCAGTTGTCTGAAATAAAATTACAATCGAGATATGGAGGTGGTTATGCGAGTAATCAATAAAACCAGCACGATTAAAATTTGTATGCTGGCATTGAGCTTGGTTTGTTCGTCAGCGGCTTTCGCCCAAAAATCCGCTTTTGATCGGCTGGTGGTGTTTGGTAGCAGTTTAAGCGATTCGGGGAACGCATTTGTGCTGATTAATAACCCAAGTGAGTTTGGCTTGGAGGATTGTCCTCTGGGTACGCCGTTGAATGTGCCGCCCTACGATCAAATGGATAAACTGTATTTAACGGATGATTTGTATGTTGAATTACTGGTTCCGGACGGGGTTTACGCCAGAGGCGGGCACCATGTCACAAACGGCGCTACCTGGATCGAGCAATATGCGCTCGGCCAGGGCTTGTCGGGAACCGTTAGACCCGCTCTAAGAAATCCGGGACTCCGAGCCAGCAATTACGCGGTAGGCGGCGCCAGAGCCCGTTTAGTGACAGACGAAACTCCGGTCGACGATGTGATCCGTTGCCGGTTCAACTTGTCCGATCAGGTTTCCGCGTATTTAACGGATTATCAAATAGATGCCGCTACCAATCCAATTTCCGCCAATACCTTGTTTGTAATCGAAATTGGCGGTAACGATGTCAGGGATGCTTTAAACGCGGCAAATCCTTCAGCCGTTCTTGGCGCGGCAATTGGCAATATTTCACAGACAATGCAAACGTTATACGGTTTTGGGGCGCGGAATTTTCTGTTGATGAATGTGCCGAACATAGGCATTACACCGACGGTAAGATTGCTGGATGGAATTCTTACGCCTCCACCCACACCGCTGGAGTTCACTGTTGCCTATAACGCCAATCTGTTGGCTGTGGGATTTAATACTGCACTGGGGCAGGTTCAGGAGGGGTTGTCAGCGTTGCCGGGTATCCATATCAGAACGCTAAATTTATATGGTTTGCTGGAGGAAATCGTCTTGGATCAAGAAAACAATGCCTCAAACCTATTCGGTATCACCAACGTGACCGATGCCTGCATTAACCCCAATAAACCACCATTTACCTGTAAAAAGCCGGACACCTACCTATTCTGGGACGGTATACACCCGACCAAAGCGGTTCACGGCTGGATAGCGCAAAGAGCGATTGCGGTTTTGCAATAAATTCTACTGCGCAAAAAGGTTGCTTTACTATCTGAGTAAAAAATTTTTCAAAATCCCCAGCGGATTTCAGGGGGTATATTAGCCGATGTGGTTAATTCCAGACTAAGTCTGATCTACACCATATTACAGTCTTTCTTTTCATCGTAGAGAGTAATGATTTGGATGTTCAACTTGGAAAAGCACCTCGCTGTCTGAGCACCTCGGTGTCGATTTAGCCAAGCGACCTCATTCAATGTCGTTGCTTGGGGCGAGGTCGGATGGACTCACGAAAAAAGGTCATTCGTAAAGAATTCCAAATATTCGTCGACGGGCTGGATAACCTGGGAAAACGAATCGACTTTCACGTAGGAACTTTATGTAATTTGCAATATGAATGGATTAATTCTTCTTTGTCAGATTCTTAAAGGAATTCGTCATTCCGGCAGGGATTGCCGGAATCCAGGCGCCATGGATGGACCGAAGCCTGCCATCCATGGCGCTGGATGCCCGCTTCCAAGCGGGCATGACGGCGGTTTTTTAAATGTGACAAAGAATTAAGTTCGGCCATTAGGCTGGTCAGTAAGGATACAGCTCAAAATAACTTCCCTATTTGCTAGGGGCGGAATCCTAAGTTAGATAAACGCGTATTTAATCAACGTCCACTACAGGGGGATTACATGCCAAAAACCAAACGTCCCGTAGAAGAAAAAACCTTCACCACCCACGATGGCCTCGCCTTGTTTTATCGCCATTGGCCTGCGCTAGAGGAGTCCAAAGGCGCTATCGTGTTGGTTCACCGCGGCCATGAACACTCCGGACGCATGGCCCATCTGGCCGAAGAACTTGAGTTACCGGAGTTTGCCTTTTTTGCCTGGGACGCACGCGGTTACGGGCGTTCTCCCGGCGTGCGCGGCTATAGTCCAAGTCTGGGTACATCGGTACGCGATATACAAACCTTCATCGACCATATCGCCGAGACCTATCGCTTTGCCGTCGAAAATATCGCGATTGTTGCGCAGAGTGTCGGCGCCGTAGTTGCCGCAGGTTGGGTACACGATTACGCGCCGAAGATCCGCTGCATGGTACTGGCATCGCCGGCGTTCGACGTGAAGCTTTATGTGCCTCTCGCCAAACCGTTTTTGAGGTTGATGCTGAAGCTGCGCGGTAATTTTTTCGTCAACAGCTACGTCAAAGCCAAGTTCTTGACTCACGATCCTGAACGAATTGCCAGTTACAACAGCGACCCGCTGATTACCCGGCCGATTTCGGCCAACATCTTACTGGAGTTGTATTCGACCTCGGAACGTATCGTCGCCGATGCCGAAGCCATTCACGTTCCCACGCAGTTGCTGGTTTCCGGCGACGATTGGGTCGTTAGGCCATTGCCGCAATACGAATTTCTGGCTCGAATCGACTCAAAAACCAAATCGTTGTATTTTCTGCCGGGATTCTTCCACGATACCTTCGGTGAAATCGACCGGGCATTGCCGATCAGCAAATGCCGTTCATTCATCAAAGATAATTTCGCTCGCGCTCGCCAAAATCCCCATCTGCTGAACGCCCACCACGACGGATACACGCAACGCGAAGCGGCGGCGTTGGCGGCGCCGTTGCCGGCCCATTCCTGGCGCTTACTCTATTGGAATCTGACTCGAGCACTGTTGAAATTATGCGGCTATCTCTCGGACGGTATCCGCCTGGGCCACCAAACCGGATTCGATTCCGGCGGCACCCTGGATTATGTCTACCGCAACCAGCCGTCCGGAACCACCCCGCTCGGCCGCATAATCGACTGGTTTTATTTAAACTCCATCGGCTGGCGCGGCATACGCCAGCGCAAGGTAAATATCGAAGAATTGCTGCAAAAAGCGCTGGCATTGTTGAGTCGGAACAATCAAGCAATACGCATCGTCGATATTGCTGCCGGCCATGGCCGATACGTATTGGAAGCATTAACCGCAAGCGAGATACAGGCGGACTCGATCCTGCTGCGCGATTATTCCGACATCAATGTCGAGGCAGGTAACGCCCTGATACGCGAGAAAAATTTACAACACATCGCGCGTTTCGAGATCGGCGACGCCTTCGACAAAGACGGTCTGGCGGCTCTAACACCAAAGCCGACGCTGGCTATCGTTTCCGGTCTGTACGAATTGTTTTCGGACAACGCTTTGATTCGGCGTTCGCTGGCCGGTTTGGCGGAAGCCGTGCCTCCGGGCGGTTATCTGATCTATACCTGCCAACCCTGGCATCCGCAACTGGAATTCATTGCTCGCGCCCTAACCAGCCACCGCAAAGGCGCGGCATGGGTCATGCGCAGACGGACGCAAATGGAAATGGACCAATTGGTGGAAGCCGCCGGCTTCAGCAAATTGGAACAACGGATCGACGACTGGGGGATTTTCACGGTCGCTTTAGCGCGGCGTAATGCCTGAAAATACGGCCGAGTCGGTCGCCAGCCGCCGCCCTTGGCGGCGCGGCCTGCTCTGGCTGGGGTTTCTCGGCCCGTTTTTTTTCGCCAGTTACGGTTTAAGCAATTGGCTGGCCGCCCGGCGCGACGACGTGGGATCCATCGTCTTTAACTGGGAATACCAAATACCTTTCCTGCCTTGGTCGATTCTGCCGTATTGGTCTATCGACCTGTTCTACGGGCTGTCTTTTGTGGTGGCGGGTAACCGTCAAGAACTGGACGCGCACGCCAAACGCCTGCTATTCGCGCAATTGGTTTCCTGTATCTGTTTCATCGCCTTTCCGCTGAAATTCAGTTTCGATCGCCCGCAAACCAGCGGTATTCCCGGTTGGTTGTTCGACGTATTGTTGGGTTTCGACAAACCGTTCAACCAAGCGCCTTCATTGCACATCAGCCTGCTGGTCATTCTGTGGACATTTTATGCCCGATATTTGTCGGGCATCCGGCTTTGGTTGCTCCGCGCCATTGCGATAGCGATCGGTTTGTCGGTACTGACAACCTACCAACATCACTTTATCGACATTCCTACCGGCGCTTTGGTCGGTTGCATCGCGGTCATGCTGTTTCCGTTGACGCCTCAAACCGGGCTAAAACAACGCGATCCGGCGCGATTCCGCATCGGCCTGTACTACTTCGCCGGCAGCCTGGCACTTGCCGCGACGGCTTGGACGCTGGCCGGCGCCTGGCTTTGGCTAATGTGGCCCGGATGCGCCTTGGCGGCGATGGCCGGTATTTATTGGCTGGGGAACGCTGCGCTGTTCCGCAACATTGGCGGACACATGGATGATGCGGTCAAGGTGCTGCTGGCGCCCTATTTGATTGGCGCATGGCTGAATTCACGCTTGTGGACTTACAGAAATCCGGCGCCGAGCGAAATTACCCCGGATCTATGGCTGTCCCGCTGCCCTTCGTCCGCTGACATACGGCAATTCAAACTCCAAGCGCTAGTTTCTTGCTGTCCGGAAATCGCGATCGATGCCGGAAAGGCACCGATTTACTCGATAGCGATGTTGGATTTGCTGGCACCGGAAATCCAGCAAATTGAGCAAGGCGTTGCGGCAATCGACGCAGCCGGACGCCATGGCAAAACCTTACTGTTTTGCGCCTTGGGTTATTCGCGCAGCGCCACCGTTGCCGTAGCGTGGCTGTTGGCCCATGGCCTGGCCGATTCGATCGATTCGGCGGTGGCCCGATTGCGCGGCGCACGTCCGGGGTTAGTCGTATCGCCCAAACATATCCGGCAATTGGAGTCCTGGCAGGCATGGCGGGAGTCGGCTCGTTAAAAGCCATGGCCGAACTGCCCTACAGCATTAGGCGCAAAAAATAGTAACTGAGCGGCGCCACCAGAATCAGACTGTCGATCCGGTCCAGCAAGCCGCCGAAGCCGGGCAGCCAACTGCCGGCGTCCTTGACTCCGGCTTCGCGTTTGATCGCCGACTCGAACAAATCGCCCCACACCGAACCGACCGCAATCAGCGGCGGCAAACCGATCAACAGAAGCCAGTAAAGGTGCTCCGGCAGCGCAAAGCTCATCAGCCCGGTACCGAGGTAGGCGCCGAGCAGGTTGCCGCCCACGCCTTCCCAGGTCTTGTTCGGGCTCAATGCCGTCAGTTTGTGTTTCCCGAACAGCGAACCGACCGCAAACGCCATGTTGTCGCTGAGCGCCACCGCCGCGCCAATCACCAGCAATACCCCGTCGCCGCCGGGAATATAGCGGCCGATCAACACCAGATGCGCCAACAGCCAGGCGATGTAAGCCCAACCGAACGACGACAAGGCCAATTGGTGGATGCCGGCGCTGACCGCCTGAAACGCCAGCGGTTGCGCCACGGCGACCAGCAACAACAACGGCGCCAGCAGATAAAACCCGTCCAGCGAGGCCAAGCCGACCGGCACCGCGGTAATGCCCATGATTTTCAATACCCACCGGTAATGGCTGACCAAGCCGACCATCTCGGCATATTCGCGCAAACCCTGCCAGGTCATGCCCAGCACTAGGATGCCGACCGCCAGCGGGCCGCCGAATACCGCGCCCAGATAAATCGGCGCGATGATGGCCCAGGTGCGCCATTTCAGGAACAAACCCTGGCGCAACAAGGCGCGGCCGTGCTTGCGCAGTACCCACAGAATCAATAGCAGCGACAGGCCCAGCAACAGCCCGATACGCTCGGCGGCGGGCGCGAAGAATGGGTTTAATATTGGATTAGTGACGAGCTCGGACAAAATTGCCTCTCATAAAACCAGTGTTCTGACCCATTGCTGCAAGCATTAACAGGCAAATACCGCCTAGCGCATTAACCGTAGTTCAATAACCCAAAATTTCATGGCCATCCGCGCCGAATCCGGCCTCAACCAAAATCAGCTGATCCGCTACCCGGTCCGGGGTTTCGTTGCATAGGGCGCCGACCAGCGAATCCTTGGTCCATTCGACAGCCACCATGCCGGTCAGAGAAATCGCATTGGCCGAATTATTGGCTTGTGCCAGCGGGCGAACCAATAATTCGGACCAGCCCAACTCCCTGGCGGCTAGATGGCGACGGTTGAAGTTACGGTGGACTTGGTTCATGCCAGTGCTTCCTATGCGTGGGAAAGACTGAGTTGTTGCTCGGCAATCAGGTTCGCCAAACAGGCGTGCAAGAAGTCCGTCGCTTGCTGTTTATCCATATTGGCGGCGATATGAATCGCCGCCCCGAAGTGAACCCGCACCGGACTGCGTACGGGCCAGTTTGTACCTTTCGGCAGGATTTTGTGGCCGCCGGAGATCGCAACCGGAATTACCGGCACCCCAAGCTCGGTCGCCAGATAACCGATACCGGGCTTGAACCGCAACAACTGGCCGTCGGGCGAACGTGTGCCTTCCGGGTAAATTAATAGGGACCAACCGTTGTCTATCAGTTCGCCGCAATGCTCCAGGCTGCCGCGTATCGAGCCGTCGCGACTGAACGCAAAGGCGTTGATCGATAAGCTTAGCAGGCCGGCAATCAGTTTTTTACTGAAAAAATAGTCGGCGGCCGCCGCGATACACAAGCGGCGGCGAACCGTCCAGGGCATCGCCCGTAAAATCGACAGAGTATCGACGTGGCTGGCGTGATTGGCGATGAACATGACCGGGAACCGCGCCTGCGTTAGATGCTCCAGGCCTTTGATTTCGAACGAGCTAGTGACCAGCCCTTGCAGTACCGGCAATAAAACGCCCTGGATCTGTCCGCGCAAAGCCACGGCAAGCTCGGACAACGGCCACCTCGGAAAGCGCATCTTTTTCGCCGTGCGTTCGCTACGACCAAGCAAAGCTTTCAGCTCGCCGACTTCACGGATTGCAATCAGCTCGGCGTCATCGCAAATAATGCCGAGCTGCGCTTCGATCAAGCCGGCCAGTTCGACCCGAGTCAGCGAATCGCAGCCCAAATCCAGCACCAAATCGGTTTGGTCATTGATGGATTTAATGTCCACCCGGCAGACATTCGCCAGCAATTGTTCGATGCTTGCCGAGCGAGTGCGAATCGTGACCGTATCGGCAACAGCATCCTGAGTAGATTCGGTATCGACAAACCGGGATTTGACTTTCCAGCGCTGAATTTTCAGCAAGGGCGTGCGTGGAAAATCGCCCGTCCAATACCGAATGTCGGAAATCCGTTGATGCGGCGCCAGCGCCGCGTTCGCATTGCGCACCGCTTCCTGGGCGCGGCGCTGCCGCTCTTCTTCCGGCATCGGTTCGGGAAAACACAGGATCGCGGCAATACATTGCCGGCCATGGCGGTCGAGCAGATCGGTGACCATGCAGGCACCGATGCCGGGCTGTTTGCCCAGTTCCAGTTCGATGTCTTCCGGAAATACATTCAAACCGTTGGCCAGCACGATCATATCTTTACTTCGGCCCTTGATATACAACTCGCCGCGCGCGCCAAACGCGCCCAAATCGCCGGTGCGGTATCCTTCCGCATCACTAAAAACCTGCCGCGTCGCTGCCGGATTTTGCCAATAGCCGCGGCTGACGTTGGGGCCGCGCACCAGGATTTCGTCCTGTTCCGACAAGGTCACCGTGACGCCGGCCACCGGCCAGCCGACCGATCCCGCTATCCTGTCGTCATAGCGATTAACCGAAATCACCGGCGCGCATTCGGTGGTACCGTAACCTTGAATCACCCGCACGCCGAGCAATTCCCAATGCCGCTCCAAATTGACCGGCAACGACGCGCCGCCGCTGACGAAGAACACCGGTGTGCCGGCCATCGCCGGAAACAGACCCTGCGCCAGTACCCGCCGCCAGGCGAACGGCAAGCGCTCGGCAAACCGCCGCCACAGCCGCCACCGCGTCTGTCCACCGCTTTCGACAATCTGGTTTTCCAATGCATGCCAGATCATCTCCAACATCTGCGGCACCGCGATGACGCCGTCGATGCACTTGGCCTCCAGCTTGCGCATTACAACTTCGGACTGAAAATTACCGGAAAAATAAATCGTCGCTCCCAGCAGCAAGGGCGCAAATAAACCCGCCGTCTGCTCGAACAGGTGCGACAGCGGCAGTAGCGACAGAAACCGCAGCGAGCGTTGTTTGGGGTAAATGTCTTGAATAGCGTTGACGCTACTGAGAATGTTGCGATGACTGAGTACCACGCCTTTCGGGTTGCTGGTGGTTCCTGAGGTGAAGACGATTTCGGCTATGTCGTCCGGCTGCGGTCGATAGTTAAAATCCGCGTGTGCCGATGGAGTATCGGCTAAAGCAGCTACGGATAACTGCGGTAAGGCGTCGAATCCAGGGAGTTGGTCATTACCCAGCATGGCTCCGGCTTGGGTGGATTCGGCTACGCGGGTGATAAAGTCAATGGATAAATGCGGGTCAATCGGCACCACTACAATGCCAGCTTTGAAACAGGCAAAATATGCGGCCACCAATTGCGGATTGGGTCGGCCACGCAGCAGTAGGCAGGTGCCTGGGCGAAAATCGTACCCGTAAACCAATTGCTCGGCCATTCGGTCCGCGACCTGATTTAGGTGGCGATAACTCCAACGTTCATCGCGCAGTTGAATCCTCTCAACCAAGGCAATGCGTTCCGGAAAGACAACGGCCGCTTGTTGAAGTAGGGCATAAATATTTTTCAAAATTGATATTGTATCCAGAAAAATGTATTTAATAACAATAACTTAACGATTGAAATGAAAAATCAACTTTTTCCCGAATTTCGGCTGTCGATGTTCGTTTTTCCATGGTGGAGGGCAGCTTACATTCATATTTCATGTATGACTAGATGCCCCATATCAAGTCCAGGACAATATCTAGAATCTTACAACATTCACTTTTGGCCGAAGACAGCAGTGTACCCGTAACACGAAGCCGACGAGATGTTTACTATTTGGCTGTATTTGACGGACAGCCGCGGGTCGTCAGCTGGCCTTTTCAGTTTCAAATAACGGCCGCTTAGAGCGAACGATTGCAGCTGACTAAACCGCTGAGCACGATACATTTCAATATTGGCGGCTCAAAAAGTCGGGGGGTAAAGTGAGCTTGATGTGCGAGATCAAAAATGACATAAAGCCTCAACATCAACGGATCATTTTTCGAAAAATTACGACTTCCGACATGGGGTCTAATATTAATGGTCTTCGAATAGTGGCATGAAATGCCCGTTGCGGTTTGAATCGCTCCCCTTTCGGATAGCGTATGCCGAAAATATAAACTTTGGGTTTATAGTAGGCGCCCATGGATAAATTCAACAACATGCAAGTGTTTTGCCGGATTGTCGAGCTGGGCACGTTTTCCGCCGTTGCCAAGGAAATGAAGCTGTCGACCATGATGATCAGCAAATACATGGCGCAACTGGAAACGTCGTTGGGGGTGGTGCTGTTGAACCGTACCACGCGCAGTTTGAATCTGACCAGCGCCGGCGAAGCTTATTACAATCGCGGCAAGCAACTGCTGGAGGATTTGGCGGAGTTGGAGGCTTCAACCGCGCAATTGGGCGAGCGGGTCAAGGGCCAGATTAAAATCAGCGCGCCCATTGATTTTGGCGGCATATACATGGTGCCGGCCATTGAGCGGTATTTACAGCAATTTCCGGAAGTCAAGGTGTTGATGAGTCTGGATAACAAGCCGCCGAATTTGCGCGACGGCAGTTTCGACGTCTCTCTGCTGGTGACCGATAAACTGGATCCCGGGGTAGTGGCGCGCAAGATAGCCGAGACCGAACTGGGTATCTATGCCGCGCCGGCCTATCTGGACGAAAAAGGTTGCCCCAATACTCTGGAGGATCTGAGCCGGCACCAGTGTCTGCATTATATGGACACCCCGCACGGCGATTTCTGGTTGTTTAACGTGGACGGCGAGGCGAAGAAGATCAAAACCGAATGGGTGCTGGCTTCCAACAACGGCAGGGCCTTGTGTCAGGCGGCGGCGCTGGGCATGGGTATCGTGCAGGCGCCGCGCTTGTCGGTAGTGTCTTATCTGCAGAGCGGTGAACTGGTGGAAATATTGCGCGATTACCGGCGCCCGGCCTTGGCGATTTATGCCACTTATCTGCAACGGCGGTTTTACCCGGCCAAGCTGACTACCTTTATCGATTTTTTGTTGACTTATTTCGAGCGTTAACATCCTGTGTGCTTGCGCCAGTGGGACAGTAAACCTTGCAGTTGCTCCCGGTTGGGCAGGCCGGGTCTGGCGCCCATTTGGCTGCAGCAAAAGGCGCCGGCCGCGCTGGCGAAATGCAATATATCCGGCCAAGCCATTTGCGCCGCGAGGGCGGCCGCAAAAGCGCCGTGAAAGGCGTCGCCGGCCCCGGTGGTATCGACCGCCGTGATGGGCGGCGCCGGTAGGGCGCCCTTTTCCGCGCCGCGTTGCCAGATCAGGCCGCGTTCGCCCAGGGTGACTACTACGTTGGGCGATAGCGCGGCCAGCAGGTATAAGGCGGTTTGTTCGTCGCCGGCATATTGCAGGGCGAATTTCTCGGAACAGACCAGATAATCGACCCTATCCAGCAAGGCCTGGGTGCCGGCGTGCAGGGAGCCCGCGTCCAGCACGCTTGGAACGGCTCCGCCGAGTTTTGCCAGTAAAGCTAGCGACAGTTGGGGTTCGTGGCCGTCGAATAACACGGTTTTTGTCTTGACGTCACTGAAATCGATGGCGTCGGCCGGCAGGACGATGGTATCGCCCTTGTAATTGAGCAGGGCGCGCTTGCCGTCGGGTTTGACCAGAATAACGGACAGCGGCGTCGGCGATGTGCCGCGGACAATCAGGTCCGTTGCCACTCCGGTCCGTTCCAATTCGGCGTGATGGCTGTCGCCGTAGACATCGCGGCCAAGGTAACCCGCGAAGGCGGAGCGATAGCCCAAACGGGCCGCGCAGACCGCCGCATTGGCGGCCGGTCCGCCGCCGCAGCCCAATAAATGGTCGGCAAACAGTTTTTCATCTTCGCCGGGATGGCGGGGTACCGAGAATACCAGATCGTAACTGGCGTGGCCCAGGCAGAGTACGTCCAGGCAGGGGCGGGTGGTGGGCATGCGGGATTTCCGTAAATCGCGGTTAAGGGGGGGAATCGTTCAAGCTCGGCATTTTAGTCCCGAATCCTCTGCCAGCGGCGATAATTTTGCCGGTTGCCGCGTCCGTGGCGGACTTGGCCGATTGTTTAATCGGGTGCTTTTGGGGATAATGGCCGCGGGTTAATAATTTACGGTTGAATCATAATGAATGAACTGATGTCGTCCGGAATCGAGCTGATGCTGCTCGGCATGGGGATAGTCTATAGTTTCTTGGCGATGTTGATCGTTGCCATCAAGCTCATGTCCGCGTTGGTGTTGCGGTTTTTCCCGGAAATGTCCGCCGGCCGGCACGCCGGTACCCATCATGGCGACGATTTGGGCACCATCGCCGCCATCAGCGCGGCAGTGCAACAATACCGTAAAAAATATCAAAAGAACGATTAATCCGTGCCGGGGGCAATTCCGGCTGAAGGGTAAAACAAATCACCCACCAGTCAAGCGCATCCCGATCCAAAAGGCAGCTTAAGGAGAAACAAGAGTGGCAAAGGTAACAAAACCTTTAGGAATTACAGAAGTCGTGTTACGCGACGCGCATCAGTCTATTCTGGCAACCCGTCTGCGTATCGAAGATATGCTACCGATCTGCGACCAGATCGATCAAATCGGTTATTGGTCCGTCGAATCCTGGGGTGGCGCGACGTTCGACGCCTGTATCCGCTATTTGGGTGAAGATCCCTGGGAACGCCTGCGTTTGCTGAAAAAAGCCATGCCCAACACCCGCCAGCAAATGCTGTTTCGGGGCCAGAATATTCTGGGTTACCGGCATTATGCCGACGATGTGGTCGACAAGTTTGTCGAGCGTTGCGTGGTCAACGGTATTGACGTGTTCCGGATTTTCGATGCCATGAACGACATGCGCAATATCGAGCGGGCGGTCAAGGCCGTGCTGAATACCGATGCCCATGCCCAAGGCACCATCTCTTACACCACCAGTCCGGTGCACACGATTGCCAAATGGGTCGAACAGGGCCGCATCATCGAAGACATGGGCGCGCATTCGATCTGCATCAAGGACATGGCCGGCTTGTTGACGCCTTACGATGCCTATGAACTGATCAGCAAGCTGAAAAAAGCCGTCTCGATTCCGATACACATGCAATGCCACGCCACCACCGGCTTGAGCGTCGGCACCTATATCAAGGCCATAGAAGCCGGTCTGGACAATGCCGATACGGCGATTTCGTCCTTGAGCATGACTTACGGCCACAGCCCCACGGAGACCATAGTCGCCAGTCTGCAAGGCCAGCCCAACGATACCGGTCTGGATTTGGTCAAGCTGGAAAAAATCGCCGCCTACTTCCGCGAAATACGTAAAAAATACGCGCAATTCGAAGGCAGCCTGAAAGGCGTGGACGGTCGTATTCTGGTCTCGCAAGTACCCGGCGGTATGTTGACCAACATGGAAAGCCAGTTGAAAGAGCAGGGCGCGGCGGATAAATTCGACGAAGTATTGCTGGAAATACCCCGCGTGCGGGAAGATTTGGGTTTTATTCCGTTGGTGACGCCCACCTCGCAAATCGTCGGCACCCAGGCGGTATTGAATGTATTGGCCGGCGAACGCTATAAAAATATCAGCAAGGAAACCGCCGGCATTTTGAAAGGCGAATATGGCGCGGCTCCGGCCCCGGTCAACAAGGAATTGCAGGCCAGGGTACTGAACGGTGCCGAGCCGATTACCTGCCGGCCGGCGGATTTGTTGCAGCCTGAAATGGACAAACTGGTGGCCGAAGTCAAGCGTAAAGCCGAGGCGGAAGGCGTCAAACTGTCCGAGTTCGTCGAAGAGGACGCCTTGATCGACGGCATGTTTGCCCAAGTGGGCTGGAAATTTCTGCAAAATCGCGGAAATCCCGCCGCGTTCGAGCCGGCGCCGAATCCCGATGCCGCCGCTGCGCCCGCCGAGGCGGCCAGCCCGAAGACTACGGCAGCTCCCGTTTCCGGTCCCACCGAAATGTATACGGTCAACGTGGATGGCCGCAATTACAATGTCGCGGTCGGCCCGGCCGGGTCCAATATTTCCGTACAGGCAGCGGCGCCTAGTACGCCGGTCGGTCCGGATCTGGTCATCACGCCGCCGATTATCAGCGGCCACGGCGTGGTGGTATCGCCCTTGGCCGGCGTGGTATTGAAAGTGAATGTCAATGTAGGCGCCCACATCGATGAAGGCGATGTAGTGATGGTGATGGAGGCCATGAAAATGGAAACCGAGATTCGCGCCAAGGTGGGCGGCATCGTCAGCGCCGTCAATGTCAAGCAGGGTGACAGCGTGGCGGTTGGCGACGTGTTGGTCACCTTATGACAATGCATGCGGCGGACTTCCGGTTCGGCGTTTCGACTGAAATAAACAAAGATCATTCATGGAAAATTTAATACTGTTGTGGGAAAGCACCGGTCTTTACAACTTTACCGGGCCGCAAGCCATCATGATGGCGGTGGGTTTTCTGCTGCTGTTTTTAGCAATTAAAAAAGGTTTCGAGCCCTTGCTGCTGTTGCCTATCGGTTTCGGCGCCATATTGAGCAACATTCCGGTGGCCGGCATGACCGAAGAAGGCGGTTTGCTCTATTACCTGTACGGCGGCATTAAATCCGGCATGTTCCCCTTGCTGATTTTCATGGGCGTGGGGGCAATGACCGATTTCGGTCCCATGCTGGCCAATCCAAAAACCCTGTTTTTAGGTGCGGCGGCTCAATTCGGCATCTTCGCCACGCTGTTCGGGGCGCTGGCCTTGAACGTGATACCGGGCATGGATTTCAACTTGAAGCAGGCGGCGGCCATCGCCATCATAGGCGGCGCCGACGGCCCCACGGCCATTTACGTGGCGTCGAAGCTGGCGCCGGAGTTATTGGGGGCGATTGCGGTGGCGGCCTATTCTTATATGGCCTTGGTGCCGCTGATTCAGCCGCCCATCATGCGGGCCTTGACCACGGTTGAAGAGCGCAAGATCGAAATGCAGCAACTGCGTTCCGTCAGCAAGACCGAAAAAATCATCTTTCCGTTGATGCTGATCGTACTGACGGCTTTGCTGCTGCCGTCCGCCGCGCCCTTGATCGGTATGTTTTGCCTGGGCAATCTGATGAATGCGTCGGGCGTGGTGGATAGGCTGAGCAAGACCGCCCAAAACGAATTGATCAATATCGTTACCATCTTTCTGGGTCTGTCGGTGGGTTCAAAGTTGAGCGCCGACGCGTTTTTGCAAATGGAAACCCTGGGTATTCTGGGTCTGGGTGCCGTGGCATTTTCGATAGGCACCGCCAGCGGCGTGATCATGGCCAAAATCATGAACCGTTTCAGCAGCACGCCCATCAATCCGCTGATCGGTGCCGCCGGCGTTTCGGCCGTGCCGATGGCGGCGCGGGTGGCGAATAAAGTCGGCCAGGAAAGCAACCCCTACAACTTCTTGCTGATGCACGCCATGGGCCCCAACGTGGCCGGCGTAATCGGCTCGGCAGTCGCCGCCGGCGTTTTGTTGAGTCTGATTCGTTAAGCTGAAATTCCTTGACTTGAGGCAGGGTGGGCAAATTTGCCTATCCTCCTAGCGGTCGTTATCACGGAGGTTGTCGTAAAGGACAAATGTAGGTTGGTGTAGCGTAACCCAATAAAATCAAAATCTTGGGTTCATGCCGCGCTTTTCGAAATCCTCTTCGGGCGGAACATGAATATAAGGATCCATGCATGGTCGCGATGACGGCCGCGTAGTCCCAGACAAAAACGGATTTCGTATTGGCTGCCTCAACTTCCGGCCCGGGCCTGTTTTCTGGCATTCCAGCGGTGGGCTACATGCCAGCGCCAGAATGACTTCATGCCGAAATAACCCAACGTCGAACAGGTAACGCCCAGTACTAGGCAGCCGAACAGAAAGGGACCGCCGATATCAGCCATGCTGGAAAATACCGTGTCCAAGGAAAATTCGCCGTCGAAGTGGGGTTTGTTCAATAGCCAGATGCCGACCCGGTAGGCAAAATAGAACAAAGGTGGCATGGTGATGGGATTGGTGATCCATACCAGCGCAACCGAAATCGGCAGGTTGGCGCGCACGAACAAGGCAACCGCGGCCGCCATGGCCATTTGGGTAGGGCTTGGTACCCAAGCGAAAAACAATCCGACCGCAAAAGCCAGCGATACGGAATGCCGGTTCAAATGCCACAGGTTGGGATCGTGCAACCTGTCGCCCAAAAAATGCAGGCTTTTGATGGTTTTGATTTTTTCAGGGTCTGGCAGGTATTTTTTTATTATTTTTTTTGGCATTGAGCTACTCTGTTAGTCGAACTGTGCGCGGATTCTAACAGGTTTTAGCCCAGTGGGATTTCCAGCGCCGTAATATTTGCCGCCGCGCTTCAAGGGGGCGGGGCGGTCATTTTTTCGCCCGGTCAAGATATTCGGCCAATTTCCGAATGGCCAGAATCACCAGGGGTTCCAGCGTTCGCATCAGCTTGGTATGCAGACGATTTGAAAACGCGGTCAGCGTTTTGCCGGCCGCGCGGCAGAGTTCCGGGAGATCGATGTCTCTGTCCGCTATCAGTCCCTTGCGGAACAGCCAATAGCTCAGGCCGCTCAACCAAAGTATTAGTGGGGTCAGGCCGGCAAAAAACAAGAGCGGGCGGCCCCAGTCGCCGAATGCTTCGCCGGTGTGTAGCGGCCATTGCCAGCTGGTAAAGGTTTGGCCGGCGCTGAACAGGCTGGGATTGCTGACGCTTCTGATCTGGCCGCTCCAGCGGTCGACCCAGACATTGGTGAAGGGGTGATGCTGATTGAGCTCGCGATGTTGGCGCAAGTTAATGCGATAGGTTCCTAGTTCACCGGCCGGAGTGCTAACCCGGCGTACCTCGGAACTGGGAAATAGGCCGCGCGCCACCAACACTGCTTCCTCTATCGAAATAGGTCTGTCGTTGGGCTTGGAGGTACTGGCGACATTGGGACCGGCATCGCCGTGCCCCATGCCGCTGGATGCGGTCAGGGTTTCCAGCAGTTTGGGGTAGGCCAGATGAAAACCGGTGAAAGCCAGCAGCAGCAAAAAGCCGGCGCTGAACAGGCCCAGCAGGCGGTGCATGTCCTGCAACAAGCGCATCAGGCCGGCATTGTGCCGCAAGGCAAAGGCTTTAGATAAACGGCTGAAACCCGGCCACCAGAGATATAAACCGCTGGAAACCGATAGCATCAATAGAACCGCCAGTGCCGCAACCGCGTTACGGCCGAAGGCTTCCGCCCGTAGTTGGGTATGTAAATCGAGCAGCCAAGTGGTCAGCGTTTTACCCCAGAAGCGGCTGTTGATGACCTCGCCGGTGTAGGGATTGACGGCTACCATCAGTGGGGCGTAATAGGCGTCCACGCTTTCGGCGGGCTTTTCGAACCAGGCGGTGATGGTGCCGCGTGGGGTACGGGGCATTTCCAGGGTCCAGGCCCCATGCCGGTTTGGATGGTGTTTGCGAACTTGAGCCAGAATTTTGTCCAGGGACAGAGCTTGGGCTTCGGTTTGCTCAACCGCCAAGGCCGGGTTAAGCAGGAGGTCGATTTCTTCCCGGTACACACTGAGGCTGCCTGTTAAACCCATCAGGGCAAAAAACAAACCGAACGATAAGGCCAGATACAGATGGCATTTGAGCCAGATGGCCCGGGATAAACTAAAACGGAAACGTGATGGCATGAATGGCGACGGGATAAAAATAAGCGGTAAGCAAGGCAATAGTGCCGCTCAGTTTACAGCGGCGGCCGGGCAAGTACAAAATCCAGGGCCGGAATTTAAACGGTTGGTACCGGCATGCAAATCCTGAGTTTCATTGCCGGTATCGCCTGGGTGCAGCAATGGATCAGGCTGCCCAACGCTTGGGAATGGGGATGTTTGCTAGGGTTGGCGGCATTGTTGGCACGCCGTCGCCACTGGCATGCTTGCCTGTTGATTTGCGGTGCCATCTGGGCCGGCGCCTATGCAGATTGGCTGTTGTCCGACAGATTGGCGCCGGCGCTGGCCGGCAAGGATACGATAGTGCGGGGATATATCGCCGGCATACCGAAATCGGCGGATAACCGGGTCGGTTTCGATTTCAAGGTGACTCGCGCCGACCCCGGCGTGCCGGATAAATTGCGCCTGAATTGGTACTATCCGCCAGGGGATCTGAAAGCCGGGCAAGCCTGGGAATTGACGCTCAGATTGCGGCGGCCGCATGGGCGCGCCAATCCCGGCGCGTTCGATTACGAAGCCTGGTTGTTCGCCAATCATATCGGCGCCACCGGTTATGTGAGGGCCAAACCGCAGCCCGTTCGGTTCGACCCGCCGTTTTCCGTCGCCCGTTATCTGGCCCTGAGCCGGCAGGCCATTGCAGACCGTTTGGATAGTCTGTTACCCGGCAGCGAACAGTTGGGGGTTGTCCAGGCGCTGGTCATCGGTTCTCAGGATGCCATTAGCCAGCGGCAATGGCGGGTGTTCAGACAGACCGGCATTGTGCATCTGATGGTGATTTCCGGCGCGCATATTAGTCTGGTGGCGGGCGGGGTGTTCATGATAGTCCGCCGATTCTGGGCGCGCCTGGGATTTCTAGCTGTATCCCCGCAAAACGCGGCGGCCGTGTCGGCATGGTTGGCCGCGCTATGCTATGCGGCATTGGCCGGCTTTTCGGTACCGGCTCAACGCGCGCTGGTGATGCTGACGGTAGGACTGTTGGCGCTGGTTTGGCAGCGTAATGTGGCTATCGCGCGGGTGTTGTCGATTGCCTTGCTGTTGGTGGTGGCGCTTGACCCGCTGGCGTTGTTGTCGGTCGGGTTTTGCTTGTCTTTTGCGGCGGTCGGCTTGTTGGTGTATGTCTCGTCGGGCAGATTGGGCCGCGCGCGATATTGGCGCCGGACCGGCCAAGTACATGTTGCCATGGCCGTGGGCTTGGCGCCGCTGCTGATGGTATTTTTTCAACAGGTTTCCCTGGTGGCGCCCTTGGCCAACTGTGTGGCGGTGCCCATCATCGGCTTGCTGGTGGTGCCATTGTCATTGCTGGCGGCAGGGGCGGCGTTCCTTTCGGCGGATCTGGCGTATTGCTTGGCGTGGCCCGCCGAGCGCCTGTTGCATGGCTTATGGTGGGTGTTGCAACAGATGGCGGCTTGGCCGTTTTCCGCGCTGTTCACCGGCACGCCGCCCTGGTACGGCTTGCTGTTCGGCGTATTGGCCGTGCTGTTGTTGTTGGCGCCCAAAGGCATGCCGGGCAGGTATTTGAGTCCTATTTTACTGTTGCCGCTTTGTTTTGCGCCGGTGGAAAAGCCGTCCTCCGGCGAAATCCGGTTTACCTTGCTGGATGTGGGGCAGGGCTTGGCCGCGGTGGTGCAAACCGAGCGGCATGCCCTAGTGTTCGATACCGGGGCAAAATTCAGTCAGCAGGCCGACATGGGCGAATCGGTGGTACTACCTTTCTTACGTTATCGCGGCATCGCTCAACTGGATGCCTTGGTGATTAGCCATGGTGATAACGATCACAGCGGAGGCGCGGCCGCCGTGATGGCTGAAATTCCGGTAACGGCGATCTATAGCAGCGTGCCTGATTGGGCTTCGCAAGCCGGCGGAATATACTGCCGGGCCGGGCAGCATTGGCATTGGGATGGGGTTGATTTCGACATGCTGTCGCCTGGAACCGAGCCTTTCGGCAGCGAAAACGACAATTCCTGTGTGCTGAGCATAAGCAACGGTCGGTTTCGTTTTCTGTTGACCGGCGACATACAGCAAAGCGCCGAGAGCTGGCTGGTGCGGCGTTATGGTTCGAGCTTGGCCAGTTCCGTGCTGGTGGCGCCGCACCATGGCAGCAAAACTTCATCCAGTAGCGGGTTTTTACAACAGGTCAGGCCGGAGTTGATTTTGATCCCGGCCGGCCACGGCAATCGCTTCGGTTTTCCGCACGCCGCCGTGTTGCGGCGATACGCGGCGATGCATATCAAAAGTTTCACAACCGGGCAGGCGGGGGCAATCGATTTGAAAACCGACGGCGCAACGATGGAACCTGATTTGATGCGGCAACATTCCCGTCGCTATTGGACCGACGATGCGGTGGCAAAATGAATTCAGGGCGGGGCGATATTGCGTTGCAGCGCGGCGGCCAGATTGATTTCCTTGCGGCAGGAAATGCACAGTACCAACGGTCCGACGTTCAGCATGGCCAGCTTGTTCTTGGTGCCGACAATGACGATTTGTTCGACATCGCCCAAGCCGAGCAAGGCCGCGCCTTGTTGGGCCGCGCGCGCGCTTTCCTGAACCGTGGCGCCGAAGGCGTCGATGGCGGATACGTCGGCGGACCGGGCCAGAATCAAACCGTCGTGATAGGCCGCGCAACTGGAAATGCCCTTGATCTTGCCGACCTGATTGACTAAAGCCTGCACGGCATCGATAAATTCGGCGCGTTTTAAACGCATGTTTTCGCTGACATTGACAATGTTGCTGGCGGATGGCCGTTGCGCCCGGGCGTATTGGTCGGCCAGACGATTCAACGCCGCCAATTGCGATTGAAACCAATGCATAGTGTCGGTGGGGAGTGGGTTTAGTGGTTGAGGTAATTGCTAAATAATTTTTTCAGTACGGGAATGGTTTCCTTCAATTCGAAACGCACCCTGCCCAACAAGGCATCGCGTTGAGTGACCAAGGCCAGCATAAAGCCGGCTTCGACCGGCGTGGACAAGATGAATCCCTCGGCATTTTCGCAAATTACCATGTTGGTGACGTGGTGGCCGACGTGTTGGGCGGCCCGGGCGGCCGCGCCAAACACCACCTGTACCGAAGCGCCGATCGCATCGGTATTGATTTCCGAATCGCGCTGAATATGGGTGACGAAGCCGTCGCTATCGACAATGGCCGCGGCGCTGACACCTTGTATGCCCATCAAGTTGCGCAAAATGGCGTCAATTTCGCCGGATTGCGATTTGCGGGGGTCGAGCGGATGAATGTTATTCATGGGGTTCTCCTGAATGCGTTTGTTATCGTGATCCCGCTTAATTCTACTTTGTCACATTTAAAAACCGCCGTAATGCCCGCCTGGAAGCGGGCATCCAGCGCCATGAATGGCAGGCTTCGGTCCATCCATGGCGCCTGGATTCCGGCAATCCCTGCCGGAATGACGAATTCCTTTTAGAATCTGACAAAGTAGAATTAAAGTAAATCGACCCGGATCAAACAGGTTTTATCGCCGAGCGCATTGCATTTGGTTTCCGTCGCCTTCACGTTTCGGTTAAAAAAAGTTTTCACAATGCCGCCCACCATGCCGGCTTCGAAATGGCAAATCGGCGCCGAGACATGATGAATGCCGGCGCAAGAAACGCACTCGTCAACCCGCAGTTCCAATACGCCGGCACTCAAATCCACTCTATCCGGCACCACCAGACCGATGCTGAGCTGGCGGCATAACAGCTTTATTTTGCCGACGTAGCTTTCCAAATCCTTGTCGACGTTGGCCGCCGCCAACTGACCCATCGCCAGACCCAGGCTTTGACCGGAATGGTAAACCAGCGACGGCGCGCCCTGTCCCAGTATGTCTTCGACGTTGGAACCCAAGGCTACCATGCGCAAGGCTTGGAACAGCCGGATCGGAATCATCGGCCCCAGGTCGCGGCGATTTTCGATGTCAAACTCGCCGGAAATGATGCCGTCCAGAATTTGTTGCTGGGCGATTTGGTAATCGGTTTTTTGCATGTGTGGCATGGCTAGTGTCCTATGGAGTGATTACTGATCCAGGCAAATCAATTCGACCCGGCGGTTTTTGGCGGCCCCGGCGGGTGTGTCGTTAGCCTCTACGGGATTATCCATTCCGTCCGATGCGACGATTATTTGCCCGTCCGGGATACCGTTGGCGGATAACAGATTTTTAACGCTATTCGCTCTCGCCAAGCCTATTTGCCTGTTGATTTCGGCGGGGCCGTAATTACAGGTGTGACCGGTTAACTTGATGATATTGGAACAGGTTTTAGCCGCTTGGATTAAGGCTGCTTTCTCGGAATTGCCGAGCAGCCTCAGCCTGCTGGAGTCGAACTTGAAATGAACGGTAAATAAAACCGCGGATGGACTGGCGGCGCTTACTTCCCCGGCGATATTCGGGGGAGGTTCGGCTTGCTGGGCGGAACTGTTCTCGGCCAACACGGGCGGCTCCTGAGTGGCGGGTGGCGCAGCCGTTTGCGGGCCGGCCAAATTTTGCGGCGGATTTTCCGCTGCGGTGTTATCGCTTGCCGGGGCCGGGCTTTGAGTCGGCGGCGGGGAAGGAGTGGTGTGATCGGATTGCAGGGCCAACGATTGCGGAAGGTGTGCTTGCTTGAGCTCGAGAAGCAGGAAGGCGCCAATCAGAGCGGCGGCCGTTAAGGTGTAGGGCCAGCGTGAGCGGTACCATTTGGGCTCGGCTACGGAAATGTCCGGAATTTGCAAAATCCCGTCCAGACCATCGTAATCAATTGAGCGTTGCTTGTTTTCCATGCCAATCGGCCACCATTTAAAATCGGTCTCTGGAATTATAGTCTTTAATGAAAAAGTGATAAACCTCGCATTTTTGCAAGATTTTTCTGAAATTTCGCGCCTGCCTGGGCTTAAAAATAATGTTGCGACTAATGTGGTTATTATACAAGGAGTTAGCCCGTCGGCTGTTGCGCCGGATTGCCTTGGGTGACGCTTAGGCGTAAAAACGGCTTGTTGAAATGTTCGCAAAAATCGATCAATCAAGCCGGCGGCTCGACCGGGATGGGTACTATCATGCAAACCCGGAAGGCTGCGGGGCAGGCTTGAGCGGGACTATAATCCAGCCAGCGCCATGCGGCTGGTCCCGCAGGATGGCGTTGCGATAGGGCGATAGTAGTCGGGTATTAAATTTTGTTTTCCGCGCGCAATCATTTATGGAGTAAGCGAGATGAGCACGATGAAGGTCAGAACTCGTTTGGGACTGGGATTTGCCAGCGTATTGTTCTTGTTGGCGCTTATTGCGGGGTTCAGCATTTATCGCATGAACGGCTTGCTGGCCGATATCGATGATATGGTCAACGACAAATTTCCCAAAACGGTGTGGGCCAACAACGTCATAGGCGACATCAATGTGATGGCCAGAGCCATGCGCAATAGCTTGATCGTCAAGGACCGGGAAACTATAGGCAAGGAATTGGCGCGCCTGCGGGAGTCCAGGAAAAACATTGGCGCCAATCTGGTCAAGTTGAAAGAACGCATTCATACCTCCGAGGGGCTGGCGATATATCAATCCGTGGTCGCTAGTCAAGAGGCCTACCAACTTGCTCAAAACGAATTCATTGCTTTGGCCGATCAAGGCAAGCAGGACGAGGCCACCCAGTATTTATTGACCAGCATGCGCAAGGTACAAACCGATTATTTCGACAATGTCGGCAAGTTGATCGACTATCAAACCCGATTGATGGAAGATTCCGGCGCGCAAGCTCGAGAAATGGTCAGTGCCGGCGGTACCATCATCAAAATCCTTGGTCTGATGTCGTTGCTGATTGGCTGTCTGGCGGCCTTCATCATTACCAGAACCTTGATGCGGCAATTGGGCGGCGAGCCGGATTATGCCGCCGAAGTCATGAAAACCATTGCGGCTGGCGATTTGTCGGTTGATATTGCCTTGGAGCAGGACGACCGGGCCAGCCTGCTCTACGACCTTAAGATGATGCGCGATCAGCTCCGTCGGGTGGTCGAACAAGTGCTATGCAATTCGGCAGCCCTGACCAGCGCATCGAAGGAGGTCAGCGCCACCGCTCAGGCCATTAGTCAGGCCACCACCGAGCAGGCCGCCAGCGTCGAGGAAACGACCAGCGCGATTGAGCAATTGAATGCTTCGGTGCAACAAAACTCGGAAAATGCTCGAAGAACCGGACTAATGGCCGATAAATCGGCCGAAGAAGCCAAGCTGGGCGGCGCAGCCGTTACAGAGACCGTGGCGGCCATGAAGCATATCGCGAAAAAAGTCGGCTTGATCGAGGATATTGCGTATAAAACCAATCTATTGTCGCTCAATGCGGCCATTGAGGCCGCCTCCGCCGGCGAGCACGGTAAAGGTTTTGCCGTAGTGGCGGCCGAAGTCGGAAAGCTGGCTGAAAGCAGCCGCATAACGGCCGAGGAAATCAACGAATTGGCGTCCAATAGCGTGGCAATCGCCGAAAAAGCCGGCTCCCTGATTGGCAACGTCGTGCCCACCATCGCGCAGACTTCGAATCTGGTTCAGGAAATCAATGCGGCCTCCACGGAACAAGCCACCGGCGTCGATCAAATCGGCGATGCGATGCGGCAACTGGACAAGGTTACGCAACAAAATGCGGCGGCTTCCGAGGAAATGGCGGCAACCGCCGAGGAATTGAACGGGCAGGCCGAGCAGTTGCAACAAGTCGTCGGCTATTTCAAATTGGCGAGCGCTTGATCTTAACCCAGTTCGGCCAGCAAACGATCCATCATGTTCTCGGCTTGGCGCTGATAGCCGCTGCCGAACAAATTGAGATGATTCAGGATGTGATAGAGATTATAAAGCGTCTTGCGGCTGGGGTAGCCGGCATCCAGCGGATACTCGGCCTGATAGGCGGCATAAAAATCCCCGCCGAAGCCACCGAATAATTCCGTCATCGCGATGTCGGCCTCGCGGTCGCCGTAATAGCAGGCCGGATCGAACATGACCGGATTGCCGTGTTGGTCCGCCGCGGCATTGCCGCCCCATAAATCGCCGTGCAGCAATGACGGGTGGGGGCGGTAAGCGCTGAAAAAGGCCGGAATTTTTGCCAGTAATTTTTCGCCCTTGCTTTGCAATTTGCCGCCGAAGCCGTTGTTTTCGGCTATTTGCAATTGCTTGCCCAAGCGTTGCTTTTGCCAAAAATCTATCCAGTCGGCTTGTTGCGCGTTAGATTGGGGTGTGGAACCTATCGTGTTATCGATATGCCAGCCGAAAAATGGCTGACTATGGGTATGCAAACGGGCTAGTTTTTCACCGAACAATGCGGCGCTGTTTCCGCGTAAGCCGGTCAATTCGAGGTATTCCAGCACCAAATATGCTTGACCACCGCATTGGCCGTGGTCTATGACCTTGGGCACGCGGACTTCGTTAAAAGCCGTCAATTCTTGCAGGCCGGCGGCTTCGGCGGCGAACATCGTCGCTAGCGAGGCCCGGTTGGTTTTGACGAACCAATCGGCATCCTCGCTTTGCAAGCGATAGGCCGCATTGATGTCGCCGCCGCCGACGCCGGACACGCGCGGGTTACGCAGCGCTTGGCCGGTGGTTTTTTGTAAATGTTGCAATAGGTCGGCGGAGAGTGTCATGCAAGGTGGCTCCCAGGTGGCGTAATTCGGTAGCGGGATGGCGACAGCTCTAATCCCAGACTGACTCGTAAATCCTTTCGATGGCTATCTCCAATTCCACCGAATGCAGCGGAATCACGGTGCCGTCGGTGTAAATCGCCATATTCCAGCCGTCGGCGGTCCGCCGATACACGCGCACGTCCATGCAGCTTTGGGCGACCAGCACGTATTCTCAGGCTTTCCAGTGCTTGGTACATGCGGTACTTGTGTTCTCGGTCGAATTTGGTGCTGAAGTCGGAAGACACTTCGACGACCAGTTTTGGTTGTTCCCGGAAATAAATGTCTGGCGCGGTTTCGCAGGTGACCATCAGATCGGGATAAAAATAGGCATCCGCCGCCGCGACTTTCAATTTCAGATCGGACATAAACACTCGGCACGGCGTGCCGCGCAGATGTTCCCGCAAGATAAAGGCAAGGTTCTGGGAAATGGTGTTATGGCTGTCGCTGGTGCCTGTCATCGCGAAAATTTCGCCCGCCACATATTCATGCTTGATAGGGCTGGATAGCTCCATTTCCAGGTAATCTTCGGCGCTGAGGTGGTTTACTTTGAGAAGTGGGACTGACATGGCAACTCCTGAAACATTCGAAGCAAGCAAGAGGCTGAGGCTATTGTTGATGGGATTGCGGATATTTGCAATCGACGAATTAGCTTCGCGGCTTAGGCGCGATTACGCCAATAGCCTGGTTTTCGGTTATGGTGCATGACGGCGACTAAGGATATCGCGTCGGACGAATGTCGATAAATTAGCCTAGTAGGGTACGCATCGCGTACCGTTCTTTGGTGTTTGATGATCGAATACCGTCGAAAAGGGTACGCAATACGTACCCTACACAATTGTCTCCAAAATCACTTCGCCCAACTATCCCGCAACGTCACCGTCCGGTTAAACACCAATTTCCCCGGTTGGCTATCCACAGAATCCGCGCAGAAATAGCCAGTCCTCTCGAATTGGTAGCGGGTATCCGGCGAGGCGTTGGCCAGGCTGGCTTCGACGCGGGCGGAGGTTACAACTTCCAAGGAATCGGGGTTGATGCCGTCGAGGAAGTTGTCCAATGTGTCCGGGTTGGGGTGGCTGAACAAACGATCGTAGAGGCGGATTTCCGCCGGCAGCGCGTGTTGCTCGGACACCCAGTGAATCACGCCCTTGACCTTGCGGCCTTCCGGGTTCTTGCCTAGCGTGGCTGGATCGTATGAACAGCGCAGTTCGACGACATTGCCGGCGGCATCCTTGATCACTTCGTCGCATTTGATCACGTAGGAGCCGCGCAAGCGCACCTCGCCGCCCGGCACCAGGCGTTTGAAGTCTTTCGGTGGGTTTTCCATGAAATCGTCCTGTTCGATCAACAGCACTTTGCCGAACGGCACTTCCCGGCTGCCCATCTCCGGTTTTTGCGGATGGTTGGCGATTTGGTAGGTTTCGGTTTTGTCGTCTTCCCAATTAGTGATGATGACGCGCAACGGCCGCAGCACGGCCATCGCCCGCAGCGCGCGTTCGTTGAGGTCGTCGCGGATGCAGGTTTCCAGGAAGCTCATTTCGATCCAGGAGTTTTTCTTGGTCACGCCGATGCGCTCGCAAAAATCGCGGATGGCTTCCGGCGGCACGCCGGCGCGGCGCAGGCCGGAAATAGTCGGCATGCGCGGGTCGTCCCAGCCGGACACGTGTTTTTCGGTGACCAATTGCAGCAATTTGCGCTTGCTGACGATGGTGTATTCCAGTTGCAGGCGGGCAAATTCGATTTGCTGCGGATGGCAGGGTGTTTTCAGTTCGTCCAGCACCCAATCATAGAGCGGGCGGTGGTCTTCGAATTCCAGCGTGCAGATCGAGTGGGTGATGCCTTCCAGCATATCCGACAAACAATGGGTGTAGTCGTACATCGGATAAATGCACCAGGCGTCGCCGGTGCGGTGGTGGTGGGCGCGGCGAATACGGTAAATCGCCGGGTCGCGCATGTTGATGTTGGGCGAGGCCATGTCGATCTTGGCCCGCAAGACATACTGGCCGTCGGCGAATTCGCCGGCCCGCATGCGTTGGAACAAGTCCAGGTTTTCCTCGATGGGGCGGTTGCGGTCGCGGCTTTCCTTGCCGGCCTCGGTCAGGGTGCCGCGGTCCAGGCGCATTTGCTCGGCAGAAGAACCGTCGACGTAGGCTTGGCCTTGTTTGATCAATTGCACCGCGTAGTCGTACAAGGTTTCGAAATAGTCGGAGGCGTGGTATTTGCCGGCCCATTGGAAACCTAGCCAGGCCACGTCGCGCTCGATGGATTCCATGTATTCGACGCTTTCCTTCTCCGGATTGGTGTCGTCGAAACGTAGGTTGCAAGTGCCGTTGTTTTCGGCGGCCAAGGTAAAGTTTAGGCAGATCGATTTGGCGTGACCGATATGCAGATAGCCGTTGGGTTCGGGCGGAAAGCGGGTGGCGACTTTGCCGTTATTTTTGCCGGAGGCTAAATCCTCGGCGATGATGTGTCTAATAAAGTTGGCTGGAACGACGGTTTCGTTGCTGGACATGTTTGGTTTTTTGTTATGAGGAAGGTATGACGCGAGATGTGTTCGCTGTTGCCGCATTTTACGAGTTTGGCCGTGGGTCGTAAAGCCGCGGCCCGGTCGCTTGAAGGAAGCCAAGTTTTGCGGAAGGCCGCAAAAAAAATTAAGCCAATTGTTAGCACTCTTGTATGGAGAGTGCTAGAATCGGCCCAACGATATTTTAGAGAGGTGGATATGAATAATATGTTGGCTTTGCCGATCAATTTGTCGGTCGGGACTTTTGACAGTTATTTGAGTCTGGTTGCCCGCATGCCCAAGTTGTCCGCCGAGCAGGAATACGACTTGGCCGTGCGTTATCGCGACGAGGGCGATCTTTCAGCCGCGCGTGAACTGGTCATGGCCAACCTACGCTTTGTGGCGCACGTGGCGCGTGGTTACGCCGGTTACGGCTTGCCGTTGGCGGATATCGTGCAAGAGGGCAACATCGGTTTGATGAAGGCGGTAAAACGCTTCGACCCCGACATGGGGGTGCGTCTGGTGTCTTTTGCGGTGCATTGGATCAAGGCCGAGATTCACGAATTCGTCATCAAAAACTGGCGTATCGTCAAGGTTGCAACCACCAAGGCTCAAAGGAAACTGTTTTTTAATTTGCGTAAACTCAAGAAGGATTTGAGTTATTTATCCGCGGATGAGGCACAGGCGATTGCCGAAAATCTTGATGTTGACGTGAAAACCGTTCTTGAAATGGAACGGCGCCTGGATGGTCGCGATGTGGGCCTGGAACCCGGCGCGGATGATGGCGATGATAACAGCGTCGCGCCGATTGCCTATCTGGAACAGCAAAATGCCGATCCGGCCTTGTTGCTGGAGAACAGCGATTGGCAGGATAGAAAAGAAGACTTGTTGATGAACGCCATGTCCGAGCTCGACGATAGAAGCCGGGATATTTTGGCCAGTCGCTGGCTGGTCGAAGAAAAGGCAACCCTGCACGAATTGGCGGATCGTTACAGCGTCTCGGCCGAACGTATACGGCAGTTGGAGCAGAATGCCATGAAGAAACTCAAGGCTGCGGTGGTATTGGCGGCCTAAACTTAAAAAAAATGTTGCAAAATTCCAGAAAGCATTTATAATGCACACTTTCTTTGCCGGGGTGGTGAAACTGGTAGACGCGCCGGATTCAAAATCCGGTTCCTTCGGGAGTGTCGGTTCGATTCCGACCCTCGGTACCATCTACTCTTCCAGAGTAGTCCAAAGAAATTTAAAAACCCGCTAGCCGCAAGGCTTAGCGGGTTTTTTATTGTCCGAAGGTTTGTCAATTCCGTGAAGCAAGCCGTACAACGAGGTGAATATGCCGCTCCGTTATTTTGCGAACGGGTTTTGGATCGTTGCCAATAAGCTTTCGCTTCCCAAGAAATTCGCCAAATGATGTTGTTCCGGGTCATTAAAACCGCGCATCACCAGATTTTAATCCACAGCCTCTCAAAACTCCGCCAGCCGCTGTTGCCAAATCGCCGCGCGTTGACGCAGGTCTTGTAAATCCAGCGTGGTCAGCTGGCGTTTGTTCAACAGCCGTTTGCCGGCTACCCAGACATCGCTGACTTGGTGGCGGCTGGCGGCGTAGACCAGTTGCGCCAGTGGGTTGAAGACCGGTTGGGTTTCCACCTCGCTCAAGTCCACCGCCACCACATCGGCGGCCTTGCCGACGGCCAGCGAGCCGATTTTGTCATCCAATCCCAAGGCTTTGGCGCCGTTGAGGGTAGCCATTTGCAGGGCCTGCATGGCCGATACCGCGCTGGCGTTGCCCGATACACCCTTGGCCAGCAGCGCGGCGACGCGCATTTCCGCCAGCATGTCCTGATCATTATTGCTGGCGGCGCCGTCGGTGCCCAGCGCCACGTTGATGCCGGCATCCAGACAAGCCGCCACCGGACAAAATCCGCTGGCCAGTTTTAAATTGGATTCCGGGCAATGCACGATGTGGCCGCCGGTTTCGGCGTAAAAAAGGATTTCTTCCGGGCTCAACTGCGTCATGTGTACCGCCATGAACGACGGCGTCAACAAACCCAATTCGTGTAAGCGCCGCAGCGGGGTGTGGCCGGTTTTTTGCCGCTGCTCTTCAACCTCATGGCGGGTTTCATGCACATGCATGTGTATGGTGGCATCCAGCTCGTCGGCAAACGTCAACATTTTCCGTAGCGGTTCGTCGGAAACAGTATACGGCGCATGCGGTGCAAACGAGGTGCTGATCAGGCGTTCGTGGCGCAAACCATCATGCAAATCCAGCGCCTTGCTCAAATACACATCGGCGTTTTCCGCCCACACAGTGGGAAAATCGAACACGATCAGACCGATATTGGCCCGGATGCCATGCGCTACTGCCTGCTGCGCGGCGATATCCGGAAAAAAATACATGTCGTTAAAACAAGTGGTGCCGCCGCGCAGCATTTCCGCAATCGCCAAATCGGTACCGTCGCGCACGAAGGCTTCGCTGACCCATTTCTGCTCGGCCGGCCAGATGTGGTTTTGCAGCCAGTCCATCAGCGGCAGATCGTCGGCTATGCCGGACAATAGCGACATGGCCGCATGGGTGTGGCAATTGATCAGGCCGGGAATCAGTACGTGGCTATCCAGATGCTCCACCGCGCGCGCTTGGTATTTTTCCGAGGCAGCGGCAGATTCCAGCAAATCGACGATTTTGCCGTCATCGACCACCAGACTGTGGTTTTCGTGGATTACCCCGGCCGGTTCAACGGGTATAATCCAACGCGCTTGAATAATGAGATCGACTTGCATGTGTCCGCCCGAAAAAAATGCCGATTATACCTATTCATCCCTTTCTATCCTTAGCAGTGAATTTCATACCATGAGCAATCCCAAGCAATTATCCGTACAAGCCCTGCAATGGAGCGGGCACAGTCTGAAGGTGCTGGACCAGCGCTTGTTGCCGGAAACCATCCGTTACGACGAATACCTCGATGCCGCCGGAGTTACCGAGGCGATTGCCTCCATGCGGGTGCGCGGCGCGCCGGCCATCGGTATTGCGGCGGCTTACGGCGTGGTGCTTTCCGCCATGCGGCATTATCCTTCCGCCGACTGGCAAGCAGCGGTCGAACGGGATATTGCTCAATTGGCGGCCTCCAGACCCACGGCGGTCAACCTGTTTTGGGCTTTAGACAAAATGCGCGCGCAATTGGCAACAACCGACGCCGATCCGCTCGCCGCACTGACGGAACTTGCTAAGCAAATCCACGCCGACGACATGGCCGCCAACCATGCCATGGGCGAACGCGGTGCCGACATCATCGGCGCGGCCAAGGCGGTATTGACCCACTGTAACGCCGGCGCCCTGGCCACCGGCGGATACGGTACCGCCCTGGGGGTGATTCGCAGCGCGCATAAGCGTGGCCATTTGCAACACGTATATGCCGATGAAACCCGGCCCTGGCTGCAGGGTGCCCGCCTGACGGTATGGGAACTGGCGCAGGACGGCATCCCAGCCACTTTGATTGCCGATTCCGCCGCCGCCTGGTTGATGAAATCCGGCAAAATCGACTGGATCATCGTTGGAGCGGATCGTATTGCCGCCAACGGCGATGTGGCCAATAAAATCGGCACCTATTCCTTGGCGGTATTGGCCAGGCAACATGGCGTCAAAGTCATGGTGGCCGCGCCTTCTTCCACCTTCGATTTTACTTTGGCATCCGGCGACAGTATTGAAATCGAAGAACGCAATCCCCAGGAACTGTTGGCGGACTGTTATTTGCGCGACGACTCGCTGGTGACGGCCTGGAATCCGGTATTCGACGTTACGCCGGCCGAATTGATCAGCGCCATCGTCACCGAGCGGGGGGTGGTGATAGACCCCGGCAAGAACGGGGTCGGGAGTTTACGGGCATGTTAAACATCCAACCCGGCAACAATCCCTTATTCGCCTTGAGTTGCTTGCTGCAGGGCGCGAAACTGCTGAACCACCCGCAACTGCGCAAATATCTGTTGATACCGTTGTTCATCAACATCGTGCTATACAGCGGCGCCTTCGTGTTGGGTTACCATTCGGTATCCGCGCTGATCCATGAGTTCATTCCGGATTGGTTGAGCTGGCTTAACTGGATTTTATGGCCGCTATTTTTTATCAGCTTTCTGGTGGTGGGCTTTTTTACCTTCACCTTGCTGGCTAACCTGATTGCCGCGCCGTATTACAGCGCCTTGTCCGCCAAGGTTTTACAACTCATTGGCGAGCCGGAGGCGCCGATTGTGGAACAGGCCTGGGACACGGTGTTCGTGGGCGAGTTGAAACGTCTGGGCTATCTCGCGGCCAGAATGGTGCCGTTGTTGGTGTTGTTCATGATACCGGTAGTCAATCTGCTGGCGCCGCTGCTGTGGGCCCTGTTTGCCGGCTGGGGAGTGGCCATGGAATACATGGCCTATCCGTTGGAAAGTCGCGGCATGGCGTTTCCGGCCCAAAAACAGTTTCTGCGGCGGTCGATTTGGAGCGCCTTGAGTTTTGGCGGCGTCACCAGCCTGGGACTGACCTTGCCGGTGGTCAACCTGTTTATCGGTCAGGCCGCCGTGATAGGGGCGACGATTTACGTGCAGAGGCTGGCCGAAGCGGGCTTGTCCGATTTCCCGGTCGGCCCGGCGCGGATGAAAGACTAAATTTTTCCGTCCAGTCCCATCTGGAAATACTTATGGGTGATTTTGTCCTGGTTTTCCAGCAGCCAGTCGATGTCCGGGGTGTTGGTCATGGCTTTATGAATGGCTTGGGCCATGGCCTTGCGGTGAATATCGAACAGAATCCGGTGATCCAGATTGTCGTCCTTGATCACGCTGGGATTCAGCCATACCGAGCAGATGATACCCAACTCATTGGCTTTTTCCTTCGGGATGTCGCCGGCCCGCACCGCATCCAGCACGCCGTTGGCAATCGCCGCCTGCACCGTGCCCATCAGAATATTGGTATAGCGGCTGTTTTTGACGGTGACTTTGCTGACCATCAGCGTCACCGGCCGCACTTGAATGTCGGTATTTAAAATCGCAAACACCCGTGTGTGGCCCTGCACCTGATCGCCTGTCAGGGTAGCCAAGGCCGTGCCGACCGGGCCGTCGAGTTCGCCGATAATCACTTCCGGTTCCGCGGCGGTACCGGCCGGTCCGCCGGCTACCAGGGCTTCGCCGGTGCGCATGACGATTCGATTGCTCATGATGTTCTCCTGGGATAAAAGTACCAGGATATAAAAACTCGCCCTGTTCTGCAAAGCCTAGCTGAAGCACGTTGCAGGTTTGGTGCAAATTACTCTGAAAGTAAAATATTTAGGTTGGGTGGGATTGCTTGCCGGACAGGACGCCGTGAATACGTCCGTGTAGGCTCGCGGCGGCATCCTTGCCGCCAACGCCTGTCCAACAAGCAACCGCGCCTTGGAAGACTGCTTTCATGGGCCGGGGCGCTGCACCGGCTTCATGATCGTTAGTGGGGATTTAACCCAAAGCTATTCGAAGCCGTTTAAAAGTCGGGATGTCGGGTGACATAATTTGTGAAAGATGAATGGCCGCTTTCGTCCAAAGCAAATTCATTTCTTACCGTTGCCAATTACTTTGCCGGACTGGGCCGCAGCTTTGGCAATCTTGCCGGTCGCCGCCGATTTTCGCTACCAATCCTTAAATTTGAACTGCTTCAGGCGTTGTATGAATTTTTCCTTGTCCATGAAGTAAAAAATCAGCAGAAACATTGCCGGCCATAACAGGAACAGAAACAATTGGCTCAAGGTGGCAAAACTCATGACTGCGCTCCTCCGATATCTGTGTTGGCATAATGACATTGATTCCGCCGGGGTCCAATATTATCCGCAAAAGCCTTGGCGACGGACGGAATGACGGTCAACGCGGGTCATTTTTCAACGGATTGTCGAGCAAGGCAAGGCGAATTTGTTTCGCGCCGACCTGAGTCGAGCTCCGTTCCGCCGTGAATAAGCGGTGGTTGGCGGCGGCGTCTTGGGCTATGCTTGCACCGACCGCTGCGGCCCGTTTGTCTCGCCATGCCGAAAATCATCGCATTCCAGCCGGATGCAAGGGAAAGTCTTTATGATCATGCCATCGCGCCACGCGTTAATCGCAAGATTGGCCGTCCTGATATGTTTGATGTTGATGCTGCCTGCCTGCCGGGAGCAAACTCGAAGCGTGGCCGCGCCGTCCATCTATCTGCTGAACCATCAGCACTGGACCACTGTATTGGTGTTGAATTTTACCGATGCCATCGCTCCGCCGGAAGACAACGGGGAAGTCCTCGCTCAAAACATGCCGCAACTGCAGCCGGCCATCGAGGGCGACTGGCGCTGGCAGGATCCGTCCCGGCTGGTGTTTTATCCCAAGCAGCTGACTCTGGCTCCCGACACCGAGTTAAAGATTTCCCTCGCCGATTTGAAATTGCACCCCAGTTTTAGCCTGGATAAGACCTCGTTGAAATATCGCACGCCCGAACTGCGGGTAATACGCCAACAGTGCCGCTGGACGGACATTGACGATGCGCCGCCGCGCCGCGCGCTGGAGTTTGCGCTGGAACTGAATTACCCCGTGATGAGGCCTGTGTTCAGCGCCGCGTTGGCGAACGGTACGGCCGTGGCGATGCATGCCGGCGAGGGTGCCCGCATCACCGCACTCAGCGAGCCCTTGCCGCGCCCCGCCGAGGACGCCAGTATGAAGGCGCTATTTGCCGCCGGCGTGGTGCGTTTGCTGACCGCCGACCGCAATGTCGTGCAACAGGCGGAACTGGCGAACGGCGCCGAATGCGCATTAGCGCTTAAACGCGCCGACTGGGATAAAACCGTTGTCGAAGCCACGCCCACCGTTAACGGCTTAGCGGTCGAGCGGGCGGAGGACAAACTGTTGGTTTCGCTACAAGGTCAAGCCTTGCACGAATCGGCCACCAAAGCCAATGCCGGCAAACCGGTCGAGAGCGGCGTCGCGATCAGTCCGGCCGTGGAGGGCAACTGGCATTACGGCGAAGCGGCCGGCGGAGCCGACTTAGTATTCACGCCGAAATCGGCGGATGCACTCAAACCCGGCACGCGTTATCGAATAAAACTGGACAAGGCGGCATTTGCGAATCTGCAGTTCGAAAAACCTCAATTCAGCGCCGAACTCGATATGCCGGAGATGAACGCCAATATACTGTCGACGCAGCTTTACAGCGACCCGCAACAACCCAACATCAAACGCCTGATCGCTACGCTGGAATTCAGCTATCCGCCGCAACGCGACAGTCTGGCCGCCAAGACGGCGCTGTGGACGCGGATTTTACCGGCCAAAAACTTCGATAAGGCCTTGGCGTTTGAAATCAGTTACGACGACAAACACCCCAAGCTGGCGTATCTGAAATCGGCACCCGTTACCATAGGCGAAGCGCCCAGCGAAATCAGGCTGGTGCTGGACAAGGGTATAGTCGCGGCCATGGGCGGCGAAGCCGGCAAACGCGAAACCTACAGCACGCTGGTTATCCCCAGCGCCGGGGATTATCTGCAAATCAGCGAACTGGAGCTGAACAGCGTCGTCAAGGAAGACGACAGCATAGAGCGCTTGATTGTGCTGACTACCACGGTGCCGCTGAAAGAGCCCGCCGCGCTGGAGCAAGCGGTGCGGGTTTATATCCTGCCGGATTGCGGGCTTAACAATCCCGAACGTCCCGGGTTTTGCGCCAAGAAGGACTTGACCGAGTGGCAAAGCGCCAATCAGGTCGATGCCGAGGTGTTGCGGGCCGCCGCGCCGGTGGCGGTGCAGTGGCGCGATTCCGGCAGCGAGGATAAACGCGAGCAGCACCTGAACTTCACGGCGCCCGAGAACAAGCAACTGCTGATTACGGTCGGCAAGGGCCTGGAAAGCGTGGACGGTTTTCGCTTGCATAAAGACGCCCGTTATCTGAAAGAGTTGGGCGCCAATCAACGGGAATTGAAAATCCTGCACGAAGGTTCTCTGCTGAGCCTGAGCGGCGATAAGAAACTGGGCGTCAGTGCGCGCGGCGTCAATCAGGTCAAGGTGCAATTGCAACGCATTTTGCCGCACAACATGCACCATCTGGCCCAATTCACCTCCGGCAGTTTTCAGAACCCGGATTTCAATTTGCCGATAGAACACTTCGCCGAGAGCTTTGCTTACGACGAAATTTTACCGGCCGGCCCCGAGATGCAGCGGCAATATTTCGCGGTGGACTTCGCCCGCTTTGCCAAAAACAACGGTTATCCGCCGCGCGGCCTGTTCATCCTGTCGGTGGCGGAGAAAAAACCCGAGCCGGCCGAGGAATGCCGGGATGATGAGGCGGCCGGCGAGGAAACAGCGGAAAACGGGGAATATGCGGACGGCGAAACGGACGATGCGGCGGCGGACGATTGCGCCGGCGAAGGCGATTCCGATGTCGGCAAGGACAAGCGGCTGGTGTTGTTGACCGATATGGGGTTGCTGGTCAAAACCGCCGCCGACGGCAAGCAAACGGTATTCGTGATGTCGTTCCGTAGCGGTCAGCCGGTGGCCGGCGCCCAGGTCTCGCTATTGGGTATGAACGGCGTACCGGTGTTCAGCGGCAAAACCGATGCCCGAGGCCAAGTCGATTTCCCGATCACGCAAGGCCTGAAGGCCGAAAAAACTCCCAGCGTGTATTTGGCCGAGAAAGACGGCGACTTGTCGTTCTTGCCGTTCAATCGCGACAACCGCCAGCTGGACGTGTCGCGCTTCGATATCGACGGCTTGCACGACAGCGCCGATAGTCTGCAGGCCTATTTGTTTTCCGACCGCGGTATTTACCGGCCGGGCGATACGGTCAACATAGGCCTGATTTTGCGCAAGCGCGATTGGTCGGCCTTGCCGGCCGGCTTGCCGCTGAAAGCCGTGATTCGCGACCCGGAATTGCAGGAAGTTTGGAGCCGCACCGTCGGTTTCGGCCCCGAAGGCTTCGAGGAAATCAGCTGGACCAGTCCGGCGGCCGGCAAGACCGGGACCTATCGGATAGAACTGATCGTGGCCGATAAAAGCAAAAAATCCCTGGGCGGTACCCGGGTGCGGGTGGAGGAGTTTCAGCCCGACCGCCTGCAGGTCAAAACCGAGCTGTTGACCGCTCCGGCCCAGGGCTGGATCGCACCGGACGGTGCCAAGGCCAGGATCACGGTGCGCAACCTGTTCGGCACCGCCGCCGCCGGCAATGTCGCCAAGCTGGAATTGACCGCCCGGCCGTGGGCGGGGCAGGTGCCGGGCTACGCCGATTACCGCTTCCGCCGCTCGGCGCCGGAAAATATTCCCGATACCCCGCAAACCCTGGGCGAACAGACTACCGATGCCCAGGGCGAGGCGGTCTTCGAACTGCCCTTGGCCGGCATAGCCGAGCCGGTGTATGAAATTTCCCTGGCCGGGGAAGGCTTCGAGAAAGGCGCCGGCCGCTCGGTGGTGGCCATGGCGTCGTCTCTGGTCTCCAGTCAGGCTTATCTGTTGGGATATAAAGCCGACGGCAGTCTGGACTACATCGCCAAGGACAGCGCCCGCAAGTTGAGTCTGCTGGCCTTGGGTGCCGATTTTCAACCGCGCCGTAGCGAGAATCTGACGGTGGATATTTTCGAACTCCGCTATGTGTCGACCCTGGTCAAGCGCGAGGACGGCCTGTACCAATACCAGTCGGTACAGCGGCGGGAATTGCTTAAAACCGAGCCCTTGACCTTGAGCGAGGGCAGGGCGGAGTTCACCCTGCCCAGCGCCAATCCGGGCCGTTTTTACGCCCAGTTCAAAAATGCCGACGGCGAAGCCTTGAACCGGGTCGATTTCACGGTGGCCGGCGAGGGCAATGTGACTCGTAATGTCGAGCGCAACGCCGAATTGAATCTGACCCTGAACAAAACCGAATACCAGCCCGGCGAAACCCTGGAGGTGCAAATTGTGGCGCCTTATCAAGGCGCCGGTTTGATTACCGTCGAACAGGACGGCGTACTGACCAGCCAATGGTTCAAGACCACCACCACCGCCTCCAGCCAGAAAATCAGCCTGCCGGACAACATCAGCGGCAACGCCTATCTGTCGGTGGCCTTCGTGCGATCCCTGGATTCGCGGGAAATCTATATGAGTCCGCTCAGTTACGGTGTGGTGCCCTTCAGCATTTCCAGGCAGCGCTATACCCAGAACATTAGCTTGAAAGTGCCCGAGAAAGTGCAACCCGGCACAAACCTGCGGGTAGCCTATCAGGTCAAGGAAGCCACCAAACTGGTGCTGTACGCGGTCGACGAGGGCATTTTGCAATTCGCCCATTACAGCAACCCGGCGCCGCTGGATTATTTCTTCCGCAAGCGGGCCTTGCAGGTCAAAAGCCATCAGATCCTGGATTTGATTCTGCCGGATTTCGCCCTGGTGCATAAATTGTCCGCGCCGGGCGGCGACGAGGATGCCTTGCTGGGTAAATATAAAAATCCCTTTGCCCGCAAACACAAGGCGCCCATGGCGTTCTGGTCCGGCATTATCGCCGCCGAGCCGGGCGAACACAGTCTGTCGATTCCGGTGCCGGATTATTTCAACGGCAAGATTCGGGTGATCGCCGTGGCCGTCAATGCCGGCAAACTGGCCGTGCCGGTTTCGCATAGCGTTGCCGCCCAGGCTTACGTGATCCAGCCGCAACAGCCCTATGTGGCGGCGCCGGGCGACGAATTCGACATGGGCGTGCTGGTGGCCAACAACAGCGGGCAAGCCGGCCAACAGGACTTGCAGGTCAGTGTGGCCGCCGACGAGGTGCTGGAATTGTTGTCGCCCAACCCGCAAACCCTGTCCCTGGCCCAAGGCCGGGACGGCACGGTGCGTTTCCGTGCCAAGGTCAAGGATAAACTGGGGCCGGTAAAGGTAAACTATAAGGTCTCCGGCGCTGGCGAAAGTGCCGCTTACAGCGAGGAAATCAGTATCCGTCCCGCCCAGCCCTTGCTAACTACCTTGCAAGGCGGCGTACTGACCGTGGAGCAACAACGACAGGGCGAGGCGCGCAAACTGGATTTGCAACGCGACATGTATCCGGAACAGCGGCAAACCGAACTGGCGCTGTCGCTGACGCCGGCGGCCTATTTGCGCGGCATCGTCGAGTTTTTGAAAAACTATCCCTACGGTTGTACCGAGCAAATCGCCAGTCAGGCTTTCCCGGCGGTGGTGTTGGGCGCCAATCCGGAATTGGGCTTGTCGGCCAAGGACGTGCAAAAACTGTTGGAACGCGGTATTCACACCCTGCAAACCCGGCAAAAACACGACGGCAGCTTCGGGTATTGGACCGCGGCCGACGACGGCATGCCGTTTTATTCGATGTATGCCACGCACATGCTGCTGGAAGCTCGGGAACGCGGTCACAACGTGCCGGAAGCCATGCTGCAACGGGCGCTGGGGTATGCCGACGAGTTCGCCCAGTCCCGTCAATACGCCCGGGATCAACACGACGCCAAGGCCTACGCCTTTTATTTGTTGGCCCGCAACGGTCAAAACGTGGCCGAACGGCTGCGAGCTTTCGAAACTGATTTGCGGGAACAAAGCCAAGGCAGCGGCCAACCGATTTCCAGCCGCAGCCGCTTCTTCATCGGTGCGGCCTACAAGCTGCATCATTTGGATCAGGATGCCGACCGTCACATGGGCGACATTCAGCGGCAATGGCAAGCCGGCGGCCTGTTGCCCGAGGATATGCGGAACAATCCGGAAGACCTGAGTCTATATCTGTTTCTGGTCGGCAAGCATCTGCCCGAATTGCTGGATGGCAAGGATCCGAAATTCGGCGGCTATCTGCTGGAATTGGGGCAGGACTTGGTCAAACAGCGCATGAACTCCTTCCGGGGTTCCATGGCCTTGTTGGGTTTGGGCAGTTTGTGGAGTCGTTTCGAGCAGGATCAACAGCAAAGTTTTAGCGTGCTGGCCGGCACTCCGCTGGCGCAACTGGAATTGCAAGGCAAATCCATCAAGACCGCGTTGCTGACTCCGGCGACCCGGCCGCTGGAGCTACGCGGCGATGGTAAATGGAGCTTGTATTATCAGTTGGGCGAAACCGGTTACGACCGCGCGCCGCCCCAGGCCGCCATTGCCCAAAAGCTAACCGTCAACCGGCAACTGTTGAACGAGCAGGGCGAAACCATCAAGCGACTCGCGTTGCGGGATAAATTGCATATCCGCATCGCCCTGCATCCGGATCGGCCCATGCGGGATGTGGCGGTGGTGATGCTGATGCCGGGCGGTTTCGAAATCGACCTGGGCGAACAGGGTCTGGCCGAGCGTAAATCCTTGCCCATAGACAAGAAACCCTTGTGGCAACCGCAATACATTGACGTGCAGGAGGACAGGCTAGTGTTGTTCGGCCATCTGGACGGCGGCGAAAAGTATTTCGAGTTTCGCCTGAAACCTTTAAATTCCGGTACCTATCAGGTACCGCCGGTATTTGCCGAAGGCATGTACGATACGGAAATAATGTATCGCGGTCTGGGAGATACTATTGTGGTCGACGAATGACCCCGGCGGCGCCGTCATGCCGACCGGACTGGCGTTATTCGATCCGCCGGACCGATCGGCGCTTGACATGGGTATCGGGCAGAAAGGTTGAAAAATCTCCACTGTCCAGCGGACACAGTTTATCGGTGGCGTATTGGTAAATATAAGCCCAGGCTTGGTGCCGACTGTTATCCGCCAGAGTCAAACCGACCCGTTCGCGCCGGTATTCGCGCGGCTCCGGGAAGGACGCCGAGCATTCTTCGTAGTCGTCCAGTTGCGCCAGGGTCCGGCGCGGATGTAACAGGCGGTAAAGTTCTCCATGAATCACCTGTCCGGCCGCCGGCCGTAACACGGCGCCGGGGTAGGTGTCTATCAGGTAGAGCCCGCCGGGCAGTTGGGCGTAAGCCATGAATTCGGCTTGCCGGCGCAGAAAAGGATGCAGGCTGCCGTCGCGGGCCTTGCGCAAGGTGCCGTAAACAAAAAGCAGCTCCGGCATCGCGCTTAGTCAGCCGAGTAAAGCCGCTCTACAAAGCGTTTGAACCATCGGGGGCGGGCCAGAAAAATATAGACGCAGGCGGCGCCCGAAAATGGAATCGGGCTAATATCGAGCACCATCATGAGCAGCAGCAAACACAGCCATTTCAAGCGCCAGAACAAACCGGGCCCGGCCATCAGTATGCTATCCCCACGATGTAATAGCGGCTTTGCCGGTCGCCTTGGTTAAACATTACTTCATCGTCCAGGTTTTTTTTGAGCAAGGCTTGGGCCAGCGGCGAATCCAGGCTGATCAGGCCGCCGCTGCTGTCGATTTCGTCGGCGCCGACTATTCGGTAGGTGATTTCCTCGCCGTCTTCATTTTCCAGGGTAACCCAGGCGCCGAAAAATACCCGGTTTCGGTCGGCGGGTTTCTCCGCCACCACGGTCAGGGCGGGCAGGCGTTTTTGCAGATAATGAATACGGCGGTCGATTTCGCGCAATTCCTTTTTGCGGTAAATGTACTCGGCGTTCTCGGAACGGTCGCCTTCCGCGGCGGCGGCGGCCAGGGCGGCGGTGACGTGCTTGCGTCTGTCCCACAGTTGCGCAAGTTCCTTCTCCAGGGTTTTGTAGCCCGCCTGGGTGATGTAAGGGGACGATTTGGGCCGGGGTGGTCTCCAACGTGACATGCTGTTCCGGGATAAGGTTATAATGGCACTTTAATTCAAACTACAAGGCAGTCATGCAAATTACTGATAAAACAGCTGTTTCGTTTCATTATACCTTAACCAATCCCAGCGGCGAGCAACTGGACAGTTCGCGCGGCGAAGAACCGTTGTTGTATCTGCATGGCGCCGGCAACATTATTTCCGGCTTGGAAGCCGCATTGGCGGGCAAATCGGCCGGCGATACCTTCAGCGTCACCATTCCGCCGGCGGAAGGCTACGGCGAATTGGCGCCGGAGATGGTGCAGGTGGTATCCAAAAAGATGTTCGAAGGCATGGATGTGGAAGTGGGCATGCAGTTTCATGCCGACGTCAGCCACGGTTCCGGCATCATCACGGTGACCGAAATCGATGGCGACGATGTCACCATAGACGGCAATCATCCCTTGGCCGGCGAAACCCTGGTGTTCGATGTCGAGGTGGTCGATGTCAGAGCGGCCACCGACGATGAACTGGCGCATGGCCATATCCATGGCGCGGGCTGCCATCACTGATGGTTGGATAGAATAGGCGAATTCCTTGCGCGGCTGGGCGGGAAGAGTGGCTTAAGCCTGTTCCGCTCGTCGGGAGTGTTTTTCTAAATGGGACTGGCCGCCGTGCCTTGTCGAATTTTATGCCGGAGGTTGACGTGGATGATACTAAGCTGTTTATCGAGCGGATAGCGGCGGCATTGCCGCTATCGCCCGTCAATCTGCTGGCGGCGGTGTTGCTGTTGACCGGCCTCAATATGTCGGTTTATACCATCCCGGCCGAATCCGAAGGCATCGTGCTGCGCTTCGGCAAGTACATCGACAAGGTGCCGTCCGGCCTGCATGCCAAATTGCCGTTCGGGGTCGATGAGGTCGTCGAGGTGCCGACTCAGCGCCAGCAGAAACTGGAATTCGGTTTTGCCACTACCGGCTCGACCAATCCGGATCAGATCGGCGCCGATCCGGCCCTGGAAAAATCCATGGTGACCGGCGATCTGAATTCGGCGCTGGTGGAGTGGATCGTGCAGTACCGGATCACCGATCCGGAAAAATATTTGTTCGACGTGCGCGCGCCCGGCATCACGCTCAGGGATATTTCCGAAGCGGTCATGCGGGAAGTGGTGGGCGACCGCACGGTGGATGAAATCATCACCATAGGCCGGCAGGAAATCGAGGAATCGGCATTGATTCGCACCCGGGAACTGGCCCAGCGCTATCATCTGGGGGTGACCATCAATCAGGTACAACTGAAAAACGTCAATCCGCCGGTGCCGGTGCAACCGTCGTTCAACGAGGTTAATCGGGCTCAACAGGACAGGGAGAATGTCATCAATATCGCCAACGGCGAATACAACAAGGCCGTGCCGCGCGCCCGCGGCGAAGCCGATCAAAATATCCGCGCCGCCGAGGGATATCGCTTTAAACGCATCAACGAGGCCGAAGGCGACGCGGCCGCCTTCAATCAGGTGCTGGAACAATATCTGAAAGCCCCAGAAGTCACGCGGGCCAGAATTTATCTGGAAACCCTGGGCGATGTGTTGCCGCTGGCCAGACAGCAAATCATCGTCGACGACAGCGTGCGGCAAATCATGCCCATGCTTCCGATGTCGTCCAAACTGCTGGAGGCCGCGCCATGAATATTTCCGGAAGATTCGGCTTGGCGCTGGGCCTTTTGATCTTGCTAGCCGTCGCCTTGTATATATCCGCTTTTACCGTAAATCAGGCGGAACAGGTCATCATTACCCAATTCGGCCGGCCCATCGGCGATCCCATCACCGAGCCCGGCCTGCATTTCAAACTGCCCTTCGTCCAGCAGGTCAACAGCTTCGACAAACGTTATCTGGCTTGGGACGGACCCATGGTGGAAATGTCCACCAAGGACAAAACCTATGTACAGGTCGATACCTTTGCCCGCTGGCGCATCACCGACCCCATGCGCTACTACCTGCGCTTGCGCGACGAACGTAGCGCCCAATCCCGCCTGGAAGACATATTGGGCAGTGAAACCCGCACCGCTATCGCCCGCCACGAATTGATCGAAGTGGTGCGTACCGAAAAAAATCGCAAACCGGTCCTGGACGAAACCTTGGGCGACTTGGCGGCTGAAAGTACCCTGGGCCAGTTGCGGCCTATCCGGGTCGGTCGGGTCGCCATCGAAAAAATCATATTCGAATCGGCGGCGCCCAAGCTGGAAGAATTCGGTATCGAACTGCTGGATGTGCGCTTCAAGCGCATCAACTACAACCAACAGGTTCTGGAGCGCATCTATCAGCGCATGATCAGCGAGCGCCTGCAAATTGCCCAGCGTTTCCGCTCGGAAGGCGAGGGTGAAGCGGCCCGCATCAACGGCAACCGGGAACGAGACATCAACGAAATTCAGTCTACGGCCTACAAGCGGGTGCAGGAAATCCAGGGCGAAGCCGACGCCAGGGCCGGCGAGATTTACGCCAAGGCCTACGGGCAAAGACCGGAAGCGGCCAAGTTTTATAAGTTTCTGAAAAGCATGGAAACCTACCGCAAAGTCATCAACGCCGATGCCACTATCGTATCGTCGACTAACAGCGAATTATTCGGGCTTTTGAAACGGGCTGAGCAAAAAGACTGATCGACAAGTAGAGATTTTTGCCTCGCCGTGGGTTAACGGCGCAATGGAGCGGTAAACCTGGTTGGCGTCTATTTTGATGCGCATTTCCAGATGACAGCATTTGGCCGGGGAATGCTTTCGTTCAATTCGTTCCCATTGCCTTGCCACCCTGCTTCAATGAGGCCCCGGCGTTTGGCCGGGGAATGCGTCTGTCGGCTACATGATCCACGAAGCAGTGCTGGAGCTTCAATGAGGCCCCGGCGTTTGGCCGGGGAATGCCGCAGCGGTTCGTTGATTTTGTCGAAAATTCGTCGCGCTTCAATGAGGCCCCGGCGTTTGGCCGGGGAATGCGTCGGCAAACGCAAGCGGCAGGGAGGCGTGCGCATAGCTTCAATGAGGCCCCGGCGTTTGGCCGGGGAATGCCTCAAAATCATCGCGTTGGGTTTTAGGCTGAGGGTTTCGCTTCAATGAGGCCCCGGCGTTTGGCCGGGGAATGCGCGTTTGACAAAGCCAACCGCGTCGGCAATTTCGCCGCTTCAATGAGGCCCCGGCGTTTGGCCGGGGAATGCATCGGCATGCACGCCCAGCCCTTTGCCGTCCAGCCGAGCTTCAATGAGGCCCCGGCGTTTGGCCGGGGAATGCCCGAATGCGGCAAAAGCAACACCAACGCCAACGCAGCTTCAATGAGGCCCCGGCGTTTGGCCGGGGAATGCACAACTAGACGCGCTAAAACCAGACACAGAAACAAAAAGCTTCAATGAGGCCCCGGCGTTT
>NZ_JANIBJ010000033.1 GCF_024505185.1 Methylomonas subterranea
TTACTAAGTTTTTTACTTTAGCTTTATTTCTTGGCGGATGCGCAACCAGCGCCAATTACGAGAAAATTTTAAACTCATGGGTTGGCGCTTACGATTCGCAACTAGTGTCGGCCTGGGGACCTCCACAAAACTCTTACATCAGTAATGACGGAAAACGGTTTTTAGAATACTCAAGTCAGACGAATATTCCATTTGGGGGGTATGCCTATTTAACCCCTCAAACTACCCACCACAATGGGGTTGTAAATACCTACAATAGCAGTAGTGGGGATTCAGCGTATGCGGTTTATTCAGGTACATCTACGTCATATTTGCAAAAGCAGGCTCCGATACAGAATGTTTCACTAAAATGCATCACACGCTTTTCCGTTAACAGCAGTGGAATAATCACAGACTGGTCTTGGCAGGGAAACAATTGCACAGCTAAATCTGCTGATATTCCAGAAACAATCAAAGCTAACAATTTAACAGTAGTAAACAAGTTTAAAGCTGGCGACTCAGCTAGCTTGAGAGTTGAGCCATTGGGCCTTTACAAGGGGCAGTCTTTGAACTCTGAGCGTATACTGCTTTTGTATAAAAAAGATAAATTGTTAATCGGGCAAGCTGATGGAGAATGGACTGAAATAACCACAGAGAATGGACAAAAGGGCTGGGTTAAAACAATCATGATAGAGCCTAAACTAAATTAAGGCCAAAGTATTAACCGGAAACGGGAGACGAATCCCGCTTGTTGCTACGTCGAGCTATCCGGTTAAATTTGATTATATCGCCGCTTTTCTGATTGGGGTTACATTCCACGTCTTGCCTGTTTCGCAAGCCTCTATGAAGTTTGCCAGCTTTTGCAGTGCGGCTTTGCGCTCGTCAAAGTAATCATGCCGGTTATAAATACCCTCCACGCCCTTGATTTTGTGATTTAGGCAACGTTCGGCAATGTGGCACTCAATACCCAAGGCTGCAAGGTGGGTACGGGCTGTGCGTCTAAAATCGTGGATGGTGAACGGCTCAACCTCTGGCATATTGGCTTTCACTTTGGACAGTGCAACATTCAAGGTATTTTCATGGATATAGGGCAAACGCCTGTCCTGATATTGCCGGGCAGGGAACAGGTATTCACCATCAGACAGCCGGATAATATCCCGCAACAATTCAACCGCCTGCTTTGGTAGGGGGATAATGATTTCTGCCTTTGTTTTGGTGTCGCTGGTAGTCAGTCGCCAAGTGGCATTATCCAGGTCGAACTGTTCAACACGTGCGGTAATCAGTTCGCTTTTTCTGACACATAACATCAGCAGCAGTTTGAAGGCGTATTCATTCAACGATGAAAAGCCTTTCGTTTTCCGCATGGCTGCAAACAGTGTTACCAGCTCATCACGTGACAAAGCCCTTTCCCGTGCTTCCTCTTTGCCGCCAGCGTCCGACAAATCAAAGGCCGAAGCAGGATTGAACTGAATGATATGGCGCTTGATAGCAAAGTCGAACATGCGCTTTGTCCAGCGTAAAACATCATTGGCAATGGTTGGCGCTCCACGCTCTACAATGGTTTGCAGCATCCTGGATATGTCCATAGGCTTTACAGCGTCAACCGGTATCTTGCCGATATTGGGCTTTATATCCTTCTCGATTCTTGATCTGACAATGTTGGGATGCTTCCAGCGGCCTAGTATGTTTTTGGTGAAATATTCATCAGCCAATTGACCGACCGTGTAAGCGTTTTTTGCAGCTTCTATCTTTTCCAAGGCTTCGGCTTTGCGTTCTTGCTTCTCACCTGCTACGTCATAACCTAGCGCCACACGTGCCCTTAGTTCTTTAGCCTGTCTGCGTGCTTCTGCTAACGATAAGTCGGCATAGCTGCCTAAGCTCATCACTCTACGAGCGCCAGCAAAACGATAGCGAAAGCGCCATATAGGTGTAGCAAAGTTTTCTCGATAACTCAGAAACAAGCCGCCACCATCGCCACGCTGTTCAAAGCGTTCGCCGTTTTTAATCCATGCCTTTATCTGAATGTCTGTCAATTCGTTCATAGTAGCCTCCAAGGGTGGGCACCACCAAATACACCATATTTTTCCAGGTGGTGCCCGTAGTGGTGCCCATCTATTATGCGCTGGTTTGGGATTAAATGGGAAGCTTACGGACACAAAAAAGCCCAGATTGACTGGGCTTGATTCGTTCGTTGGGATTGGTTTAGACAGTCTGAAACATCACTCAATATTCTGTATCTGCTCGCGCATTTGCTCGATCAGCACTTTCAGGTCGATGGAAATCTGGGTCATTTCCCTGTCGGCGGACTTGGAGCCCAAAGTGTTGGCTTCCCGGTTCATTTCCTGCATCAGAAAATCCAGCCGCCGGCCTATGGGCTCCTTCTGCTTGAGCGCTCGCAAGACTTCCGCCACGTGGGTTTGCAGGCGATCCAGTTCTTCGGCCACATCCAATTTTTGTGCCAACAGCACCAGTTCCTGTTCCAGCCTGTCATGGTTCGGTTCGGACACCAGCTCGGATACGCGGGCAATCAGCTTCGTGCGCAGGTTGTTCAGAACTTCAGGCATGCGTCTATGAGCTGCTTCCACCAGTTGGCCGATCTTTTCGCAACGGTCGGTCAGCAGGATAGCCAATTGCGCGCCTTCGCGGGCCCTGGTTTCCAGCAACTTGTCCAGGGTGGCGTTCAATAGGCAAATGATTTTTTCCTGCAAAGCTTCTTTGTCGGTTTCCGATTCTTGTTGCACGCCGGGAAACAACAGCACGTCCAATGCGGAAAAAGCGTGCGGATTGGTCATGCGGGACTCTATTTCCGCGGTTGCCGCCAGCAGTTTTTGCAAGGTTTCGGCGTGAATGTTAAAGCTTTGGCTGCCCGGCTGCTTTTTATAGCTCAAGTTGCATTCGATCTTGCCGCGCTTGAGTTTGTCAGCCACCAGGCGGCGCACATCCGCTTCCGCAAAGCGCAGTCGTTCGGGCAGTTTGACGCTGACGTCGCTGTAACGATGATTCACGGACCGCAGTTCGCACAGGATGGTCAAGTTATCGACGCCAATCTCGCCGTCCGCGAACGCAGTCATGCTTCTAATCATTTTTCACCTATAATCGCCGCGATACCTCGCGAAACGCATAAACAATGGCCGAATATTACGATCCGGAAACCTACCCGCAGCAGTGGAATTATCTGCAGTCGGGAACCATTATAGATCAGTACATGATAGAGCGTGAGCTTGCGCACGGCGGTTTTAGCTCCGTTTACCTGGCTAGACAACTGGAGGATCAGGTGCAAGTGGCCATAAAAGAGTATTTGCCGCGCAAGCTCGCGCATCGCACCTGGAACAATATTGTGGTGCCCAACAGCGAGGAAACCCGGCCCATGTTCATGCGCGGGCGGGCACTGTTTTTTGAGGAAGCCAAGGTCTTGGCAACCTTGAAGCACCACAACATTGTGGAAGTGATCAACTTCTTTCAGGCCAACGATACCGTGTACATGGTGATGACTTATGACTACGGTTTGTGCCTGGATAAAATTCTGCATAGGAAAATTCTGCCCACCACCGAATCGTTTTTATTGACGGTATTTTGCTCGTTATTGAAGGGTATCGAAATCATCCATGCCCATCAGTTGGTACATCTGGATATCAAGCCCGCCAACATCTTGATACGGGCGGATAACGACCCGCTGTTACTGGATTTTGGGGCGATACGCAAATTTCCCAGCCATCCAAGCAACCACCGGGCCAAGGTGTTGACCAATGGTTTCTCGCCGGTGGAGCAATACGAGAATCATGGCAGGCTGGGGCCTTGGACGGATATCTATGCCGTCGGCGCCAGCATGCGCGCTTGTCTGGATTTGAAAATACCGCCTCCCTCCAACGAGCGGGCCAAGCAGGATACCTTGCCTCCGGCGACCAAGGCGTATAAGCGCAAATTCCCCGAATATCTGTTGAAGGCCATAGACTGGGCAATGGCCATACGGCCGGAGCAGCGTCCGCAAGTCGTGGCTGAATTGGTTCAGGCGCTGACTCCGTAATCTCACTGGCGACGGCCGAATGTCCGGCTGCTATTCTCCGTCCCGTTCCGATATAGTTCATGGGTCGCCCGGCAAAGCCAGTATAATGCGACGATTTTTTATCTTGCGAGACCATCATGAGACCAAGCGGACGCAACCCTAACCAACTGCGCGATATTCGTTTTACCTGCCATTACACCAAGCACGCGGAAGGGTCGGTTTTGGTCGAATTCGGCGACACCCGGGTGCTGTGCACCGCCAGCGTCGACAACAGCGTGCCGCGTTTTTTAAAGGGTAAGGGCGAAGGCTGGGTAACGGCGGAATACGGCATGCTGCCGCGTTCGACCCACAGCCGCATGGACAGGGAGGCCGGTCGCGGCAAACAGGGCGGGCGCACTCTGGAAATCCAGCGTCTGATTGGCCGCTCCCTGCGCGCCGCGCTGGACATGAAGGCGCTGGGCGAGCACACCATCACCATCGATTGCGATGTGATCCAGGCCGACGGCGGCACCCGCACCGCGTCGATTACCGGCGGCTTTGTGGCTCTGTCGATCGCCATCGAGCATTTGTTGAAAACCAACCGGATCAAGAAAAATCCCTTGCATGGCCAAGTGGCTTCCGTCTCGGTGGGTATTTTCGGCGGCGTGCCGGTATTGGATCTGGATTACGCCGAAGACAGTCAGGCCGAAACCGACATGAATGTGGTCATGAACGAGGCCGGCAATTTCATCGAAGTGCAAGGTACCGCCGAAGGCCATGCCTTTAGAAAAGACGAGCTGAACGCCATGCTGGAATTGGCCGAGCACGGCATCAATCTTCTGCTCGAAAAACAACAACAGGCGTTGGAAATCGCCAAACAACCCCGTTAACGAAACCGGGCCGATCTGCATGACATCAATTGTGTTAGCCAGCGGCAATTCCGGCAAAATCCGCGAGATTCAAGCCATTTTGCGGAACGACAACATTCTGCCGCAGTCGCAATTCAACGTGCTGGAAGCGGCCGAAACCGGTTCCACTTTCATCGAAAACGCCATCATCAAGGCCCGCAATGCCGCGTTGCATTGCAAATTACCGGCGATTGCCGACGATTCCGGCTTGGTGGTGGATGCCTTGCAAGGCGCCCCGGGGGTTATATCGGCCCGTTATGCCGGCGTCGGGGCGTCGGATCAAGCCAATCTGGAAAAACTGTTGCTGGAAATGCGCGATGTTCCAACCGAACTGCGCACGGCGCGTTTTATTTGCGTGATGGTTTATCTGCGCCACGCCGCCGATCCCACGCCCCTGATTGCCCAGGGCGTTTGGGAAGGCCGCATTTTGCATGCGGCCGCGGGCGAAAACGGCTTCGGTTACGACCCGGTGTTTTGGTTGGAAACGCAACAATGTTCATCCGCGCAATTGGCGCCGGAAATTAAAAACAGCTTGAGTCATCGCGGCCAGGCCCTACGCTTACTGACCGAGCAACTGAAGCAGCGGTGAGGGATGTCCTGTTAAAGGCCGCCGGACAATTTTCGTCCGACCGGTCGATTCAGACTATCGACCCGCTGGGTAACGGCCTGATCAACGATACTTTTTCGGTGGCGACGGAAGCGGGCCGCTTCGTTTTGCAGCGTATCAATGCCGAGGTATTTCCCGAGCCCGAGTGGGTTGTGCATAATCTGGCCCTGTTGAATCGGCATATTCGGCTCAAGCCCATATCTTCGGTAAAGCTGCAAATTCCGGAGTTGTTGTCCGCCCGGGACGGCAAAATGTTTTATCGCGACGACGGGGGGCAAGTCTGGCGAGCGCTGCAAATGATCCAGCCGGCCGAGAGCCGGGAACAACTCGGCTCGGATGGCGAAGCCGCGCAAGTCGGTTTTGCCTTGGCGCATTTTCACCGTCTTTGCCGCGACTTGCCGGCCGAGTCGTTGCACGACACTCTGCCGGGTTTTCACAATGCTCCCGGCTATTTTCAGCATTACCGGCAACTGCCGAGGCCAGCGTTATCCGTGGAAAAAGACCCCGGTGTCATCGATTGCCGGGCTTTTATTCAGGCCCGCCGGGAGCAAATCGGGGTTTTGGAGGACGCTAAACAGCGCGGGGAGCTACAGCTTCGGGTGATTCACGGCGATCCAAAACTGAACAACTTTCTATTTATGCCGGGAGGGGATCGGGTTATCAGTTTGATCGACCTGGATACCGTTAAACCGGGTTTGTTGCATTACGATATAGGCGACTGCATACGCTCCAGTTGCCGTAACAAACAAGACAACAGTTTTAACCTGTCGCAATGCAAAATAATCCTGCAAAACTACCTGCGCGAAGCCGGCGATTTTTTCACCGCCAGCGATTACGACTATCTTTATACGGCTATCTGGTTGATTCCATTCGAACTCGGCCTGCGTTTTTTTAGCGACTATCTGGCGGGAAACCGCTACTTCAAAGTCCGGGAGCCCAGGCAGAATCTGACCCGGGCCCTGACGCAATTCGCGTTTTGCGACAGCATCCAAAACCGCCAACGCGACCTGCTCTATTGTCTGCAAGGCCTTAAAGCAACGCATATTTATCGCTGAACGGCCGGGTCGGCCGCCACAAAACCAAGCAAAAAACTAAGTTTTTTTGACAAAGTTCATTCGACTGGAACACTATTGGAACCAAACGGCTAGCCCCGTTTGCTTTGGAGATTGGCTTCCCGACAACAATAATATTGCAGGAGACAGCATCATGATGGCAACACACTCAGCTACCCAATTCCCCGTTTCGTTACCCGGCCTGGACCTGCCGCTGCTCGATCAAATCATCGATAAATGTTTTGAGAAAATGCTGGACGACTACCGAGTCAACCGATTTTTTAACAGCAACCCGCTACCCGAACAGACTAAGCCGCTAAAGGCCTTGGTCAAGAAAGTGCTAAGCGGGGCAAAAGTCAGCGAGCATCTTGACTTGCTGGATGAGTTTTTCTCCGCCGCTTTTGCTCGCAACAATGCCAAGCCCAGTCTGGTGACCGGAAACGATTTTGCTTTCCTGCTGGACGTGATCGGCGGCCAGGATATTCAAGTCATCACCCCGCTATGCATGTGCCACAGCTTTCTGCTGAAACTGGGGCCGGACGACGACCACTATAGTATTCTGTTGGAACAGTTGAAGGCCGCGCTGGATGAATTGCATGTCGGCAAGGAATTGGGGCAACAACTGATGGACATCGCCGCAAGCGGCCGTGAAGGCGCACTGGGTCGGCTACCACCTAAAAGCTGATAAAGGTTCAGCCCGAGACTGTCTAAGACTTCCCCAAAAAGGCGTATTTAAATTACGCCTCTCTCATGTATTGGCTGTTTGTTTTGCGAGAGTATTAATCCGGGCCGTTAAATTCCATTATTTGGCCAGGGTTATTATTGCCGGCCAGCATTTTGCCGAGCATTTTTAACCCCATTAATTATCCGGGAAAATAAACCTTTATTTAAAGTTGGATTTAGCCATCGGTGTCGGAAAAATCCTTTTTTCTGATTGGGGTTTATTGGCATAAAATATCGTAAGATTTTGATAAATAACGCCAATAAAACATTTCGAAAATACAGGCAATTTGTAATACATTTTATTTTTGCATCCGCCTGGTTAAATGGCTTATTCCGCAAGTTTTATTTGCCTGACTATGATAGGATGAATCTGCTACAAAGTGGCAGCTAATTAGCCATGCGATCGGCATTAAATTGTTTTGTTAATTAGTATTACAACACCTCTAACAATTGGATTTGAAAAAATGGTAAACATTAAAAAAGCTTTGGTCTCCTTGGCAATGGCAACAGCCCTGGTTATGTCATCATCTGCATTTGCCGCCGGCGCAACCGACGCCAAAGTAAGAGCAGCTGGCGAAGGCGCGTTGGCTAAAGTTGAAGAAGCTGCAAGCTTGCAAGCCAAAGGTGCCGATAAAGCAGAAATCGCTAATGTATTGAGCGAAGTTCGCCAATTGCAAAAAGAATTTCGTTTTGAAGGTACCGAGCGTTTGCGTCAAAAAGCCGGCGACAAGCTGAGAATCGCGCGCAGCCAAGTTGAAGAAGGCGATGCGGGCGCTGCGGCTACCTTGAATGAATTGGTAGCGATGTACAAAGAAATGATGAAACTTTACAACGCGGCTCACTAAGAACCGCTCGACATACTCGTTCCCCTGATTACCGCGGGGAACGGCTATGTCAACTTTAAGGACTGGGCGGCTTTAACACGCCAAAAAGACAGTCTATTCGGCGGCAAAATAATGTATCGCGCCAATCAGCGGCGTCCTGGGATTTAAAGCCAGTTTTACCGACACTCTACCCAGCAAGGCTTGAAAACGTCCCTTGGCGGAAAACCCTCTCATAAAGTCGCCGGCCTGCATGGCGGAACGTATTTTCGGGCCTATGCCGCCACCGATAAATACGCCACCCGTCGCAAACGCTTTCATGAATAAATTACCGGCCTCCGCGCCGTAAATCTCCACGAACAGTCTCACCGCTTCGCCGCATAAGGCATCCTCGCCGTTAATGCCCAGGCGGGAAATGATGGCGTTGCGATCGGCACCGTTATCGTTACAGGCCTCCGCGCTAGGTACCGCCGGGCAGGGCGGTGCAAACCGGTTGGCAAGCAGGAAGTCGTACAAATGGCTAAAGCCGGATCCCGACAAGATGCGTTCGTAGCTGACATGCCGCGGAAATTGCCCGCGCAGGAAATGCAGCAGTTCGTCCTGCTGCGCGGTTTGAGGCGCAAACGAACAGTGGCCGCCTTCACTGGCAATCGCATGATAGCGCTGGCCGTCCCAATACAGCATGGCCTCACCTAAACCCGTGCCGGCGGCGATGACGGCAATATTGCCGGATTGCGGCTCGGCGTTGGGGTTAAGCTCGACAAAATCACCGGCTTCCAGATGCAGCATGCCGAAGGCCATGGCTTCCAGGTCGTTCAGCAATTTTACTTTTTCGGTGCCCAGCATGATTTTGAGTTGCTCGGCATCCAGGGTCCAATTCAGATTGGTGGCATAGCAGCGTTGTTCCACCACCGGACCCGCCACCCCAAAACAGGCCGAACTCAGCGGGACGTCGGCCGGCAAAAACAGCGCCAAAATATCGTCGAAACTGTCGTATTCTCCGCTGGCGAAGGTCTGCTCCCGCACCGTTTGCAACTGACCGTCCGCATTCGTTTCCAATAAAGCTAAAACCGTTTTGGTACCGCCTATGTCGCCGGCAAGAATCATGGTCGACCCCGTTAATGTTGATTATGGTTGAGCAAATACACCAGCGCATCCAGGATGCCGTTGGCCAAGGCATGCGGCGGCAATTGATAAAAAGCCTGCCAAGCCAGCGACACACAGTCGTCGTAATGGTCGTAATACTGCGGGTGTTCTTGCAGCCAGCAGATCCTCACCGCATGGCCTATCAGTATATCGGTCACCAGCGTGTCGTCGATGTAAAGATCGGGATTGTCGCGTACTATGGATGCCAGGGCGCGCAGGGCTTCCACGCTGAGTTGCCGGTAAACCGGTGCCTGAATCTTGTTTAACACATGATTGATGTGTAGCCTGAAGCTTTGCTCGCCGGCCGTCATCTGCGCCAGCATGATTTCGCTGTCGATACGGCGCTTGCTATTGTATTTTTCGCCTATCATCAGGCCCCTGCAGTGGTGCAGCAAATCCCAGATTCCGCCGAAAAATGCCTCGTTTTCGCGGCCGACGCTGCCCTGTTGTTCGCGCCAGGCATACCAGTCCTCGGCACCGCCGAAGTGCGGAGGGTCCATGTCGGCCGGAAAGCGCGCCGCGCCCAAACCTTGCCGCTGGCCTTCGTAGTGTAGCGTTTCCACCCTGCCCAATTGGGTTTCGCTGTTGCTGTAATCTTCCAGGGTTTCCCTGACCAATTGCGACAGGCAATGCGGCGGCAAGGCCATGATGTCGCCGAAGGCCGCGTCCAGCGAACTGCTGCCTAGGCGTTTTTGCCGGGCAATGATCAATTGCAGAATATGTCCGACCCGGATGGTGTGCATGTCGGCAAACAAATCCGGATTCAACTTGATCAGCATGCCCAGGTAAATGATCAATTCCTGAGTCAAGATCTGCTGACTGCTATCGTCCGGGTTAAAGGCGCGAATGATTTCCAGGATTTGCCAGGAATCGGTCGGCCTGCGCAAGGTGGCCTTGCCGCTGTAAGCCCTTCCCACCGTCAAGCCGTGCTGGCGTACCAGAATTTCGGTGGCCGCCTGTTCAAGATTGATGTCGTATTTGCCCAGCAACCCGGCGCAGCGGCGCACGATTTGCCAGAGATGCGAATCGCCGGCCCGCAGATATACTTCCTCCAGTAAATCCCGCACCCGCGCGCTTTGCCCGTTGGCGTTGCTCAGGCCACTGTCATGCTCAAGGCCGTGGCGTTGGGCCAGTAAAGCCAAGGCTTCCAACTGCGCGAACAGATTGCCGTTGTGCTGCAATGCGCTTAGCAAGGCCTCATCGTTGCCGATTTCCCATTCGGTCAGCCGGTAATTGTCCATCGGTTGCGGTAGCGAATCGCCATGGGCCAGTAAGTCGGCAAACGGCCGTTCCGGCTCGCTCCAAACCACTTCGGAAAATTTGAAATCGTGCAGATAGCCGATTTTTTCCCGGCAGACCGTATCCAGAAAACCGGCCAAGGGCGCCAGCCGTATCGATACGCCGTTCAGGTTGCCGGTTTGCAGCTGTTGAATGAAACCCAGCAATACCTGTCCATCCTCGCCGGACAGCATATTCTGTTTGATATTGATAACCACCAAGGGCAGGCCGGGTTTATCCCAGTGTTTGGCGATGTAAGCCAGCTCTAGTCGCAAGCGTTGAATCAACAGCTGGTTGTCCATGGCGATATAAAAGCCTTTTTGATCCAGGAACTGCGGCAGGAACAACAAGGGTTCGCCGGCCAGCTCATATAATTTGGAAGTCGACAGCGTGCGCAGCTGGCGCAAGGGCCGGCCGCTCAATCCTATGCGGTCGTTGCGGCCGACCTGGGTGTAGGCCGCCGCCAGCTCGCTGGCTTCCCTTACCTGGATGGGGGCAATTTCCGCCCGGGTCTGGCAGGGAATACCGTACCCGTTCAATTCCGCCTTGACTGCTTCGTCTTCCGCCAGCAGCGCGACTTGCACGGAGGATAGGGGTTTTTGCTCGGTGGCAAGGTGTCGACCCAGTGGGTCAATGTCGGCCAAGTCGATAAAACCGTCCTGCAGCAGGCAACCCAAAATAAATAGGCTTTGCGCCCATACCAAGGGAACGTTTTCGTTGGGCTTACGTTGCTGGCTGTGTGGTTCGGCTTTCTCGGCCTGGACGGCCTCCGCCGGTACCCAATAAAGTTCGGGCAGCAACCATTGGCCGTTTTCTTCCACCCGCAGTCCTTCCAGCTTGCGCCGATAGTCCGACGCAGTCCGGGCGTCGCCGTTAAACAAGCCGTTCAACAACAGATAACAGAAAAACAGCGGCCATTCGCATTCGATGTCGGCAAACTGCTTGAGTTCGTTGGGTTCGTAGTGCAGCCGGTTGTGGTCTTCCAGCACGGTTTGGTGGCCGTCCAGCAGAAAGCGCTTGCAACCGTAAAGGCCTTGCAGTTTGTCCACGATGGCCGTCTGGGTTTTATGGCGTAATTCAGGATTGTCGACCGCAAAGGCCGGAAAGCCGGTCACGCTCAATACCGCCGCATCGACTTCCTTGGAAATCGATTCGCGCGGCAACAACGATTCCAGCGTGATGCGGGTACGGGCAATATCGTCGCTGACCACGTGAATGACCGAACTTTGGCCGCCTTCCTTGCCGAACAGATTGAAATTGGCCAACGCTTCCAATGCCGCCTTGGCCATGCCGATGGAACTGGCGTTCAGTTCCGCTTGGCCATGGTTCATTTTATTGCCGCGCTCCCAGATGCCGTAATCCGGCGTGCGGTAGGTGCGGCTGACGTAGTGCACCAGGTTTTGCACGAAGTTGACTTCATCCAGCGTAAAGACGATACGCAGACCGGAAGCCGTCATCTGCGCCAACATCAGCAGGAACAGCGAGGTGGCATCCAGTTGCAAATGCCCCCACTCATGGTCGCCGACCACCACCTCGCCGCTATGGGTATCGTATTTGGCATGCAGGGCGTCCATCGGGTCCTGGCTATGCTTGAATTTTTCCACCTTGGCGGACTGGCGCAGCATGGCGGTCAACAAGCCGCGCATCAACTTGACCACGCTTTGTTCCAACTCGTAGGTGCGGTCCGGACGCTGGCCGTTGCGTCTATAGGCCAGGGCCAGACCCCAGGCAGCCAGAATGCTGTAGACATTGTCGCGTACCCAGGCATCGGTGTAATTGCCGTGCGTGGTGACGGCGGTGCTGGCCGGCAACAAGCCGCTGACCCAATCCTGCCGGTTCAGAATAATGCCTTGCACCTGACGGTAATAACTGTCCAGGCCGTCCGGCGCGGAAGAAGAGGTGTTGCCCGTGGGTTCCTGGGTTGCTGACATATTCTGACTGAAAAATTGTTTATACATCGCTTGGAAGGCGTTTACGCCTTGGGTAAAGTGACGCCCACCTGTCCCTGATATTTACCGCCCCTGTCCTTGTAGGAAGTTTCGCAGACTTCATCGCCGCCGAAGAACAGCATTTGCGCCACGCCTTCGTTGGCGTAGATTTTGGCCGGCAAGGGCGTGGTGTTCGAGAACTCCAGCGTCACGTGACCTTCCCATTCCGGCTCCAGCGGCGTGACGTTGACGATGATGCCGCAGCGGGCATAAGTCGATTTACCCAGACAGACCACCAGTACGTCGCGGGGAATGCGGAAATATTCCACGGTCCGCGCCAGGGCGAAGGAGTTGGGCGGGATGATGCAGACATCGGATTTGACGTCGACGAAACTGCCTTCGTCGAAATCCTTGGGGTCGACGATGGTGGAGTTGATGTTGGTGAAGATTTTGAATTCGTTGGAGCAGCGCACATCGTAACCGTAACTGGATGTGCCGTAGGAAATGATGCGGCCCTGCGCCGATTCGCGCACCTGTCCGGCTTGAAACGGTTCAATCATGCCGTGTTGCTCTGACATGCGGCGTATCCATTGGTCTGATTTTATGCTCATCTGGCTTGTTGCAATTGACTAAGTAAACGAGCGGTCAAAATAGCATATCGAAGCGGAAAAATTTAGCCTTAATCCGTCTCAACCCGCCGCAATAAGCGATTTAATCTATCCCAGGCGGAGCTTTGGCTGTAAATATCCGCCTCGGAGCCGTTATTGAGCCATATAACCGAGGATTCGAGCTCTTCGCCGCTTAAGGTTTCGTGGGCGGTTTTTAAAAAATCCAGTACCGTGGTGTCGGCATCGGAGGCATCGTTTTGCCGATTGCTCAGTCGTTGCCGCTGCAAGGTTTCGTCGACTTCAATCGCCGCGATGGCAAACGGAACGTTTAGATTATCGGCCAGAGCTTGAAATTGCCGGCGCTCGGCCAGCTTCAGAAAGGCGGCGTCGACAATTACGGAATATCCCGAATGCAAGATGTCGCTGGCCAACCGCAATAAATGCCGGTAGGTTTTCGCGCTGGCTTCGGCGGCGTAAATCTCGGTTGCGCCGGTTTGATGGGGTTGCAAGCCGAACAGGCGCTTGCGTTCGACATCCGAGCGTAGGCGGATGCAGCCCAGTTTTTCCAGTATCAGTTGCGAAAGAGTGGTCTTGCCGCAGCCGGGCAGGCCGTGAGTAATGATCAAGCCGGGCTTGGCGGGCAGATAAAATTTGCCGGCCAGGGCCAGATAACGCCGGCATTGCGTCGGCATGCCGTGTCCGCCCAACTGAGCCGCCCGAATCGCGCTGACTTTGGCCATCACCATGGAACGGTAAGCCAGATAAAACCGCAACACGCCCAGGCCGGCATAATCGCCGCTCGCTTGCATATAAGCATCGAGAAAAGCGAAGGCTAAATCGGGTCGTTGCCGCTGTTGCAAATCCATCAACAGAAAGGCGATATCGTTCATGACATCTATCCAGCGCAGGGCCGGATTGAATTCTATGCCGTCGAACGGCGTCGGTTGCCCGCCGAGTAAAACGATATTGCCCAAATGCAAATCGCCGTGGCATTCCCGTACCATACCGTCCCGCCGGCGTTGCGTAAACAACGGCAGGCAGGCGGCATATTCCCTTTCGGATGCCGCCCGCAAATCCGCCAGTCGGCTAGACTGGCCCGGGGGCAACAACAAGGCCAGTTGCTGAAAATTTTGTCGGGCGGGCAAGGCCACGGCCTCGGCGGTGCCGTGACCGGAATCAGCCGTGGCCGGCGGCAAACCGGCGTGAAACCCGGCCAGGGTATAGGCCAGATTTTGCATGTGCCGGCGAGTCAATGCACCGCGCGCCAGCACATGGTCCAGTAAATCCTGTTCGGCGAAACGGCGCATTTTGACCGCGTATTCGAAAGCCGGTTCGGCTCCGAAGATCGGTTGTTGCGGGCCACCACCCAGGCCTATCACATCCAGATAGATACTGGGCGCCAAGCGGCGGTTCAGGCGCAATTCTTCCCGGCAAAACCGCTGCCGACAGGTTAATTCGGTAAAGTTCAGGAAGCCGAAATCCACAGGTTTTTTGATTTTATAGGCGAAGTCGCCCGCCAACAGCACCCAGGATATATGGGTTTCCAGCAGGCGGACCGAGTCAACCGGATGCGGATAACAGGCCGGATTTTTTAAAGATTCGATTAATGTACAGTCCAAATCGCCGTTTACCATGGAGGTTTCACATTCAGTCGTTGAAATGAGAGGGCCTAAAGTCGGGCGTTTGGAATATAGCAGTCGTCGCTAGCGAGCGGCTGAAAAAGTTTAAGGTGCGTTGGTCGCGGCGGCTCTTATGCGGCTGACGTTGCGGGCAAATGCGTTCGGCTCGCGGCGGGAAAACCGGCGCTAAGAATGCCGGATGCCGACTGAAGATCAATCGTCGCGAAACAAATCCATGATCATTTTCTTCTCATCTTCCGCCAAAATGTCTTCGGAAAACGGGCGGCCGGATCGGCGCAAATGTCTGGCGGCGAAAGAATTTCCGCGCTGCACCCGCCGTTCCGCCGAGCGCCGGTCTGCCGTGCGGCGTTCCAGGGTTCTGCGCTCCTGTTTGGGCCATAACTCATAGTTTTCCCTCATCACGGCTATCCATTCCGGCGAATTGAACGCGAAGGGGTTGCTTCTCCTCTCGCTTTGGCGTCTTGCATGACTGCGGCGAAAATGCTTTTCAGAGTTCATGGCGAATCAGTAATGGTCAAGCTGCAGGCTAACAGCGCTTCTATGGATAAATAATGGTAAATTATTTGTTTTTTATCAATGGTTTAGATAAATATACCAGTTGTGACCCCGTCTTGCCAAGAGTCGTTTTTCAACATAACCGTCTCGGCTTAAGTATTTCTGAATGCATAAAGCCGATCGTTAAACCGGAGCAAGCGGAAAATTTGAGCTTTACAATAAAGACGACCGGTCGCATAATTAGTTCATGCCGAATTTAAAACCCAAACAGATCAAAAAGGACAGACTGCTGGAGCAAGGCGTCAGCTTGCTGCTGGAAAAAGGCTATCACGCTACCGGCTTGAAAGAGATCCTGGATACGGTGCAAATCCCCAAGGGTTCTTTTTACAGCTATTTCAACAGTAAGGAACAATTCGCCGCCGAAGCCATTCATCATTACATTGAACCTTTCATCCAGCGTTTGTCCGGGCACCTGCAAAACCCGAATCTGGATGGCTTGGCGGCCTTGAAAGCCTATTACATGGAACTGATCGCGGAAGTCGAGCGAACCGGTTTCAAGGGTGGCTGCTTGCTGGGCAATTTAATGGGCGAGATCGGCGATACCAGTCCGCTGTGCCAAAAAGCCTTGCTGGACGCGGTCGAACGCTACAGTAATTTACAAAAAACCGCCCTGGAACGCGGCCAGTTGCAAGGCAAAGTTCGCGTGGATCGTTCGGCGAAAAGCATGGCCGATTTGATGCTGAATGGTTGGCAGGGCGCGCTGTTGAGAATGAAGGTGGAGCAATCGGTGGAGCCTTTGAAAGCGGTTTGCCGGGATTTGCTGGATGATTATTTTAAGATTTAAATAGCGGAGCTTGAGCTTGAGCGCGTAGCAGAGGCGGAGGGACGATTAACGGCGGCGTCTTCGCACGGAAAGTGTTCTGCCTGCCGTCGAATGCGCTAGCTTATTCGGAGCAATCCGTTCTGGGAAGTTTAGGACTGGTTGGAGAGTGCCATACGATGCAAATAACCGCTGCCTTTTCGGCGGCTTTTTTAGAATCGACCGAGTAGACGACCGGTCATTTATCAGGAGGTCATCATGCCCAAATACATTATCGAACGCGATATTCCCGGCGCCGGTAAACTGACGGCGATCGAACTGCAAGGTATTTCGCAAAAATCCTGCGGGGTGCTACGCGATATGGGGCCGCGCATTCAATGGCTGTACAGCTACGTAACCGGCGACAAGGTGTATTGCATTTACATTGCGGACAGCGAGCAGGCGATACGCGAACATGCCGAACAAGGCGGTTTCCCGGCCAATCGCATCGAACGAATTACCACCATCATCGATCCGACCACGGGCGATTGATACCACACCGCCGTAGGATGTGCTGAACGCAGTGAAGCGCATCAATCTCGAACGATGCGCCTCCTAAGGTCGGCACATCCTACGGGTAAAACTACAATAAAACTCTCGGGGGAGAACTCTCATGACATTCAAACTAACTACATTCACCGCCGCGCTATTGCTCGGCACCGCCAGCCTTTCCGTGCAAGCCGACGAAACTTGTGCCTCGCCGTACATGGCGAAAATCACCGGTCAGGAGGATTTCGTTTACATCTGGACCTTGGGCGCGGAAGGCGTCGGCGACGAACAGGACAAACTGGTCACCGTCGACGTAAATCCCCAGTCCAAGCAATACGGCAAGGTGGTTGCCAGCCTGTCCGTGGGCGGTCGTAATGAGGCCCACCATTCCGACTTCACCGACGACCGCCGTTTCCTGTGGGCCGGCGGTTTGGATACCAACAAGATTTTCATCTTCGATGTTGCCAGCGATCCGGCCAAGCCCAAATTGACCAAGACCATCACCGATTTCGTTGCCAAGAGCGGCGGCGTGGTCGGTCCTCATAGTTTGTATGCCTTGCCGGGGCGGATGATCATCACCGGTTTGTCCAACAACAAAGACCACGGCGGCCGCACGGCGATTGTGGAATACAGCAATGCCGGCGATTACATCGCCACCTACTGGCTGCCGACCGACAGCAATTTGCAAGGTGCCATCAAATCCGGCAAATACGCCGACGGTTACAACTACGATATTCGTGCCCTGCCGCGTAAAAACCTGATGTTGACTTCGTCGTTTACCGGTTGGTCGAACTACATGATGGATTTCGGCAAGATGCTGAACGACCCGGAAGCGATGAAGCGCTTCGGCAATACCGTGGTGCAATGGGACCTGCATAGTCGCCAGCCTAAAAAAGTCTTCGACGTGCCCGGCGCGCCGCTGGAAATTCGTTGCGCCTGGGCGGAAGAGCATAACTATTGCTTCACCAGCACCGCGCTGACTTCGAAAATCTGGCTGATTCATCAGGACGACAAGGGCGAATGGCAAGCCAAGGACGTCGCGGACATTGGCGATCCGGCCAAGATCCCGCTGCCGGTGGATATTTCCATCTCCAGCGATGACAAAACCCTGTGGGTCAACACCTTCATGGACGGCATGACCCGCCGTTTCGACATCAGCGACCCATTCCACCCCAAACAAGTGTTCGAACAAAAAATCGCCTCCCAAGTCAACATGGTGTCCTCCAGCTGGGACGGCAAACGCCTGTATTACACCTCGTCGCTGCTGGCGAATTGGGACAAAAAAGGCGCCGATAACGAGCAATTCTTCAAGGCCTACAACTGGGACGGCAACAAGTTGACCGAGCAGTTCTCGATTGACTTCAATAAAGAGAAACTGGGCCGGGCGCACCAGATGCGCTTTGGCGCTTATTCGCTGTACGGAAAAAAAGCCGGCATGTAACGGTCCGCTCCATCCGGCTTGTCCGGCCTAGCTTCCTTTTATGCCTTTCGAACTTCAAATTTCGGCACCCCATCCCTCGCCCTCCGGGTGAGGGAATTAACAACCGAAATTTGAAGTGCAATGACTATAAAAGCGCCAGCGAAGCATGGGACAGGCCGGATATCTATTTCCCCTTCCCGCCAAAACCGCCGCTTTGAAAATCGGCTTAGTCGCGGTAGGCTAACCGCCTCAAGCCATTCAGGTTCGCCCCCCAACCGCCATGAAAATTAAACCGCTGGTCATTTTTGCCCTTTCGGCGCTGCTGATTGCTCTGTTTTTCTACAGCCGCGGGCCAGGGCCGGTGGAGGTGGATATTTATACGCTAGGTCCCGGCGAAGTGCGGTCGACGGTATCCAACACCAGGGTCGGCACGGTGAAAGCCTGCCGCCGCGCCTATCTGGCGCCGGCTACCGGCGGCCAAGTGGCGGCGCTGCATGTCAAGGAAGGCGACAAGGTTCAACGGGGGCAATTGTTGCTGGAGGTCTGGAACCAGGATCTGAAAGCCCAGGTCGGCCTGCAAAAAGCCCAGATCAAGGCCAGTAAAGCCAGTGCCGAGCAAGCTTGTCAACTGGCGGGCGGTGCCGAGCGCGAGGCCGCGCGCATGAAGCGCTTGCAAGGCAGTAAACAGATTGTCTCGGTCGAACAGGTCGACAAATCAGTCACCGGCGGCAAATCGCAGCGCGCCGCCTGCCAGGCGGCGTTGGAGGCGGTCGAAGTGGCCGAAGCGCAGGTTGCGGTTGCCGAGGCCGCCGTGCGCCGCACCTTGGTATTGGCGCCATTCGACGGAACAGTGGCCGAGGTGAATGCCGAGCTCGGCGAATTCGTTACTCCGTCGCCGCCCGGCATACCCACGCTGCCGCCCATCGATTTGCTGGATGTCAGCTGTCTGACGGTTTCGGCGCCCATAGACGAAGTCGATGCCGCCGCGCTGGAAACCGGCATGCGCGCCTGCGTAACCCTGGATGCCTTTCCCGACAAGCGCTGCTCCGGCGTCGTCACCCGCATCGCTCCGTATGTGCTGGAAAAGGAAAAACAGGCCCGTACCGTGGAAGTGGAAGTGACCTTGAAAGAACCCAGGGATTTGGCGGAATTGCTGCCTGGCTACAGCGCGGATATCGAAGTGCAAGTGGCCGGCAAAGACAACGCCCTCCGCCTGCCGGCCGAAGCCATTCTGGAAAACAACCGGGTACTCAAGCTGGATGCGGACAATGTATTGCGCGAACAAAGCTTTCAAGCGGGCCTGGCCAACTGGAGTTATACCGAAGTGTTGTCCGGATTGAATGCCGGTGACCGGGTGGCGATTTCACTAGGCAAGGAAGGTGTCGTGGATGGCGCCAAGGTTAAGCCAAAACCATGATACGGCTCGATAATATCCATAGGTATTTTCAGGTTGGAGACCAGACCGTGCGAGCCTTGAACGGGATCGATCTATCGATTGAGCGCGGCGATTATGTTTCCGTCATGGGGCCGTCTGGTTCCGGTAAATCCACCTTGCTGAATATCATTGCGCTGCTGGATCAACCGACTTCGGGCCGTTATGTCCTCAATGGGCATGACGTTACCCGGCAAAGCGACGACGAGCTGGCCAAGATCCGCCGGGAAAACATCGGCTTTGTGTTTCAGTTTTTTCACTTGATTCCGCGCTTGACCGCCGCCGAAAATATTGAAATGCCGCTGATATTGGCCGGCATGGCCGGCAAGACGCGGAAACAGAAGGTGCGGCGGGCCTTGGAAGCGGTGAATCTGTCCGATCGCGCCGAGCATAAACCCAGTCAGTTGTCGGGCGGGCAGTTGCAACGCATCGCCATTGCCAGGGCCATGATTATGCGGCCCTCGCTACTGCTGGCCGACGAACCCACCGGCAACCTGGACAGCAAGGCCGGGATGGAGATCATCGATTTGTTGGAGCAACTCAACGGAGAAGGCGTGACCTTGATGGTCATCACCCATGACGGCAATATCGGCGCGCGGGCGCGCCGGCATCTTCGAATCGTGGACGGGCTTATCTCGAATTGACGGCTATGGAGTGCAAGGGTAGGACCGGCACAATGGCTTTGCGCTTTTGTTGCCGGATTTCGCGCGCCTCGTATTGCATATGGCTACACAAGGCACAGGTCGTGCCGGGCAGCAGTGCCAATTCCTCCGCTGATATTTCATCGCCGCAACGCGAGCAATAAACTATTTTGCGTACTTTTTTCATTTCGACCCTCCTGTTTTAGAGGTCACCAGAATAAGTACTTTCGGTTTTATATTTTGTCGAAAACCCAGCATTTTCGGCTATTGGCTTAGGTATGCCGGTCGGGCAAAAGTTCTGTTCCGCGCTGATATAGCCACTGCCGATCGGAGCTTTTTTGAAGAATCTCTCTGGTTAATCCCTCGCAATCGAAAAAGGCTGTGAAAAAATGATTTTTGTAGCGCGACGAACATGGATGATGTCGTCGCGGCTTGCTTGCATGCCCGGCTTATTTTTTAATGTTTTTGTAGCCTTCTTCGCTTTCCAGCATGATCTTCCGGCCTTCTTCCACCAACGCGCGGCCTTGGTCGATCTGTAACTGGCCATCGCGCTGCATGGCTTGGCCTTTTTCCACCAGTTGCTTGCCTTCCTGCCAACGGCTGCCCAACTGCGCTATGCCCTGGCTATCCCGCAGCATTTGCTCGCCGGACAGTATTTTTTCCGGTTCGGGCGGCGGCGTGGGGTCGCTGGCGCAAGCGCTCAATAAAATGGTCAGACCCATGACGGGGAGACTTAAGATCAAACGGCGTGTTTTCCGCATTGTGAGCCCTCTCGTTTCAACAAATCAAATAAAAATCCCGCGTGGCCGGATATTTTACAAACATCGTCAACTCATCCGCCATACCGCGAAAACCGCCAAGCAAAATACCAGCGTACTGGGCGCCATGGCCATCAACATCGGGTTGATATCGTAAACCAAGCCCATATGGCCGGCGATTCTGTCCAGAATATTAAAACTCATGCCGATCAACACACCCATCAAGATGCGACCGCCGGTACCGATGCCGCGGCCAATGCCGATTACGAAAGGCGCCGACACCATCAGCATCACAAAAGTCACCAACGGATTGATCAAACGGCTCCAGAAGGCCAACTCGTACTGCTGAGATTTTTGATTGTTGGTTTTCAAAAAATTGATGTAATTATATAAATCGAACAGCGACAAGTTATCGGAATTGACCACCGCCACCTTCAACAAGTCCGAATCTATGCTCGATTGCCAAGGCATGTCGGCCTTGCTCTCGGCATTGACGCGCTCGGGCGCCATGAAGGACTGCTCGACATCGCTCAATTGCCATAGCTTGTTCCCCAAAAAACGGCCATGCCCGGCCTGCGTGACCTGACTCAGTTTACGGCGTTCGTCGATTTCATAAATCCGGATGTCGCCCAGGGAGCCGTCGTCCATGATTTGCCGCACATTGATGAAGCGGTTGCCTTCCCGCAGCCACATGCCGTATTGGGAGCGCAACACCACGCCGTTGTTTTGCGCGGTAGTCTTTAAAATTTGCGCGGCGCGTTCGCTGGCCGGGGCCACGAATTCGCCCACTCCCACCGCGATTGCCACCAGTACCAAGCCGGCCAGCATGATGCTGCGAATGATCCAGCCTATCGACAAGCCGGCGGCCCGCATGGCCACGATTTCCCGATTGTTGGCCATGGCACCCACCACGAACAGGCTGCCCAGCAATGCCGCCGACGGCACCAAATCGAAAAACACCCTGGGTGAAGTCAAGGCCAGATACCATAAAATCTGCTTCAGTCCGTAATGTCCATGCCCCAAATCCTTTAACTCGTCGCTAAAGGTGAACAGATTGAACAGCGTCAACAGCAGCAATATGGCCAGCAAGGACCCCTTGGTCACTTCTCTTACGATATACAGGGTCAGGACATTCACAGCGTCACCTTGCCGGTTAATTTCAATACCACCCATTTCCAGCTATACAGACGCACCAACATGCCCAAGCCGACCATCAATAACAAGGCTTCCACCCAAAAATAACCCAGCCAAACCGGCACGATTTCGCTGATCACCCAACTGTGGTTGACCCTTTGCAAGTTGGCGTAGGCGAAATAAATCCCGAATGCCACCAATACGCTGCCGTAAACGCCGCCGCGCGGCGAAGACTTGGCCAGCGGCACCCCCAAAAAAGCCAGCAACAATACGCCCATCGGCGCATTGAGCCGGTCCTGAATATGGGCAATGTCGATGATACGCTGGGATTGCCAAAGTTTTTCGGTAGGCAGCGCCTCCAGATGCGGGACAAAGGCGACCGTTTTTTTCTCCACCAGCACCGCATATTCGTCAAAGGTTTCCACCGTGTAATCCCGCCGGCCCGGAATGCCTTGTACCCGTTCGCCATGTTCCAAAATCAGATACAGGCCGCCGGGCAAATATTCCAGTCGTCCCTGCTCGGCGTTCACCACCCCCAGCTTGTCGCCCTGTTTGTTTTGCACGAACACCTTGCTCATCTTGCCGTCGGCAGCGACATTTTCGGTATAAAAAATCAGTTCGCCGCTGCTATATTCGCTGAAACGGCCGGCGGCTATGCTACGGATATCGGCGTTTTCGCCATCCAGATGCAGCAATTGCTCGCTGCGTGCTTCCGCCCACGGTGCCGCGTACATCGACAAGCCGGCCGCGCACACACTCAGGGGCACCACCAGACCGAATACCGCCCGGTATATAGTAAATACGCCGCCGCCGGCGGAGGCAATCGCCGCCATTTCCTGTTCCCTGTGCATGCGCCCCAGCACCATCAATACCGACATGAACAGGGCGGCGGGCAAAAAAGTCGCCGCGGCGATGACGATTTTCAAACCCAGCAGCGCCAGAACGGTCTCGCTGGCGATATTGCCTTCGATGGCCTGGGCCAGAATTTTAATGAATTTGCGGCTGACGATGATCACCACCAGCACGGCCAATACCGAGACCACGGTTTTAAGCAGATCCATAAAGATCATTCTGTCCAGTACCGTGAACAACCTGATCGGCCGGCCGGCGCTGGGTAGACTGCGTTCATTACTCAAAAAATTCTCCCGACATACCAAGTTCTTATAGCCGTTCGCGCCGGATTTAAACCAGCCCCAGGCCTTATGTTGCCAGCGCCGTGATGTATAATTCGTGGAACATGCCCCGCAAGGGATGCCCTCAACGTTAAGACATTCACAGACACTGCCATGGACTATTTTATAGAAAGCGCAACCTTAGACAAACTGCAAAGCGACTGTCTGCTGGTCGGTATTTACGAAAATCAACAACTCAGCCCTTCCGCTACCGCCCTGAACGGCCTGTGCGACGGCCTGATAGGCAAATTGATCGCGAGGGGCGACATCAAGGGCAAGAACGCCGAAACCCTGCTAATCAACAACCTGCCGTTGGAAAACATTCAACGCGTGATACTGGTTGGTTTCGGCGAACACGGCAAACTGACCCGCAAGCAGTTTCGCAAGGCTCTGGCGGCGGCGGCCAAGGCCTTGCGAGACAGTAAAGTCAAAAACGCCTGCGCGGCCTTGCTGGACGTCGAACTGGCCCAAGCCGACGCCCAATGGCTGGCGCGGCAGATTGTGGAAGTGGTGAACGACGGCCTGTATCAATACAGTTCCACCAAACAATGCGACGACAAAGTCCAGTTGCAAACCTTGACGCTGCTTGCCGGCGACGCGCATAAAGCCCCGGCGGAAACCGGCTTGGCGCAAGGTATCGCCATCGCCCACGGCATGGCCCTGACCAAACAGTTGGCCGATCTGCCCGGCAATATCTGCACGCCGACTTATCTGGCCGAACAGGCCTTGGTATTGGCGGGTCAGCACGACAAGCTGACCTGCGACATCCTGGAAGAAAGCGACATGGAAGCCCTGGGCATGGGCGCCTTCCTGTCGGTATCGCGCGGCAGCCGTCAGCCGGCCAAACTGATATGCCTGGAATACCAGGGCAGCGACCGCCATGCCAAACCCATCGTCTTGGTCGGCAAGGGCTTGACCTTCGACGCCGGCGGCATTTCCCTGAAGCCCGGCGCCGGCATGGACGAAATGAAATACGACATGTGCGGCGGCGCCAGCGTGCTGGGCATCTTGCGCGCCGCCAGCCTGCTGAACCTGCCGTTGAATATCGTCGGCCTGATTCCTTCTTCTGAAAACCTGCCGGACGGCAACGCCAACAAACCCGGCGATATTGTCACCAGCATGGCCGGCAAAACCATAGAAGTATTGAACACCGACGCCGAAGGCCGTTTAATCCTCTGCGACACGTTGACCTACGCCAAGAAATACGACCCCGAAGTCGTCATAGACATGGCCACCCTGACCGGTGCCTGCATCGTCGCCCTGGGCCGGGTGCCCAGCGGCCTGTTCGGTAACGACGACAAACTCTGCCACGATTTGCTGAACGCCAGCGAGACCGCCTGCGACCCGATCTGGCGCATGCCGATTTGGGAGGAATACCAGGAACAGCTGAAATCCAACTTCGCCGATTTGGCCAACATCGGCGGCCCGGACGGCGGCAGCATTACCGCGGCGGTGTTCTTGTCCAAATTCGCCGAAAAATACCGCTGGGCGCATATCGACATCGCCGGCACCGCTTGGCGTACCGGCGCCGGCAAGGGCGCTACCGGCCGGCCGGTAGCCTTGTTGATCCAGTATTTGATAGACCGCGCGGCATGACCCCGGAAACGGCGTCGGAGCTGACTTGTCCGCACTGCGGACATAAAAAAATCGAAGTCATGCCTACCGACGCCTGCCTGTGGTTCTACGAATGCGAACAATGCCACGCGCTGCTGCGGCCCAAACCGGGCGACTGCTGCGTATTCTGTTCCCACGGCAGCGTTAAATGCCCACCCCAACAAGCGTGTTGCCCAGCGTGCCCGAAGTAGTCTTTTATGTGCTGGCTTCCAGCTCCCAGCATGAACGCCAGGATTTCGCCTGCAGGCTGATAGAAAAAATCTATCGCGGCGGCCGGTTTTGCTACGTGTTGACCGATAACATGCAGCAGGCCGCCGAGCTGGACAAAACGTTGTGGACCTTCCGGGCCGGCAGCTTCGTGCCGCATCAGCTGTATACCGATAGACTGCCGGCCCAGCAAAATACTATCCTGATCGGCGGCAACGCCATTCCGGAACCCTGGCAAAACATCATCGTCAACCTGTCCCGTCATTACCCGCCCACCGTCGCTCCCACCGAGCGCATCGTGGAAATTCTGGATAACAGCGAGGAAAGCAAACAAGCCGGCCGCCAGCGCTACAAGCATTATCTGGAGGCCGGACTGCCGATTCTGACGCATAAGCATGAAGGCGGCGTTTGGGTCGAGACGCGGGCGGGTGCTTGATTTCTTGAGCCGACACCCCTGTATTTGCGAACTTGTGGGGAAAGCGTGCCATAGGCGAAATATTGAACTAATTCCGCCCAGCGTTTACGCTGATTGCTAATCATACCCACTGGCCAAGCCATGAATATTCCCGCCGACTTTTCAAACCTGCCGCCTTATTCCATTGCGCTGGACGATGATCAAATCCTGTCCCGTTTTCGCGCGGTTGCCGAGCAGGGCGGTTTGCGGCACGCATTGCCGGCGGAGTTCGACGGCCATGGCGACGGCTTTGCCGAATTGTGCCGAAGTCATCGCCGGCTGGGTCTGGCCTGTCGCGATACGGGTTTGTTGTTGATGATCAACGCCCATCTGTGGGGTATCGTGTTCCCCGTGTTGTTATACGGCAGCGCCGGGCAAAAGCGGCAACTGTTACCTGAATTGATTGCCGGCCGCTGGCTGGGCGGTCACGCCATTACCGAGCCGTCTTGCGGTTCCGATGCGCAAGCCATGCTGACGGTTGCGGAAACGGCCGAGGCCGGGTTTGTGTTACAAGGCGAAAAACGCTATATCACCAATGCGCCGCTGGCCGATTGGTTGGTGGTGTATGCCAAGCTGGGCGGCAAGATTTCGGCTTTTCTGGTCTCGCGGCGGGATCCGGGTTGCCGCTTCAGTCGCGAAGGCGGCCTGGATGCCTGCCGGGGCAGCGCCACCGGCGGGGTGCTGTTGGACCATTGCCGGATCGGTGCCGACCGGTTGCTGGGCAAGGTCGGCGCCGGCGCGCAGATGATACAAAAAGCGCTGGAATACGAGCGGGCCTTCGTGTTTGCCGGTATTGCCGGCATCATGCAGTGGCAGTTGGATGAGGTGGTGCGCTACAGTCGGGAACGACGTTCGGGCGGCGTGCATCTGGGGCGGCATCAGGCCGTCGGCCATCGTATAGCCGACATGAAACTGCGGCTGGATACCACAGAACTTTGGCTGGGCGAGTGCGGTCGTTTGGCGGATGCCGGCCGTCGCTTGACGCTGGCATCCGCGCAAACCAAGCTGTATGCCGCCGAAGCCTTTTTGCAATCCAGTCTGGATGCGGTGCAGATCATGGGCGCGGCGGGATTACGGGCGGGCAATGTCATGGCCGAACTGGCGCGGGACGCCATGGCGGGACGGCTGTTTTCCGGTAGTTCGGAGGTGCAGAAAAATATGATTGCGGCTTTGCTGGGTACGGGCGATGCCTATCACGGCGGTCCGGCGGAATAAGGAAGGCGCCGGGGCCAGTTTAAAATCTTAAACGCGGGGGATTTCAGACATGAACAAATACTTTTCCATCCTGGCTTTGTTTTTGGTCGCGGCCGGCTGCCAATTTCAACAGCCCGATTATGTGCGCATGATATCGGCAACCGAATTGCACAATATCCTGCAAGACAGGGATGTGTTGCTGATCGATGTGCATACGCCGGAACAAAAACACATCAAGGGCACCGATTTTGTGATTCCCTATAATCAGATAGAGGCCCATCAAGACCGGTTGCCGGCGGATAAAAACACCCCGATTTATCTTTACTGCGAGGGCGGCCCCATGGGTAACGCGGCGGCCCGTTCGCTACATGCGCTGGGCTACGAAAATCTGTTCAATCTGGATGGCGGCACGCATGCCTGGAAGCAGGCCGGGTTCGAGCTCGAATGAGCCGGCCGGTCACGGTTAGTCTATACGGGCGAGCCAACTGCCGCGTCGGCGGTTTTTTGCGGCCGGGAAATAGCGGGGTGTGACAGCGCTGTTGCCAGTCTGCGCCAGTCCGCTTCGGTTCCCGGCAAGCCGAAGCGCAGACTGGCCGGGGTGTCGAACAAGCGGGTCAGTATGCCTTGCTCGGCCAGCAACTCATGTATTTCGGTGGCATCGGCGGTTTGTAGCCATTGAAATAAATGACAGCCGCCCCTCGGCGGCCAGCCGGCTTCGGTCAACAGTGCCGCCAGTCTGTGACTCTGTTGGCTTAAGGCCGGATAGGTTAAGCGTTGCCATTCCGTATCCATCAGGGCCAGGGCGGCGACATAACGGCCGGGATGGCTGATCGTCCAGGGCCCGAGCAATTCCGCCAATCGCAGCAGCAAGCCCTGTTCAGCGAGCACAAAGCCGCAACGGATGCCGGCCAAGCCGAAAAACTTGCCTATCGAACGCAAAACGATCAGGCCCGGACGAGCCGGCCGGTCCGACAGGCTGTACGCCGGCATGCCGTCGATAAAGGCTTCGTCCACAATCAACCAGCCGCCGCGCCGGTTGAGGCGTGCATGCCAGTCCAGCAATTGTTGCGGCGGCCAAAGCGTGCCGGTGGGATTGTTCGGGTTGATCAGGATCAGCACGTCGAGCCGGTCCAGTTGTCTATCCAGGCTATCGGCATCGATTATCCGTAGCTGATGGCCGGCCTTTTGCCAGCTGGCGGCGTGTTCGGCATAGGCCGGTCGCAACACGCCGACCCGGCAGGCGGGCCGTAAAAGTGGCAACGTCTGTATGGCGGCCTGCGAGCCGGCCACCGGCAACAGCGAGTCGTTTCGGTAATAGGCGCGGGCGGCGGCCACCAAGTTATCGTCCTCCTCCGGCAAGCGCCGCCAGCAGGCGGCCGGAATCGCGGGCACCGGCCAGCCGTTGGGGTTGATGCCGGTGGATAAATCCAGCCAGTCGCTCAAGGGGATGCCGTAACGGTCGGCGGCCCGGCGCAGGCGGCCGCCATGTTCAAGCAAGGCTTTCCCCGCTAGCTATCAGTAACAGCCATAAACCCAGGGTTCGATAGACCAACGTTGTCGCGCGGCCGATGTCGGCGTCCACGGGTGTGTGTGTGCCGCCGAAGCGGGGTTTTTGTTTCAGCTGGCCGTGATACCAAGCCGGGCCGCCCAGATTTAAACCCAAGGCGCCGGCGCCAGCCGTCATTACCGGTCCGGCATTGGGACTGTCGAGCAAATGCGCTTGATGTCGCCAAGCATGAATAGCCTGGCGGCCGTTGCCGATGGCGGCATAGCCTAACGCGGTCAGGCGGGCCGGAAACCAGTTCAAGAGGTCGTCGAAGCGGGCGGCGGCCCAGCCGAAATGTAGATAACGCGGGTTCTTATAGCCCCACATGGCGTCCAGGGTGTTAGCGAAACGGTACAGCAAGGCACCGAAAGGGCCCAATACCACAAACCAGAACAACGGCGCAAATACTGCATCGGCGCCGTTTTCCAATACCGATTCTATGGCGGCCCGTCTTACCTCATCGGCATCCATGCGCTCCGTTTCTCGGCTGACGATAAGGCCGACCCGCCGGCGAGCCAAGGCTAAATCCTGCTCGTTCAATGCCTGATAAACCGCATGGGCATGTTGCCGCAGACTGCTGGCGCCGATACAGAAATACAGAACGCCGATGCCGAATGGGAGTTGCAATGCGGGCGGCAGCCAAAGTGCCGGCAAGCCGATCAGGCTGGGTAACAAGGCGCAAAGCAGCGCGAGGCTGCCGAGGATTTTTTGTGCGGGCGCCGACAGGTGGGGTTTTGACCAGATGTCTTCCTGCCGGTTGGCGTAATGCCCGAAGATGACCAGGGGATGGCGCGCGTTGTCGGGTTCTCCCAGGCAATAATCCAGGATTAGAGCCGACAACAGGCTTAAGCTCAGAGACATAAATAGCGCCGGGGAGGGCTGATTTAGCCCTCCCCGGTGGGTTTAGATGGTTTGTTGGGTGTTTTTGGCAGCCAGCAATGATTTGATAAGAGTCACGGCGGTGAATATAACCACTACATAAAGCAGAGTGGCGCTCAGGTAGGAGGGATAATATTGAGCAAAACCGTGGGCGTATTGATCCCAGCTGTTGGCTGTTTTGCCGGATAGCAGATAAAAGCTGCCGTTGCTCAGTAAAAACGCGCTGGAAGTGGCGACTACCAGCGCGGCAAATTGATAAACGGCGCTGACCGCGGACAGGCTTTGCTTGCCGCACCAACTGCCGCCCAGCCACATGGCGGCATACGCGGGGATCAGAAAAACGTAGGCGGGAGACACGCAAAAATCGCTGACGCCCAACTGTGTGATGGCCAGATAATCGATCAGGCCGGCTTCCAGCAACAATCCCGCAAACAAATAACGGCCGCCCAGCCACAGTCCGGCCAGGAAAAAGATTGCCAACGAGGCATCCGGCAGGGCGAACGGAGTGCCGAAATGGTGGAAGCGGGTGGCGGCCATCAAAGCCATCAGCGCGACCGCGCCGGGCTTTACGGTGAATGAAGGTAAGTTCATGAGTGTCTCCCAGGAATCAGTTGTTGTAATGAATGGTGAAAAAGAAATTTCTGCCGAAATTGTTGTAAGTATCGACGGTTTGATACTGTTTATCCAGCAGATTGTTCAATTTGGCGCTGAGGGTGAAGTGTTTATTCACATGATAGGCCGCCCTTAAGTCTACCGTGGCAAAACCGGCCACCTCGGTGCGGTTGCCCAGCCAGTCCTCTTCGTAGCTGTTACCCCGGGCCAATAGGTTACCGCCCAGGTCGATGGCGCCAAAGCGGCGCGATAGATCGTAGGTGATGATGGTGTCGGCTCGTCGGGGTAATCTGAGATTGGTGGTTCTGTCGACCGGGCGCAGTAGCTGCAGGCCCAATTTGTTTTGCCAGCCGAACAGTTCCGTGCCGAGTTCGGTTTCCACGCCGTCGATCTGCGCTTTCTGGGTTTGAATCGGCGCGGAAATATAGCTGTTAAGATCGGTATGCCAGGTAATCAAGTTGTCGATATTGGTGTGATAGCCGCGCACTTCCCAATTGGCCCAATCCTGTTGGCCGGATAAGCCGATTTCGAAGGATGTGGATTGTTCCGGTTTTAAGGCGGGATCGCCGTGACTGCCCCATTCATCCGAATAATATAGGTCGTTCAATGTCGGGGCCTTGAAGGCATTGCCGAAGCTGGCAAAAGCGCTGATGCCTTGATTCCAGTTATATCGCCAGCCAAAATTGCCCGTGACATAGTCGCCGAAGGCCTCATTTTCATCCCAGCGCAGAGACGCATTCAAATGGTGGTTGTCCAGTATCCGGCTATGCAGTTGGCCGAAAATGCCGACATCGTAGCGCTGGGATTTCAGGTAAGTGGTGGAACTTTCGACTTCGTCCAGGCGGTAGTCGCTGCCCATGGTTAGGACGTGCTGGTCGCCGAGCTTGATTTCGTTCAACCAGCTGGCATTCCAGCGCGTGCTGTGAAAACGGCTGTCGTACCTTGAAGTCGGATAAAAATTGTCATTGTCGTCCCGGCTTTGTCCCAGGCGTAGCGAGGAACGCCAATTTTTGCCGAAGTCCATGCCGCCGTTGATGCCGACTACCTGGTTGGCGAATTCGGTTTTATTCGGCATGCCGGGTTCAAAGCTGTCGATATCGGTACGGCCTTCGGCGCGCAGGTAAAAAGCTTCCAACTCGGCGTTATTGGCAAAATGATGGCCGATACGGGCGTTCAGGCCGGTGTTGTAATAACCGTCCCGATCGGGGTCGCGGTCTTGCCGCGCATTGATGCCTTGCGAGTTGATGTGCGATGCGGACAGGCTGTACCAGGAATCGCGCAGTTTGCCGCTGACGCTGCCGGAGGTGTTGAAGGTGTCGAACGAGCCGGCGCCGGCTTGCAGGCTGACTTTGGGCGTGTTGGTTTGGGCGCCCTTGCGGGTAAAGATTTGAATGACGCCGCCGATGGCTTCCGAGCCGTACAGGCTGGAGTGCGGGCCGCGGATAATTTCCATGCGTTCCACCTGATCGAGCGGGATGAATTCGAAAGGCGTGGTGCCCAAGGTTACCGAGCCTACCTTGATGCCATCGATCAACACCAGTATTTGATCGGAGTTGGTACCCCGCATGAATACGCTGGAGGTTTTGCCGTAGCCGCCGTTCTGGGTTAAATCGATGCCGGTTGAGCGGTTTAATAGTTCCGGTACGGTTCTGACCTGTAGTCTTTCAATGTCGTCGCGGGTAAATATCGTGGTTGCGGCCGCCAGTTCATTGAGCGCGGTATCCGCGCGGGTGGCCGTGACCACGGTTTCCGGGAGTTTGGTGTCCGCGCCGGCCGCATTGACCGGTAATGACATAGTTGTGCCGGAGCCAGCCAGCAGCCAGCAACTGAATAAAGTTTTTTGCATGTTGTCCTCTGCGCCCACCGCGCATGCGGGTGAATAAAGGACAGGGTGAAAACGGCCAACGAAAAAGGCGAAGACGGGCTGCGACCATTTCGTCAACAGCCCACCGCTGTCTCGAATGATCTTTCCGGCCAGTCTCCGGGCTTATAAGTGGCCTTGCGGCCTGAATCGCGGCCTTCCCATGCCGATGGGCACAGTGGCGTTCGCGCGGTTCTTTTACTTATCTACCGTTGCGGGGGCAGCGTCGGCATGGCGGCTTTGCTCAACAAAGCGCGGCACCGACTTCCTGTTTAAGCCGGATCGATGATTCGATCCGGACACCTGAAAGAAGGTCGGCAATTCTAAGTGCTTAGATGGCGGATGACAAGATAAATTGGTTTTGCGGGTTTGCGGCTGCGTCGGGATTATGATTGCAAATGCCGTGTTCCGTGCTATAAATTGGCTTTGCATCAAGCATTCCTTCTTAAAATAACAATCACGGGCGATATTTATGGACATTCAATCTAAGCTGCTGGGCGATCAACAAGTCAATCCCGATACCATCATTACCTTTCCCAGAGGTATTCCCGGTTTTGAGGAGCAAACCCGCTTCAAGCTGTTCCATCAGGAGGGCAGCGAGATTGTCTTCTGGTTGCAAGGTGTGGATAGCGATGAATTGACGCTGTCCGTTGCGAGTCCTGCGCATTTCAATATCAATTACAATTTCGTCTTGAACGACGATGAGGAAAAATTGTTGCAGGCCGAGAGTGGCGACGATCTGGTGGTGTTGATCGTGCTACACAAGGAAGAAGGGGATAGTTCCGGTAAACCTACCATCAAGGGCTCGATCAAGTCGCCCCTGGTGATCAACAGCAGCAAGCGCATAGGCCTGCAGAAGGTGTTGGTGAATATCGAGCAAAGCATTACGCTGACTGAAAAAGTCAGCGAAATCGACGTGTCCGAAGCCTGATTTAACAAAGCTCAACCGCCGCCAGGCGCGGCGGTTGGCGCGAGCTCAAGCGGCCTGAACCGGGATGGCGTGGCTGGAATGGCTGATTTTGTTGTTGCCGTCAAAATAAACCAGGGTGGGTTGATAGTTTTTTAATTCCTTTTCATCCAGGCTGGCAAAGGCCGCCACGATGATCAAGTCGCCGGGACAGGCCAAGCGCGCCGCCGCGCCGTTGATGGAAAACACCCCGGAGCCGTCTTCGGCTCGAATCGCATAGGTGGTAAAGCGCTGGCCGTTGTTGATGTTGTAAATGTGTATCTGCTCGTATTCCCGAATCCCTGAAAAATCGAGTATTTTGCCGTCGATGGCGCACGAACCCTCGTAATCGAGTTCGGAATGCGTTACACGCGCCCGGTGTAACTTGGCTTTCAGCATGTTTATGTGCATAGTGAACATCATAAAAGACTAGGGGATTGAGAATTATGCCCGAAACGGATCGGGCTATCAAATTTAAGCATAACTGGCTTGGGCATGGGCCGGTTAAGCTTTCGGCGTTAGCGGCTAAGGTAAATATTGTCTATAAGACGGGTTTTGCCTAGCTTGGCGGCGATCAAGATCACCAAATCCGTGTCGCTTTTATCGGCCGGCAACAAGTCGGCGCGACGGCAAATCCGCAAATAATCCAGCTCGAAACCGGCATTCCGCAGAGCTTGGCTTTGCCGCTCGATGATGGCTGGGAAATCAGCCGTATCCGACAACGCTTCGGCGCGGGCGTCGCACAATGCCCGATATAGCAGCGGGGCCAGTTGCCGCTCGGCGGGGGTCAGATAGCCGTTGCGCGAACTCATGGCCAGACCGTCGGCCTCTCTGACTGTCGGCACGCCTTGAATGGTCACCGGAATGTTCAGGTCGGCCACCATGGTGCGGATGACCGCCAGTTGCTGGAAATCCTTTTCGCCCAGAAACAAGAGATCGGGTTGCACCATATTCAATAATTTGCAGACCACCAGAGCCACGCCATCGAAATGTCCAGGTCGGCTGGCTCCGCAGTGCAGGGTGGACAAGCCTTGTACCGAAACCTTGGTTTGCAAGGGATTGGGATACATTTCCCCTACGTCGGGCAGGAACAGCAGATCCGCGCCGCAAGCGGTCAATTTGTCTTCATCCTGTTGCTCCGTGCGCGGGTAACTGGCAAAGTCTTCGTTGGGGCCGAACTGGGCCGGATTGACGAATATGCTGACGACGACCCGATGCGCCTGTAGTTGCGCCGTTTTGACCAACTGTAGATGGCCGGCATGCAGATTGCCCATGGTGGGTACGAAGGCGATGCTCTGTCCGTTTTGCCGCCACTCGCCGATGACGCATCTCAAGTCTTTTATATTCTTGACTATTCGCATCGAATCAGTACGTATGTTCGGGTGCCGGAAACAAGCGGGTCTTTACGGCGTGGTGATAACGTCTGACCGCCTCTTCTATGCTATCGGCCTCGGCCATGAAGTTTTTGGAAAAACGCGGGCGATTGCCGGCGGTAATATTCAACATGTCGTAAAGCACCAGCACCTGACCGTCGCAGGCCGGGCCGGCGCCGATGCCTATCACGGGGATCGTCAGATTTCGGCTGATTTCCTCGGCCAGCATGGCTGGCACGCATTCCAGTACCAGCAGGCCGGCGCCGGCCTGTTCGACGACAAGTGCGTCCTCCAGTATTTGCTGGGCCTGGCCGGCTTCGCGGCCTTGCACCTTATAACCACCGATACGGTTGACCGATTGGGGCAGCAGGCCTAAATGGCCGCAGACCGGAATGCCCTGTGCGACCAGGAATTCGATGACATCGATTTTGGCGCCTTCGAGTTTGACCATTTGCGCGTTGCCGGTTTGCATCAACAAGGCGGCATTGGTTAAGGCTTGTTGCGGGGAGGCATAACTGGCGAAAGGCATGTCGGCTATCACAAAGGCCCGCCTTCTGGCGCTTGTCACGCAGCGGGTGTGATAAGCCATGTCTTGGATCGTGACCGGCAGGGTGCTGCCATGGCCTTGAATGACCATGCCCAACGAGTCGCCGACCAATAGCAATTCGATGCCTACGTGATCCAAAAGAGCGGCAAAGCTGGCGTCGTAGGCGGTCAGGCAGCTGATTTTTTCCCCGGCCTGTTTCATGGTCAGCAGGTCGCGGATGGAAAGCGTCTTGCCGGTGTCGGCATAGAGTGTCATTAAGCAATTCTCCGCAAGCCGTCGGCCGGACAGTCAGCCAGCAGGTCGGCCAAACTGCCCTTGCCGGCAACGCACAAATCGGCGGGGGCAATATCGGCCAGCGGATATAACACAAAGCCCCGCTTCGCCATTTCCGGGTGCGGCACGATCAAGTCGGCTTGGTCTAGGATAAGGTTGTCATAGAGCAAAATGTCGAGGTCCAGGGTCCTGGCGCCCCAGCGCGTTGAGCGCACGCGGCCGTGCCGGTTTTCTATGGCTTGCAATTGTCTTAGCAGGGCTGGCGGCGACAGTGTGGTTTGAATTCGCATCACCGCATTGACGTAATCGGGTTGATCCCGTGGGCCCACCGGCTGGCTGCTGTAGAGCGGAGATAGCGTGGGGTGGTAAATTTCGGATATTTCGCCAATTTCCAGCGCGGCGGCGCGGACTTGTTGCAAGGGGTCGTCAAGATTGCTGCCGAGGCCGATGTAGGCTATGTGCCGGTCGGACGGCTGGCTCATTGTGGAGTACCCGATTTTTTGCGGCCGCGATAGCGGCGCGGTTTTCCCCTGGTTTTAGGGTTTCCGCCCCTGGGTGGCGCCGTCATGACGCGCTGGGTCTCTTCGTCCGCCAGTTGGAACCGCGCCCACCAGTCCACCAATTCGGGGTCGGCACCGCCGGTTTCCGCTCTTAGTTGCAGGAAATCGTAAGCGGCTCGAAATTTGGGTTGTTCGAGTAAGCGATAGGGCCGTGCGCCAAAGGTTTTGGAAAACTTGCCTTGCAGAAACCAGACGTCCCGCATCGATTGCGTGATGTGGCGCGGCATGGCGGTGATTTTGATTTGCCGGCTCAGAACTTCGTTGGCGGCATTCTGGTAGGCAAGGGTCTCGTGTTCGCCTTGTTCGATACGTTTGTTCGCGGCCAATTGCAGGGGTTCCCACAACAGGGCGGCCAGTAAAAAATAGGGTGTCAGGCTTTTACCGTCCGCAAAACGCGAATCCGAATTTTCCAGCGCTCTGATCAAGAACAGGCGCGGAAACTCATGGTCTTGGGTCTCCAGACATTTGTCGGTGGCGGGAAACAACATGGCGAACAGGCCATAGTGTCTAAGCATTTCAAAGGTTTGTACGCCATAGCCGGATAGGAACAGCTTCAATACTTCGTCGTAAAGCCGGGCGGCGGGAATGCTTTTCAGTAGCTCCGCCTGGGTGTAAATCGGTTGTTCGGTCTGGGGATGCAGCGTAAAACCCAGTTTGACGGCAAAGCGTATGGCTCTCAACATTCTGACCGGGTCCTCCCGGTAGCGCATGTTGGGGTCGCCGATCAGGCGCAGGACTGCATTGGCATGATCCTGCATGCCGCCGGTATAATCGACCACGGAAAAATCGCGGATGTTGTAATACAAGGCATTGACGGTAAAGTCGCGGCGCCACACATCTTCTTCCAGGGTGCCAAATACGTTGTCGCGCAGCAGGCGGCCGTCCTCATGTATCACGTGTTGGTCGGATTCTTCCGGCTCGGAGCCGCGAAAAGTGGCGACTTCGATGATTTCGCGGCCGAAGAACACATGCGCCAGCCGGAAACGGCGACCGATGATGCGGCAATTTCTGAACACCTGCTTGACTTGTTCGGGGCTGGCGTTGGTGGCAACATCGAAATCCTTGGGTTCGCGGCCCAGCAATAAATCCCTGACGCAGCCACCCACCAAATAGGCTTCATAGTCGGCTTTTTTCAGGCGTTGCAACACTTTTAAAGCGTTTTCGCTGATTTGGGCGCGGGAAATACAATGTTCCGAACGGGTATAGATTCTTGCTTGGCTTTCCAGGCCCGGACCAACTTCGCTAACGTGCGAATCACTCGCCGAAAAAATTTTTTTGAAGAATTTAAAAATGACAATAACCCTGTGAATAATGTTTAATCCCTGTTTGTTATGCGCATGTGCCGCAAAGTCAGGCTGTTTGTTGCTTTATGATAACACCGCGCAAGATGACTGCTCAATCCGGCGTTGTCTTTTACATCGCATGACAATATAGTAGAATCCATAAGTTAGTTGTGCCATTGTCCAATGGCGCTGAATATTAAGTGGATTCATCGTTTTGCTTGGTGCGATCGGCAATTATTTTAGGAGCGAGGGGAAATGTTTAAGAAAATTTTGATCGGCTTTGTTGACCAGCCTTTGTTTACCAGTTTGTTTGTAGCTGATTTTGCCATACTGTTGTTCCATAGGCCGCCGTTTTTGTTTTCGCTGTTGATGGTGGGCGCGCTGGTAGCTATGAGCATGTATATGGGGCAAAAACTCGAATTGTTCCGCAAGTAATTGCCGGCTTTCGAAACCAAAAAGGCCAAAAAACCCACCGCCGAAGCCGATTTGGCGGTGGGTTTTTTGCGTCGCATGGGGGCGGTAATTTATGACGCCCTGCTGTTGCTGGCGGTGTGGTTTTTTGCCACCGCTCTCATCCTTCCCTTCAATTCGGGCCAGGCATTCTCGTCCGAGCAATATTTTTTTCCGATTTACCTGGTTGCGGTCAGCTATGCTTTTTATGGCTGGTTTTGGACTCACGGCGGACAAACACTGGGACTTCGGGCTTGGAAAATCAAACTGGTCGCTTTGGACGGCGGCGCGGTGGGCTGGAAAGAGGTCAGCTTGCGTTTCGCGGCCGCCATATTGTCTTGGGGCTGTGTGGGGCTGGGTTTTTTTTGGTGTGTTTTCGATAAAAGCCGGTGCTGTTGGCATGATCGATTGTCGAATACCCGCTTGGTTTTAGTCCAGACAGAAAAAAGCGGGAGGCAAAATTGAATATGCTATATTTTCGGCTCAATCCATCTTTTCGCTCGGTCGGGAGAATTCCATGAAAACAATAACAACATTCCTATCCCTTTGTGCAGCGCTTGTGGCTTTTTCCGCCAATGCCGAAATCAAACTCGAAGATAATTCCAAACTTTTGGGAAAATGGGTCGTTACGGCCGAAGCCCTGGCCCTGGACCGGGAAAAGAAGCCCTTGCACGTGACTTGGGAATTTCAAAAGGACGGCACTTTGGTTACCACCGGCGAGGATGCCCGTAGCGGTATCGGCGAAATGAATATTCCGATCAAATATAGCGTGGCCGATGGCGTGATAAAAAAACAAACCACGCCCGGCCGGGAAAAATATGAAGATTGCGCGGTGGTGGAAATGGAAGGAAATGAGATGACTTTGAAATGTAAGTTTCTGTATTTCTTTTTGACGCGCAAGTAAATTTCGATGTCCGACAGGCGGTGGCGAGCCGCTTGTCGGGTCTGGTGCTTTAGTTGGAGTAGGCAAACGGTTTGGCCAGCGGTTCGCCGACAAAAATCCCTTGCCCCGGTTGGGCAACACTCTTCCAATAGGCTTCAATTAAGGAGCTGCCCCGCAGATAGTGGTACATCAGTATGCCCGGATTCGGAAATTTCGCGGGAAAGTTGCAGGGTTCCACCACCGCTCCGTAGCTGCCGGTAACGCCGACTTTCAGCCACTCCATGATATTCATTTGATTGCTGCCCGACATCACGCCGCCTGCAGAGGTCAAGTGGTCGGCCACGGCGCCGGGTAAATAACGGTTATTACCGATGTTAGGTACTGTTTTCAGGCCGGTAAAATAAAACATTACGTCATCGCGGCCGGCAATGTAGTCTTGTTTCAGATAATGAACTTGCAAAAAGGGACCGAATTTTTCGGCGATATCCGGAAAGGCCGCGGCGCGTGAACTGCGCGCTTGATCGGAGGTTTTCAGCAGATAAGCCGCGCCTTGCGGATGGCTGAAGTCCGCCGCCACGCCGCGATCGATCAAGGCTTTGGCTTGAGCGAAATTCTCCGCTGCCACGACCATGGTGGGACGCCAGCGATATTGATCGTAAGGTTTTGCGGCTTCGGAAGCGAAATAAGGGCTGTTTCGGGTGGTCTTGCAGCCGCTGGCGCAAAATGACGCATCGAAGTCGGCGGCAAAGGCAGTGGTAATCGACATGCATTCGACCCGAAACGGTTGCAACCACGTCAGCGCGAAGGCCTGCACGTGCTTGGGTGTTTGTCGGTCCACTTGCTGCTTGATTTTACGGAACTCGCTTTGACTAAAGAAAGCATGGTGCGCCGCAAAGCGGACGTGAATCACCTGCTCGGCGGGTATCTGGCGCTTTTGCCTATAGTATTCGGCGATTTCCCGGCTCAAGGGGTCGCTGTCATTGACAATGACTGCCAAGTCCCTGGCCTCAAGGGCGGTGTTGGGGTTGAGAAGCGCTGGGAGCTGTGCCGATGCCGAGTCAATGCCGCATCCGACTAACAGCAAGGCGGCTAAAGTTCTGAAGGCCGGGAAAGTTGGGAACATGTTTACAGCCTGGACAAAAAAGCGCTTGGTTATTTAAACAAGCCGGCGATCAATAGACTGCTGGGGTTAGATGGATAAGGGCGAGTGAATGACGCTTGGAGTATTCACTCGCCTTGGATGTTAATGCTTGGATTCGGGCGGCAAAGCCATGGCTTTGGCGTCCGGGCCCATGGGTATGGAATAATCGGTGCTCGAGATGATGTTTTGCGTGGCTATTTCCACTACGCGCAGGGAAACGTAAACATTTTTGCGTCCGGCGGCGTAGGTGCCTATGACCAAGGCGTTGGCATGTACATTGTTGAGGGCTTCCTTGGTTTTTTCAGGGAGTTCCAGGATGCCCACTTCGTTTTTATTGAAAATTTCGGTCGGCAATTCCATGCCCATGACCCGGTAACCGTTCTGATGCATGGCGGAGGAGAGTTGATCGGAGACGATGCGGCCGAATGGCATGGTTTGCCCCAGGTCGCCGACATTGACCAGCGAATTGATCACCACCAGATTGCCTCTGGGTAGAGGTTGTTTCAGGTTCTGCAACAATCGTTCGACCGCTTTGTGGCTGACCTCTACCAGATCGTCGTCCTTGACTTCGCTATGGCGGTAATATGAGCTGCAGCCACTGAGTAGGGTTAACGCCAATAGCGCCGAAACAATCATTGGTTTTTTGTTCATGAGGCCTCTCCTGTTATAAGTATGGATATTTAGTGCTTAAAGTAGCCGAATAGTCAATGCTGTTTGTAGTGTAGCAGAGCAAAGCCCGGCTGCCCTTGGCCGTTAAGGATAGGTGAATAAAATATGCCTCATAAACCTCGAACACCCGACAAGCCGTTATTCAAGCCGCAAGACCGTTATTATGTGAATGAACTGGGCTGGTGGTTTTATACCGTGGACAAAATCGGCGGGCCCTTCAAAACCAAGGCGGATTGCGTGAATGCCTGCCGCTTGTATATTCAGCGGCGCGACGGGCTCTTAACCTAAACGGTCTATCATGCTTTCCACTTGCTTGGCGAAGGCTTTCAAATCGCCGTTTTTAACAGTCTCGCGCGGGATTACTATCGCGGCGTTGATATCGACGTAGATATACACGTATTCTTTATGCCGTTCTACTCTAAGCATTTCGGCCCAGGGGGTTTTATGCTTGCCGCCGGGGGATTTTTCCAGCAAATATTCGGGCTCTATCTTTAGCTGATGGATGCCGAACATGGCTTTTTTTTCTGCCTCGGTATATTTGTTGAAAAATTGCCGGCGCAGGTCGATTTTCATGATGAAGGGCGAGGCGACGCCCCAGCCCATCGCCAGCAACGTGATATAGGCTGTGGTCATCATGTCGACATAGTAGACATAATAAAACAGGCCAAATACCAGCATGACGCCGGGAACCAGCAGGCGATTCTGGCGGATTTTTTTCTGCATTGCCGGATCGTTGGCCAGCCTTAACTCGTTGAAGTGGACCAGGTCTTTCTCGCGGAATTCGTATTCGATTTCTAACATTCAGATGTCTCGTAGGGGTTTAAGGTCAGTGCATTTTGATTTTGGCATGAGTGCTGCGTCTGAACAGGTTAGACAGCGTCAGCATCGCGGTGCGAAAATAGCCGTGGATGGCGACTTGGTGCATTTTGTACAAGGATAAATACACGACATAAGCGATGAAGCCGCCCACGCTTACCGTGCCCATCAAACTGCCCATCAACGAGCCGACCGTACTGAATTTGCCTAGCGAAACCAGCGACCCGTAATCGCGATAAACAAACGGCAGCGCCGGCTTGCCTTTCAGGCGGTTGGCGATGGTTTTTGCCAGCGTCGAAGCCATTTGGTGCGCGGATTGGGCGCGCGGCGGCACGTTGCCTCCGTGGCCTATCCAAGCGCAGGCGGCACAGTCACCGATGGCGAAAATATTGTCGTCGCTGGTTTTCAGGGTCTGATCGACCACCAACTGGTTGATGTGGTTGGTTTCCAGGCCATCTAGGTTTTTCATCCAATCCGGTGCCTTGATGCCAGCCGCCCACACTTTCAGATCGGCGTCGAATACTTCGCCATCGTAGGTATGTACGGCTGTTTCGGTGATTTCGGTTACCTTGCGTCCCAGTTTTAGTTGAATGCCCAGCTTGATCAATTGTTCCTGGGTGGCTTGCGACAGCCTGGGCGGTAGGGCCGGCAATAGTTGGGTGGCGGCTTCGATGATGGTGATGTTGACGCCTATCGAGCCTTCCAGTCCGTAGGTTGCCAGCAGTTTGGTGACTTCGTGCAACTCGGCGGACAATTCCACGCCGGTGGCCCCGGCGCCGATGATCACGATCGACAGCGGCTTGTCGCGCTGGCGATTCTGGTTGGCGTAGGACTGGATGTAATAGGTTTCGACCAGTTGTTTTTGAAACCGGAAGGCTTCCTTGGTGGTATCGATAAAACGGCAATATTTATCGACGCCCTTGATGCCGAAGGTGTTGCTGACGCTACCGACCGCCATCACTAGCGTATCGTATTTGAAGCGGCGGGCCGGAATCAATTCGACGCCCTGTTTATTGGTGATGGGGCTGACGATGATTTCCTTGGCTTCCCGATTTAATCCTTCCATCCGTCCGAACAGGAAACGGAAGTGATTGCGGTGAGCCTGGGCCATGTATTCGATTTCCTCTGCCTCCGCCAGGGTGCCGGAAGCCACTTCATGCAGCAAGGGTTTCCAAATATGGGTTGAAGCGGCATCCAGCAGGGTGACTTCCGCCAGTCCCGGTTTGCCCAGCTGTTGACCTAAACTGGTGGCCAACTCCAGACCGGCCGCGCCTCCGCCGATAATCAGGATTTTATGCAAGTCGTCAGCCATCGTGTGTCTCCCCTCATATGAATGGCGCTGGGTGCGCGCAAAAGATGTTCCTTGTTATGTATTGATTTCCGTTGTGGCGCATTATAACCAATCGTGTAAGGCCTGGCCGAGTTTGAGCGTTTCGTGTTAATGGATCGTTAAGGCTGGCTTGGCACATTGAAAAGGAATTGACTGAAAAAACAATTAATCCAAATCTACGGGAGTAAGTCTATGGCGGGAATGTTTGCAAGCGTTGAGCGGTATTGGCGGCGGTTTGCCCGCCCATTCGGCCGGTTTATTTCCCAAACGGTGCTGGTAATTTTGATCGCCGGGTGTGCTTCAGAGCCGCCCTTGCCGCCAAGCCCGGAGCGGGCGGAAGTTCCCGATTACGATAAGCAGGCATCTTATAACAAGCCCTACGTCGTCAAGGGTAAAACCTACTATCCGCTGTTGTCGGCGACAGGATATCGTATGCGCGGCGTTGCGTCTTGGTATGGGGCTGAGTCCGGGCGCCTGACAGCCATGGGTAGTCGGTTCAATCCGAATCAGTTGACCGCCGCGCACAGAACCCTGCCCTTGCCGTGCAGGGTAAAAGTGACCAATCTGCGAAACGGCCGCTCCATCGCCGTGACGGTCAATGATCGCGGGCCTTTTCATGATGCCAGATTGATTGATTTATCGCACGCGGCCGCAAAAAAATTGGGTGTTAAAGGGTTGGCGGAAGTAGAGGTGGAGTATATGGATCAGTCGGCCGCTGGTTCGTGATCGCGGAAAATTCCGCTCCATTTCCGAATTCTAAAAGGACGCTGGTTATAAGCGACTGATGGGCCGCGCCTTTCCGATGCGCGATGCTTGATCATGCTTTTAATGTCCGGTCTGTGCTATATTTTCACACCTTCATTGCGGAGTTTTCCGCGTTTTGGATGATTGCCGTAGCTATGAAAGTTAATGCACTATTTTTTCTGGTTTTGTTGGGATTGCTTGCTCAGGCATGCGGGCAGACCGGCCCTCTATACTTGCCCGATAGTCCTCCTCCCGTTTACGTACCTAAGACATCTCCCGCCGAAGAACAATAAACATGGATTTTTTTAATTATCGGCAAGCCAAGTTGTTTGCCGAAGACACTGCTGTCGCAGATATTGCCGCGGAATTCGGCACGCCTTGCTACGTCTATTCCCGTGCTACCCTAGAGCGCCATTGGCGGGCGTTTGATAATGCATTCGATGGCTATCCGCATCTGATTTGCTATGCCGTGAAAGCCAATTCCAATCTGGCTATTCTGAATCTATTGGCTCGATTGGGATCGGGTTTCGATATCGTTTCGGTCGGAGAATTACGGCGGGTGTTGGCCGCTGGCGGGACACCGGAAAAAATAGTTTTTTCCGGTGTCGGCAAGCGCGAAGACGAAATTCGGGCGGCTTTGCAAGCAGGCATACGGTGCTTTAATGTCGAAGTCAGTGGTGAGCTGGACAGAATCAATCGCGTGGCGGGCGAACTGGGCGTGGTCGCGCCGGTTTCCTTTCGGGTTAATCCGGATGTTGATGCCAAAACGCATCCTTATATATCCACCGGCCTCAAGGAAAATAAATTCGGTATCGATATACGGTCCGCCATCCACGAATACCGTCGCGCCGCGCAAATGGCGAATATCAAAATAGTCGGCGTCGATTGCCATATCGGTTCGCAATTGACGGAAACGTCGCCGTTTTTGGCTGCCATGGACAGGGTGTTGGCCTTGGTTGATCAATTGCAATCGGAAGGGATAAGTCTGCATCACCTGGACTTGGGTGGCGGCTTGGGGATTTGTTATCGTGATGAACAGCCGCCCTTGCCTGCTGATTATGTGGCGGCACTGATGGAGAAGTTGGCCGGCCGGCAGTATGAAATTATGCTAGAGCCGGGGCGGGCCATTGTCGGCAATGCCGGTATTTTATTGACTAAAGTGGAATACCTCAAACCGACGGCGGACAAGAATTTTGCGATCGTCGATGCGGCGATGAACGATCTGGTGCGGCCGGCATTGTACGGCGCTTGGCAGGATATCATTCCGGCGCATAAGGACAGTCGAACGGAGTCGCTAAACTGGGATATTGTCGGGCCGGTCTGCGAAACCGGCGATTTCCTGGGTAAGAATCGGGAGTTGAAGCTCATGCCGGGCGATTTGCTGGCTATTCGATCCGCCGGCGCTTACGGGTTTACGATGAGCTCGAATTACAATTCGCGCCCGCGCCCGGCCGAAGTGATGGTGGATGGCGAGCAGGTTCATTTAATCAGGGAAAGAGAGAGTTTCGAGCAGCTATGGGCGGGCGAGGCGCTGTTGCCGAGCTGATTATGATGATCCATTTCACTAAAATGCATGGGCTTGGAAACGACTTTGTGGTGATCGATGCCATCAATCAAGCCATTCACTTGTCGGCGGAACAAATCCGCTTCATTGCTGATCGTCACTTTGGGGTGGGGTGCGATCAATTGCTTTTGATTGAAAGGCCGGTTAGCGCAAATGCGGATTTTAAATACCGGATTTTTAACGCGGACGGCGGAGAGGTGGCGCAATGCGGTAATGGTGCGCGTTGCTTTGCCCGTTTTGTAAGGGATAAGAATCTCACCGATAAAGATAGGGTAACGGTTGATACCGATGCCGGGCAACTGTTATTGCGCTTTATGGACGATGGTTTGATAACCGTGAATATGGGGGTGCCAAAACATGCGCCCGCGCAGATTCCCTTGTCATTCGATGCCGAAGCCTTGCTTTATCCAGTGGAGTTGGATGGCGCTGTTATCCATTTTGGGGCGGTATCCATGGGCAATCCCCATGCCGTGATTATGGTGGATGATGTTGCGAATGCGCCCGTGGAGACGGTGGGTGCTCGGTTGGAACGGCATGGCCTGTTTCCGCAAAGAGTCAATGTCGGCTTTATGCAAATTATAGATCGGCAGCGCATCGGATTGAGGGTTTATGAGCGAGGCGCCGCGGAGACCCTGGCTTGCGGCAGTGGGGCGTGCGCGGCCGTGGTTGTAGGCATTGAGCAGGGCTTGCTCGAGAACAGTGTTATTGTTGGGTTGCCCGGTGGCGAGTTGCGGATTGAGTGGGCCGGTCGCGGGCAGCCTGTCTTTATGAGTGGGCCGGCGGTATCGGTTTACGAAGGTCGGATACGGATATGAATGTTCAACAGCAAGAGCCGTTAAGCGAGCAACAGGTTGCTAGCTATTTACAGCAACACCCGGATTTTTTTAAAAATCATTTGGGGTTGCTGGAGCAAATGTTGATTCCGCATCCCAGCGGAAATGCGATCTCGTTGATTGCCAAGCAACTCGAGTTGTTTAGAACCAAGCATCAGGAGCAGGAAAATCAGCTTACGGCGCTGATCGATATAGCGCGCGAAAATGATGCGGCATTTAAGCGTATGCATGAGTTGACCTTGGCAATGTTGGAAGCATCCACGTTGCAAGATGCTATTGCAAATTTGAACGAAGTGTTGGCGGAAAGCTTTTTGACCGACTTCGTGGCGGTCAAAATCATTAAGCACAATCTGGATTCTCCCTTGAATAATTTGTTTGTCTCCCCGGGAGATGCGGGGCTGGTGCATTTTGCCGGGGAATTGTCGAATCACCAGCCCAAATGCGGGAGGCCGACATTGGCTCAGGCCCAGTTTTTGTTTGGCGATGCCGCCGCCGAAGCAAGGTCTTGCGCAATTATCCCAATGTTGTTTACCCGGTTGGACGGGTTGTTGGCAATAGGCAGTCGGGACGAGGGGCGGTTTCATTACAGTATGGGGAGTGTGTTTCTGACTCAGATGGGTGAAATTGTCGGCACGCGTTTGATTTCTTTGTTGCAAAACACGGAATAGATATGAACGGTGAAGCTCGGCAAGCGGTGGATATGTTTTTGGAATATATGCGCGGAGAGAAGTGGGCTTCCTGTCATACCGTGGCTAATTACGGCCGCGATTTGGCAAGATTGCAAAAATTTTGTTCTGATAGTAGGTTGAGCGAATGGCGGTTTTTGCAGAATGCCGATATCAGGCTGTATGTCGCCGACAGGCATAAATCGGGAATAGCGGCCAAGTCGATACGGCGCGAGTTGGCGGCAATCCGCAGCTTTTTCGGGTTTCTGTTAAAAAAACAACTTGTAGAGCAAAATCCCGCGCTGGCTGTGCGGGCGCCAAAAGTCGGCAAGAAACTGCCCAAAACCCTGGATGTCGATCAGGTGGCTGGCATGCTAAACGCCGGGACGGACTCGGTTTTGGAAATCCGTGACTTGGCGATGTTTGAGCTGTTTTACTCCTCGGGGCTCAGATTGAGCGAGTTGGCCATGTTGGATGTTGCCGACCTCAGTCTGTCGGATGGCTATTTAAGGATTAGGCATGGCAAGGGAGGTAAGCAGCGGCAAGTTCCGGTTGGCTCGAAAGCCATAAAGGCAATTCAACTGTGGTTGGCTTGTCGCCCGGAGTGTGCTTCTCCAGCATTATTTGTTTCGGCGCGCGGCGCGAGACTGGGTCAGCGCGGCATTCAACAGCGCTTGGATAGATGGTGTCGCAAAAACGGTTTATCCGAGCGCATTCATCCGCATATGTTGCGACATTCGTTTGCCAGCCATTTGCTGGAATCGAGTCAAGATATACGGGCGGTGCAGGAATTGCTTGGACATGCCGATGTCAGCACAACCCAGATCTATACGCATTTAGATTTTCAACATTTGTCTGATGTGTACGACAAGGCTCATCCCAGGGCCAGACGCTCAAAGCGCGAATGAAATTCCTGGATATAAGTCTTATAAATCAAAGGGAAGGACGTGCGAGGGCGGGGTTTGCTGTACGATGTG
>NZ_JANIBJ010000034.1 GCF_024505185.1 Methylomonas subterranea
TTATACCAATTTTCAAAGTCTCCAAAATGCTCTTCAGGAGATCTTTCGAAACTACGGTGCAGAATCAAAATACCAGGTTAATTTTGCGTGAGTACTTATATATGATCAGGAAATTAGATTTTTGGGTAAATTAACTTATCATGGCTCATATTTTGTTCTGGATTTGATTGGCAATAATAGTCTTTTTGGCGAAGTTAAAGTTAAAGCAATTATAGATCGGGAGTGTCCGAAAGATGGAGATGGTATCGAGCACTATGAAGGTAAGTTTGAGAATTTTTTTGCAAATACAGGTGATAAAAATTCTGGGTTAATAAATGCTTTTCGTTATCCAACCCACTAATATGCGCAGCCGGGTAGGGTGGGCACGGTTTATGTGCCCACGCGGAATCAAATGCTTGCATGAATATTGTTTCGCTATCGCGAAGCCTGATTTAACACCGGTTCGCGGACCGGCAACCGCGATACTTTCTTTTGCGTGGCCAAAAGAAAGTATCCAAAGAAAAGGCCAGCCCGATGCTGCTTTGATCCTGCGCGCCGGAGGGTTTGAGCGGGGTTTTCGGAAGGGCTGTCCTAGCCCTCCGAAAACGCGCGGCATCCTTGCCGCGCCCCTGTCGGGCTGATCCGTTCAAACCCTCCGGTGCTCGGCGCGGCATCAGGGGCGAAAAAACCCTCGGTAGTGGCGTAGGGCGGGCACGGTTTTTGTGCCCACGCGGAATTAAAAGCTTGCATGAAACTTGTTTCGCTCTCGCGAAGGCCGATTTAATGCCGGTTCGCGGACCGGCAACCGCGATACTTTCGCTACGAAAACCATCCGTGGTTTTCGCCCTGCGGGCCAGCCTATCGGCTGTTTAAATTCGCTCCCGGCGAATTTGTGTTTGGCCAAAAGAAAGTATCCAAAGACAAATCCGCCGGGAGCGGATTTGGACGCCAACGGCGCACGAAGTGCGAGCGCCCGGATGGCGCGAGTCAGCAGGCCACCCCATGCCGCGTTTATCCTGCGCGCCGAAGGCTTTGAACGGGGTTTTTCGAAGGGGCTTCCCAGCCCCCACGAAAAACGCGATGCATCCCTGCATCGCCCCGGCGGGCTGATCCGTTCAAACCCTCCGGTGCTCGGCGCGGCATCAGGGGAATAAAACCACTCGTGGCGCGAAGAATCGAACGAAATTAAGGGTCGTAGGATGTGCTGAACGGATGTGAAGCGCATCGTTCGCGATTTTCGAAGTTGTGCAAATCCAATAATTCGCTACCGCGAAGCCTAATTTAATGCCGGTTCGCGGACCGGCAATCGCGATACTTTTTCATCGCTCCCACGTTTCAACGTGAGAACGTCTGCCCAAGATACTCTGCGTCACATTGAAACAGTGATTCATTATCACAAGACATTTGGACGGTGCGAGTCACTACCTTAAACGGTGCACCTTGCTATTTCGGCTTCTGTAACTAGTTTGCGAAGAACAAAATCAGCAGCGTAGGGTATGTATCGCATACCATTTTCAAGGCTACCGATGAATCAAACGCCAGAAAAGGTACGCGGTGGGTAACCTACACGGCTTGTTTGAATTGTGGTGAGAGCAAATGCGGGTGATGTAGGGCGGTTTCGCGGTAGCAAACCGCCATTGTGCCTATTCTTGGCAAACCAATCGCAGTCCGCTTGCGCGATAGGCTTATCTGACTTTATCGCTGCGGATATTGTGCTGGCTTTCAAGGGATTCGGTCAGGTTATAGCCTTGGTCGTTGAACAGGTCGCCGACGAAAAACAGCCGCATGTCGATAATCCAGGCAATGCGTTTTTGCCGGTTGTTTTCTATGATGACGGTGGCAACTTTCTGATTGTTATCGACTATTTGACTCACAATCGTTTTCGGGTTGTTAGGGTCTTCCTTCAAGGCGCCGGAAATGATTCGTTGCGCGGTATCCATGGTCAGCACCGTGCGGGTGACGGGTATCGCCGCTATTTTGTCGTTTATCAGTGATTGCGCTTTAAACTGGCCAATGTCATAGGAGAGCTTGGAAATCAGGCTGATCAATATGGCCAAACCCCAAACGGACAGGCCGATTTTCAAGCGTCTTCTGACGCGGGGATGGGAAAGTCTTTTGACAAAAACGCTAAATTTCATTCTGTTGCGGTTCTATTGAGTAGGCGGCAAGGATAGCGAGTGGTTTCAATGTCGGTCTTTTCATTGAAGCGGGAGGTGTCGGCAGAATCTCCCCGCATATCGACAGGCAAACGGTTTTACGGGTGGATAAGGTGAAGACGATACCTGGTGTTTTTGCGTTGCCATTGACAGTGGCGTTCGGAAATCGGCTGTTTACCAGCGAGCGCCCGGTTTCGGTCTCCATTTCAACGGGCCGCAAGTAACCGGTGTTAACAGTTTGTATCTTTATGGCGCATTCTACCAAAACGCGCCTTTCAAGATAAGACTGAATCTGATGAGCGGGCAGGATGAAAATCGCGCCCGAAAAGGGCGCGTGGATAAGGTGGCGGGTATTGCCGGCGAATGTGCCCGAGCGGCGGCCTTATTCGCTCATATGACATGGGTAATCGGTGTAGCCTTGCGCGCCGCCGCCGTAAAAGGTGGCCGGGTTGGGGGCGTTTAGCGGAGCGCCGAGTTTGATGCGCCGCGGCAGGTCCGGATTGGCCAGAAAGCCCGCGCCGAAGGCGACTGCGTCCAATTGGCTGCCCGCAATGGCCGTTTCGGCTTCTTCGGCGCTGTAACCCATGTTGCCTATTAGGGTTCCGGCGAAATGTTCGCGGATCGGCGTCATGATGTCGCCGCTTTGTTCGGACAGAAAGTCGCCGCGCATCACGTGCAAATAGGCCAAGCCGAAGGGATTCAACTGTTTTGCCAGCCAGACCGAGAGACCTATGGGGTCGCTGTCCCGCATGCTGTTATAACTGTTCAGCGGCGAGATTCTCAGGCCGACACGTTGCTTGCCGATGGCGGCGCAAACCGCTTCGATGACTTCCAGCAGCAATCTGGCCCGCTTGTGCAGCGAACCGCCGTAATTGTCCCGGCGCTGATTGCCGCCATCGCGTAAAAATTGATCCAGTAAATAACCGTTGGCGGCGTGAATTTCCACGCCGTCGAAGCCGGCCTCGATGGCGTTCAGGGCAGCCTGGGTAAAGCCGTCCACTATGGCCGGAAGTTCATGTTCCGCCAACGGGCGCGGCACGGTATAAGGTTTTTTGCCGGCCGGCGTGTGTACCTCGTCGTTGGTAATGGCTAGCGCACTGGGCGCTACCGGTTGCGCGCCGGCGTTCAACAGCGGATGACAAGCACGGCCGCCGTGCCAGATTTGCAGAAAGATTCTACCGCCGGCGGCGTGCACGGCGTCGGTGACGAGGCGCCAGCCGGCTATTTGCGCGGCCGAATAGATGCCCGGTTCGGTGCCGAAGGCGGAATGCCCGGCCATCGCCATGGTGGCCTCGGCAATCAGCAGGCCGGCGCCGGCGCGTTGGGCGTAGTATTCAGCCATCAAGGCGGTGGGTACGTGTTCGGCGTCCGCCCGGCAACGGGTCAAGGGCGCCATTAAAATACGGTTGGGCAGTGTCAATTCGCCCAATTGCAAGGGCTGAAATAAGTTGTTCATGGTCGGTTTGCTCCCGTGGGCTCGGTTAAGGTTTTTTTCGGTCAGGCCGACGTCAGCCGGCCGGTTCTATAGTCATCGATGGCTTGTTGAATTTGTGCCGGGGTGTTCATGACGAACGGTCCGTGCTGCGCGATGGGCTGCCTTAGCGGCGCTCCGGACACCAGCAGGACGCGGCTGTCTTGCGGCGCCCGCATGCGGACGCCGTCGGCGGCGGGGTCGTCGGCTAAAATTGCCAGCCGGCCCCTGGCGACCGCTTGGTCGCCCACCGTCACTTCGCCCCGGTAGACCACGAAGAATGCCGTATGCGTCGCCGGCAAAGCTTGGCTGAAACCGCTGCCGGCCGGCAGGCTGATATCCAGGATCGTCGGCTCGGTGACGGGACGTTGTATCGCGCCGGCCAGTCCGTGGCTGTCGCCGGCGATGACTCGCACCGTCACGCCGTCAGCCGTCGCCAGTTCCGGCAACTGTTGCCGATCGACATCGCGGTAGGCGGGGGGCTGCATTTTGGCGTCCGCCGGCAAGTTGATCCACAGTTGAAAGCCTTCCAACAGACCGTCTTGCTGTTCCGGCATCTCGGAATGAATGATGCCGCGGCCGGCCGTCATCCACTGCATGCCGCCTTCTTGCAGCAGGCCTTGGTGGCCGGCGTTATCGCTGTGGCGCATGCGGCCGGCTATCAGGTAAGTCATGGTCTCGAAACCCCGGTGCGGATGGTCCGGAAATCCGCCGATGTAGTCGCGAGGCGAGTCGCTGCCGAAAGCGTCCAGCATTAAAAATGGGTCCAGTCTTTTTTGCAGTGCTTGGCCGAACAATCGGGTCAATTTAACGCCGGCGCCGTCGGCGGTTGTCTGACCGGTCAGCTGTTGTTCGATAATGCGGCTGTTCAGCACGCTGTCGGTGATGGTTTGGGAGTTGTTCATGGCGGTGTCCCCGGCTTGGTTGAAATGCGCTTACACTATATTCCGCTATAAAATAGAACGGTAGTCCGTAAAATGGATAACACTGTTCCGCTGAAGGAACAAACGATGCATATAGAACCCAACGATTTATGGCTGTTTGCCAAAATTGCCGACATCGGTAGCTTTTCCAAGGCCGGCGAGGCTATCGGTCTGCCCAAGTCCACGCTGTCGCGCCGGATTAGCGGTTTGGAAAAACAATTGGGCGAACGGTTGTTCCAGCGCACGACGCGACAGTTGAATCTGACCGAATTCGGTTTGAAATTGCTGCAACACGGCCGGCAAATCGGCGAAGACACCGACGCCGCAATCGCGCTGGCTCAGCATAGGCAATTGCAGCCAAGTGGGGTGCTGCGGGTGTCCATGCCGAACGACTTTGCCAATCTGGTGTTGCTGCCCTTGTTGGCCGGGTTCATTTCAAGCCATCCGGCCATTAGCCTGGAGCTCGATTTGTCGGCCCGGCGGGTGGATTTATTGGCCGAGCAATACGATCTGGCGATTCGGATGGGCGATTTGCCCGACGATACCGCCCTGGCGGCCAAGCCCGTTTACCGTTACAGATGGGGGCTGTACGCGTCCGCCGAATATCTGGCCCTGCATGGCGCGCCGCAACAGCCCGACGATTTGCGCCGGCACGGCATTTTGCAATTGTCGGCCATGCTGCGCGAGCCGCGGCCGTTTCGCTTGACCCGGAGCGACGAAATCTGGTCGGGCGCCTTGCCGGCCAAGGTGGCTGCCAATTCGCCGGAACTGCTGGTAAAGCTGGCCTTGCAACATTTGGGCATTGCCGCTTCGCCCACCGTGTACGCCGCTGTTTACGTCAAGTCCGGCCGATTGGTTAGAGTGTTGCCGGAATGGGAGTTTCCCGCCGTCACCGCCTGGGCGGTGTTTCCCGCCGGACGCTTGATGCCCGGCAAAACCCGGGTCTTGCTGGATTTTTTGGATGCCGGTTTGCGCGAACTGGGTCCGGGGTAAGGATTCCGTTCCATTGATACCCTTACCTTCTTCCGCGAGGTGAGTGGGGGTTTACGATAGCCTTCGGAGGAGGGTGTCGTAAAAATCGAAACAGTTCCTTCTCCCACCGGGAGAAGGTTAGGATGAGGGTATATAAAACAGTAGTTTACTGGTTTTCACCCCCTCTCCCTAACCGCGAGGAGAGGGAGCTTTTGCGACACCCTGCGGAGTGGGAGCAAAAGTACGGCAGTTATTTCGGGCGGGTTCTCAGGCGGTTTAAAGCTTGAATTTGCCGGCCGTGGCCCGCATGTGACCGGCTAGTTTTTCCAGGTGCTTGGCCTCGTCGGCGGTTTGCTCGGCGGCGGTATTGCTGGCTTTGGCCATTTTTGCAACCTGTTCGATATTGTCGGCAATATCGTTGCTGGCGCTATTTTGGTCTAGCAAGGCGGCGGATATGTTGTTGACCACTTCAACCACCTTGGACGATTCTTGTTTTATTTCGTTGATGGCGTCGCCGGCCCGCCGGGCGATCACTGCGCCATCGTCGGCTTTACCGACGGCATCGGTCATGGCGCTGATGGCAAGCTGGGTGCTCTTTTGCATCGACGCTATCATTTGGGAGATTTCCTCCGTGGCGTTGGTGGTGCGCTTGGCCAGATTGCGCACTTCATCCGCCACCACCGCAAAACCGCGGCCCTGCTCGCCGGCCCTGGCTGCTTCGATGGCGGCATTCAGCGCCAGCAGGTTGGTTTGGTCGGCAACGGCCTTGATGACCTGGACGACGGATGAAATTTGCTGGGATTGTTGTCCCAGCGCTTCGATGGTGCCGGAAGTTTTTTGCACGCTGGCGGCAATTTGCAGCATCGCGGCGGCGGCGTTATGAATGATGTCGCCGCCCTGGTGGGATAAGTCTCCCGATTTGCAGGAAATGTCCAGCGCCACTTGGGCGTTATCGCTTAACTGGCTGACGTTGGCATTGACTTGATCTATCGTGGTGGCTATCGAAGTGGCGGCACCGCTTTGCTGGCGGGAACCGACCACCGTTTGCGCGGAAGTGGCCGCCAGCAATTGCGCGGCCTGGGCAAGTTCGTCGGCATCTTCCAAAAGTTCTTTCAGCATCTGTTGCAAACTGCCGATCAAGCCGTTGAAGGTTGCGGCGGTTTCGGCTATTTCGTCGCGGCCGCCGGTATCGAGCCTGAGGGTAAAATCGCGGTCGTTCTTGATTTGCAGCATCATTTTTTGCATTTCCGCCAAGGGGCGGGTGACGGAGCGCGAGATCGTCAAGGCTACGGCTATCGTCACGGCCAAGGTCAAGGCCAATACCGTCCACAGTAGGGTGGTGGCGGCGCCGATTTGCCGGTTGGCGGCGGCTTCGTCCTCGGTCACCCGCAGGTTGGCGATTTGCACCACCCGGTCTATGCCGGCGCGATGGCTTTCGTAAGCTGCTTCCATTTTGGCGAGGGCGGAAGTGGCGGTCTCGCTATCGCCGTTATGCAGAGCGGGTATGAATTCGCCGAAGGCTATGTCGTAAAACCGCAGGGCCGGCTGATGGGCTTGGTTTAAAAATGTCTCGCGTAGTTGATCGTTCAGATTGGAACGGGTCCAAAAGTCATGGCGGGCGTTATACTCCGCTCGCAGCTTATGCAGGCGTTGGACTAGATCGGTCCTATCGTGTTTACCGCCGGCAAGCTGCAAGCCGACCAGATAGGATTCGATGATGTACTCGGGCGGCGGCAGAATGTCGGCGACCAGATCCTTGCCCTGCACGATCTGTCGATAGGTGGGACCGGTGATTTTAAGCTCGTTCAGGGTTTTGAAGGACCAGAGTCCGTATACGGCAAATCCCGTCACGACGCAGGCGATCAACAAGGCGAAACGATAAACCAGGCTGAGTGAGTTCAAAAAATTCATCACATTGTCCGCGATTAAAATTATTATCGATAGAGCTTGCGGCCCGGCCGCCAGCACTTGCATGGGGGCGCCGGCAGCAAGCGGCCGCGCGGGGTTCTTTGCCCGAAATCTAGTAAGCAGGTTAGGTATTATAGGATGTCTTTAAAAAAACATCCGGCCGCCGCTTGAACGCGATGCTTTCCGCCCGGTGCGGCTACGCAAGCAAATATTAGGAGTATGGTTTATGCAAAAACTGGTTATTTACAATCACGGCAAGGACAGCATTCCCTGGGGCGAAAAGCCCTTGGCCTTGGCCGAGGTGGCCCGTCGGCGCGGCTACCTGTTTCTAAGCCCGGATTACCGAGATAGCAACGATCCGGACGCGCGGGTCGCCAAGCTGTTGAGCCTGCAAATTTCCGCGTATGAGACCTTGGTGTTGGCCGGTTCCAGCATGGGGGCTTACGTGGCTACCGTGGCGGCGGAGCGCCTCGGGCCGGCCGGTTTGTTTCTCATCGCCCCGGCCTTTTATTTGCCGGGTTATGCCCTTAGCGATTTCCGGCCCGGCAGCGCCGAAATCGAAGTGTTTCACGGTTGGGCAGACGAGGTGGTGCCGCCGGAAAATGCCTGGCGGTTTTGCCGGGCCCAGCGGGCAACTCTGCATATGCTGGATGGCGATCATCGTCTGTTGAGCGGCTTGCCGCAAATGACCGCCGCGTTCGAGGCATTTTTAAGCCGCTGCGACCAGCGCGACAGCCAGGGGGATGCGGATGAGCGATTATAAGAAGTACCATTGCCTGGAATGCGAGCATATTTATGACGAGGCCAAGGGCGACCCCGACAGCGGCATAGCGCCTGGAACCCGTTGGGAGGACATTCCCGAGGACTGGTCCTGTCCGATTTGCGGGGCGCCGAAAAGTTTTTTCCAGCCTTTGCATTATTGAGTTGGAGCCGGTGGGGCGGCCGCGTCACGGCAATGTCGCGTCGCCGAATGATGGATGCATAAGGTATTGTATTGAAATATATTTATTGGTTTTGCATGCTGTTTGCTGCGGTTTTGCCGAAAGCCCCAGGCAGGAGAAACGTCATGAAAACCTACTACCAACAACATACCGAAGTTGCCCACGCGGCATTCCTGGACGCATTGAGCGGCGAATTCATCGCCCGTACCGGCTGCGGCGCCTATGTCTATCTGAATCCGTTCGATATTCACCAGATGTTTAAGGATTATCTGAAACACGGCACGCCGATTCGCGATTACGTTAAACATTACGTTAAAAGCTTTTTGTCGGCCTGAGGAATGCCGGTTTTCCAGCGGTTTTTCTAAGCGGGGCTTGACGGTGATACAATGGCGGCTCCCAGAATGACTTACCAATTGCCATCATGATGTTATCTTTCCGTTCAGCGGCGGGCCTGTTTGTTGGGCTATCGCTATTGCTGACCGCGCAGGCCTTGCGGGCCGCCGGTCCGATTTTTACCCCTGCGGCGCCCAGCGTGGCCGCCAAAAGTTTCTACCTGATGGACTTCGATAGCGGCCGCGTTTTGGCGGAGAAGGATGCGGATAAGCGTGTCTCTCCGGCTAGTTTGACCAAAATCATGACGGTGTATGTGGTGTTTCGCGAATTGAAATCCGGGCACCTGACCCTGGACGAGAAGGTCACCGTCAGTCAAAACGCCTGGGAAACCGGCGGCTCCAAAATGTTTATCGAGGTCAATAAACAGGTATCCGTGCAGGATTTGCTGCAAGGCGACATCATACAATCGGGCAATGACGCCAGCGTGGCGCTGGCCGAGCACGTGGCCGGCAGCGAACAGACTTTCGCCACCATGATGAACGAACAGGCCACCCGCCTAGGCATGGTGAACAGCCATTTCGAAAACAGCACGGGTTTGCCCATTTCCAATCACTACAGCAGTGCGCATGACTTGGCCTTGTTGGCGCAAGCCCTGATTAAGGAATTTCCGGATTATTACCGTTGGTTTTCGCAAAAAGAGTTCACTTTCAACAATATCACCCAGAAAAACCGCAATCAGTTGCTGTGGCGGGACGAGACCGTCGACGGCATTAAAACCGGTTTTACCGACGATGCCGGTTATTGCATGGTGGCTTCCGCCAAGCGCGACGACATGCGGTTGATTTCGGTGGTGATGGGTGCGGCCAGTCCCAATGCGCGCGCCAATGAAAGCCAGTCCTTGTTGAACTACGGTTTTCGTTTTTTCGAAACCCACAGGCTTTACGAAGCCGGCACGGCGCTGACCGAAGCCAGGGTCAGAAAGGGCGAAACCTCCAAACTGTCCGTCGGGGTGGCCGAGGATGTCTACGTCACCGCGCCGCGCAAGCATTTCAATGAGTTGAAAGCCGAATCCCAGGTGGATAAAACCATCATAGCGCCGGTCAACAAGGGCGATACGGTGGGCAGTCTGAACGTGGCGCTGGCCGGCGAGACCATACTCAGCCGGCCGTTGGTGGCGATGGACAGCGTGCCGGAAGGCGGTTTTTTCCGCCGCCTGTATGACGCCGTCGTGGTTATGTTGGAGAAGTGATGTCGGATACGGTTTATTTGAACGGCGACTACCTGCCGTTGGCGGATGCCAGGATTTCGGTAATGGATCGCGGCTTTTTGTTCGGCGACGGGGTTTACGAGGTGATTCCGGTCTATAACGGCCGCCTGTTTCGCTTTGAGGATCATATCCGGCGCTTGAACAACAGTCTGCGGGCGATTCGGCTGGAGCTGGAAAAAAGTCCGGACCAGTGGCGCGGGATATTCCAGCCCATGCTGGACGGCGACAAGGACCAGTACATTTATCTGCAGATTACCCGCGGTTGCGCGCCCAGGCGCGATCACGGCTTTCCCGAGCACGTGGTGCCTACCGTGTTCGCGATGTGTAACGACATCAAGCCCTTCGCCGGCCGGCTGACCGGGATCAAGGCCGTCACGCTGGACGACACCCGTTGGCAAATGTGCCATGTCAAGGCCACCGCGTTGTTGGCGCATTTGCTGTTGCGCCAGGAGGCACTGGATCGGGATTGCGCGGAAGCGATACTGGTCAGACACGGTTATGTCACCGAAGGGGCGGCCAGCAATTTGTTCGCGGTAATTGATGACGAATTGATCACGCCGCCCAACAGCCACGAGATCTTGCCGGGTATTACCCGCGATGTCATTCTGGAGTTGGCCCAAGCAAACGGGATTGCCTGTCGCGAAGACATTATCGCGCTGGAAGCGTTGCAAAATGCCAGCGAAGTCTGGGTAACCAGTTCAACGCGGGAAATCGTGCCGGTGGTGGAACTGGACGGTCAAACCGTTGGCGCCGGCACTCCCGGGCCGCTGTTTCACAGGATGGATCAACTGTTGCAAGCTTACAAACAATCCCAGGCATGAGCGAATCGCAAACTCTTTTGGAATTTCCCTGTCAGTTTGCCATCAAGGCCATGGGTAAAACCCGCGACGATTTCGATGCCATCGTGGTGGAAATCGTGCGCCGGTATGTCGGCGACATCCGCGAAGGCGCGGTCAGCAGTCGGCCCAGCAAGGCCGGTAACTATACCTCGGTGACGGTGATGATAGAGGCGACCAGCCGGGAACAGCTGGATGCCATCTATCAAAGTCTGTTCGACCACCCTGATGTGCTGATGACTCTGTAGCGCGACGATGAGGCGGCAAACCGTTCTCAGACAGTTGGGCTTGCGGGATTATGGCCGCGTTTGGCAAGACATGCGGGAATTCACCGCCGGTCGCAACGCGCAAACCGCTGATGAAATCTGGATTACCGAGCATCCGCCGGTATTTACCTTGGGTCTGAACGGCAAGCCTGAACACGTGCTGCGCCAGGGCGATATCCCGTTGATTCAGACCGACAGGGGCGGGCAGGTGACCTATCACGGGCCTGGGCAGCTGGTAGTGTATCTGTTGATGGATTTGCGCCGCTTGGCTTTCGGTCCTCGCCAAGCCGTCAGCTTGCTGGAAAATGCCATGTTGACCGCGCTCGGACAATACGGTGTGCGAGCCGCGGCCAGGGCGGACGCCCCTGGTGTGTATGTAGAGGACAGGAAAATAGGCGCCCTTGGGCTGAGAATCAGCCGGGGTTGCAGTTATCACGGTTTGAGTTTGAATAACGCCATGGATTTGACGCCGTTCAGTGCCATCAATCCCTGCGGTTATGCCGGCATGCAGGTGACCCAGCTAGCCGATTTAGGCGTGCGGGTAGACATCCACGAATTGGCGGTGCCGATTGTTCATCATATTATCAAGGTCATCGAATCATGAAACCGCATAACCCGCATGCCATCAATGCGCCGTCGCGCGCCACGCCCGAGACCCATCAGCGCAATGCCGACAAATTGTCGCGCATCCCGGTCAAGGTGGAAAAGCCGGAAACCTTGTTGCGCAAGCCGGATTGGATCCGGATCCGCTTGCCGGCCGGCGAAAAGGTCAATCAGATCAAACAGACCTTGCGGGAAAATCGCCTGCATACCGTCTGCGAGGAGGCCGCCTGTCCCAATCTGGGCGAATGTTTCAGTCACGGCACCGCCACCTTCATGATCATGGGCGATTTGTGCACCCGCCGTTGTCCGTTCTGCGACGTGGCTCACGGCAAACCCGCCGCGTTGGATGCGGATGAGCCGGAAAATCTGGCGGCAACCGTCGCGGCGATGGCGTTGAAATATGTGGTGGTCACATCGGTGAATCGCGACGATCTGCGCGATGGCGGAGCCGGACATTTTGCGGCCTGCATAGGCGCGATCCGACGTCTATCGCCCGACACCACTATCGAAATTCTGACCCCGGATTTTCGCGGGCGCATGGATGCGGCCTTGCAAATCTTGCAACAACAAGCATGCGACGTGTTTAACCATAATCTGGAAACCGTGCCGCGCCTGTATCCGGAAGCCCGGCCCGGCGCGGACTATCTGACTTCCTTGCGCTTATTGCAGCGGCATAAACAATTGTTGCCGGCGGTGCCGACCAAATCCGGCCTGATGCTGGGCATAGGCGAAACCGAAGCCGAGGTTGTGCAAGTCATGCGGGATTTGCTGGCTCACGGCTGCGGCATGCTGACCTTGGGTCAGTATCTGCAGCCCAGTAAGGAGCATCTGGCTGTGCGGGAATACATTCATCCCGATCAGTTCAAGCGCTATGCCGGGATTGCCCGCGAACTGGGATTTCAACAGGTGGCCAGCGCGCCGCTGGTGCGTTCGTCCTATCATGCCGATTTACAAGCGGCCGGCGTCTTTTAAACCTTAAACCGCTCGGGCGCGGGTCGAGATTGGTACTCTTAAACAAGCGATACTCACGTGCTTAAACAGTTTGAAACTTTGCCCGCCGGTCTGCTGGATATTACCGTCGACCAGCTTCATAGCTTGATTCCGGAGCCGGCCCTGTTTCATTTGCCGGGCAAGCGCCAGGACAGCTTGTTTGTATCCGTGCTGTTGCACGGTAACGAGCCCACCGGTTTTCTGGCGGTGCAACAGTTGCTGCGCAAATATCACGGTCAAGCGCTGCCGAGAAATTTAAGCCTGTTCTTCGGCAATACTCAAGCCGCCCGCCACGGGCTGAGACGCTTGGAGCATCAGCCCGATTACAATCGCATCTGGCCCGGTACCCCGTTGGCGGATTTGCCGGAAGCCGCCTGGGCGAGGCGGATTTGCGAGGTGATGAGTCGGCGCGAGTTGTTTGCCAGTGTCGATGTGCACAATAATACCGGGCTTAATCCGCATTACGCCTGCTTGAACAAGCTGGACGAGGCTTTTCTGCATTTGGGGGCTTTGTTTGGACGCTTGCTGGTGTATTTTACCCATCCCAAGGGCGTACAGTCTGGCGCTTTCGCTGAATTTTGTCCGGCGGTGACGCTGGAATGCGGTCGTCCGGATCAGCCGCACGGCGTTGAGCATGTGTTCCAATTTATAGACGGTTGTCTGCATTTGCAGGCGTTTCCGCTGCAGCCGGTCGCCAGACAGGATATCGATCTTTATCACACCGTCGCGCAGGTGACGGTCGACGAGCGTTTTAGGTTTAGCTTCGAGGACGGCGGGGCGGATTTATGTCTGGATCGCGAACTGGAACGTTTGAACTTCACCGAAATACAGGCGGGCACGGTATTCGGTAGGGTAAGCGGAACGCAAATGCCCGTGATTGCCCGCGACAATGAGGGCGGGATCATTACCCAGCGGTTTTTTGCCCTCAAGGACGGCCAGCTGCAAATAAGCAGACCGACCATGCCGTCGATGTTGACCTTGAACGAGCAGGTGATACGGCAGGATTGCTTGTGTTACTTGATGGAACGGCTGTCGGTTTGATGGCCGCCAGCCGGCCGAAGTCCGGCGGTGATTGAAAAATAAGTTTGCAAGAATCCTGCCTGATTTTATAATGGCCGGCTTTTGGGATGTTTCATCTCAAATCCTTGCTTCACCGTTCGCGCGAATGGGAAGCTTTTTAAACCGTAAGGAGAAATCATGCGTCATTATGAAATCGTCTTCCTGGTACACCCTGATCAAAGCGCTCAGGTGCCTGCCATGATAGAACGTTATAAAACCACCATCGAAGAGGCCGCCGGCAACATTCACCGCCTGGAAGACTGGGGCCGCAGACACCTGGCATTTCCGATCAAAAAAATTCATAAGGCACATTATGTGTTGATGAATATCGAATGCGATCAAGCCACTCTTGAAGAACTGGAAGCGGGCTTCCGTTTCAACGATGCCATCCTGCGCAGCCAAACCCTGCTGCAAAAAGAAGCCATTACCGCGCCTTCCGCCATTGCCACCAGCGGCAACGACGGTCAAAAAACCGCCGGCCGCGTGAAAGAAGTTGAGGAAGAGACCGAAGAAACGGATGCGGCTGAAGAAGCCGTCAGCGAAACCGAAGCGGCTTCCGAATAAACTTTAAACCCAAGAGAATCAATATGGCACGTAACAATATCAGACGTAAAAAAGGCTGCCGTTTCAGCGGTGAAGATGCAATCGTGATCGACTATAAAGATCTGGATTTGCTGAGCGAGTACATCACCGAAACCGGCAAAATCATTCCCAGCCGCATCACCGGTACCAGCGCGAAATACCAAAGACAGTTGACATCGGCTATCAAGCAGGCCCGTTTTCTGGCCTTGTTGCCTTTCTGCGACGCGCACAAATAATCTAAGGTAAGCCGGAGAGCGGGCGTGAGATTTTTGGCGGCCTATATCATGAAGGGACGCTTGCAAGCCATGACGGTTGCGGCTGCCTTTGCCTTGCTGTCATTAAAGTTTCCTCCGGCAAGTATCGTAAGTTCGGCTTCCGTTGCATTGGTCACATTGCGCCGCGGCGGCACGGAAGGCTTGTATGTGTTGGCGTGCGCCTGTTTGGCGGCGGCCATACTGAGCGTCTTCCTGGGTATCGGTTATCAATTTGCCCTGCTGTACGGCTTGGTGCTGTGGACGCCGGTTTGGCTGATATCCATTGTGCTGCGCGAAGGCAGAAATCTGGCCGTGGCGATAGAGATTGCCGTGTTGCTGGGCGTGGCGGCCGTGGTGGGTTTTTATGTCTATCAGGCGCAGCCGGCTCAGGTATGGGCCGGCGTGTTGTCGGTCATGATGCAACCCATGCTGGAAGCGAGGCCGGATGTACCGGTCGAACAAATCAAGCAATCGGCGCAAGCCTTTGCCCATTTCATGACCGGAGCCATTGCCGCCGGCAGTGTCTACGGTTTGTTGTTCGGGCTGTTTCTGGCCAGATGGTGGCAGGCGGCGCTCTACAATCCGGGCGGTTTCAGGGTCGAGTTTTTGGCCATGAAAAGCCATGCCAAGCTGGCCATGGCGACCCTGGTATTGCTGGCGGCGGCGGCTTTGTCGTCCGGAATGTTGGCTGAAGTCTGCTGGAACATGTTGCTGGTAATGTTCGTGCTGTATACCTTCATAGGCACCGCCGCATTGCATGCCTGTTTCGCGGAGATGAAGGGCAGCCGCTTCATGGTGCCGTTTCTGTATCTGACGCTGGTAGTCATTCCGCACATGATGGTAATCATAGCCGTGGTGGGCTTGCTTGATAACTGGTTGAACTTACGTAATAAAATTTCAAATAAAACGGCTGATTGAATTCGGCCATCATTCGACATCGGTCGATTAACGAGGTAAGTAAAGATGGAAGTCATTCTTCTTGAGAAAATAGCAAACCTGGGTAACCTGGGCGACAGAGTCACCATCAAGGCAGGTTACGGCAGAAACTTTTTGATTCCGCAAGGCAAGGCCGCCAAAGCCACCGCCGCCAAAATCAAGGAATTCGAAGAGCGCCGCGCCGAACTGGAAAAACAAGCCGCCGAGAAACTGGCCGCCGCCAATGCGCGCGGAGAAGCCATCGGCAAATTGAGCATTACCATCGCCCACAAAACCGGCGACGAAGGCCGTCTATTCGGTTCCGTCGGCACCCAGACCATCGCCGAGGCCATTACCGCCGCCGGCGTCAAGGTCGAGAAAAGCGAAGTGCGCATGCCTAACGGCGTGATTCGCCAAGTCGGTAGCTACGACATCGATATAAACCTGCATACCGATGTAGTGGTTAGTCTGCCGATCAAAATCGTCTCGGAATAATCCCGTGATCATCGTAACCGGTGGCGCCGGTTTTATCGGCAGCAATCTGGTACTGGGTTTAAACGCTCGCGGTTACGATGACATTCTGGTAGTCGACCATTTGGCCAACGGGGTCAAATTCAAAAATCTGGTCGATTGCCGGATAGCGGATTATATGGATAGAAGTGCTTTTCTGGACAAAATCCGGCAAGGCGCTTTTGCCGCCGAAAGTATTGAAGCCGTTTTCCATCAAGGTGCCTGCTCCAGTACCACCGAGTGGGACGGCCGCTACATGATGGACAACAATTATGAATACAGCAAAGTGTTGTTTCATTATTGCCAAAGCCACAAAATTCCCTTCATCTACGCTTCCAGTGCCGCTACATACGGCTCGGACCTGACGTTTAAGGAAGAATTGGCCTACGAAGGCCCCTTGAATGTGTACGGCTATTCCAAATTTCAGTTCGACCAATATCTGCGCCGGCATTTGTCCAAATTGACCGCGCAAGTGGTTGGCTTGCGTTATTTCAATGTCTACGGCCCGCGCGAAGCGCACAAGGGCGGCATGGCCTCCGTGGCCTTTCATTTGAACCAGCAGATCAAGGATTCCGACAGTCTGCGCCTGTTCGAAGGTTGCGACGGTTACGGCGATGGCGAGCAACGCCGCGATTTTGTCTATGTCGGCGATGTGGTGGACATCAACCTGTGGTTTTTGGACAGGCCGCTGGTATCCGGTATCTACAACTGCGGTACCGGCCGCAGCCAGACCTTCAACGACGTCGCCAATGCCGTGATCGAATTTCACCGTCGCGGCCAGATCCAATACATTCCATTTCCCGAACACCTGAAGGGTTGCTACCAAAGCTTTACCGAAGCCAATCTGGAAAAATTGCGCGCCGCCGGCTGCCAGCATCAATTCAAAACGGTTGAAGAGGGCGTGCGCTTGTATATGGAGTGGTTGAACCGCTAAGCCGCGGTCGTGGCGTTACCCGCCGTTCGGTATCCCTCAACCTGGTTCTCAATTGATAGGCGGACTTGGTGCGATAATCCGCGCATGATAACCGACGTTACTATTCAGCGAGGGCGATATGGGCATGCAAGACCGCGATGATTACCGGGAAAATTATCCGAAAAACGCCGGCGCCGGCCGGCCCGCTTGGTTGGCAAGCAGGCTCGACAGCGCCCGAAAGCGGCGTGGCCGTTCCGCCAAGACCGCCGGTTTGCGTTATCTGTTCTATTTGCTAATGATGGGGCCGTTATGGGGCGGCGCCCATGCCGATTATGCCCAGCCCCCCGGCCAGGATAACCGGGCGGCGTCACGCAACATCTCAAGCGATATAGGCCCCGAAGCGAAAGGCGTGATTATCAAGGCCGATGCCAAGGGGCATTTCAGGGGCGTGGTGCTGATCAACAACGTTCCCATGCCGTTTTTAATCGACACCGGCGCCACCGACACCGTGGTGCCGGCCAAAATGGCGGTAGCCGCGAAGCTGCCCTACGGCCGCTATGTTCAGGCCAGTACCGCCGGCGGCAAAGTCGCGATACGCGAGACCTCCATCAACAGCCTGAGATTGGGCAACGCGGAACTCAACAATCTGCACGCGCAATTGAACGATCACTTAAATGAGGTCCTGATAGGGATGAGCACCCTGAGGTATTTCAAAATCAATCAAGCCGGCGACACCATGACGCTGATTTCCGATATCCGTACCATCCCCGCGCAAAGCCTTTCCGGCGCCGAATTGCAAAACGAAACCTCCCGTGGCGCGGGATCGAAAACATCCAATATCAAGAAAACAGTGGTCTGCGACGAACGCAAGGTATGCATTACCAAATACAGCGATCGTTGAGCGGATAATGGCTGGTCCCGGGGTTTCAGGGTTTGATCCTATCCGCGCCATTCAAATCAGCGCTTGCCGATCCAGCCGCGCTTGCTTATGCTAAATCGTCGCATAATAACTAGCCAAGGAGCGCCGCATGTCCATTTCCACGCCATATATCCGCTGGTTTAACGAACTTACCCTAGACGATATTCCGTTGGTGGGCGGCAAGAACGCGTCCCTGGGCGAGATGTACCGGGAACTGGCCGGGCAGGGCGTGGTGGTGCCGAACGGGTTTGCGATTACCGCCGAAGCCTATCGTTATCTGTTGGATCGGGCCGGAGCCTGGGACAAACTGCATGAATATCTTGACGGCGTGGACGAAACCGATGTCGGCGATCTGGCCCGCCGCGCCCGCCAGGCCCGCGAGTTGGTGTATGCGGCACCCCTGCCGGAAGATTTGCAGCAGCAAATTCTGGCCGCCTTCGAGCAACTGCGGCAGCAGTACGGCGAAGATTTGACCGTCGCCGTGCGCAGTTCGGCAACCGCCGAAGACTTGCCCACCGCCAGCTTTGCCGGCCAGCAGGATACCTATCTGAATATTTGCGGCGGCCATGCGCTGCTGGATGCCTGCAAGCGCTGTTTCGCCAGCCTGTTCACCGATCGGGCCATCCATTACCGGTTGGATCAAGGCTTCGATCATTTCAAAATAGGCTTGTCCATCGGCGTGATGAAAATGGTGCGTTCGGACTTGGCGGCCAGCGGGGTGATGTTTTCGCTGGATACCGAATCCGGTTTTGACGATGCGGTATTCATTACCGGCGCTTACGGTCTGGGCGAGAACGTGGTGCAGGGCGCGGTCGACCCGGACGAGTTTTACGTGCACAAACCCACCTTTGCGCAAGGCTATCGGGCCGTGTTGCGCCGCAGCCTGGGGGCGAAAAAAATCAAAATGGTCTACAGCGACGGCCGCACTCGCGAGCCGGTGCGCAATATGGCCACCGCCAACAGCGAACGCGGCCGCTTTTGCATAGATGACGGCGATGTCCTGACGCTGGCCGATTATGCCTTGAAAATCGAACGCCACTACGGCCGGCCCATGGACATGGAGTGGGCCAAGGACGGCCTGGACGGCAAACTGTATATCGTGCAGGCCAGGCCGGAAACAGTGGCCTCGCAACGCAGCGGCAATCTGCTGGAGCAATACAGTCTGCGGGAAAGCGGCGAAGTCATCGCCAAGGGCCATGCGGTGGGTAGCAAGATAGCGGCGGGCGCGGCGCGGGTAATCGATAGCGTGGCCAACTTGCATGCGTTTAAACCCGGCGAAGTGTTGGTGGCGGATATGACCACGCCGGACTGGGAGCCGGTAATGAAAACCGCCGCCGCCATCGTCACTAACCGTGGTGGCCGTACCTGTCATGCCGCCATTATCGCGCGGGAATTGGGTGTGCCGGCGGTGATAGGCTGCGATAATGCCACCGCCGCCATCGAATCCGGCCTGGATGTCACGGTGTCCTGCGCCGAAGGCGATGTCGGCAAGGTTTACCGCCGCCGCTTGAATTTTGCCGTCCGGCATACCGATTTGGCCCGGATGCAACGGCCCAGGACCAAGATCATGCTCAATCTGGGCAATCCCGAACTGGCTTTCAAGCACAGCTTTCTGCCCAACGACGGCGTCGGCTTGGCCCGCATGGAGTTCATCATCACCGAGTATATAAAGGCCCACCCGATGGCCTTGATCCATCCGGAAAAAGTCGAAGATGCCGGCGAGTTGTCGAAACTGCGGGAACTGACCGAAAATTACCATAGTCCGGCGGAGTTTTTCATTCAGCGTCTGGCGGAAGGCGTCGGCACGATTGCGGCGGCGTTTTATCCCAAACCGGTGGTGGTGCGGATGTCGGACTTCAAAACCAACGAATACGCCACGCTGTTGGGCGGACGCTGGTTCGAGCGCGACGAGGCCAACCCGATGATAGGTTTTCGCGGCGCCTCGCGTTACGTGCATCCGGCCTACGCCGAGGGCTTTGCGTTGGAATGCGCGGCGATGAAGCGGGTACGCGAACAGATGGGGCTGAAAAACGTGGTGCTGATGATTCCGTTCTGCCGCCGAATCGAAGAGGCGGAAAAGGTGTTGGCTTATATGGCCGATTGCGGCCTGAAACGGGGTGAAAACGGCCTGCAAATCTACGTGATGTGCGAGATTCCGAATAACGTGATTCAGATAGACGCGTTTGCCGAATTGTTCGACGGCTTTTCGATCGGTTCCAACGATTTGACCCAATTGACGCTGGGAGTGGACCGGGATTCGGAAATCGTCGCCAACGATTTCGACGAACGCGATCCCGGCGTCAAGGAAATGATCCGTCTGGCGGTGGAAGGTTGCCGGCGCAACGGCAAACATTCCGGCCTGTGCGGGCAGGCGCCGTCGGATTATCCGGAAATGGCGGCGTATTTGGTGGAAATCGGTATAGATTCCATGAGCCTGAATCCGGATACGGTATTGCAAACCACCCAAAGCGTGCTGGAACTGGAGCAACGTCTGGGACGTTGAATATTTTAATGTGGCGGCGCTAGCCGCCGCGACCATCTGGTGAGAGCCTTGAAAGGAAAATTATTGTGATGTGGCTACGTACCAGCTGTGAAATACGTTTTGAAGTCAGCGTGCCGACGCCGTTCATTTTGATGCTGCGGCCGCGTAACGGCGCCAATCAATGGGTGGCGCGCGAGTCTTACATGATCAAGCCCAGCGTGCCGGTGTTCGAGTTTACCGACGACTACGGCAACCTGTGCCAGCGTCTGATCGCGCCACCCGGACTGTTTTCGGTGCATACCAGCGCCGACATTCAGACCAGCGAACACATCGATGTCTGCCCCGGCGCGCCGTTCGAGGAAGTGCAAAATCTGCCGACCTCCGTGTTGACCTATTTATTGCCGACCCGTTATTGCGAGTCGGACCGCTTTGTCGATCTGGCCCAGGAACTGGTAGCGGGCGTAAGGCCCGGCTACGATCAGGTGGTGGCGGTGAATCAATGGTTGCGCGACAACGTGCGTTTCAACCCGGATTCGCCTTATTTCCAAATGTCGGCGGTCGAAGTCAATCAGGCCAGGGAAGGGGTGTGCCGCGAACTGGCGCATTTGGGCATCGCCCTGTGCCGGGCCCTGTGCATTCCGGCCCGCATGGTGGTGGGCTATCTGTACGGCTTGCGGCCCATGGATTTTCACGCCTGGTTCGAGGTCTACGTCGGCGGTCGCTGGTACAGCTTCGATCCTACCCAGGCGGAAGCGCGCGGCGGCCGGGTGATCGTGGCTTACGGGCACGATGCCGCCGACGTGGCCATCTTTACCCAATTCGGTCCGGCCTTGTCGCCCATCCATATGGCGGTTACCGTCGAGCAATTGAGCGGGCCGCCGGAGTAATTTGCCATGCAGCGCTTGCGAATTCTGCATGTGACGGAATATCGGTTCTTCAACACCGTTACCCTCAACCAACATCAATTGCTGTTGCGGCCGCGGGAAGGCCACGACGTGCGTATCGAGTCGTCCAAACTGACCATCAGTCCGGCCTACGGCATCAAGTGGTATCGGGACGTGTTCGATAATTCGGTGGCGGTGGTAAATTTTCTGCAATCGGCCAATACGCTCAGCATAGCCAGCGAGGTGGTGATTCAGCATTACGAAGCCTCGCCGCTGAATTTTTCGGTGGCGGAATATGCCTTGAACTATCCCTTTGTATATCGGGAATCCGAGCGCATCGATCTGGCCGCATTTCAGCAACCTTTGTTTTTGAGCGACCAGCAAGCCGTCATGGCTTGGTTGCGGGAGATAGGCCTGCATGCGCGCAGCATGGAAACACTGTGTCTACAGGAAAAATTGAATCAGGCCATTCACGGCCGGTTCCGCTATCAAATGCGCGAAGAGGCCGGCGTGCAATCGCCGGCGCAAACCCTGCGTATCGGCAGCGGTTCCTGTCGGGATTATGCCACGCTGTTTATCGAGGCCTGCCGCTGTCTGGGGCTGGCCAGCCGGTTCGTCAGCGGCTATCTGCATGCGCCGGCCACCGAGGCCGGCAATGCCTCCACGCATGCCTGGGCCGAAGTATATCTGCCCGGCAAGGGCTGGCAGGGTTTTGATCCCACGGTGGGCGAAATCACCGGCAACCGCCACATCGCCGTGGCGGTGGCACGCAATCCGGAGTCTATACCGCCGGTTTCCGGCAGTTTCATCGGTCCGGGTCCCACCCTGCCGGTAATGTTGGTCAACGTGCGGGTCAATTTGCTGGACTGACGCTGGATGCGCGCGTCCCCGGCAAGGGGTTGCGGGACATATGACAACGAATCGAACCTTTAAGGATTTCGCCTTCGGTTCCTTCCCTCCGGAGGCGGTCGTAAAAATCGAAACAATCCCTTCTCCGGTCGGAGGGTGTCGTAAAAGCCATAACGGAACCCTCTCCCTCCTGGAGAGGGCAGGGTGAGGGTATAAAAATCTACGCCTTGCCTTGTTATTTCCCCTCTCCCCAACCCTCTCCCGCGAGGAGAGCGGCTTTTACGACACACTCCTCCGGGAGAGGGATATGAAAGGGGCGAAACCCTTAAGGCGATGCCTTGAATGGAAGCGATCCCGAACAAAGCTCGCCTTCTTCCACGCCGTCCAGCCATTTGCGCAATTGTCTGCTGCGTTCGCGGGTGAGTGAGGCCAGTTGACTGGCCCAACAAGCATTGAAAGCGCTGCCGTAATAGCCGGCTTCCGCCGCATGAGGATAAATTGCCGCCATTTCCGCGTCGCGCCACTTTAACCATGCCCGCTGAGCCAGCTTGAGATTGTCGGTAAAGGTTTTATCGCCGGCATGTTGCTTGATAACCGCTTGATAGATTTGGTTGAGTTCCCGATCCGCCGCCTGGTTGTCCGAATCGGCGCATTGGCTGATCCGCTGTTGGGTGTCTGCATTGTCCGGACAGGTTTGTTTGTCCTCGCTGGCCATGACCAGTGCCGAACACAGTAGCAGTATCAGTGGGAGGCGCATATCAGGCATGGTATTCCACGCTAAATCTGAAACGGGCGAAAAAGCCGTTACTCTCCATGCAGGCGGTCAGGCGCAATGCCGTGCCTATGGTCAATGGAATGCTGCTGTTTAAAGAGTATTTGCCGCTGGCCAGAAAAATTTGCGCATTATCCATGCCCTCGCCGACCATCAGCGCGTAAGAGCCCGAGGGAGCATTGTTGATGCTGTAGATGGTGCAGGCGCCGCTGATTTGCTCCAACAAAAATTGATTGGCATTGGACAACTCGTTGAAGCGCTGTTGACGAATGATGGCCAGCGAAACCGGGTGCTGTTCCTTGTAAAGCAAAACCAGGTCGCCGGTCGAACAGTCCAGCATGCGGCTTTCGGCAACGCAATAGGTTTTATTGGGGGTTTTGAGTAAATTCACTAGTCTGCCCAGGCTGGTTTTGTCGCCGAAAGGCTGTTCGGCATTGTCGAACACATTGCGATGATGTTCCAGCGGTACCAGCGACAAACCTCGGTTGATGCTTTTGGGGTCGCGAAGTTGGGCGCTGATTTGATTGATTTTCGACAGCTTGTTCAACTCCTGCAAATACTGACAGACACCGATGAAACCGGGAATCATTTTGGTGCGGGAAGGTATGCCCGGAATGATGGCATTGAATACCTGTTGATAATCGCTGAACAGCAAGGCCAGTTTGTTTTGATTGGCGGGGCTCAATTTGGTAACCACGGTACCCAGTTGCAGTGCGTGACTGATGGGTCGGCAATCGATGGGCATGCATTCCGCCGGCAAGGGACGGTTGCTTTTGCGTACCGGGTAGGGCGGCTGGTCTTTTAGCGTATTCCAATAAAAGCCAAAATCCCGCGATTCGCGCGGATCGCCGATTTCCAGCAGGGTGGCGCATTGATCGGCCAACTGGAAAAGCTGGTTGATTTCATCGGGTTTGTAAAGTAGCGGCGACATGATGCTGAACAGCAGATTACGTTTGAGCACCGTTTCTATGTCGGGCTGTGCTCTGAAATCAGCCAGTTTGGTCGCGTGAGGCAAATGAAGCGCTTCGGTTGCCAGCGCCAGCTTGTATAGCTGAGCGGTTTTTTTCCACAGCGTTACCGACGGTGTTTCGTAAAACAGGCAATAGCAGCGCAGGGCATGGCCGATGAGCTGCAAGGCATGATAGACGGCCGTATTCCGGTCGGCGGCTTCCAATTGCTTGCTTTCAATGATCTGGCAAAACAGCAAGGCCAACTGACGGGGCAATTGCATGCTCAGCTTGCCCAGTTTGAGGATTTTGGCGGATGAATCGGCGTCGTTGATGGCAGTCGTGGACAGACTGGCGGAAAATCGCAGGCACAACGGCGTCAAATTGACCAACAGCGGCAGGAGTTGGCCGGGAGTGCATTGCGGCTCTTTAAGTTGTTTTAGCGCCAGATTCAGTTTGTGGGCGGCTTGAGCATGCGGTAGCGGGCTTAAACCGTCCAGCCATTGAGCGAGCGAGTCGGTTTGCAATTCAAAAGGTAGGCTGTCGTCTGTAGTCATCGTTTTTTGTGGATCCGATGTTAATTTCCCTGCAAGTCTAGCTGAAATCGCACTCAGTATGAAAACTCGGCCTTAAGGCATGCCCATTCGCGGCATAATACAGCACGGATTTCACCTCTTTTAAGCAAAATGACCCGATTAGTCCATTGGAAATGGCAGTTATTGGCGCCGGCATGCGGCGTGTTGTTGACTTTCTCATTCGCTCCCTACGATTACAGCTATTTTGCCTTGCCGGCATTGGCGTTTTTTTATCGGCTTTGCATTGCGCCGGCAAGGCACGCCGCTTTGAGCGGCTATTTATTCGGCCTGGGCTTGTTCGGTTCCGGAATCTGGTGGGTGTATATCAGTATCCACCGGTTTGGCGGCGCGGATCCCTACAGCGCCGGCCTGCTGACCTTGTTGTTGGTGGCTGTCTGGGCCTTGTTTCCGGCCTTGACCGCTTATTTGAGCGCAAAATTATTGGCCATGGCCGGCGTTTGGTTTCGGATATTGGCGGTCGGCCTGACCTGGGTGGCCGTGGAATACTTGCGCGGCTATTGGTTGTTGAACGGTTTTCCGTGGTTGCAGATTGCCTATGGCCAGTTAAATACGCCGTTGGCCGGCTATGCGCCGCTGGTCGGCGTATATGGCGCGGGTTTTCTGTTGGCCGTTTCGGCGGCTCTGTGCGCCGAAATGTGGCGGGTAAGGCGTTTGCGCTTGTCCGGTCTGCTGGCTTTATGCGCCATTTGGGGCGGCGGGTGCTTATTGCGGCAGGTTCAGTGGACCCATGCCGTCGGCGCGCCGATAAAAGTTGCGTTGCTGCAAGGCAATATCGCCCAGGATCAAAAATGGCTGGAGGATCAAAGACAGCATACCTTGTCCCTATATTGGCAGCTGACCCAACAACATTGGGACGCTGACGTGATAGTCTGGCCGGAGACCGCAATTCCGGTGTTTTTATCGCAAGTCAAGGACTTTTATCTGGAACCCTTATCGGCCTTGGCGCGCGAAAACGGTACCGATTTGTTGGTCAGTCTGCCCAGCGAGGGCGAGGGTAAGTCTTATTACAACAGCGTCATGAGCTTGGGAGCGCGGGAGGCCTTGTATCACAAGCACCATTTGCTGCCCTTCGGCGAATACCTGCCCTTGCAGCCCTTGTCGGGTTGGGTGCTGGACCGCTTGGCCATTCCACTGGGTAACTTCGCCGCCGGCGCCGCCGAGCAGCCCTTGCTGGAAGCCGGCGGATACCCTCTTGTAACCACCATTTGCTACGAAGATGCCTTTGGCGAATTGGTCAGCCGGCAAGTCGGGCGGGCGGCATATTTGGTGAACGTCACCAACGACGCCTGGTTCGGCGACACTTCGCAACCTCATCAGCACATGCAGATCGCCCAAATGCGGGCTCTGGAAACCGGCCGCTATTTGCTGCGGGCCACCAACACCGGTTTATCCGGAATTGTGATGCCCAACGGCAAAATCAGCGCGCGGGCACCGTTATTTACCACCACCGCATTGACCGGCACGATTATCCCGATGGCGGGGCTGACACCCTACGCCCGCTGGGGCGATAGCGCCGTATTCGCCGGCTTGTTTCTGCTGGTGGGCATGGTTTGGCGTCTGAGTAAATTCCAGCCCGGCGGCTGGCGGCGGAACGAGCTTGATGGCAGCTTATGATCGAATTCGAACGGATATGGATATGGTTAAACATAACTGTGCGCGGGCAAAGGCGCAGTTGTCCAGCGGGTAGGAATCCCGCCTTGGCCGGCGTTCGATGGCTAGCCCCGGCGCCAGCCATGGTATCGACCCAGACAGGCCAATAACATTTTCGGCGCGTGATTGCGCTTCCAGACCCCGGCCACGTATTTATTGGCTTCGGCCATGGTCGGATAGATGTGCATCGTGGCCAGAATTTTATTCAGGCCCATGCCGTATTTCATTGCGAGCACGAATTCGGCGATCATGTCGGCGGCATGTTCGCCGACGATGCTGACGCCGAGAATCTTGTCCTTGCCCGGCACGGTCAGCACTTTGATAAAGCCTTGGGTCGCGCCGTCCGCGATGGCCCTGTCCAGATCGGCCATGTCGAAGCTGGAGATTTCATAAGCGACATTTTGTGCTTGCGCATCCTGCTCGTTCAGGCCGACCCGGGCCACCTCCGGATCGGTGAAGGTCGCCCAGGGAACCACGGAGTAATCGGTACCTAGCTTTTTGACATGCCCGAACATGGCGTTGACAGCCGCATGCCAGCCTTGGTGCGCGGCGGTGTGGGTAAACTGATACGGCCCCGCCACGTCGCCGACGGCGAATATGTTGGGATAGTTGGTTTCCTGGAAGGCGTTGGTTTGCAGGGTTCCGCGCGGCGACAAGGTAATACCGAGTTCATCGACGCCGTAGCCTTGCACATTGGCGATTCGGCCGATGGCGATCAAAACCCGGTCGAAGGGGATTTCGTCAATTTGGCCTTCGTGTTCCGCCCGCAGGATGTGTTGGCCGTTTGCGACAATGAATTCCTTGGCGGTATGCTTGGTTTTGACCGCGATGTGTTCCGCCAGGAAGGAGGCCTGGATAAGGTCCGATACCTCGGCGTCTTCGCGCGCCATGATGCGCGGGGCCATTTCCACCAGCGTGACCTTGCTGCCCAGGCGGGCGAAGGTTTGCGCCAATTCGCAGCCCAGCGGTCCGCCGCCCAGCACCAAAAGGCGCCCGGGTAATTCGCGCAGCCGCCAAATAGTATCCGAAGTCAGATAAGCGACGCTGTCCAGGCCGGGGATCGGCGGCACAAAGGGCCGGGCGCCGGCGGCGATGACGATGGCGCGGCTGGTAATGGTTTTGACGCCGTTGGCGCCGGTAACCGCCACCTGCCAGGGGGAGACGATTTTGGCCTCGCCGGCTATGACCTCCACGCCCAGTTCGGTATAACGTTCGATGGAATCATGCGGCGCTACGCTTGCTATCACCTGTTGCACCCGCTCCATCGCGGCGGCGAAATCGAATTCAGTCTCGGCGTTGGCGATACCGAATGCCCGAGCCCGTTTGAGTTGCGACAGCAGCTTGGCAGTGCGAATCAAGGCCTTGGAAGGTATGCAACCGGAGTTCAGGCAGTCGCCGCCCATTTTATGTTTTTCTATCAGGGTAACTTTGGCCTTGAGGGCGGCGGCGATATGGGCCGCCACCAGACCGCCGGCACCGGCGCCGATCACCACCAGGTTGGCGTCGAAGCGCCCGGGTTTGGGCCAGTTCGCATAAATTTTGCGTTGATTGAAATAATCCAGCGTCTTTCTGGCTGCCCAGGGAAACAGGCCGAGCAAGGCGAACGAGCCCAACAGCGCGGGAGAAACAATGTCGGCCAGGGAATCGATTTTCGCCAACTGGGTGCCGGCGTTGACGTACACCAAGGTGCCGGCCAGCATGCCGACTTGGCTGACCCAGTAGTAGGTGCGTACCCTGATGGAAGTCAAGCCCATGAGCAGATTGATCATGAAAAACGGAAATACCGGCACCAGACGCAAGGTGAACAGATAGAAAGCGCCGTCGCGGTTCATGCCGTCGTCGATGACCCGGGCGTGCTCGCCGAAGCGGGATTTGACCCAATCGCGCAACAAAAAACGCGCCACCAGAAACGCTAGGGTTGCGCCCAGGCTGGAGGCGAACGAGACGATCAGCGAGCCCCAAAACATACCGAACACCGCGCCGCCGGCCAGGGTCAATATCGTCGCGCCGGGCAAGGACAGCGCCGTTACCGCAATGTATAGCGCGGCATACCATGCCAGCGCCGCCATGGGCCGAGCCTGTCGATACTGATCGATGTCGGCCTGCCGGGCCTTAAGGTTGTCCAGAGTTAAATACTGCTGCAGGTCCAGGGCGAAAAAGGCCGAAACCGATAGGACGACAAACACCAATAAAGTCGCTTTCCAGATATTCATGGCAGGCCTCCCCGGGCGGGATTGTTTGAGCAATGTTTAGCATATAAACGCCGATGAAGGGCGGGTATTTTTATCGCTGCTGTCGATCATCGGAGGCCGGTGAGGAAGGAGGGGCGTGCGATGTCGGTATCGGTATCGGGAAAGCGAAGTATAGGAGATTGTTAACTGTCGGCACGGCTTTATTCCCGAATGGTTTATACTGCAATCTTTGTTTTTTTAGGGATAATTCGCCATGAAAAAGACCACCGCCCCCATTGAAACTCCGCTGGCAAAAGTTAAAGTAGAGCCCACTCCGGCGCCCAAGGCTGTTGCCGAAGCGGCGGCCAAGAAATCTTCCACCGCCACGCTCCCCGACAAACAGCCCGAAATCTCGGTGCCCGTAAGCAAGACCGAACCAGCCGCTCCGGCCGTTGCCGCCGATGCCGTGGTGAAGAAAAGCCCGCGCAAGACCGCCGCGCCGGCAAAAACCAAGACGCCAACAGTCAAAGCCCGGAAACCCGCGGCTCCAAAACCGGAGGCGGAAAAACCGGATATGCCCATGTTCGAACGGGTGGGTTTGGCGGCCGGCAGTGTCTGGCATTATTTGTCCGGTAACGGCGAAACCGCCGTTGCCAAATTGATCAAGGAGCTGCCGGAAGAGGAAAAAGTCGTCCAGCGCGCCATGGGTTGGCTGGCGCGGGAAGACAAGATCAGTATTGCTATCGTCGATAGGGTTGAGCTTGTCTCTCTGAAGGAATAGTCTTTATTAGCTGTCGGCCTCGTTTCGTATGCAGGCACTGGAACTTAACAACGCTTTGCATTACCGCCTGGATAAAGCCGTGCCGGACATTGGCGCCGGCGAGGCCTTGATCCGGATGACATTGGCCGGCATATGCGCGACCGACTTGGAATTGGTGAAAGGTTACGCGGGTTTTAGCGGCGTTATCGGCCATGAGTTCGTCGGCGTGGTGGAGGCGGTCGGTTCGAAGTCGGATTCGGTTTGGCTCGATAAGCGGGTAGTCGGCTCCATCAACATAGGCTGCGGCGATTGCGCCGCCTGTCTGGGCGCCGGTCCCGAGCATTGCCTTCAGCGCAAGGTTCTGGGCATTCGCGGCCGCGACGGCGCTTTCGCCGATTATTTGCGCTTGCCGGTCGCCAATCTTTACCAGGTGCCGGCCGGCGTGGCGGATGAAGAAGCGGTGTTTACCGAGCCTTTGGCCGCCGCGCTGCGGGTGGTCGGGCAATTGGAGCTTTTGTCGGTTGGCAAGGTGGCGGTGGTCGGGCCCGGCAGATTGGGTTTGCTGATCGCTAAAGTGCTGGCATTGGCCGGTTACGATGTCGAGGTGTTGGGCCGCTCCGAGACTTCGCTGGCTTTGCCAGCCCAATGGGGCTTGCGGACCGGCTTGACGCGGAGCGTTCCCGATAACAGCTATCACTTTGTGGTGGACGCCAGCGGCCAATCCGGCGGTTTTGCCGAGGCTTTGAGACTGACAAGGCCGCGCGGGATTGTGGTGCAGAAGAGTACTTTTTCGGCCGCCGAAGCCGTAGATCTCGGCAAGCTGGTGGTGGGGGAGTTGACGATAATGGGTTCGCGCTGCGGCCCTTTCGACGCGGCGTTGGCTTTGTTGGAGCAAGGAGTGCTGCCCTTGCGGAGCATGGTGGACGGGCGCTACCGCCTGATTGACGGCATGGCGGCCCTGCGTCATGCGGGCCAAGCCGGAGTGAGAAAAATCCTCTTGCAACCTTGAGCGTTATCAATATAACGGACCGGTGCGCTCCATCAGAGTCAGATATAGCCGTAGGTCGAATTCCAGCTGGTGATAGTCGGGTTCCATGTATTCGCAAAGCTTGTAAAAGGCTTTGTTATGCTGTTTTTCCCGGCAATGCGCCAACTCATGAACCGTAATCATGCTTAAAAACGCCGCCGGCACCGCCTTAAATACCGAGCCGATGCGAATTTCGTTTTTCGCCTTTAGATTGCCGCCCTGGACTCTGGAAACGTAGGAATGCAAACCCAGAGCCTGATGCAGTACATCGATTTTGTCGTCATAGATGATTTTGCTCAGCGGAGCGGATTGACGCAGATACCGATTTTTTATCGACATGACATAGCCGTAAAGCGCCTTGTCCGTCCTGATGTCATGGCGGGCGGGATATTTTTTTAGCAGCATGTCGGCCAATTTGCCTTGTTCCAGCAGTTGTCGAACTCGGTCGGTAACGGCGGCCGGATAACCGGACAAATATTTCAAGGCTGGCATGGGTTTAATTGAGTGGCAAAACCGAAATGGCGCTTTTCCAAAGTATTGAATTCAGGGCTAGGATTCCTCTCAAAATAACTTCCGCATTCTGTTCCCTCTCCCGCCGGGAGAGGGCTAGGGTGAGGGTATAAATAGGGAAGTTATTAGGAACGGAATCCTTGGCAAAAAAGCCGGTGTCGGCCGGCTTTTCGATTGCATAAGCTGGCGGCAACGCGGGTTTAGTGCATTTTTTTGTGGTCCATGGGTTTGTCGTGATGCATGGACATCATGTCCATGTGATGGGCTTTCATGAGTTCCAGTTGTTGGTCTTTCAAGGCCTGCTGTTTTTGCGGGTCTTGTTCAGCCAGGATTTTATTGGACAAGTCGTGCATGCTCAGCATGTGCTCCTGCTTTTGTTTCAAGTGCTCGGTCATTTTCGCGGGGTCCATGGCGCCCATGTCGTGGGTTCCCTTGCCGCCGCCCGGTTGTTGGGCGTTGCCGCTTGCACTCAGGCACAACAGGGCGCTGAATGCGAAGATTTTCAGTAAAGTGTTCATGGGGCCTTACCTCCGTTAGATGCGGATCGAATGGTGAATGTCGGGGCAAATTAAAACCGTGAACGCCGGAAAACTCAACTTTTTTGCATTTCGTTGCCAAAATCTGCGTGTTTTTGCCGGTTTTTTCAGCGTGGTCAGCGTCGCTTGGGCAGGCGTTTTGCCGATTGGGAAAACCGGAAATGCCGGCGACATTTTGCCTCGGTCCGTGCCATGATACCGCTGTTACAGAATCTATTTTTTGCTTGGGGCCAGGGGAGTTGTCCGTGCCGGTATTTTCATTGATGCTGTTTTTGCTGATGTCCATGTTTTTGGTGGCGATGCTACAGATTCATGTTTTTGAAATCGCTTTCAGCAAACTGGGGTTGACTCCCGAGGCGACGCTGGCGCTATTGATAGGCACCCTGCTGGGTAGCGGCATCAACTTGCCCATTTTTAAAATTAAGATCCGCGATGACGCACATTGGGTCAGGCTGCCGGGCCGACGGCCGGTTTGGGAATTGTTGCAGCCGGCCCGGGAAGGCAGCACCGTGATTGCGGTCAACCTGGGCGGTTGCGTGATACCGCTCGGTCTTTGCATTTATTTCGTATCGCTGCGCTTGATGGAACCCTTGCTGCTGAGTCTGTCGATCGCATTGATTGCCGGCCTGAGTTATCGCCTCAGCCGGCCCATTCCCGGCATCGGCATTGCCATGCCGCTGTTCATTGCCCCCTTGGCCGCGGCTTTTTTGGCGCTGCTGGTCGACCCGGAGCATGCGGCGCATTTTGCCTATGTCAGCGGGGTGTTGGGTGTTTTGATAGGTGCCGATTTATTGCATCTGAAATGTGTCGGCGGCCTTGGAGTGCCGGTGGCTTCCATCGGTGGAGCCGGGACATTCGACGGCATTTTTCTGACCGGTCTGCTTGCGGCGCTGCTGGCTTAGGATTCCGCCCCTATAACTTATTTTTATATCTCTCACCCTAGTCTTCTTCCGCAAGGGATAACGACCTATCTTTCTTCAAAACCTTTATGGATATTTGTCACGTAACATACAAGGGCACAGAGTGCGGAAGTTATCGTGGGCGGAATCCTTGGTCGGTGGGTCGCATGGACTATTTTGACTGAAAGGATTGCGTATGCGCACGACCAGCGGAGAGATGCCGCAAGGCTCCGGCCTAAAATCTCCGTCATCCCGTTTATATGCGGGGGTGTTGCTGGCGATTTTTGCCGGCGGGACCTTTGGGTATCTGGATGCCGGGCACGCGGTGTTATTGAAGCCCATCGGCGATGGTTTCATCAGTTTGATCAAAATGCTGATCGCGCCGGTGGTGTTTTGCACCGTGGTGCTGGGTATCGCCGGTGCCGGGGATATGAAAAAAACCGGCCGGGTCGGTGTAAAAGCCTTGATTTATTTTGAAGCGGTTTCCACCTTGGCCTTGGCATTGGGTATGTTGGTTGCCAATCTTTTGCGGCCGGGGCGGGGATTTAACGTCGATCCGGCCAGTTTGGATGCGCGGGCGGTTTCCGCTTATGTGCAGCAAGCTGGCCAACGAAGTCTCGCCGATTTCCTGCTGCATATCATCCCTAAAACCTTTGCCGATGCGTTTACCGGATCGGGCGATTTGCTGCAAGTGCTGTTGGTCGCCATATTATTCGGTTTCGCCTTGCAGCAAATGGGGGATACCGGGCAAGTGGTTTATCGCTTCATGGACGAGTGTTCGCAGGTGTTTTTTGCCATGCTGAACGTCATCATGAAACTGGCACCGTTGGGCGCCGGAGCCGCCATGGCCTTTACCGTGGGAAAATATGGCGTCGAGGCGCTGAGACCGCTGGCGGCATTAATGGGTTGTTTTTATCTGACCTGCGGCCTGTTTGTGGCGGGCATTCTCGGCGGCATAGCGGCCATCGGCGGTTTTAATATTTTTAGACTGCTGCGCTACATCAAGGAAGAATTGTTGTTGGTGCTGGGTACATCGTCATCCGAAACGGCATTGCCGCCGCTGATGAAAAAATTGGAAAAACTGGGCTGCTCGCGTTCGGTGGTCGGATTGGTGGTGCCGGCGGGATATTCGTTCAATCTGGATGGCACCAATATTTATCTGACCATGGCGGCCTTGTTCGTTGCCCAGGCCTTGAATATCGAGTTGACGCTGACCCAGCAATTAACCCTGTTGCTGGTTGCCATGTTGACCAGCAAGGGCGCCTCGGGAGTAAGCGGGGCCGGTTTTATCACGCTGGCGGCGACATTGGCGGTGGTGCCGGCGGTACCGGTGGCCGCGTTGTCGCTGATACTGGGTATCGATCGTTTCATGTCCGAAGCGCGAGCCATTACCAATGTGATAGGCAATGCGGTGGCAACCATAGTGGTATCGCGCTCGGAGCGCGAATTGGACCTGGAAAAATTGCAAACGGAGTTGCGCAAGCCAAGGTGCTAATCCCAGGGCGGCTGCTCGCCGTCATAGGCAACAAAGTCAGCGATAGTCGGATAAGTAAAAACGCCGGACGCCTGGCCGGCGGAGGCTTCGCTTGGGCGGGGAGCGGGCTTGGCGGCAGGCTGGGCCGTCGATATTGGTGCCCCGTTCAGCCAGCGCGCGAAGGGTTCGATGTCCTTGCCGAGCGGCGCGTACCATTTTTTGTTGGCGGCATCCCAGCGGGCGCCCAGGGCCTTTGCTTGATCTTTTTCCGCGTAAGGGACGTTTAAGTAAGTGATTGTTTTCGCCATCTGGGTATGCAAGCCGGATTGATTTACGCACTATTTTAAACGATTGCGCGCCAATTGCCGCCGACTAGCAGGGTGAGTTTGTCCCGAAACTACGACAAGATTGAGTTGGGCGGCGTTGAAGAGGGTGGATAATTGTTTTATATCGAGAAATAAATAATCATCTATTGACTGTATTGTAAACCATTTTCAAAGCGTTATAGTTGAGCCGCATCCACGCTTAAAACCTGAATCCGCTTCAGGTGTTGAGCGCGCTTGCCAAGCAGGCGGTATGAACTTGTCGCAACGCTTTTTCCGGTGGCGATATTTTTATGCTCGTTCCCATAGCGTGTTACCCGTTTTAAGGAGAAGGACATGCGACCCGTCAACTTATGTAAGCTTCTGAACGCTTGGGCAAGCGGTATCTTGGAGCCCAACCAATATTGGTTGGCCCAGCCTAAACAGGTAGTCAATGCGCTACTGATTCTTTTCTTCGCCCTGTTGCATATTGCCGACGGCGTGATTACCTATCTGGGTTTGAGTTTTGCGCCGGTGGACGAGGTCAATCCGGTGCTCAATTATGTTGCCGGCTTGTGTGGTCTGGGGCTTGCCATTGCATTGCTGAAACTCGCGATACTTTCGGCTATAGCCTGTATTTTTTTCGGCCGGCATACCATCAAGAGTCGTTGGGGCACGGCAACATTGGCGTCGGCCGATACCTTCTATAGTTGGGTGGTGACGAACAACGTCATCCTGGTGGTGGCCTCGTAATAAAGTTTACGGCTTATATAAAATGGCATGGTCCGGGTTTAATTTCGCCATCGGCTTGATAAAAGCGGGCGGCGGGGAATAATATGTTGTCTTATTTTTATTTCGGGCGCGAATACATTATGGGCTTTGAACAACTGGCGGCACTCAGGGATGAATTGGCTCGGCAAGCCGAGGCGGAAAAATCAAGCAAGCGGCAACAGGCCGCTTCGTCCGCCAAGAAATCCGCCAAAGTCGATCCGATTGTACTGGTCATAGGGCAACTGCAGAAGAAGTTTCCGCTGGCTTTTCCTAAAAGCCCCGCGCCCAAACAACCTTTAAAAATTGGTATCCACAAGGATATTTTCGAGTATTCCGAGCAATGGGGAATCGATAAAAACCAATTGCGCGCAGCCATTAAAACCTGGTGCTGGGGCAAGCGTTATTGGGAATGTCTGACCGAGGGCGCGGACAGGGTTGATTTGGATGGCGCCCCCGCCGGCCAAGTGACCAAGGTAGATGCCGAGCAGGCAAACAAGCTGAAACACGGACGGCGTCCGGCGAAAAAGAACCCGGCGGAGCCGGATACGCCGGCAAGCTGAACGGACCGGCCCCCGCAAGGTCTGCATTTTTTATCTCAAATCGATCCGGCTCGGGCGCAAACCCACACATCGACCCGGCTCACTCCCTGTTTTCGCAAAGTCTCCGCCAGGGCCGCCGCGGTGGCGCCGGTGGTCATCACATCATCCACGATGGCGACGTGCCGGTAAGCTGGGGCATGCTTTACCGAGAAGGCCTGTCGCATATTCCGTCTGCGTTGCTTGGCTGCCAAATCGGTCTGATGGGCCGTGTCGCGATGGCGCATGCAACTATCCACATCCATGGGCAGCGCAAGCTGTTCGGCCAGATGCCTGGCTATTTCTATCGACTGATTAAAACCGCGTTCCCGATAGCGTTTCGGATGCAAGGGCACCGGAATGATGCATTCCGCCAGTTCCACGTTATCCGCCAGATAGCGGGCCAGCAAGGTTCCCAGCAGGCGGGCGTGCTTGAATTGCCGGTTGAATTTGAGGCGGGTAATCAGAAAGCGCAGCCCGTCGTCGTACAGATAGGGGGCATGGGTCTCATCGAAACCGGGCGGTTTTGTCAGGCAGCGGCCGCATAATTGCGGAGCCGGCATCGGCGATGCGAAAGGCTCCGCGCAGCGGTAGCAGCAGGAGGCGTTCCGCGGCAGCTCGTTAAGACAGGCCGGACACAAGTCCATATCGCCCAAGCCGGGCTGTCCGCAAAACATACAGCGCGATGGCAGACATTTGTTCTGTATAATATTCAGCCAGTTGTTCACTTTGTATTTTTATTAAGGTTGATAAGCGTCCGTTTGCTGTTTGCCCGCACCGTTTGGAGATTACCAGAATGTCTGTTATGCCGGAACCCATTCAAATCAAAGCGCCGTTGCGCCACGACTGGCTGTTGAGCGAAGTCGAAGCGCTGTTGCTTATGCCGTTCAACGATCTGCTGTTCAAGGCACAGACCGTGCATCGGCAGTATTTCGATCCCAACGAGATTCAAGTCAGCAGTTTGTTGAGCATCAAGACGGGTTCATGCTCCGAAGATTGCGGCTATTGCCCGCAAAGCGCGCGTTACGATTCCGACCTGAATCCCGAAGCCTTGATGCCGGTCGACGCGGTATTGAAGGCCGCCGGCCAAGCGAAGGCCGAGGGCGCTTCCCGGTTTTGCATGGGCGCCGCATGGCGCAGCCCCAAGGACAGGGATATCGAACGGGTGGTGGAAATGGTGCGGGGCGTCAAGGCTCTTGGCATGGAAACCTGCGTCACGTTGGGCATGCTGACCGACAGGCAAACCCAGGCTTTGAAAGACGGCGGTCTGGATTACTACAATCACAATCTGGATACCTCCGAGGACTATTACTCCGAGATCATCACCACCCGCACTTACCAGGACAGACTGGATACCTTGGAGCGTGTGCGCGACGCCGGCATCAATGTCTGTTGCGGCGGTATCGTCGGCATGGGGGAAACCGAAACCGACCGGGCCAAATTGTTGTTGCAACTCGCCAATATGCCCAAGCATCCGGAAAGCGTGCCCATCAATATGCTGGTGCGGGTGGAGGGAACGCCATTGCACGGCGCCGAAGCGCTGGATCCCTTGACCTTTGTGCGCACCATCGCCGCCGCGCGAATTTTGATGCCGCAATCGCGGGTGCGTTTGTCCGCCGGGCGTAAAAGCATGAGCGATGAAATGCAGGCCTTGTGCTTTTTGGCCGGCGCCAACTCCATTTTCTACGGCGACAAATTGTTGACGACCGATAATCCGATGAGTCAGCACGACAAACAGTTGTTCGATCGCTTGGGCGTGCGCATGGGCGGATCCAGTTACGCTGGATGAGCGCGGATTTCTACGATTTTTCCGAACAGTTGGCACGGCTGAAACAGCAGGGGCTTTATCGCGGCCGGCGCGTGGTCGATGGTCCGCAAGGCGTATTGTTAAGGGTCGACGGCAGGCCGGTGGTGAATTTTTGCGGTAACGATTATCTGGGTTTGGCCAACCATCCCGAAGTGGCGTCCGCGTTTAAACGGGCGGTAGACCGTTATGGGGTCGGCAGCGGTTCGGCCCATCTGATCTGCGGGCACGGCAGTGCCCATCACGCCTTGGAACAAGAGCTGGCGGCGTTTACCGGCCGCGAACGGGCCTTGCTGTTTTCCACTGGCTATATGGCCAATCTGGGCGTGATTTCGGCATTGGTCGGCCGTGGCGACGCGGTATTCGAAGATAGGCTGAATCATGCCTCCTTGTTGGATGGCGGCCTGCTGTCGCGCGGGCAATTCAAGCGCTTCCGCCATCGCGATATCACGGATTTGGCGGAAAAATTCGGCGATCGGGCGAATAAAGTCTTGATCGTCAGCGACGGCGTTTTCAGCATGGACGGCGATCTGGCGGATTTGCCGGCCCTGGCGGCCCTGGCGAAACGGCAACGGGCAGGCTTGTTCATCGACGACGCCCACGGTTTCGGAGTGCTGGGTAAAAACGGCGGCGGTATTGTCGAACATTTCGGTTTGACGCCTTGCGATGTGCCTATTCTGATGGGTACCCTGGGTAAGGCCTTCGGTACCTTCGGCGCGTTTGTGGCGGGTTCCGAGGAATTGATCGAAATGCTGATTCAAAAAGCCAGAAGCTATGTGTTCACCACCGCATTGCCGCCCGCCGTCGCCGAGGCCACTCGCGTCGGCCTGCGCCTGCTGCAAACCGAAAGCTGGCGGCGGGAAAAACTGGCCGAGTTGGTGGCGCGGTTCAGGGCCGGGGCGCAACAACAGGGTTTGCGCTTGATGGATTCCTTCACGGCCATTCAACCCATCCCGATGGGCGATAGCCGGCGAGCGCTGGCCGTCAGTCAGGCGCTGCTGCACAGGGGCTTCTGGGTGTCGGCGATTCGGCCGCCGACCGTGCCGGCCGGAACCGCCCGCCTGCGGGTGACATTTTCCGCCGAGCATGACTTACAACAAGTCGATGGCTTGCTCGATGCCTTGATCGGGGTGATGGCATGAGCTATATCCATGCCGAAACTTTCGGCCAGGGGCCGCCCTTGGTGATGATACACGGCTGGGCCATGCACAGCGGCGTTTGGCGGGATTTTGCCCGTCGACTGGCGCTGCATTACCGGGTGATTTGCGTGGACCTGCCCGGACACGGTCGCAGCGAGGCGCTGGAAGCGTTTAAGCTGGAAAATATTGCCGAAACGGTTCTTGCGGCGATTCCGCAACGGCGGTTTTTCCTGCTGGGTTGGTCTTTGGGGGCGACGGTGGCGATGGCGATGACCAGTCGGGCGCCGGAGCGCGTCGAGCGCTTGTTTGTGTTGGCCGGAAATCCGCTGTTTGTCCAAACCGGCGACTGGCCGGGGGTGAAAGCCGAGACCTTGGACGCCTTTGCCGAACTGTTGCAAACCGATGTGCAACAAACCCTGCTTCGGTTTTTGGCTTTGCAAGTCAACGGATTGGCGCACGGAAAAACCTTGTTGCAATCCTTGCGTTGGGCTCTGCTGGAATGTCCGCCGCCGGCGGCGGAGGTGTTGCGGGCGGGGCTGGATGTGCTGAAAAATACCGATTTACGGGCGTTTATGCGGGAAAACCCGGTAAGCACCAGCATGATTCTGGGTGAGAAAGACACCCTGATACCCGTCGGCTGCGGCGCTGCCGTGCAAGGACTGAACCCGGAAGTGAAGCTGCAAATCCTGTCGTCCGCCGGTCACGCGCCATTTTTATCTCACCCGCAACAGCTGGTTTCCGCCGTAACCGGAGTGTCATGACAATTGAAGTGTTGTTGGATAAAGGCAAAATCAGGCGTTCGTTCGCGGCGGCCGCGCAAAGTTATGACGGCTTGGCCGCGCTGCAAAGACAAGTCGGCTTGGAATTGTTGCGGCGCTTCCCGCCGCGCAATGGCACCGGCCCGATATTGGATGTGGGCTGCGGAACCGGGTTTCTGACCGGTCACTTGGCTGCGGCCGGTTCGGAAGAGCACTTGCTGGCGCTGGATATAGCCATGCCGATGTTGGCTGCCTGTCGCGGCAAATATCCGCGCATGCGCGCCGATTACATCTGCGCCGATGCGGAAAAGCTGCCCTTTGCCGCGCACAGTATCGACCGTATTTATTCCAATCTGGCCTTGCAATGGGCCGTGGATTTGCCGGCCGCCTTGCTGGAGTTGAAGCGGGTATTAAAGCGGCCGGGCAGTCTGGTATTCGCCACCTTTGGTCCGCGCACCCTGCTGGAATTGAAACAGGCCTGGGCGACCGTGGACGACTATGCCCACGTTAACGAATTCCATGCCGCCGGCCGTATCGAAATGTTTTTGCGGGACGCGGGTTTTAACGAAATCGATCTGGCGAGCCTGCTGTACAGGTCCGAATATCCCGATGTCGAAAGTTTGATGCGGGAGTTGAAGGGCATGGGCGCGCACAATGTCAATCGGGGGCGCAAACCCGGACCGACCACCAGGACTCAGTTGCAACAGATGATTAAGCACTATCCAAGGCAGGATTCCAGGCCCGGCATTACGGCCGGCTATGAAATTATTTTTGTACGGGCGGTGGCGCGGGCATGAGTAACGGTTTTTTTATTACCGGTACCGACACCGATGTCGGCAAGACCTGGACAACCCTGGCATTGATGCGCGCCTTGCAGATGCGTGGACTGGCGGTTAACGGCATGAAACCGGTGTCGGCCGGTTGCGCTTGGATGCAGGGCGGCTGGAAAAATGCCGATGCCTTGTTGCTGCAGCAACACGCTTCCCGTGCGTTTGATTACCAACGTATCAATCCGTATGCGTTTCAGTTGCCGGTGTCGCCGCACATTGCCTGTGGCGACAGCAAAGTTGAAATGGCAGTCATTTTGCGCGGCTTCGAATATTTGCGGGACAGGAGCGATTGCGTGCTGGTGGAAGGAGCGGGGGGCTGGTTTTCGCCCCTGTGCCGGGATTGGGACAATGCGCATTTGGCCAAAATCATGCGTTTGCCGGTCATTCTGGTGGTGGGCATGCGCTTGGGCTGCATTAATCACGCCCGGCTGAGCGATGTGGCGATTCGGCGGTCCGGTTGCGAGCTGGCCGGTTGGGTGGCGGTGCGGATAGACCGCGATATGCCGGAATTTCAGGCGAATCTGGATTTTTTGCGGGCCGGTATCGAGGCGCCTTTGCTGGGGGTGTTGCCGCATATGTCTCGGCCCGATTTCGCTTATCTGGCATCGAGGCTGACCATTCAAAACTGAAAATTTGTTGATCCAAATCAAGATTTGCCGCCTCTTTTGTCATGACAATGCGACCTCCACAATAAAAATCACTGGAGGTAAGCTATGGCGTTAATCACTTGGACTGCGGAACAATACGGCACCAATGTCGGATTTGCCGATCAGGAACATCAAACTTTGTTCGGATTGCTGAACAAATTGTACGATGATGCAACCGGCGGCGCGGCGCGCGCCACGATAGGCGCATCGCTGGATGCCTTGATTTCCTATGTGGTGGATCATTTTGCCCACGAGGAAAAAGAGATGGTGGCCAAGGGTTTTGGCGGTTACGAGCGCCACAAAGCGGAACATGATGCCTTGGTGGGCATTTGCGCGGATCTGCAGAAAAAGTTTCATGCCGGCGAGGCCGACGTAACCGATGAAGTGGGTCAGATGGTCAAAGGCTGGCTGGACAGTCATATCCCTACTTTCGATAAGGCTTATTCATCGGCATTACAGTAATAAATAGTTTTGTTTTAAGAAATAAAGGCCCGCGAATAGGCATATTCGCGGGCCTTTTTTATGTTATTTGACACATCGGGAAAAGCTCTTCTGGTTAAGCGAAGAGTCATAGGTTAAAATTAACCGGTTAATTCGTGATAAATATCGGTAAAAGGAATAGTTGTCTGCCTGATTGCAGGCCGCAAAATTACAATAAGATATACGCATACAAGTTTATAACTACAACCGAGGAGGCTGCTCCGTGAAGAAAACAAAGCAACTGCTCGCGTGTTTGGTTTTGATGGCCTTGGGTCTCGGGACTGCGCATGCGGACTACACTCTTAACCTGGTACAAGGGGTGACGCAACTCAGTCATGAGTTGTACGATCTGCATATGCTGATCCTGTGGATTTGCGTGTTCATCGGTATCGCCGTGTTCGGCACCATGTTTTACTCGATTTTCCATCACCGTAAATCCAAGGGGCATCAAGCCGCCACCTTCCACGAAAACACCACGGTGGAAATCGTCTGGACCATCATCCCAACCTTGATTCTGGTAGGCATGGCCATTCCGGCCACCAAGGCCGTGATCGATCTGGACAAGGTGCAGGAATCCGAGATGAGCATCAAGGTCACCGGTAAGCAATGGTACTGGGATTACGAATATCTGGATAACGGCATTCATTTCGAGAGTCATCTGGACGAAGCCAGCGAGAAAGTTCATCGCCAAAAAGATGGCGATCCGCGCACGGTTGCCAATTACTTGTTGAATGTCGATAAGCCTCTGGTCGTTCCGACCAAAAAGAAAATCCGTTTTCTCTTCACGGCGGCCGATGTCATCCACTCCTGGTGGGTGCCCGATTTGGGCTGGAAAAAAGACGCCAACCCCGGTTTTATCAACGAGGCCTGGACCTATGTCGAAAATCCCGGCGTTTATCGCGGTCAATGCACCGAGTTGTGCGGACGCGACCACGGCTTCATGCCGGTGGTGGTGATTGCGATGGAGCAGGATCGTTATGATGCCTGGGTCAAGGAAACCCTGGACAAACAAAATCAGGCGCCCGATCTGGCCGAACAAAGCCGCTCGGTATTGATGGCCAAGGGCGAATCGGTTTATTTGAAAAACTGCGTGGCCTGCCACCAGATCGACGGTAAAGGTATCAGTGGATGGTACCCTGCCTTGAGAGGCAGCGAAAAAGTCACCGGCAACATGGATCAGCTGATTGGTTTCATCCAGGCCGGTACCAGCAAAATGCCCGCTTTCCGCAAATTGCCCGATAATGAATTGGCGCAGCTGATTACCTATATCAGAAACGCGCCGGAACTGGGTAACAACGTGGGCGACGAAATTCAGCCCGATAAAATCACTCCTAAATGGGACGATGACGAGTAAGCTCCCAAGCTTTTCCCGTCCAACTCATTTTTCAATAGTTATTGAGGTATAAAGTATGTCTGCTGTCGTAGCTGAACATGATGATCACCACGATCATCACGATCACGGCCCTCAGAAGGGCGTTTTAAGATGGATAATCACCACCAACCATAAAGATATAGGCACGCTGTATCTGGTGTTCGCGCTGGCGATGTTTTTCGTCGGCGGTACCATGGCTCTGATCATTCGTTCCGAATTGTTCGAGCCCGGTTTGCAATTCGTCGATCCCAACTTCTTCAACTCCATGACCACCATGCACGCGCTGGTGATGGTGTTCGGGGCGGTGATGCCGGCCTTCGTCGGCTTGGCCAACTGGATGATTCCGATGATGATAGGCGCGCCGGATATGGCTCTGCCGCGCATGAACAACATGAGTTTCTGGATGCTGGTGGCCGGGGTTTTATTGCTGGCCAGCACGCTGTTCATGGAAGGCGGCGCGCCATCGGCCGGTTGGACTTTATATCCGCCGTTGGTGTTGCAAACCGGTAAGGCCTTTCCGTTTGCCATATTCTCGGTCCACATGCTGGGAATTTCGTCCATCATGGGTGCCATCAATGTGATTGCGACCATTTTCAACATGCGCGCCCCCGGCATGACGCTGATGAAAATGCCGTTGTTCGTCTGGACTTGGCTGATCACCGCGTTCTTGCTGATCGCCATCATGCCGGTATTCGCCGGCGCGGTAACCATGTTGCTGACAGACCGTTTCTTCGATACCAGTTTCTTCGATGCGGCCGGCGGCGGCGATCCTGTGTTGTATCAGCATATTTTCTGGTTCTTCGGTCACCCTGAAGTGTACGTGATGATTCTGCCGACTTTCGGCGTGGCTTCCACCATCATTCCGGTATTTGCCCGCAAACCCTTGTTCGGTTATTCTTCCATGGTTTATGCGACCGGCGCGATTGCCTTCCTGTCTTTCATCGTTTGGGCGCATCACATGTTTACCGTCGGTTTGCCAATTGCCGGCGAACTTTACTTCATGTACGCCACCATGCTGATTGCGATTCCGACCGGTGTGAAAGTGTTCAACTGGACCGCCACCATGTGGAAGGGCTCCATGACCTTCGAAACGCCGATGTTGTTCTCCATCGCCTTCGTGGTCCTGTTCACCATGGGCGGTTTCACCGGCTTGATGATGTCAGTGGCTCCGGTTGACTTTCAATACCACGATACCTACTTCATCGTGGCGCATTTCCATTACACCCTGGTACCGGCTTCCATCTTCATTCTGATGGCGGCGGGTTATTACTGGCTGCCTAAATGGACCGGTAATATGTACAACGAAAAAATCGGCCAGCTGCATTTCTGGTTGTCGGCGATTTCGGTCAACATCCTGTTTTTCCCGCAGCATTTCCTGGGGTTGGCGGGCATGCCGCGCCGGATTCCGGACTATGCGATTCAATTCGCGGATTGGAACATGGTGTCCAGTATCGGTGCCTTTATCTACGGTTTCAGCCAGTTGTTGTTCGTGTATATCGTGATCGACACCATACGCGGCGGTACCGGCAAGGTATCCGCGGAGGTTTGGGAGGATGCCAGCAAGCACAGTCTGGAATGGACCGTGCCTTCTCCAGCGCCCTATCATACCTTTACAACGCCACCGGAAAGCATTCCGACCGAGCATTTTTAAGCTTGTACATCAATAGAGGCAGATTCCCCGCCCCCGATAAGGCGGGGAGAACTGAGTAAATGGATACCAAGAAAAAAAATATCCTGACGGCTGTAATTCTGATTGCGGTAGCGTTAACGATTTACGTAATGGCGGTGATGAAGGCCATGTCGCAATGAGCGAAGACTTGAAGCGGAAGAACACGAAACTGGCGCAAAAACTGGTGTTCGTGGCGCTGCTGATGTTCGGTTTCGGTTATGCATTGGTACCCATCTACGACGTGCTTTGCGACATTACCGGGCAGAATGCCAAATTGAAGGAAGCGGTCGAGGCCGATCAAGCCTTTGCGGTCGATGAAAGCAGGGAAGTGAACGTTGAGTTCATTACTTCGGTGAATGAATCGACTCCGCTGGATTTCCGCGTGGAAACACGCAGCATGAAGGTTCATCCGGGGCAGTATTACACGGTGAATTTTTATGCAAAAAACAATCTGGCGGTGCCGCTGAAGGCGCAGGCCATTCCCAGCATAACGCCGGGTCTCGCGGAAGAATTTTTTAAAAAAGTACAGTGTTTTTGTTTTGAGTTACAAACCTTCGCGGCGCGGGAGGAAAAAACCATGCCGGTGCGGTTCGTGGTGAATCCGCGGCTGCCGGAGCGTTATAAAACCATTACATTGTCTTACACTTTTTTTGATAGAACTAATAACACTGAAAATTGAGAGGGGAAGGTTATGTCTACACACGGCGCTTATTACATCCCGCATAAGGCGGTCTGGCCTGTTTTGGCTACTGCGGGCCTGATGCTGATGCTGGCTGGGTTTGCCAATCATTTGAACGGTTCGGGCATCGGTTCGGGCATGATGCTGACCGGCTTTGTGACTTTTCTGGTCATGCTGGGCTTCTGGTTCGCCCTGCAGTCGACCGAAAGCGAATCCGGCATGTATAACCACGGGGTGGGCATTTCCTACCGCATGGGCATGATGTGGTTCATTTTTTCGGAGGTGATGTTCTTCGCCGTATTCTTCGGCGCGCTGTGGTACGCGCGTAACATTTCCATACCGCATCTGGGCGAGGGCGGCATGCCGAGCGGTCCGGGCCGATCCACTCACGATGTATTATGGCCGGCGTTTCAGGCGGTATGGCCGACCAATGGTCCCGGCAACGTCGGCGGCGAGTTCGAACCGATGGGCGCCTTTGGTCTGCCGTTCATCAATACCCTGCTGCTGCTGTCCAGCGGCGTCACCTGCACCTGGGCACATCACGGATTGTTGGCTAAAAACCGCGACCAGTTGATCAAGGGTCTGCTGGCGACAGTGGGTCTGGGCTTTTTGTTCGTGGCTTTCCAAGCTACCGAATATTACGAAGCCTATCACGAAATGGGTCTGACCCTGGGCTCCGGCATCTACGGCTCGACATTCTTCATGCTGACCGGTTTCCACGGTTTCCACGTATGCGTGGGTGCCATTATCCTGTCGGTGGTGTTATTCAGAAGCTGGAAGGGGCACTTTTCTCCGGAAAACCACTTTGCCTTTGAAGCTGCTGCCTGGTATTGGCATTTCGTCGACGTGGTCTGGTTGGGCTTGTTTATCTTCGTTTACATCATGTAATCGCGAATCGGCCGAAAAAAGCGCGCTCCGGCCGGAGCGC
>NZ_JANIBJ010000035.1 GCF_024505185.1 Methylomonas subterranea
CGGAACGGCCGCACAACCTGCATGAAATCGGCAAACGTCATGTCATTGCCTTCTGGAAAGCCCACCGCGACCTGGCGCCGAAAACCGCCCATGCCTATTGGCTGGCGTTGTGTGTGATCTGGGAATGGACCGATAAACCGGGTCAGCCGCCCAAGCCGATTGCAGATGCCACAGATGACTAAAACGGCTATCGACAACGTCAGACGAAATCGGCTTGCGTCGGTTTTTACTTTGCTTCCACCGGCTTAAAAATGCTAATTTTGTCTTTTTAGCCACTCTCGTTACTTGGTAGTGCCGACTCGGCAAGCTCATTTAAATAAATTAAGGATATATGCAGACGCCAACGCCTAATCACTTACCACGTTACCAACTGAGTCAATGGGCCAAGTGGTTTGCCAACGATCGCCGCTTTCACGCCTTTGCTCTCGATCAAGAAACGCTGGTGTTGACGGACAAATTTCAAAAGAAACATAAACATCACGTACTGAGTATTCAGCCAGCAATTGGCATCGAATCCGGTTGGTTTTGGGACACGTTGTTGATTTCTCAGATAGATGGCCAGACCTTACGTTTTGGCGGTGTCGAGAAAAAGCAGTCGGCATTGTTACAAGTATCGATGAAGCGCCACGTCCACCAACGCATCCAACGTTTCTATCAAGAGTTTTCTCCGGCCCTGATAGGAGCAGCTCAAGAAGCCAGATTGATATTTTCCGGCCAACGTTATATTCGCCGTGCTCTGGCGAATCATTGGGTTAAACGCCATGTTGCGTTAGCGACGGGCCTCAAGCGTCCTGATTGTTTACAGTATTTGCCGAGCGAGCTGCATCAAGACTATCGACATGTCCGTCCGCTAATAGACAACACGGATGAGCAGATCACCCGTTTCAATCAAGCGTTTATTGATCAACAAGCCCAACTGTTCAGGGATTTTTTTGATCAGGTCGAAACCAATCCGCTGACCGAAGCGCAACGCAAGGCCTGCATCATCGACGAGCAGCACAACCTAGTGCTGGCCGGCGCGGGGACCGGTAAGACCAGTACCATGATCGGCCGCGCCGGTTATTTGATCAAAGCCGGTCTGGCAAACCCCGAACAGATTCTGATGCTGGCCTATGCCCGCAAAGCGGCGGAAGAGATGGGCGAGCGCATCCGGTCGAAATTAGGGATTCAAAATCTGACCGTGAAAACCTTTCATAGCCTGGGTTTAGACATCATCAGCCAGGTTGAGGGTGTCAGGCCGGCCATCGACAAAATGGCGGAAGATGAAACCCAGCGGGCTGCGTTTGTCGATAGCCAAATTCAAAGCCTGCTGGAAGATGAACGCTATCGCTCGCGCTTGCTGACCTATTTCCTACGCTTTGCCCATCCCTATAAAAGCCAATTCAATTTCAAGAGTTTAGGCGCTTACAATGCGTACATCCTGGAAAACGATATTCGTACGCTGCAAGGCGAGCTGGTTAAAAGCTACGAGGAATGCGAGATCGCCAATTTCTTGTATCGACAAGGCATAGCCTATCAATACGAGGCCAATTATCAGGTCAACACCTCCGGCCCGGACTACCGCGTCTACCAACCGGACTTCTTTCTGCCGACTTACGGCATCTATATCGAACACTTTGCTGTAAACGAACACAACCAAACGCCGCCGTTTATCGATCAAGAACGCTACCTGGCCGGCATGGAATGGAAACGGGCGCTACACGCAAAATATCAAACCCCGCTGATCGAAACCTACAGCTACCTGAAACAACAAGGGCGACTGACCGAGGTACTCAGCGAAAAGTTACAAGCGGCCGGCGTTCAGTTCAATGCCTTGCCGCAAAACGAGTTACTGACCCAACTGAATGAGTTAGGCCGGGTATCGGAATTCAGCAAACTGATGGCGCAAATCCTCAGCCTGTTCAAAGCCGCTTACCTCAGCATCAAACAACTGGTGGAAAAGGCGGAGAAGCATGAAGACCAGGAACGCATGCGTGCTGCGGCGCATTTATTCGAACCGATCTACCAAGCCTACCAGCAACGGCTCCGCGACAACGCCACCCTCGATTTTGACGACATGATTGGCCGCGCCATTGAATACGTTGAATCCGGGCGTTTTTCATCGCCATATCGATATTTACTGGTGGACGAGTTTCAGGATATTTCCGCCAGCCGGGCACGCTTGTTAAAAGCGTTGATGGCGCAGCAAGCCGAAGCCAGCTTATTCGGCGTTGGCGACGACTGGCAATCCATCTACCGCTTTACCGGCAGCGATGTCGCATTGACCAAAGATTTTCAAGCCCACTTTGGCAATACGGCGACCAGCGTGCTGGATCAAACCTTTCGCTTCAATAACAAAATCGGTGAAGTGGCGTCACGTTTCGTCACCCAAAATCCCAGCCAGATCGACAAACAGATTCGTAGCCTGCGGCTGGTCGACCGTCCCGCCGTATCCCTCATCAAAACCGATCAGGATTTAGTGGGTATTCATGCGGCACTCGACGTCATCGCCGGCAGGGCCAAGCCATCCGCCAGTGTATTGATGCTTGCGCGCTTTAACTTCAAACGGCCCGATGTCGCCGCCTTGAAGCGCCGCTATCTGCAATTGTCACTGCAATTCATGACGGTGCATGCCTCCAAAGGCAAAGAAGCCGATTACGTGATCGTGTTTGGCTTGGAGAAGGGCGAACACGGCTTTCCGTCGGAAAAAGCCACTCATCCCTTACTGGAATTATTGCTGCCTCAAGCCGAAGCCTTCGCGCATGCCGAAGAGCGCCGCCTGTTCTACGTGGCACTGACACGGGCGCGGCATCATGTGTATTTAGTCACCAACGGTCTGAACCCGTCGCCATTCATCAGAGAGTTAGTCGACGGTGACTATGCCGTCACCATCGACGAATTTACCGGGCCCGGCTTTCAGGAGAGGCTAGCCGACATCCCCTGTCCCGCCTGCAAAACCGGCTGGATGGTACCCAGAGATAGCCAGTACGGCAGTTTCTTTGGCTGCAATCAATACCCACTGTGCAATCACACCGAGCGGGCTTGTCAATGGTGCGGCGGAGGCTTGAAAATCCAAGGCCGCTTTCGCGTTTGTGAAAATCGCCGTTGCGACTTTGTCGAACCGATCTGCCCGTGTTGCCAGGGCGCCATGGTATTGCGCAAAGGACCGCATGGCCAATTCTGGGGCTGCTCGCATTACCGTAAAAACGCAGCGTTTTCCTGCTCTCATACCGAGAAATTTATCGATTTGCAGGCCGCCAAGGTTAAATCACCGGTCAACGCCGCCTGATAGCGCCAACTGAGAATAATCTGACTACCTTGGCCCAAAGGCATTTATTATCCCTCTTCGTCTTCTAATGTTAGTAGCAAATCTATTTGAGCTTTGAGCCTCGCCTTGTCGGCATTATAGAAAGGAGTTGGAATAAGCAGCCAAGCTCGACGCCCGCCTGGAAGACGAACTGGAATTCGGTCTAAATCAGCATCCTCTTGACTGATTTTGTTGGGCAAAGGTAATGATGAAATGGCAGGAACTACATTTTCAGCAACGGGCTGAGCTTCTTCTGGTTCTGTAATAGGGTCTTGAAAATCATCGCCGGTATCTCCCTCAAATTCATTATCGGATTCGCTACCGAAATAATTGGCAAAACCAACTGATCCCTTGAATACAGTTAAAGCAGACTCTGCTGCTTGTGGTGCAAAGCCTCGCTGGATCAATTCGTATTTTAGATTTGCATCTGACGGTAACCCTGAGGCGTACTTCTCTAGCAAATCGCTGTAAAGGGCGGGACGGCCGAGAAAACCTAATAGTAAAGATCGTCTTAGATTTGCATCTGGTGCAAATTTGTATGATTCCACTTCTTTGGCTACAGAGAGCATTCCTTCCTTTGGACGATCTAGCAATCCAAAGTACCGAAGAGAAGCCAAAATACTTAGTGCGCTTCCATTGTTGGCACTTTTGTAGCCTAAATGCTGAGCAATGATGTCTGTAGTTGCAGGATGCAATCTTTCACGATCATATATTTTTATCGCTCGCTCAAGAGCTTCATTCAATGGCAGTGATGGGGCGCGCGGGCTTTTTTTTCGTGGTATGCCAGTCATAGCTATCTCATAAACGTTAAAAGAAGACGTTTATGCGCTTAGATTTCTTTGCGCATAACTAATTACATACTTAAGTTTACATCTATTCATTGTTTTTTAAAGTATTTTTTATTCTTTTATTGGAGTTTTTTTATATTTTTTTCGAGTTTGTTGGCGGATATTGTAGTTTAAACTTAGGTTTTCGTCATTCGCGAATAGCAAAATTTCTTGTTGATCTCCAACTGGCGTGTAATGATAGAATTGCTATCCACGATTCGCGAATAGAGAAAACGCATGCTTGCAATACGGCAAAGGCAACCGGTTTTAAAGCCACAGGATCTGCTTGTGGCTTTAAAAATTGCAGTAAATAGCGATAGGATGATGACCTTTATGGAACTAGGTCATGAATTATCGATGTCAACATCAGAAGTGCATGCGGCTACTCGAAGGGCTGAAATGTCCCACCTAATAATTCGGGAATTTGGTCAGTTGCGGGCCATACGCTTATCGCTGCAAGAATTTATTTTACATGGAGTGAAATACGTATTCCCCGGAGTGCAGGGTACCGTTACACGAGGAATGCTAACAGGCATTGCGGCTCCTCCATTAAACAAATTTTTTCCACAGAATGAAATATTGGGGGCTGTATGGCCTGATCCTCAAGGCGAGGAGCGAGGCCTTAGCATTCAGCCTCTTTACCCATCTGTACCGGCGGCTGCAAGGGCTGATTCCCGCCTTTATGAAATTCTTGTAATCGTTGACGCGTTAAGAGCTGGAGCAGCTCGAGACCGGGAAATTGCTACATCAGAACTAATGAGTCGCCTAGGATGATCAATGACGATCCAAATCTCGGCACACTGGAATTAGCAGCCCACGCTTTAAAACCGCTATTGGACGAATTAGTGCTTGTCGGAGGATGTGCCGTAGGCATACTAATTACAGACCGAGCGCGGCCACCTGTAAGATATACGATAGATGTTGATCTGCTGGCGGAGGTTACTCCACTCTCAAATTACTACAAATTAGGTGAAAAGCTTAGAAAGTTAGGTTTTGAAGAGAAAGGCGACATCATTTGTCGCTGGACCAAAGGAGAGCTAATTATTGATGTCATGCCTACGGACGAAAATGTACTCGGTTTTACTAACTCATGGTACAGGCTGGCCGCAGAGAAGCCTTTAAAAACTATGCTACCAAGTGGCATAACTATCCAACACATCTCAGCCCCATTATTGATGGCAACAAAAATTGAGTCCTTCTATGGGCGTGGTGCGGGTGACTATCTTCATCACGATATAGAAGACATTGTTAATCTCGTAGATGGTCGTCCCGAAATAATTGATGAACTACGCGAGTCGCCTAAACATCTGCGTGACTTCGTTGAGCAGGAATTTGACGATTTATTAGCAGATACAAACTTCATTGATTGCATTCAAATGCATCTAGGCCCTAGTGAATTTGATCAGTCGAGGGTATCGATAGTGATTGAGCGTATGCGCCTAATGGCAGGACTATAGAGGAGCTAACTCGCTAAACCTAAACCGACGTATCGACCAATATCATGCAGACGGTTCGGTTTGGTCGCGTTCTCGGGGAATATCGGCCAGCTCCGGCATGGTTCCGCCCAAGGCGGCCCAGCGTTTGGCGGCCTGAATCCGGACGAAGGCTTTCATTGCTTCCCGGAAGATTTCGGTTTTATCCATGTCCGGATCGGCCATTTCCAGGGCTATTTCGTACAACGCATCGTCTATGGTTACAGTGGTTCGCATAACGTTTACTCGGCATCAATTTTGATGATGTACTGAATCAAAAAATGTGCTCACGAGATCACTCCGCACTTTCCTCATATTCCTCAATCACCTTATCCGACAAATGCGCAAGATGTTTCAACTCACCAATCTCAATGACATTGTCGTAAGACAGATAGGTGCACATTTCCGCCAGCGCGCGGCCTTCCAGTAACGAGAAGACCGGGCGCTGAATTTCCTGCAGGACTTTTTCGCGTTTTTCGGCGGGCGCGACGATATGCAATTTGATGTTGATGTTGGGCTGCAAGGCGACCAAGTCAGCCATTCGCAAAAGACCGGAATAAACCGAGGTGGTGTGTTCCACTTCAAATGCCCGGACAATGGAGCGGTTGCGCAGCCAAATGACATCGATTTGCTCGATGGTTTTCATCGTGGTGGCGTCATAGCCTAGCGGTAGCTCGTCTAACAGTTCGCCCTGTTGTGCATGCCAGACTTTCAATACCCGCCCACGGTCTGCTCTCGGCAGCCAAATGGTACAACCCATTAATGTGCCAATCTTGGCGAGTAGTCCTTGGATTTGCATGGACTCCCGTACCTATCCCGCATCATCTACGATTTCTGTCTCGTCGTCGGGAACAGTGGGTACCGTGACGCTCACTTTCTTATCCGTTCTTTTGACCGTATGCTGTCCTTTCCAAAGCGCCTGAATGGCTGGCGAATAGAAGAATCGGGTTAGCGTTCTAGCTGAGCCCTGCAGACCTTGCGCTCTCACACCTTCGAGAATAAGGGCATTGGTCGCGGTAATCCGTGTACCAATCGACGCCGTATCCCAATCAAACGGCACCGGCAGATTCAAAAACTCGATGATGGCCCGGCGGTCATTGAGTGAAATCATCGACAGGTTGTTGATCGGGTCATAGGCTGCCAAAAATGCGCCCACCGTGTTGCCGCTCGGTCCGGTCAGGTTATTGCGCTGACCGGCGTTCATCGTATACAGCTCATCGATGAGTTGCGCTTTGCGATCCCGTTCCGCTTCGGTGAGTATTCGGTAAACCAGTGCGCCGAGTTTTTGATTGGCGTGAAATTCGTTAAACATTCGCCGCCAAGCGCCTTGCGGCACCATCGCCTTAGCCACCGCTTCGCTGTTCTTGGTGTTGCCTTTACCGTTCCGATCCAGGATACGCACAATGCCGTCGCAGTCAGAATCCGATATGGGCGCAGGGTCAGCCGACAAAATACGCTCATTCCAGAATTGCTTGAACTGTTGGCTTAAGGCTAGCCAAGTGTTATCCATGGCCTGAGTGTCGTACTCGGTCAGGAAGGCTTGGTACAGTTCTGAAAAATTGTGCTGATTACTCATTGAGATGTGTTTCTTAGATAATTTTCGGAGGATCGATATAAAAATTCGTTTCCATCAAACAACATGGAGCGGCAGAATCTATCAATAGGTAACGACATCAACCCAAACTTGTCAACAAGCCATCCCCAGCGGATAATCAGGCTTACTTTTCGACTTACTCAAAGGAGTATGCCAGTGTCTACCGCCACGATTACCCTATCCAGCAAGGGCCAGGTTGTCATCCCCAAGGAAATTCGCGACGAACTGCATTGGGAAGCCGGCACGGAACTAACCCTGGTTTCCAATGCGTCCGGCGTTACGCTGAAAGCGGTGCCCAAGAAAACCGGCCGTAATTTGGCAGACTTGATCGGCATGCTAAAGCACGACGGGCCGGCGCTTTCCACTGAAGTCTTATGTCAGCCGGTAGATCTCAACGAAGAAGACAGTTCGGCCTCGTCATGATCGCTTTTGATACTAATCTGCTGGTGCGGGTGCTGGTGGACGATCATCCCGAACAGGTGGCCGTGGTTCGGCAGTTGATCGCCAGCGACAGCATTTTTATCTCGCGCACCGTTCTGCTGGAAACCGAATGGGTTCTGCGCGCCCGCTATAAAAAATCCCGCGACCAACTCGGCGCTTTTTTTACCGCGTTATTGGAAGTCGACAACACCGTGGTAGAGGATGCCGATGCCGTCAGCCATGCTTTGGAATGGTACGCCCAAGGTGCCGATTTCGCTGATGCCTTGCATCTGGCAGTTTGCGGTAAAGCCGTGATGCATACCTTCGACCGCGATTTTTGCAAATCCGCGCGCGAAGCCGGTACTACGCCGGAAGTACGGGTTTTACCGGTTTAAGACGATCAAAACCACCCGAAGATAATCCCATTTCAACCAAGCGGCTAAACACCACTCGTTAGCCCTATAAGGACATCACCAAACCAACATGGCCCAATTAGAAAACATCGAAGCCATCGAAAAACGCCTGTGGAAAGCCGCAGACACACTGCGCAGCAACTCGGAACTAGCCAGCAACGAATACTTCCTGCCCGTGATGGGCCTGATTTTTCTGCGTCATGCCTATAGCCGTTACTTGGCGATTAAAGATGATATTGTCGCCAAGCTGCCCAGCCGTGGCGGTAAAACCCGCGAACTGACCAAGGAAGATTTCTCGCAAAAAAGCGCGATTTTCCTCAAGCCGGAAGCGCAGTTTGATTACCTGGTGGCGCTGACCGATGCCGATGACCGTGCCGAAAAAATCATTCAGGCCATGGAGGCCATCGAAGCCGATTACCGCAACCTGCGCGACCAATTGCCCAAGCAGGAATACCGCACCATTCCGAATGAGGTGTTGGGTCAACTGCTGCGTGGACTTAATCCGGACGAACTCAAAAAAGCCACCGGCGACATCTTTGGCCGCATCTACGAGTACTTTTTAACCGCCTTTGCCGACCAAGGCGCGCACGACGGCGGCGAGTTCTTTACCCCGGTGTCCTTGGTACAACTGATCGTCAACGTCATCGAACCCGATCACGGCAAGATTTTCGACCCGGTCTGCGGTTCCGGCGGCATGTTTGTGCAAAGCGCGCATTTCATGGAGCAGCACCAACAAGACCCGACCCAACTGACTTTTTACGGCCACGAGAAAAACCGCGTCACCACCCGTTTGGCCAAGATGAATCTGGCGGTGCACGGTTTGGAAGGCAATATCATCGGCGGCGAACCGGCTATAACCTATTACAACGATCAGCACGATGGCCTGTTCGGTAGCGCCGATTTCGTGATGGCCAATCCGCCGTTCAACGTTGACGAGGTCGATGCCGAAAAGGTCAAAAACGACCCGCGCCAGAATTGACGGTAACACCAGTAATACCGGTAACACTTCAAAATAGCGAATACCGACAAAACAACGTTAACAAGCTCAACGCCCAAGACCAAGCCAGACTTATGGCCTATCTGAACGCCATTGGTGAAACCGATTCATCGGTCATCGACGAGTTTCTCAGCGAATGCGCTGTAAGCCCCGACATCCTGCATTACGCCTTGCAACTGGCCGAAGATACCCTGCGAATTCACCACGGCGATACGCGAGGATTCGTGCGCTGTGCCAGTTGTCGATTCCTGCAAGTGTCAGAACAACGATGCAGTGAATTTGGCTGGCGTATTGTGGTGGATAAATGGCGGCGATGTAGGAATTTTGAGCAACGTTAAGTTCAATAACAAATAAGGCTCGTCATTGATCCAGTGATACTGTTTGAACAATGGCGTCGAATTCCGCCAAGAATTCCGGCTGCCTTTGCTGCAGAAACCGTTTTATTGCTGGATTTTCAAGTAATTTGGCTAAGTAGCCCTTAGCCAGTACCAAATTGAGGACATCTTGTCCGTATGTCTGCTCAACCATTTTGTATCGTTCTTGAAGATTGCTCATTTCTCGCTCCATTTTGGCTATTTGCTCCGCAGTTAGACCGCTCAGCTTTTTGGGCTTTTTGCCTTCGACCAGCATCGACGAAGGGGTGGCGACCAATAGTGCTTCAGCATAATTTATGGTGATGGTATTGGCTGATATCATGAGTTCGACGCATTCGAGTTGGCGGGTTGGTTTCATTTTTCGCAATACTCGTGACAGATCCGTTGGAAATTGGTGATCTTTCAACAGTTCTGCTGCCTCGGGGCATATGCCTTCTAATAATGCCGCTTTGCGTTCAATGGTGCGGGGATCGACGCTCAGCGCCTTGGCCAACCGTTCTGGGGTGACGCCGCGTTCGATGGCGCGGCGAATCATGTGATGTTCCTGTATAGTCGACAATCGATTATTGCGGCTGTTATACGTGTAACTCTCGTCATCAGTAGCAACCAGGCATGGAACCTCGATATATCCCAATTCCTGCAAAGCGATCAGTCGGATGTGGCCATCCAGTAAAATGAGCTGATCGGTTTTAGCATCGGCAGGCCCGACCGATAGTGGCTCAATCAGTCCAATTTCCTGTATCGATGTGCGTATCTGCAAATATTTTCGCGAGGTGGTAACGCCAGTAGGTGTTCTCCGCGAGGGCAGGATCTTATCTACGGGCACTGAAATCGGTTCGAGACAGAATCCCAGAGGTATATTGGTCATATCGTGCGGCCTCCCGACAAGACACGTTCAGCGAGATATTTCGGCAGAGAGTCTAAGCCCTCTGCGCGCAGAAGAGTCGAGAAATTCTCATCGGCAAATAATTCTCGGAGGGCACTGACGACAAACAACAAGCGTTGTTGAGTCAACTGGGCCTTTTTAACGACCAGTTTTTGGCGGTCGACTTCCTTTTGGTAGACTCTGACCAGACTTGCGGTCGTGACATCTTGCGCTTTTCGGGGTGTACCTTTGGCAACCGATGGTCCTAACGTTTGTCGGCGTTCGATAACTCGTCGCGCCTGTATCAATTGTTTTCCCCGTAGCTTTCCAGTCTCGTAGGCTTCCTGTAGGGCGGCCTGGATGGCTTGATCATCATCACCCGCGCCGACAATGGATAAGGCTGCATTCAATGGGATTTTGCCTTTTCCCACGGCAACCAACAAACGTTCTTCGCCTTTCATCAGCAAGGTGAGTATGCCGTGGACATACTCGACGCAGAGTCCGGTTTTTTGGGCTATGACTTTTTTGTCGTATCCCTGTTCGTGAAGCTGCTGAATACCTGCCAATAACTTTAACGGTCGATAATGGCGGCGAGCGATATTTTCGGTCAAACTCATGATGAATGCATTTTCGTCGCTGACTTCAATAACCAGGGCAGGAATTGTTGCTTCACCCAAAGCATGAAATGCCTTCATTCGGCCTTCACCGCACACCAAAAGATAGCGGTCAGTGCCGTCTGTTGCGGGTCGCGGCGTCACTGTGATTGGCTTCTTGAGCCCGATTGTTTGGATATTGGTGACGATCTCTTCGAAAACACGCTTGTTTCTTTCTCTTGGATTAAGGACATCAATCAAGTTAATTGGGATCATTTGCATTTGGCCAGTCTTGATTGTTTCGGTCATGCTGCTCTCCTCAAACGTGTGTGTTCCGCCATCCCGTACAGATAATCCAAACTGTCGAAACGGTAGCTTTCGAATTCGATTGGGTTGTGTTCGGCGAGACGGATGCGGGGTTGGTCGAAATCCAGTCGCGGTAATAGGTAGTAATCGAGCGCGGCGTGATTTGTCTCATCAAGGCGAACCGCCACGGTGATGTCTGGGGCCAAACTGGTATCAAACCGGACCTTCCAATGATGACGACCACTCTCGGTACTCTGGCAGCGCGCCAATACTATGGAAACACTGAATTCATTATTGACTTGCAGCAGATCCGTGCCAGCGTCGCGTTTGACGGTGCCGCCTAATGCCATGATCTGGCGTTCGGTTTCATTGACGGTTTCTGGGTGAAAACGACGGAGGAATTGGTTGATCTCCAGATATCGATAATCCCGATCGGGCGTGAAACCGACCATTTGGTAGGCTCGCACTAGGCTACCGAAACGATGCGCGTAAACGGACGTGGATGGCATGCCTTCGGATTCGTTGATGATCAATCCCGACAGAAGGCCTCTGCGCTGGTAAAGGGCTCGCAGACGCTCGATTAATTCCTTGTCGGTATATCGGTGAACTCTGGCTCGAATGATTCCTTGCGCGGTGTAAAACAGTTCAGGCGGTACGATAGGTTCGAATGCGCCTTCTTTTTTGATCCACATATCAGAAGGATTAACCACTCTTAGCTTTTTGAGCTTGAAGGAAATGCGGTTATAGACATTGTTACCAATGTATTTTTCATTGGTCAGGATCTCTTGCGCCGTTGCGCGGGTCCACTGCCGGTCCAGATCGGTACGTAATCCCATGCCGTTCAAGCGTTCGGCAATTTCGGACTCGACCAGTCCATCCTCGATGAACCAGTGATACATCAAATTGACGGTGCGGATTTCCGCCTCGGGACCAGGCATGAGGATGACACGGTCAGTTTGCAGGCTTTTATGTTCGCCTCTGGCCAGTTCGGCTTTAATGGAACCGTTTTGATCGAGTAATACCCGGCGGAGGCCATATCCAGCAGGGCCACCTTGACGAAAACCGAGTTCAATTAGTCGAGACTGCCCGGCGAAAACCTTAGCCGACAATTCTCGGCTGTATTCACCCGCCATAGCCCGTTTGACACCTTTGACAATGGTGGAAACAGGAGAACCGTCGTTTTCAAACTGCTCGGCACAGTAAGTAACTTGAATACCAGCTTTCCGGCACCGATATTCATAGTAAGCGCTCTCATCAGCATCCTGGAATCGTCCCCAGCGGCTAACGTCATAAACTAAAATCATTGAAAAGTCGGCAGAGCCACTTTCAACATCTTTCAACAGCTGTTGTAATGAAGCTCGGCCATCGATGCGCAAACCACTTTTACCGGCATCGGTGTAGGTTCGGACGATCTCAATATCATGACGAGCGGCGTATTCGCGGATTTTGTCAGACTGGTTTTCAGTGGAATATTGCTGATGCTCTGTCGACATTCGCACATATTCCTGCGCGTAATTTGACGAACGTTTCTGGCTGTTCTTCGTTGGATTCAATTTGATTTATCAAACCTGATGATCCCCGATCGCATGAAAATTAGGCTCTCGCTAAGCCACTTGTGGACAGGAGCTATCTTCTAAGCAGGGACAGCCAAATCCAGGGTTTACCAAGAGCGAACTGACAATACGGTATAAGAATCAGATTGGTTTGCCGATCAAGTCATCTATTTGCAACACTGGCTTATGGCCGACATTCGCAAGCATGTACCGTGATTTCTACGGTCCAGACGTCCATCTTTGCAATATTGGTTTCTGTCACCAAACTTAGTCTGTAAATCCCTGATGGCAGCAGTTTTTCTGGAGTTGACCCGTCCATATTTGCAATTCGATTATTCTTGGATTTGGCGTTGCGTGTCCGTTGCAAAGTTCGATTACGATCAACATACTTTGGATGAGATTCACGGTATTGACGCCAATAATCGGGATTGCGCTCTATCCACGATTGTTGAGCCCGTTGTTGGTTCTCTTGATAATCAGGGTCTGTTTGCAGTTTGTTGCGGTGCCATTGTCGTTTACGATGCTGTTGGCATGAAGGCGCCGAGCAATAGGTTTGCAGTGGAACTTGTGGACGTGGTTGAAAAGACTGGCCGCAAGCTAGGCATTGTTTAATAGCCATTGAAGGCTCCCTACACAAAAATGCGTATTGAGCCGAATCAAATGAGTTAAAAGGCTGAAATAAGGCTAAGGCTGGTTTGCTGATGTCGTAGCTGTGATTTTGTTACGGCATGATGCTAATAACTTTGCGAGCTTTGCCTCAGATCATGCGCGGAGTCGACAAATGGCTGATAATGGTTCTGTATCAAATAACGCCCACTGAAATGGAATCAGTGATGGTTATTAGAATCAAAAGTAGGGTAGGGAGTAGGGTAGAAAAAATTAAGGCCTTGATAAATTGTTATTTATCAAGGCCTTAACTGTATATAATGGCGGAGAGCTAGGGATTCGAACCCCAGGAAGGGATAAACCTTCAACGGTTTTCAAGACCGCCGCTTTCGACCGCTCAGCCAGCTCTCCAAGAGCCGCGCATTATGCCAGAATATTTTTTTAAATCCAGCGTTTTTTCTTGCTACCATAAAATTTTATTGCTTGCCTTGAGTGAACGGTTTGAGTATCCCGCTGAGGTTGTTGGTAATTGGCCGTTCGGCGCGGATGTTGGCGCAACTGGCGGTGGATGCCGGTTTTCAGGTGGTTGCCATCGATTGTTATGCCGACCTGGACACCTGCCGGCTGGCGACGGAAACGGTCAGGGTTGCCGACTTGGCCGTGGCCGATATTGCCGAGGCTGTAGAGGCTCTGACGCAAAAGCACGGCTTGACGCACGCGGTCTACGGCAGCGGTTTTGAGGCTCATGTCGACAGCTTGCGGTATTTGGAAAGCCGCTTGATCGTGCTCGGTAACCCACCCACGCTGTTCATGCGCTTTCAGGATAAGCCGGCATTTTTCCGCCACCTGCAACAGTTAGCCATTCCCTATCCCGACACGGTTTTTTCGCCGCCGGCCGCTGATCAGGCTTGGTTAGTCAAGCCGATGCGGGGCGAGGGCGGTTTTGCCATAAGCCGCCATTGTTTGGAGCAGACGGTTGACGCGGGTCGGTTTTATTGGCAACGCTACCTGAATGGTCAAGCGATGTCAGTTTTATTTGTCGCGGACCACGGCAAAATCAAGTTGTTCGGTTTCAATCGGCAATGGATCGCCGAAGGCCATGAACAACCGTTTACCTTTGCCGGGATCGCCAATCATGCTCATGTTTCGTCGCAAAACCGCGCTCTACTGGTCGAATGGCTGGACGGGTTGGGTAAGGTTTATCCGCTGCGGGGCTTGGGTAGCCTGGATTTTATTGTCAAGGACGGGCAGTGTTATATGCTGGAATTGAACGCCCGCATTCCGGCCAGCGCCCAACTTTACGGCAAGTCGGTTTTTACGGCGCATTGTCTGGCCTGTTTGGGGAGAACCGTTGAAATCGGTTCGTCGGAGCCGGCCGGATTTCACACCGTATTTGCCCGAAATGACTTGTTAATTTCGTCTGGAGTCAGCTGGCCCGAATGGGTGGTGGACAGGCCCGCGGATGGCGCTTTTGTTGGCAAGGGGCGGCCCGTATGCAGTATCATTGCCGGCGGAAACGATGCCCAACAGGTAGAGGATAGGCTTCGGCGTCGGCAACTTATCATCGAAAATTTTTTATATACAGGTCACTTAACTCATGCAATACCAAGCTAGCGTCAATAAACTCACCCAGCCCCTGGTGGCTCACCTGCTCGATAACGCCGACAAGCTGAGACTGTGTGTCGAGAAACTGGAAAACGGTTGCACGATTATCGATGCCGGCATCAAGGTTCCCGGCGGTCTGGAAGCCGGCCGCATCATTACCGAAATCTGCATGGGCGGCATGGGTACGGCGACCTTGTCGCAAAGTTGCTACACCAATCACTGGCCGTTGACGATTAACGTGCATGCGACTAATCCAGTATTGTCCTGCCTGGGCAGCCAATATGCCGGCTGGAGCCTGTCGCACGGCAAATATTATGCGCTGGGTTCCGGTCCGGCCCGCGCCATGGCCACCAAGGTCAAGGACGGCGCGGTCGAACCGGTCGAGGAGCTGTATAAAGAGCTGGAGTACCGCGACAGTTGCGACAAAACCGTGCTGGTGATCGAGAACGACGCCGTGCCGCCACTTGAAATCGTCGAAAAAGTGGCCGCCGCCTGTGGTGTGTCGCCGGCCGATCTGACCATTATCGTTACGCCGACCAGCAGTTTGGCCGGCGGTGTGCAGGTGGTGGGCCGGGTACTGGAAGTGGCGATGCACAAGGCGCATGCCTTGCATTTTCCGTTGGAAAATATTATCGACGGCACGGGTTCCGCGCCGGTTTGCCCGCCTCATCCCAATTTCGTCAAAGCCATGGGGCGCACCAACGATGCAATTCTGTTTGCCGGCCAGGTGCATTTGTTTGTCAAAGGCAGCGACGAGGCGGCTGAAAAATTGGCCAAAGAATTGCCCAGCTCGACCTCGAAGGATTACGGCAAACCGTTTGCCGATATTTTTAAAGCCTATGAATACGACTTCTTTAAGGTCGATGCCATGCTGTTCAGCCCGGCCGTGGTAATTGTGACAGCGGTAGAGTCCGGCAAAAGCTTCCGGGCCGGCAAATTGGATAATGCGCTGCTGGATCAGTCCTTCGGTCTTTAAGCTTTAATTTGTGTTGCAAGCCGGGCTTTTTGAGTCCGGCTTTTTTGTGTGCATCTGAAAATCGTGACCAATCCATTACCTCGAATAGCCATCTTTACCGATGATCCCGGCTGGCACGGCAAACAGCTTTGCCGCGCGTTTGCGGCACGCTCATGCCGCGCGGACTACGTTTCCCTCACTGCCTGCCGGCTGCAGGTCGGCGACGAATTGCCCGTTGTCATTCCCGGTTTCGAACAAGAACTGCCCGATGCGGTGTTTGTACGCGGCGTGCCGGGCGGTTCGCTGGAAGAGGTGGTGTTTTATCTGGACGTGCTGCACGCCCTGAAAATGTTGGGGGTGCCGGTTTACAACGATGGTCGCGCCATCGAGCGTAGCGTCGACAAAGCCATGACCAGTTTTTTGTTGCAACGGGCCGGCATATCCACGCCCAAAACCTGGGTGCTGCGCGAGCGCGAACAAGCCTTGGCCGTGGTTGAACGTGAATTGGCGCTGGGACATTACGTCATCAGCAAACCCTTGTTCGGCTCGCAAGGCGAAGGTATCCGGCGGCTGGAAAAATCCACCGATCTGCTTTGGCTAACCGGTAGTCACGGTATTTATTACCTGCAGCGCTTTATCGAATGCGACGGCGATGGTTATTCGGATAAGCGCATTTTCGTGATTAACGGCAAGGCGGTGTCCGGCATGCGCCGGCGCGGCACTTCCTGGTTAAACAACGTGGCCCGCGGGGCTTCCTGCGAGGCTATCGAGCTGACTGAAGAAGTTGCCGAGCTGGCGGTGAGGGCGGTCGCCGCGTTGCGGATGGATTATGCCGGCGTGGATATCATCCGGGAGCGGGACGGCCGGCCGACGGTGATCGAAGTCAACAGCGTGCCGGCCTGGAAGGGCTTGCAAGGTGCTTGCGGCGTCGATATTGCGGGCTTGTTGGTCGACGATCTGCTGCAGCGGCATATGTATAGCATAAAGGCCGTAGCGTGATAGCTCGCCAGGCATTGGCAGAGGCCTACCTGCTGGCCTGCGAGACGGAATTACAGGCTTTCAAGCCCGGTAATGTCAGTGTGTATAGCGACGGCCACGATATGACGGTGGCGGATTTCAGGCTCAGCGCCGAAGTCAGCGCGGTGCCGATTACCGATCCGGCCTATAGTCTGGGCGAAAAAATCTATTACGCCGTCCAATCCACGCGAGAGGCGGTCGCTTGCAACACCAATCTGGGCATTATCCTGCTGTGCGCGCCCTTGCTGCAGGCTGCGCAATCCTCGAAGCGGCCGGCCGATTTACGGCAAGCGTTGGCTGCCGTTTTAAACAGCACTACCGAACAGGATGCGGATTGGGTATTTCGGGCCATTGCGTTGGCGTCGCCTGGCGGTTTGGGTGAATCCGAACGGCACGACGTGCGGGGGCGGGCCACGGTAACGCTGTCGCGGGCCATGGAGTTGGCGGCGGATAGGGATAGAATTGCTCTGCAGTATACAAGTTGCTTTAAAGATATTTTTGATTTTACAGTTTTAGCGTATAATCGTGCTTTCGTTTTGTCTGGCGATAGCGGCTGGGCTGCATTGACGGTTTTCGCCGAAATGCTAGCTCGTTATCCGGATAGCCATATTGAGCGAAAGTATGGAAAGCAGTATTCAGAGTGGATTGCGGCGGAGATGGCCTTGTTATGCAAGGCCATGGAAACCGCGAATAAGCCGGACGAGGTGTTGCCGATGCTGTATCGCATCGACGAGTCCTTCAAGGCTAATAAAATCAATCCGGGTACAACCGCTGACATCACTGTCGCAACAGTACTGGTGGTGCTACTGGAACAGCTTTTTAGACAAACTGATGTCTAAAAAGTGTTTAAGGGAATTGCCCAGAAGCGTCTATAAAACGGACTAAACGTGTCTTTTACTTGGTTCAATCTTATCTTTAGGGGATAAATTTAAAATGGCTAAAATTACAAACATGCGCGTTGGCGAATCCTTGGTTGGCGAAGGCAATGAAATTGCTCACATCGACTTGATCGTCGGCCCACGTGGTTCAGCTGCTGAAACAGCGTTTGCAAACGCTTTGACTAACAACAAAGACGGTTTCTCTACTCTGTTGGCTGTAGTAGCACCTAACCTGATGGTTAAACCAGCTACCATTCTGTTCAACAAAGTTACCATCAAAGGTTCAAAACAAGCTGTTCAAATGTTTGGACCAGCGCAACGCGGCGTTGCCATGGCTGTTGCTGATTGCGTTGAAGACGGCACCATCCCTGCTGACGAAGCTGATGATTTGTTCGTTTCCGTTGGTGTTTTCATCCACTGGTTGGCTGAAGACGACGCTAAAATCGAATCTTTCAACTATGCTGCAACCAAAGAAGCTCTGAAACGCGCTGTTGCGGGTTCACCAACTGCTGCTGAAGTTGTTGCCGGCAAAAAAGAAGCTAAACACCCATTCGCGGTTAACAACGAAGCATAAGTTGTAGCTGTACCGGCTGTTGAAATACCCCGGCTTGCCGGGGTATTTTTTTGCCTAAAGGTTTTCGATTTGCCCGCGGCTTATGCTGCCCGCGTGCAGGGCCGTGGCTAGCAGCGCGGCGTACAAGCCGTGTCCTTTCAGTTCTTTCAGATCATCGATATCGCGTATGCCGCCGGCGGCAATAAAATGTTTGGACGGATGCAGGCGCTGCAATTCGGTCAGTTTTTTCAAGTCAGGCCCCTCGCCGCTGCCCACGCGGCTCAAACTCATCACGATTACTTGGTCGGGCCAGAACTGGCTTTGCTCGAACCACTCAGGCAGGCCGATCGCTTGCTGATTTTTATAATCCAATGACAGCACGAACGGCAAATCGCCGCGCCGGGGACGCGATAGTTGCGATTCGGTGCCTATGACGTATTTCAGAGTCGGACTGTCCGTTCTTATCTGAGATAATTGACTGCCGTTATCTATCCAGAATTCGATGCGGGGATAACGGGTAAACAGCGTATCGATTAACGGTCGATGGTGGCCGGTTCCGGTGATGGCATTCAAGTCGGCGATATAAAACGTTTTGAACGGATATAAAGTCAAAAATCCCGCCATCACCGCATCGAATTCGCTGCTGGCCGTTAAAATGGAACTCTGATGTATCGGCTGATAGCCAGCCCTTTCGCCGCGCTTGGCATGTACGACCAAACCGTCTTTTAAATCGATTACCGGGATAATTTGCATAAGGTGGAAAATTTTTGAAAATTCTTGTGTTTGAGTACGTCAGCGGCGGTGGTTTGGCGGGACAGGATCTACCCGCTTCCCTGCTGGCCGAAGGCCGCATGATGTTACAGGCTTTGCTGGACGATCTGAAGTCCTTGCCGAATTTACATCTGTTGTTACCGTTGGATGAACGCTGTGCGGATTTTTCCTTGCCGGCCAATACCCAGGTCGTTCCGATCAAGCGCTCGGATGATATCCGCCAACGGCTGTCCGACTTGATAGAGCGGGCTGGCTTTGTCTGGTTGATTGCGCCCGAGAGCGGTGGCCTGTTGGCGGGGCTGGCGCGGATGGTTGTGCAACAACGAAAAATTTTATTGCTGTCGCCGCCCGACACCCTGGCCATTTGCGCGGACAAGCTAGCCACCTACCGCTGTTTGTCGGCTAATGGTATCCCGGCAGTCGAGACGCTGGGTTTGGCGGGCTTGAATGAGCCGCCTTATCCCGTCTGCGTGATCAAGCCGATTGACGGGGTTGGTTGTGAAGGCAGCCTGATCGTGGAAAATCCCGCCGAATATTCGGCCGCCGTCGAAAACCTGCCTACACCGGAAAAACTGTTGATTCAACCCATGCAAGCCGGGCAGGCCATAAGTCTGTCCTGTTTGTTCAAGCGGGGCAGGGGCTGGCTGTTGTGCCGCAATCGCCAGCAACTCGCGGTCACGCAACGAAGCTTCAATCTGCGGGCTTGTCTGGTCAACGCCGATCATCCGGGCCTAGACCAGTATCAAGACCTGGTCGATCGAGTCGCCAGGGCCTTGCCCGGCTTATGGGGCTATATCGGTATCGATATCATCGAAACGCCGGATCGAGGGCCGCTGATTCTGGAAATCAATCCGCGCTTGACCACTTCTTATGTCGGCATCCGCCGGGCAATCGGCATCAACGTGGTGGAACAGGTGTTTCGCTTGCTGGATGGCGATCCCTTTTTATGTTTTTCCAACAACCAGGAAGTACGGGTTGATATTCAATAATATCCGATTATGCAAAAAAATATCATAGGCTGGGACATAGGCGGCGCGCACGTCAAGGCGGCGCTGGTTAATCAATGCGGCGAGGTGATAAGGGTAATTCAACAACCCTGTCCGCTCTGGAAAGGTTTGGCCTATCTGCGGCGGACCGTCGCGGCGATTTTAGCGGCGTTGCCGGAGCATGGCGATAGCCATGCAGTGACCATGACCGGCGAATTGGCGGATTGTTTTTCCGACCGTGAACATGGGGTGCGGTCTATTATCCAGACCATGAAGGACAGCCTGCCCGCCAACCGGCTATTGCTTTACGCCGGCTCCAAAGGCTTCGTCGAAGCCGATAAGGTGGAAACACGGCATTACGCGTGCATAGCCTCCGCCAACTGGATAGCCACCGCCGAGCTGGCGGCGCAACGAATAGAGCGGGGCCTGCTGGTGGACATCGGCAGCACCACCACCGATATTCTGCTGCTTGAGCAACATGCCTTGCGGGCGCTGGGTTACAGCGATTATCAACGCTTGGTGACGGGCGAGTTGGTGTATACCGGCATTGTGCGCACGGCGGTAATGGCGGTTACCCAACAGGCCGAATTTAACGGCCAATCGATGGGTTTGATGGGCGAATATTTTGCCAACATGGCGGACGTCTATCGGCTGACCGGCGACTTGAACGAAGCCCACGATCAATGCGATACCGCCGACGGCGCCGAAAAGACGCCCGTGGCCAGCGCCCGCCGCTTGTCGCGCATGACCGGTTACGACTTTGCCGAAAGCGACTGGCCGCTGTGGTTGACATTTGCCCGGGGCTTGAAAGACCGGCAAAAAGATCATATTCGGCGGGCCTGTCTGCGGCAGATGCAAAGAAGCGCGGCTGGCGGGCGCTTGACGGTGATCGGCGCCGGTGTCGGCCGGTTTTTGGCCAGGGAAATCGCCGACCAGCTTGAACTGCCGTTCAAGGATTTTAACCAATTGCTGGAGTCCGGCGCGCTTGACGGATCGGTGGATGCCGCCGATTGCGCTCCGGCGGTTGCGGTAGCTTATCTTGCCCGCGCGGTTGGTTAATGTCGGCGGCTGGTATAAAATCCGTCCATTGCCTTGCATTCATTCGGCTTGGCCGGATCGTCATCACCACATCACTTAATGCCTTTAGTTAAAGCTACCAAACTAGCCTTGCCGTATGTCGAGGACAGCTCCTTGTTATTTGCCGCCTGCGCCGACCAGCCGTGGGCGGTTTATCTGGATAGCGCTTTCCCGCTCAGCAGGCAAGGCCGCTTCGATATCATGGCCTACGATCCGGTCTGTACCCTGCAAACCTACGGCGACTCGACCCGTATTAACCAGCGCGGCGCGCAAACCGTCAGTCGGGAAGATCCCTTTGCCTTGCTGAAAACCCGTCTGGGCCCGGCGTTGCCGGCCATGGACGATTTGCCGTTCAACGGCGGCGCAATCGGCTATTTTGCCTATGACTTGGCCCGGCGCATCGAAAATTTGCCGGTTTCCGCCCAGGCCGCCGAACAATTGCCGGATATGGCTATTGGCATTTACCGCTGGGCGGTAGTGGTGGACCACCAAAAACGGCAAAGTTGGCTGGTCGGTTACGATCTGGCCGAAGACCTGATAGAGCGGGTGTCGGCGCAATTCAGCAAGATGCCGGAACATTTTCCGTTGAACGACTTCAAGGTTTTGCGGGCGCCCCGGTCCAACATGAGTCGACACGACTACGGGCGGGCCTTTGCCAGGATCAAGCATTATCTGAAGGAAGGCGACTGCTATCAGGTCAATTTGACCCAACGCTTTGTCAGTCCCTGTCGCGGCAACCCCTGGTTTGCCTATCAAACGCTGCGCAGAATCAACGCCGCGCCGTTCAGCGCCTATTTGAACCTGCCCGATGCCCGGGTGCTGAGCTCTTCGCCGGAAAGGTTTTTACAAGTCATCAATGGACGGGTAGAAACCAAGCCGATCAAGGGCACTTTGCCGCGCAAGGCCTTGGCGTGCGAAGACCAAAAACAGATTGCCGCCCTGGCCGCCAGCGACAAGGATAGGGCGGAAAACGTCATGATAGTGGATCTGCTCAGGAACGACCTCGGCAAAACTTGCCGGAAGGGAACGGTACGGGTACCGGAGTTGTTCGCGGTGGAGAGCTATGCCACCGTGCACCATTTGGTCAGTACCGTCACCGGCGAACTGGCCGAAAATCAGCACGCCTTGGATTTGCTGCGCAGTTGCTTCCCCGGCGGTTCGATTACCGGCGCGCCGAAAATTCGCGCAATGGAAATCATCGAGGAACTGGAGCCGCATCGGCGCGGTGTCTATTGCGGCGCAATCGGTTATATCGGTTTCGACGGCAATATGGATACCAATATCGCCATTCGTACATTGGTGCATAACCAGGACAGCATGCGTTTTTGGGTGGGCGGCGGCATCGTCAACGATTCGCTGGAAGACGCCGAGTATCAAGAATGTTTCGACAAGGCCGCCGCCCTGCTGCAATTACTGCAACAATTTCAGCAATGATCACGGTGGTCAAGCTGGGAGGCAGTTTGTTGTCCGCGAAGGTATTGCCCGACTGTCTGGCCGGATTGGCCGCTTATCCGGGTAAGGTGTTGATCGTGCCGGGCGGCGGTGTGTTTGCCGATCAGGTAAGGGCGGCGCAAAAACAGTGGGGATTTAACGACGTCGTCGCGCACCGCATGGCCATTTTGGCCATGCGGCAAATGGCTTGGTTGTTTCACGGCCTGCACCCCGACTTTGGTGTGTTCGAAACAGTCGCAGCGGCCGGCAATAGCGGCAAAACGGCGATTTGGTCGCCTTGCCCGCGCGAATTGGAGCAAGCCGGGGTGGCCGCCGGCTGGCATGTCACTTCGGACAGTCTGTCGGCTTGGCTGGCCGGCAGGGTAGGGGCCGACGAATTGCTGCTGGTGAAGTCATGTCCGATCCGGCCCGGCGATTCGTTGGCGCGGCTGCAACAACAGGGCATTATCGACAGCGGTTTTGCCCACTTTGCCGAGCATGCCGGATTTAACATTCGCATCATCAATAAGGACAATTTGCTGGCTTCGCATGATCAGATTCATTAAAGCACTCTTGAACAAACCCCTACGTAACGCGTATTACCAAAGCCGGGAGTCCCTGCTGGGCCACCACAAGCGCGACATCGTGGTGGCCCAGGTCGATCAGGCCTGCGAAAGTCTGAAGGATAGCCGGGATCAATTCGTCGATGCGCTGGAAAAATTCAAAACCATCGCCCGATATGACGACAGCCCACTGGAACTGCGTTATCAACAATTGAAAAAACGCTACGATATCTGCCGAGGCAAGGCCGATCAGGTCGGGCAGCGGATTCAGGCCATAGAGGAAGTCAGCGCGGCGCTATTCGCCGAATGGGAAGCCGAGTTGGAGCTATACAGCAATCGGGCTTTGCGGGCCCGCAGCCAGCAGCAGTTGAAAAAATCGCGGCAACAATACGGCCGGCTGGTCAAGAGCCTGCAAATGGCCGAAGCGCGCATGCAGCCGGTGTTGGCGGCGTTTCAGGATCAGGTCTTGTTTTTAAAGCATAATCTGAATGCCCACGCCATTGCGGCACTGCGGCACGAGTTCATCGAGATGGGCCTGGATATTTCCAAATTGATAGAGGTAATGGAAAAAACCATCGCCGAGGCCAGTCAGTTCGTGTCCGTTCTGGTGGAACAAAAACAATTGCCGGCCCCGGTTTTGCGGCGTTGAGTTACATGGCCTGCATTTTGTAATCGACCCGGTGCGGGTTGGTTTTATCGCGCGCATCCGGGGTTTTCTTGCGGTTCTGATCGATACGTTCTTGCGTGTATTGGGTGATCATTTGATCCCAGTTGTTGTATTGCGCATATTCCTTGTTGCCGCTGGCCTTGCGCTTCTCAAAGAGTTCCTTGCCCTTGGCGATCAGTTGCTCGGGCGTTTTGCCGTCGATTTCATTCAGAAAATCCTTGTTGTTTCTGATTTCATCGCGCAGGGTCCAGAAGGACACCTCAAACTCGATGCGTTGGTCCAACGGCAATTTTTCCTTGATGGCGTTGATCGACCGATTGACGGTCTTCAGGCTGCTGCCGTTGATTTGATGGCTTTTATTGCAAGCTACCGCAAACGCGCAGAGCAAGAAAACCAGAATGGTTGTCGCTTTTTTCATGATGAAAGCCCCCCTGTGGCCTTAATAAACAATCCCGGAATTTTATATTTATAATGCGTGGGCCCGGGTTATTAAACAAACTAAATTACTCGGTAATTATAAACCCAAGCCCTTTTATCATGCTGGAATTTATCCAACTTCTCAAACAGCGCTACCAGTCCGTGCTGACCGAACTGGCGCCGAAAAGTCCCCTGTATTTCGAATACCAGCAGCGGAGCGAGCAGTTGCTGTATGCGGAGGCATTTCTGCGCAGGGGGGTATTAATCCACGAATTTCCGCAATGTCCACTGCAAATCGCCGTAATCGGTCCGACCCAGGCCGGCAAAAGTTCCGTCGTCAATCTGCTGCTGAACGATAGTTTGGCCGGCGTCAGTCCCCTGGCCGGCTATACCGTGCATGCGCAGGGCTTTTGTCATCGCGTCGCCGCCGACGATCTGGATGGTCTGCAACATTATTTCGGCCGTTTTCAGTGTCTGGATGCCGCCGCGCTGAGCCGAAGCCGCTACGACTGCTATTCGATCGGCCAATCATCGGCCATATCGGATCTGTTGCCGGCCTGCGTGGTGTGGGACACCCCGGATTTCGATTCCATCGATGCCGCCGATTACCGGGAGGGCGTCATCAGAACCCTGGCCTTGGCCGATGTATTGGTGCTGGTGGTCAGCAAGGAAAAATACGCCGATCAATCGGTTTGGGAGGTCATGCAAACCCTGCGGCCCCTTGGCCAGCCCACTGTGATTTGCCTGAATAAGCTCGCCGAAGGCAGCGAAAGCCTGATAGAAGATTCGTTGCGGCAAAAATGGCTGCAAAGCCGTGGCGACACCGTACCACCAGTGGTGCCGCTGCTGTTTGAGAAGTCGACGTCCGCGCCGGTTTGGCCGCCCGGCGCAAAAAACCTGCTGACGGATGCGGTCAAACGGGTTGAGCGGGCCAAACATCTTTGCTATCAGCAGCAGTTCTTCAGCCGTCACTGGCGGGAATGGCTGGAACCGGTTTACGCCGAGCATAAAGCCCAAGGCGAGTGGCAAGGCTTGGTCGACCGGATGCTGGAACAGGCGGTTGTCGCCTATCGGCGCGATTATCTGGAACATCCGCACCATTACCAGACCTTTCAGTCAGCCTTGCTGAATTTATTGAATTTGCTGGAAATTCCGGGTCTGGCCAAAATTGCCGGCAAAGCCCGCAGGGCAATGACCTGGCCGGTACGCCGCTTGATGAAACTGGGGCGGGACGAATTTAACGCCAGCCCGGTGCAGGAAATCGGCATTTTGAACCAAATCGGCTCGCACGTGCTGATACAGCTGGCGGATCGATTGCTGGAAAAAACCGAAACCGAACGTCTGAATGTCGGTTGGTGGCGGGAAACAGCGGTCCTGCTCCGGCAAAAACGCGCCGAATTGACACAGGACTATCAACAAGCCGTTTTACAGTACCAGCAAGACTTTCTGGGCGAGATCGATGCCGCCGCCCATCGCTTGTACCATAAACTGGAGGAGCAGCCGCTGGTGTTGAACAGTCTGCGGGCGACGCGCATTTCCACCGACGCGGGAGGGCTGTTCTTGGCAATTCAGGCCGGCGGCGTCGGCGTGCACGATCTGCTGCTTACCCCGCTGATGCTCAGCATGACGTCCCTGCTGGCAGAAAGCGCCATCGGCGGCTACATGGGCCGGGTGGAAAGCGAATTGAAACAGCAACAGATGCGGACCGTCAATGCCCGCCTGTTCCAAGCGGTTTTGCGCGAACGACTTTATGAATTGCCGCTGGGCATTCAGCTTTCCACCCGCTTCAACATCAGCGAACAACAATGCCGGCAGGCCGAACAAGCGTTGCACGAGAAAAAAAATGGCTTACGAATACTCTGAACTTTTAGCGATGGCGCGGGATTGGGCGCAAACCGCCCTGGCGCAAGGTCATTTAAAACAGCAGAGTGCGCGGGAGTTGTTCGAGCTGGATGCGCGCGGCCCGGAGCAATTGTTCGACCAGCAGTCCTCGCCGCATAGGCCGCTCATCGTGGCCTTTATCGGCGGTACCGGCGTGGGTAAAAGCTCCCTGTTAAATCGGCTGGCGGGGCAGGCCGTGGCCAGGGCCGGCATCGAACGGCCCACTTCGCGCGAAGTGACTCTGTATCATCACCGTTCGCTACAGCTAGGGCAATTACCGGCCAGCCTGCCGTTGGAAAAGACCAAAATCGCCCAGCACGACAACGCGCAAAACCAGCATATCGTCTGGATAGACATGCCGGATTTCGACAGCATAGAGTTGGGAAACAAAACCTTGGTACTGGAGTGGTTACCGCATATCGACGTGCTGTTGTATGTGGTGAGTCCCGAGCGTTATCGGGATAACAAGGCTTGGCAGCTGTTGCGGGCCGAAGGCGGCAAGCATGCCTGGATATTCGTGATGAACCAGTGGGATAGGGCGGTTCCATCTCAACTCGAAGACTTCAAGCAGCAATTGGGCAGGGCCGGTTTCAGCGATCCGCTAGTACTGTATACCAGTTGTAGCGAACCCGCAAACGACCGGTTTCCCGAATTGCTGGAGCAGCTCGCGGCCTTGTCGTCCCGGCAAACCATGCATGAAATAACCCAGCATAACCGGCGCCGGCGGCTACAGGACCTGGAAGCCCGCTTGCGGCAGTATGCGCAACAACTTGCGGGTCGGGACTACGCGGGGTTACGGCAACATTTTTCCGCCAGCTGGCAACAGGCGGAGTCCACCTTTCAACAAGGCTTGGCGTGGGCTTTTCACGCCTACGCCGACGCCATTGCCGGCGGCCCGGGCGCAAAGGGCGAAATCAAACTGTGGGATGCCTGGGCGCAAACCCGCGTCGGCGATATTCTGGAAGATTTGCTGCAACAGGCCGATCAGCGCGGGATTTCCAGCAAGGCCTTAAAACCGGGCTTGGATACCTTAAAATCCGCCACCGAAAAGGCCGCCGCGCAACAAATCGAACTGGCCGCCAGGCAGGCATTGATAAATCCCGGCAACCGGCTGCAACGGTCCTTGTTGCGCTTGACCGGCATTTGCGAAACCCTGCTGCCGATATCGGCCATGCTGATCGTCGGCTATCAGGTGTTTTCCGGTTACTACCACAGCGCCGCCGATTCGACGGCCTACCTGGGTGTGGATTTCGCGGTGCACAGCAGCCTGCTGATCGGCTTGAGCTGGCTGCTGCCGTTTTTCCTGCACAGAAAGTTGCAGCCGTCGTTGCGAACAGCCGCCCTTGCGGGTCTGAATAAGGGCTTGCTTCAGGTGTTGTCCCGTTTCAGGGGCGATACGGAGCAGGTCATTGCGGATAGCGAGCGGGCCGGCAAGGAGTGTTTGCATGCGTTGCGGGCCTTGATTGAAAAAACCGCCGACGACAGCCCGTTCGGCGCTGCTCAAAATCCGCTATTGAACCGGGTTCTGATCCGGTAAACGGCGATCAAGCTCCGGCTGGATGGCGGCCCCGGCAGCCACGGACTATGCTTGGTCGAATTAACAGCGTCAATTTGCGAGGTGTCGGGTGGACGATTTTTGGGGATTTATCATTGCGCTGGCGATAATGGTGCCGATAGCCATGGTCGTCATATTGATCATGTTGTTGAGCCGGCAGCAGCGCCACCGCGATGAAATTGCTCAAGCGTTGCGCCAAATCGACGCGGCGATTCGGCAACAATCGCTACAGCTGCGGGAATTGCTGGCATCGGCCGGCGCAACCGGCGCCCCGCCGCCGGCCAGCGAAATCCCGCCGCCACCGACCCCGGCGGTGGAAGCAGCCGCAAGTCCGGCCGCCGAGATTCCCGACACCAGTGAAGAAATAACGCCCGCCGATTTGGCGGTCGAAGCCGAAACATTCGAGCTTGCGCCCGCAAGAGACCCTTGGCAACAAATCGACTACCCCGCCGCCGAACCCAGCCGCTTCGAACTGGCGGCCCGGCAAATCCTGCGGCAAATCTGGAACTGGATCATCGTCGGCGAAGGCCACCGGCCGGAGGGTGCCAGCATGGAATATGCGGTGGCCAGCAACTGGTTGTTGCGCATCGGCGTGCTGATTTTGGTGACCGGTATCGGCTTTTTTCTGAAATATTCCATCGACAACGGTCTGCTGGGCGAACAAGCGCGGGTGGCGCTGACGCTGCTGGCCGGCCTGGGCATGATCATCGGCGGAGTGCGCTTGGTCGGCGGCCAATATCATTTGTTCGGTCAGGGCTTGCTGGGCGGCGGCATCGCCGTGTTGTATTTCAGCGTATTCGCCGCCTTCAGCTTTTATCATCTGTTGAGCGTATACCCAACCTTCGCCCTGATGATATTGGTGACCGCCAGCGCGGCAAGCTTGGCGATCCGGCTGGATTCCATGTTGGTGGCGATATTTGCCATCATCGGCGGTTATTGCACGCCGATTTTGCTGTCCACCGGCCAGGTCAATTTTGTCGGTTTGTATACCTACATGTTGCTGCTCGGCGTCGGCATACTCGGCATCAACTGGTACAAGCAGTGGCATTTGCTGAATTTTCTGAGTTTTTTCTTCAATTACCTGCTGTTTTTCGCCGCCTTGCAAAAGTATCAGCCCGGTTATTTCTGGCAGGTATTCCCGTTTCTGGCCGGTTTTTTTGTGTTGTATTCGACCATGGTGTTCCTGTTTTGTCTGGTCAACCGGGTCAAATCGACCCTGCTGGATTTACTGGCCCTGATCGTCAACGCCGGCATTTTTTTCGCCGCCGCCCACCAGTTGATCGCCGACCAATACGGCCAAATCTGGCTGGCATTGCTGACGGTCGCGCTGGCCGGTTTTTACATGGGCCATGTCTACTATTGCCTGGCCAAGCGGATTGCCGACAGGGAGCTGCTGTTGAGTTTTATCGGTCTGGCGGCCTTTTTTATCACCATCACCCTGCCGTTGCTGTTATCCAAGCAATGGCTCACCGTCAGCTGGTCCTTGCAGGCCGTGCTGATGCTGTGGATGGCCGGCAAGATGCGCAGCCAGTTTTTACGCCAGCTCGCCTACGGCCTGTATTTGATCGTGTTGTTCCGGTTTTGCTTTATCGACCTGGCCGACCGCTACGCGATTGACGGACCCGCCGAGCAAAGCCTTATGAGCTTTTTGCTCGGCGTGCTGGAGCGGGCGATCGGTTTCGGCGTACCCATAGCCTCGCTGGGCTTGGCCTATCGCTTGACCGAAAAGCCCGCCGAGGCCGGCGCCTTGGCTTGCGATGCCGGTAACGATGTGCCGAACCGCTTAGAGGACAATTGGCTGCTGCGGGCGATTCTGATCAGCGCCGCCGTGCTGTTGTTCGTGGTGTTGCAACTGGAACTGTACCGCGGCTTCGGCTACTTGTACCCGCCGTTGCGGCTGCCGATGTTGACCCTGGTGTGGCTGGCGGCGGCCACTGTAATGCTGTTGCGATATCTGGCGGCGCCAGGCGACTGGTTGTTGGCGATCCTGCGCCTGCTGGTGGCCGGCGTGTTGCTGAAGCTGTTGTTTTTCGATCTGCCGTCCTGGGATTTAAGCATGGGTCATACTTCGCCGCTGGATAGCGTCTGGACCTTGCGTTACGGCGGCCAATATTCCTTCCGCCTGGCGCTGATGCGTTTGCTGGATTTCGCCGCCATCATAGGCTTTTTGTGGTTTGCCTGCCGGCGCCTACCGGCGACGGATACGCCACAGGCCGCCATTCGCCAAGGTTTTGCCGGCGCCGCGCTGGTCTTGTTGTTTACCTTCTTGAGTCTGGAAGTCAATTCCCTGTTGTCCCAGTACGTGCCCGGTCTGCGGGCCGGGGGGGTGTCGATTTTGTGGTCGGCATTTGCCTTGACTCTGGTGTTCCAGGGCATCAGACGTAAAATCCGTCTGTTCAGGCTGGTCGGTTTGGGCTTGTTCGGCTTGGTGGCCTGGAAGGTGTTTTTCATGGATTTGGCCCGGCTGGAACAACTTTACCGCATCCTGGCCTTTATCGTGCTCGGCATGCTGGCCTTGGGCGGAGCGTTTTTTTATATGCGTTATCAACAAAGTTTTATCGCCCAAACCAACGACGAGACCCCCTCATGATAATCAGAGTAATGCTGTTGTTTTTTCTGGCCTTGCCGGGTGCGCGGGCCGGGGAGGGGGCTGTTTACCGTTTCAGCCGCGCTGTGATAGCCGCCGACAATGCTCAACAAACCCTGCTGGCATTACCCCTGGATGCGGAGGTCTACGCCGGCGCCAATGCCGATCTCGGCGATTTGCGACTGATCGATGCGGCCGGCCTGGAAACGCCGTATTGGTTGCAAAAAATAGCCGGCCGCAAGACCGTGCTCCAGCGCATCCCCAGCCGCGCCGCAAAAACCGACCTGCGGAAAAACGGCCCGGACGGTATCGTCGTCAGTCTGGCCTTGAGCCAGGACGCGCTCGATATCGACGGATTCAACCTGGTGACCTCGCAGCGGGATTTCGAATACAGCCTGCGGGTGCAAGGCTCGGCGGACGGGAAAAACTGGCACCCACTGGTTGATAAAGCGCTGATTTTCGATTATTCGCGCTTCATGCCGATCGCCAATACCGAAGTGGCGCTGCCGGCAAACCGGGACCGCTTTTTCCAAATCGCCATTGACAGCGCGGTCGAAAGCCAAGCGGCCGAGTTGCTGGAGTTGAGCCGCACCCTGCAAGGCGAAACCGAACTGCGGCGCGACGAAAAAATCGCCATCAGGCGCCAGCCCCTGCATATCGAGCGCATCGAACCATGGGCCAATCGAAGCGAAACCGTCAGCGATGCCGAACAACAGTTCGATTATGCCTTGAACGGATTTACCGTCAGCCAGGACGCCGAGCGCAAGATCACGCTGATCGATATTGCGAGCCGAAACCAGCCATTGACCGGCTTTAAACTCGATATAGCCAATCCCAACTTCAACCGCCGGGCCGAGGTACAGGTGCCGCTCAAGCAGGGTATCGAAACCCGCATGCAAACCCTGGCCCAGGGCACTGTGTCCGCTCTGCATTTCAAGGAAATCAATCGGGACGAAACCCATATCGGCTTCGCCGAACAGCGCCGGCAAAACTACCGTATCGTGCTCTACAACGACGACAATCCGCCCTTGCGCATCGCCAATGTCACCGGCACGGGCCCCGGCTACCAATTGGTGTTTCTGGCTCAACCCGGCCAGACCTATCGATTGCGTTACGGCGCGAATCAGGCCTCGATGCCGCGCTACGAGGTATTGCCGATGCAGACGTTGTTGAGCGAGGGCTATCAGCCCGTTGTAGCCGCTTTGGGGCCGGAAATCGCCGCCGACCTTCCGCCCGGCGGATTCGATCCGATAGTGCTGCTCAACAGCCCACTGTTTCTGGGGTTGGTTATCGGCCTGACGGTATTGGTGTTGGGCTGGAGTTTGTACAAGGTGGCGAAAAGGCTCTGAAGCACCGCCTAACGATCATGAAGCCAGTGCATCGCTCCGGCTCATGAAAGCGCGCGGTTGCTTGCCGGACAGGACGCTGTGAATACGTCCGTGTAGGCTCGACGGCAGCATCCTTGCCGCCGACGCCTGTCCAGCAAGCAACCGCGTGCTTTCCAATATTATACTTTTACAGTAACGCTCATGAAGGCCTGGCAATCACCCCGGCAAATGAAAGTAGTGCAGTTGGGCACGGTTCCTCGCCGGACAGGACGCCGTAAATACGTCCGTGTAGGCTCGACGGCAGCATCCTTGCTGCCGACGCCTGTCCAGCAAGCAACCGTACCCGCTCGATTTTTTACTTTCAGAGTAATTTCCGCTTTCGGATAGACCTGACTTCGACAGATAGATATATGCGCGCACTTAGGCTAGCTTTGAAAATCGTGCTGTTGACGGCTTTGTTGGTCACGGGCCTTTTATATGCACTGATGTCGGCATCCCTGCCGCTGGAAGACGGCGAATTGAAACTTCCCGGTTTAACCGCCAAGGTCACCGTGGCCAGCGACGGATTGGGCGTTCCGGCTATTTCGGCCGGCAACAGGGAAGATGCGCTCGCGGTGTTGGGTTTTTTACATGCGCGGGACCGTTTGTTTCAAATGGAATTGATGCGGCGCAAAAGCGCCGGACGCCTGGCGGAATTATTCGGGTCGGTGGCGCTGGACAGCGACCGTAACCAGCGCGCTTATCAGTTGGAGAGAGCGGCGCGGCAAATCGTGCGGGATTTGCCCGCCGACCAGCGCCGGCTGTTGCGGGCCTATGTAGCGGGCGTCAATACCTATCTGGCGAGCACTCGCATGCCGGCCCCGGAATTTTTGCTGTTGCGGCGGCGGCCGGAGCCATGGCGTGAGGAAGATAGTCTGTTGGTGGTGTTGAGCATGTTTCAAACCCTCAACGGCCATGAGCAGGACGAACGCATGTTCAGCGTAATGGAAAAGGCCTTGCCCGGGGATTTGCTGAAATTTCTAACCCCCGATACCGACGACTACACCACCGCCTTGGTGGGAGGCCTATCGCCGCGCCGCTTTAGTCCAAGTATAGAGGCGGGCGCATTTGCCGGCTTGCCGGAACCCGATGCCAGCCTGGCGGCCAACGCCGTCGATACCCAGACTATCGTGGCCGGCTCCAATAATTGGGTGGTGTCCGGCGATAAAACCACCGATGGCCGCGCCATGGTTGCAAACGATATGCATCTGGGTTTGGCCGTGCCCAATCTCTGGTACCGGGCCGATATCAGGTATCCGGACCGGCACGTGTTCGGCGTTACATTGCCCGGCGTACCCGGCGTGATAGTCGGCGGCAATGACGATGTGGCCTGGGGCTTTACCAATGTCACCGCCGATTTGCTGGATTTGATCAGCCTGGAAATCAATCCCGAGAACCCGCTGCAATACCGCGCGCCGCAAGGATGGCTTGAGTTTACCGGCCATCGGGAAACCATTTATGTCAAGGACGCGCCGGCAAGCGAAATTAGCTTGCGGGATACGATTTGGGGGCCGGTTTCCGGCCGGACCCTGCTGGGCAAGCCGGTGGCGGTCAAATGGACGGCGTTGGAGCGTTACGGCGTGGACTTGGGTTTGTTGCACATGGACGGGGTCAACACCACCCAACAGGCCATGGCCGTGATAAATAAAGCCGGCGGGCCGCCGCAAAACGTGGTGCTGGCCGACCGGTTCGGCCATATCGGCTGGACATATATGGGGCGCTTCCCGCAACGGCGGGGCTTCGACGGTTTAGGCAGCGTTTCCTGGGCAAATGGCGAGGCGGGCTGGCAAGGCTTTATTGCAGCGCAAGAGTTGCCGCGTTTGTTCGATCCGCCGGAAGGCTTTATCGCCACCGCCAACAATCGCACGCTGGGCAGCGACTATCCGCACGCGATTGCGCACAATTGGGCGCTGGGTTACCGAGCCTTCCGCATCGCCGAATTGCTGCGCGGCCGGGATAAACTGACCGAGGCTGATTTACTGGCCATACAATTGGATACTCGCAACGCCGTATTCGACTTTTACCGGCAATTGGCCTTGGATGAAATTCGGGGTATAAGCGGCAAGGATCCGCAATTGCTGGAAGCCGAACTGGCGCTGACGGCCTGGGACGGGCATATGCGGGACCACAGTATCGGGGCTGTTTTGTTGGCGGAATTCAGAAACCAACTGGCTAAACAGGTATTCGCCAAAGTGGTGGCGGCCTGTCAAAAGTACGATCCGGAATTCAGATATGCTTGGCGGGAAATGGAAACCCCGCTACGCCAGTTGTTAAGCCAACGGCCGGCCGGGGTGTTGGCGGCCCGATACCGCGACGATTGGCGGACTATGATTCTCGAAGCCTTGCGCCAGGCCAGCCAAGAGGTGCGGCGGCGGCATCCGGAAAAAGACTTGACCCGGCTGGGGTGGAGCGAAACTCATGCCATAGCCGTACAGCATCCGTTCGGCAAGGTTTCGCCCTTGCTGGGCCGTCTATTGGACATGCCCGCTTTCCACAGCGACGGTTGTGCCTCCCTGTGTGTCAAGGTGCTGGATGCCGGTCATGGCGCCAGCGAACGCTTGGTATTGTCGCCCTCGCATCCGGAAGATGCGATTTTTCATATGCCCGGCGGCCAATCCGGACATCCATTTTCCGCGCATTATCGCGACCAGCAGCCTCTATGGCGGGATGGCATTGCGGCCCCGCTGCGGGCCGGCGAGACGGTACACGAATTGTCTTTGCTGCCTGAATAGCACCGGTATGGCCGGTATCGAGCATTACGGCGCGACAATCGCCCCGGCCAATCAAAGTCAGCGACGCACGGCCGCGATGTTGATGTTTTGAATTGCGCCTGCGCGGCGCTCCCATCATGACTTTCAGAGTAGCTCGCACCGCGTTGAACTCAAGGGCGCGGGCCTGCCGGCTGGAACTTTGACAAGTCCGTCAAACAAGCTGATCAAACGATGAAAAACCGTTACACTGACAATATCGAAACACTATATTGAGAACCGTCATGGCTATTCAATGCAGTTTGTCTATGTACTCCAACTTCCGCGCCTTCGAATCGGCAAGTTCGATGTATTTTAACTTGCGTTTTAATGTTGGGTTGGAGGTAGCGGACAGTCACGCTTGTTGCCGACACTAAACGCATTGGGACCGCCTATGTTTCGATTCGTCGGGCACACCCATCAGCCGAACTATGGCCGTCCCAAGCGCGGGCCATGCGCGGCTATCGGCATCGGCATACTTTGTTCTCTGCCGACGCAGTATTCCGCCTTCCCGGCATCGTTTGCCGCGGAAACAAGCCCGGCAAAAACCTTCGCCGGCGCCGCGCCGGCTGAAGTCGGTTCGGAGAAAAGCGTGGCCGATATGGATATCACCGAACTGGTGTTGCTGAAGGTATCGCCCTTCGAAGTATCCAGCCAGCTGGATCGCGGTTATCACGCATCCAACGCCGTGACCGGGTCCCGCTTCGACGCGCCGATCAAAGACCTGCCGTTTGCCATTCAGGCTTTTACCGAGTCGTTCATCGAAGACCAAAAGCCGCGAGACCTTTACGACATAGCCCGTTATTCGCCCGGCGTCACTTTTCGCGGCAACGATTTCAACGAGGGCAATGCCAATCTGGCCATACGCGGCTTTACGGTCGGCTCCCTGGCCGGCGGTAATATTCAGGTATTGCGCGACGGCGTGCACGGACCGTCTATTTTCGATTTCACCAATATCGCCCGGGTCGAGGTGGTCAAGGGGCCTGCCTCTTTTCTCTACGGCCAGGTGGCGCCGGGCGGCATCGTCAACATCATTAGCAAAACCCCGCAACGCCGCTTCGCGGCCCGTGCCGATGCCCGTTACGGCGCTTACGACCAATACCGCTTCGATGTGGACGTGACCGGGCCGGCTGGCGACACGCTGGCTTATCGGCTGACGGCATCCCACGATCAGGACATCGATTACTGGAAGCCTTACGACGCCCAAAGCTGGAATATTTCGCCGTCCATACTGTGGCAACCCAGCGACCGCCTCAGCGTGACCTTGAAATACGAGCACTATGAAAAGATAGAACAACCGCAGTTGATGCAAAAACCTGGCTACGGCACTTGGTCCGGTGTATTGCCCAGTCCGTCCAATCCTAACCTGAGCGGGGTCGACGTGCCGGGACTGCCGAACAACTGGAACAGCATGGCCAATAGCGATTTTCGCAACAGCACCACGCATAATCTCAATGCCTGGCTGGATTTCAAAGTCGACGAGCACTGGAATGTGCGCAGTACTTATTCGCATCTGGAATACGATATCGATGCTTTGTTTACCGGCAACCTCGGCATGGCCAACAACAATACGCTGCTGCAGGGCCGCCGGGTCAGAAATCAGGTTTACAGCAACCGCGACGACACCATAGAAGTGCAGGGTGTCGGCAAGTACGATCTGGGCTTTGCCAGTTTGCGTCTGCTGTTGGGCGGGCAGTATGTCGACCGCAATTTTCACCGCTGGGCCGGCCAGGCCCCCAACGATCCGGCCCTGGGCAGCAACCCGACCGGTTCGCCCTTACCCTTGTGGGACTTGAGCGATCCCGCAACCTGGAATCGCAACACCTTCATTCCCTTGGCGCAATTGACCGCCGGCCGTTTCGATCAAACTGTCGATGCGGTGGACAAATCGGTTTACGGCGGTTCCACCTTCGGCTTTTTCGACGAACGTTTGTTGGTGCTGACCGGTTGGCGCTGGAGCGAAACCGAAAGCCGCCTGACGGATTTGCTGAACAATGAGGCGCAACCCAAAGCCGCCGCCAGCAAGGTCACGCCGCAATATGGCTTGCTGTATAAATTGACGCCGGACATCGCGCTGTTCGGCAGTTATGCCGAATCCTTCGTGCCGGGAACTTTTTTAATCAACAATTTGGACGGTAGCACCTCAATTCCCGACCCAACCGAGGGCCGGGGTTACGACCTCGGTATCAAGGCCGAACTGTTCGACGGCCGACTGTCGACCACCTTGAGCTATTTCGACATCCAGAACAAAAACATCGTCAACGACCTGGCGGTGACCGACAGCGGCGGCGTAACCACCATTTACGGCGTACCCAGCGGCAAACAGCGCTCGCGCGGCATCGAATGGGACGCCACCGCCAAACTGACCGACCAATGGCAGCTCTATTTGTCCTACAGCTTCATGGATGCCAGGATCATTGAATTTACCGGCCGCGACGACGCCATACTGGCGCAAGACCCCAATACCCTGGACGCCACCGAGCGGGCTTATTACAAGAACGCTTTGCGTTTTCACAACGCGCCGCTGCAAATGAGTGCGCCGCATCTGGCCAATCTGTGGACGCGCTACGATTTCGAATCCGAAACCCTGCGCGGACTGCATGTCGGCGGCGGCTTCAACCTGATTTTCGATCAGACGCTGCTATCGGACTCCCCCAGTTCGGCGCGGCAGACGTATGCCCTTTTGAATGCGGCAATCGGCTATTCCTGGGAGGTCGGCGGTCACCGGATGAGCCTGGATTTGCTGGGAAAAAACCTGCTTGACGAACAATACCGGCCCTCGCAAAGTACGCGCGGCCGTCCGCGAGAGTTTTTCTTCACCTTCTCGGTCAGATACTGAAGCCGGCGGCCAGCGATGCTTGGATTTACCCATACACTGTCTACCTGCTTAAGGATTCCGCCCACAATAACTTGTTCCCTCACCCTGGCCCTCTCCCAGAGGGAGAGGGAACAAAATGCGGAAGTTATACCTTGCGCACTTCAAATTTCGGCACACCTGCCCCTTCTCCCACCGGGAGAGGGTTGGGGTGAGGGGATTAAAAGCCGAAATTTGAAGTGCGATGACTATATCAGAGCCGGCATACCAAGGCTGCTCCGCGCCGGCAATACCGATAACTACCTTACCGTCAATCACCTCAAATGCTGAGCGTGTCTCGCTCCGACCGCTTTCCGACGGTGCGCCAAGGCGGCTGTCGACACGCGCTAGTCCTGTTTTTACTGCTGACGCTGCTGCCCGCCGCGCCTTGCCGAGGCGAGGCGCGGAATTTTCGGGAAGTGGAAGCCGCTTTTCTGCGCAATTTCGCCCACTACGTAAACTGGCCCCCATACGCTTTTTTGGATGAGCAGTCGCCGTGGTGCATAGGCATACTCGGCCCGGACCCCTTCGGCGATATACTGGAGGCGACTTTTAAAGACCGTAGCGAGAACGGTCGCGGGTTCGCGCTCTATCGGGCCGCCAGTCCGGAGCAACTGCCGCCCTGCCAGATCGTTTTCATCAACTACGACAGCGCCGACCAGCGCCGCATGGCGCTGGATAAATTGAAGGGCAGACCGGTGCTGACGGTGGGCGACGCCGCGGAATTTATGCGCGAAGGCGGCGTCATTCAACTGCGGGTTGGCGACACGGTAGGGATAGGGATCAACCTAGATCGGGCCAGGGACTCGGCCTTGACTATCCAGACCAAAATGCTGGAAGTTGCCAGCGATATTCTCGAAGGCGGCGAATTTCGCCGGATCAGATAAATCATGTCCATGCGGATGAATATACATAAACGCTTGTCGCTGGTGCTGTGGGGGTCGGCGCTGCTGGCTTTCATGGTGGCGGCGGCGACTTTCCTGCTGGTCGACCGGTTGACGCTGGACACCCGGGTGCGGCAAATCATGGAACCTTATGCCCAGTTGGTTTCCGTCGGTACCGATGCGGCGGTGGCTTTTGAAGACCCGCACCGCGCGCAGGAGATACTCGATACCCTCAGGGTTAATCCGTACATCCGCGAAGCGGAGATTTATTTAAGCAATGGCCGCATGCTGGCCAGCATCAATGCACAAACGGATAGCCGGCCCGCGCCCACGCCGGCCAAGCCAAACGGCATCAAAATCAGCATCGGCTCCGACAAAGCCGAGCTTTTGCAAGACTTGCCCAGCGGCGGATATTTGCACCTGATCATGAGCCTGGAGCAGCTCAGTCAACAAACCCATCAGGCGCTATGGATATTCGGCGCCGGTGTTATGGTGCTGTTGTTTGCCACGCTGGGGCAGTTGCTGGTATTGCGGCGCACCATAGTGACTCCCATCGCTTCGTTGACGACGGCAACCGAGCGGGCAAGGGCCGCGGCCGATTACGAGCAGCGTGTGCCGGTAACGGGTCACGATGAAGTCGCCCTTCTGGGCCGCAACTTCAACGCCATGATGCAGGCCATCCAGGACAGGGAAGAGGCCTTGCGCCGGTTGACGGTGTTTCAGCGCACCATTCTGGATCACGCGGCCCACGCCATCATTTCGACCGCTCCGGACGGCATCGTCACCAGCTTCAATCCGGCCGCCGAACGCTTGCTGGGCTACGCGGCGCGCGAGGTAGTGGGCGTGCGCAGTCCGGCGCTCTGGCACGATCAGCAAGAGATAAACCAGTATGCCGTCGGTTTATCCGCCGAATTGGGTACCTGCATATCCCCCGGCTTCGAGGTGTTTACGGCCCGGCCGCTACGTAATCTGCCGGAACAGAGCGAGTGGACCTTCATCCGCCGGGACGGCGCGCGCATTCCGGTCAGTCTGTCCGTTACCGCGTTGCGGGATGAAACGGGACATGTCAGCGGTTTTTTAGGGTTGGCTTACGATCTCAGCGAGCGCAAGCAGACGGAAAATCAATTGCGTCTGTTGGGTTTCGCCCTGGACAGGGTGAAGGAAACCATCGTGCTGATGGGCGACAACGACCCGCATTTTCTCTATGTCAACCAGAGCACTGCCTTGACCTTGGGGTATAGCCGGGAAGAATTGACCGGCGGCATGAGCGTATACGACATCGATCCGGCCTGGTCGCCGGATGTCTGGCGCGAATTCTGGCCTGAATTGGCCAGCCGCCGTCAAATACAGTTCGAAACCGTGCATCGCACCCGGAACGGCCGCACCTTCCCGGTGGAAGTGACCGGAAATTATTTTGAATACGCCGGCAAGATCTACAATCTGGCGATTTGCCGGGATATTACCGAACGCAAAAAAACGGAGAAAGCCTTGCTTGAATATGTCGCCATTGTCGAATCCACCGACGACGCCATCATAGGCAAAACCCTGGACGGCATGATCACCAGCTGGAACAAGGGCGCGGAACGCATGCTGGGCTATCCGGCCGATGAAATCATAGGCAAGTCCATCAGTACGCTTTTTGCGGAGGAGCAGAACAGCGAAGAACAGGAAATCATGCAAAAAATCCGCAATGGAGAACGCGTCAGTCATTATGAAACCGTGCGGCGCCGCAAGGACGGGAGCTTGATCGATGTCTCGATAACCGTTTCGCCCCTGCGCAATTCGCAAGGCGAAATCGTCGGCGCCGCTAAAATCGCCCGCGACATCACCGAGCGCAAGCGGGCCGAGGAAGACCTGCGGCGTTACCGGGACCAACTGGAGGAGACCGTACAGCAACGCACGGCGGAATTGCTGTTGACGCGGGACGCCGCCGAGGCGGCCAATAAAGCCAAGAGTGCCTTTCTGGCCAATATGAGCCACGAACTGCGTACTCCCCTGAATGCCATTTTGGGTTTTTCCGCCCTCATGCGTAAAAATCCGGCGCTGGCCGAGAGCGACAGGAACAATATCGATATCATCAACCGTAGCGGCGAACACCTGTTGAGTCTGATCAACGAGGTGTTGGAAATGGCCAAGATAGAAGCCGGCAGACTGCAACTGGAAGAAGCCGCCTTCGATCTGGGCGCCATGGTGCGCGACGTCACGGACATGATGCAGGTGCGGGCCAGGGAGAAAAACCTGCGGCTGGCCATCGACCAGTCTTCGGACTTTCCGCGGTTTATCGTTGGCGACGAAGCCCGTCTGCGGCAGATATTGATCAATCTGGTCGGTAATGCCTTGAAATTCACCCAGCAGGGCGGGGTGACCATACGCTTGGGCACCAAGAACAATGCCGTGGCGCATTTGCTGATTGAAGTCCAGGATACCGGGCCCGGTATTGCGCCGGAAGATCAGGCCAGGATCTTCGAGCCCTTCGTCCAACTGGGTAAAACCGCCGATAACAAGGGCACCGGCTTGGGCTTGAGCATCACCCGGCAATTCGTGCAGCTTATGAAGGGTAAAATGAGTCTGGAAAGCAGTCCGGGGCATGGCGCGCTGTTTCGAGTCGATTTGCCGTTGGGGCATGCCGATGCCCAGGATATACACCAGCTTCAACACCTGGAGGCAAGGGACGTGGTGGCGCTGGCGCCGGGCCAGGCAGATTTCAGGATTTTAGTGGTCGAAGACCAGCTCGACAATCAATTGTTGCTGGTCAAGCTGTTGGAACGGGTGGGTTTCCAGGTCAAATCGGCCGAAAACGGCCGCCGGGCCGTGGATATTTTTCAAGCCTGGCAACCGCATTTTATCTGGATGGACAGGCAGATGCCGGTGATGGACGGCCTGGAAGCCAGCCGAATCATCCGCCGGCAACCCGGCGGAGATAAGGTGAAAATAGTCGCGGTGACCGCATCCGCATTTGCCGAGCAACGCAGCGAAATGCTGGCGGCCGGCATGGACGATTTTATTCGCAAGCCTTATCACGCTTATGAGATTTATGAATGCCTTTCCAGGCAATTGGGGGTAAAGTTCCTGACTAGCGAAACTTCCGCGCTTGCCATGCCGGACAGGGTATCGAATCTGGAAAGCGTATCGGCCTTGCCGGAACATTTACGGCGGGACTTGGAAAACGCGCTGGTTAGCCTGGAAAGCGAGCGTATCGATCTCATCGTCAATCGGATAGCCGAGTGCGATCGGGAGTTGGCGGCCGAATTGAATCAGCTTGTTTATAATTACGCTTATCCGGCGATCCTCAAGGCGCTTAGATCAGGTCAGGACGAACATGACAAATAAAAGCAAAATTTTGGTGGTGGACGACACGCTGGCTTCCTTGAAGCTGTTGTCCGACTTGCTGAAAGCCGAAGGTTACGAGGTGCGTTCCGCCATCAGCGGCGAATTGGCCCTGGAATCGGCAATCAGCAATCCGCCGGACCTGCTGTTGTTGGATGTTCTGATGCCGGGCATGGATGGTTTTGAAGTGTGCCGTCGGCTGAAAGCCAACCCGAACACCCGGCATGTGCCGGTCATTTTCATCAGCGCCTTGTCGGATACCGATGAAAAGGTACAAGGCTTCGGCCTGGGCGCGGTCGACTTCGTCACCAAGCCCTATCAGCGGGAGGAACTGTTGAGCCGGGTGCGCACCCATCTGGAAATCGAACGCCTGCGTAACCATCTGGAAGATATGGTGCTGGAGCGTAGCCTGCGGCTCGCCGAAAGCGAAACCCGCTTGCTGAGCAGTCTGAACGACTCCATGTTCGCCAATGCGCAACTGCGCACCTTGCTGCACACCATCCCCGAGTTGGTCTGGTTGAAGGATCCCAATGGGGTTTTTCTAACCTGCAATCGGCAATTCGAGCGTTTTCTCGGCGCCGCCGAAGCCGATATCATCGGCAAAACCGATTACGACTTTGTCGACCGCGAACTGGCCGATTGTTTTCGCGCCAACGATCTTAAGACCGTGGCGGCCGGTCAGGTCCAGGCCAACGAAGAGTGGCTGACCTTTGCCGACAACGGCTATCGCGGTCTGTTCGAAACTCTGAAAACCCCGATGCGGGATTCGGCCGGCAAATTGATCGGGGTGTTGGGTATAGCCCGCGACATTACCGAGCGCAAGGCGGCCGAGGAGCAGATTCAGCGCCATATGCGGCTGTATGCGGCCTTGAGCAGATGCAACAAGGCCATCGCCCATTGCACCGGCGAAGCGGAATTGTTTTTGGAGGTTTGCCGGGCCGCCGTGCATTTCGGCGGCATGAAGATGGCATGGGTCGGCAGGATAGAACCCAACAGCCGCTTGATTTTGCCAGCCGCCAGTTTCGGCGAGGGCGCCGACAGTCTGCAACAGCTGTATGCCTCGGTGGATATCGACAGCCCGTTCGGACACGGCCCCACCGCCAAGGCCATCCGCGAACAGCGGCCGTATTGGTGTCAGGATTTTCTCAACGACCCGATTACCGCGCCGTGGAAAGAACTGGCTCTGCGGGCCGGTTGGGCCGCGTCGGCTTCCTTGCCGCTTAAACAGGACGGCGAGGTGATAGGCGCTTTCATTCTGTATGCCGACCGTATCAATGCCTTCGACGCGGCCGCCCAGGATCTGCTGGTGGAAATGTCGATGGACATCAATTTCGCCCTGGAGAACTTTAGCCTGGCGATGGCGCAAAAACGCGCCGAGCAGGAGATAGAGCGCTTGGCGTTTTACGACCCGCTGACCAATTTACCCAACCGCCGCCTGTTGTACGATCGATTGCAACAGGCCATAGTCGCCAACGCGCGGCATGCCCATCACGGCGCGGCCTTGTTTATCGACCTGGATAATTTCAAGGCTCTCAACGATACCCGGGGACATAACGCCGGCGACCTGTTGCTGATCGAAGTTGCCCGGCGCCTGCAGGCCTGCGTGCGGGAAGGCGATACCGTGGCGCGACTGGGCGGCGACGAGTTTGTGGTCATTTTGAACGGTTTGAGCGACGATGCCGAGCAGGCATCCGCCGATACGGAGAAAATCGGCCGCAAAATGCTGTTGGCCATTGGCCAGCCTTATGTGTTGGAGGGCTTCGAGCACCATTGTTCCGCCAGCATGGGCATCGGTTTGTTTCACAATCAGGAGAAGACTGCGGAGGAATTGCTGCGCTACACCGACACCGCCCTGTATCAGGCCAAAAAAGGCGGACGCAATACCTTGCTGTTCTACGATCCCGCCATGCAGGCGGCATTGGAGCAACGCGCGGCACTGGAAAACGATTTGCGCCGCGCGCTGCTGGAGGACCAGTTCGTGCTGTATTACCAGATGCAGATTAATCGGGATGGTCGCATTATCGGGGCCGAGGTCTTGATGCGCTGGCAACACCCGCTGCGCGGCTTGGTATCGCCGCTGGATTTTATTCCGCTGGCCGAAGAAACCGGCTTGATATTGCCTATTGGCAACTGGGTGATAGAAACCGCTTGCGCGCAACTAAAGCAGTGGGAAGCCGATGCGGACAAGTCGGTCTTGCAATTGGCCGTCAATGTAAGCGCCCGCCAGTTTCATCAAGCCGATTTTGTCCAGCAAGTCGATCAAGCCATTTGTCGACACCGGATAGCGCCTAACCGGCTCAAACTGGAGCTTACCGAAAGTCTGGTGCTGGACGATATCGAGGATACTATCGTCAAAATGCACAGGCTCAAGGAAATCGGCATCAGTTTTTCCCTGGACGATTTCGGTACCGGCTATTCGTCCCTGTATTACCTGACCAAACTGCCGATCGATCAATTGAAAATCGACCAGTCCTTCGTGCGTAATATCGGCCTGACTCAAAGCGATGCCGTGATTGTGCAAACCATCATCGGCATGGCGATAAACTTGAACATAGAGAGTATCGCCGAAGGGGTGGAGACGGAGGCGCAGCAGGCGTTCCTGGAAACGCACGGCTGCCATGTCTACCAAGGCTTTTTATACAGCAGGCCGATACCTCGGACCGAATTCGAGCGCCTGTTTGAACGGATGCGCCAAAAACCGCCGACATTGCCCCGGGCAAAGTTGTTGAATTGAGTGCCGGTTTAATGATCGTTAGGCCAGTTTTGAATGACGGCTTTTGGCCGACCGCCAGCCAAGTAGGCCGGAATAAGCCGATAGGCGTTTCCGGCAATGTTTGTTCTGTTTATAAGATTCTGCCGGAAACGCTATCGCTTATTCCGGCCTACATCTGGGCGAGGAATTGCGCAGCGGCAGGATCGTCGATGCGGTAAACAACCTGTACTTCATCTTTCGCAAGTTTTGCGGTTCATAAACTCACCACATGCTACGCCTGCTTTTGGCTGGACATTTGCGCTTGGTGCTTTTGTTCCATTCGGCGGGTTCTGGCCGAGCCAAGGCGTTCAAAATATGGCTGGGTTCGAATTGCAAGCATGTAGTCCTTTCAATTATTGTTTTGAGGTGACGAATTCAGTTCGTTTTCTTGAATAGCTAA
>NZ_JANIBJ010000036.1 GCF_024505185.1 Methylomonas subterranea
GACGAAACGCTCCAGTTGCTACCGGTCGGAGCGAAAGTTACCGGGCGGAATTCGCACCCGCTGAAAAACAGTGCCTTTTCACGGCGCATGACAAAGTAGAATTAAGCTATCTTTAATAGCTATTGGCGCGAATACCGCGGTTTTTGCTTACCGGCCAATCAGTATCAAGCCACGTCAATCGCAGAGTCGGGAGATTTAACCCGCAAAATGCGGTAAGGAATTGAGACAATGACGATCAACACATCCAAATCGCAAGCGTGTTTTATTTCGGCGGCGAACAAAAAACCGCGGTTCGGGCCGGCGGCGTTTTATGCCGCTTCCGCGAAGCATATCCGGCAAACCAAGCCTTTCGGCTTCGATTGTCCACGCACCGGCGACAAGCATGCCGCGCCATAGCCGTTCCAGTTTTTTGGTGTTGGGCTTGTTAAGCGCCGCAAATGCCGCGGGCCTGTTGCTGTACGGCCTGAGTCTTTCGACAGGTAGCGGTGGCGGCGAGAGTTCCGTGCCGGTCGTCATTGCACTGGCAGCCATGTGTCTTTTGGTATTTTTATACGCCGCCGTCAACAGGGGCCGCGACCTGGGCTGGTCCGGCTGGCTCATTGCCATTGCCCTCGGCATGGGCCCGGTCGCCCCGCTATTGATTATATATTTGGCCTGCGCCCAGGGCCAGCCGACGGCCAATCGCCATGGCCCGCCTCCCCCGCCCGCATCGGCCGAACAGTGGTTTTGGACTCTATTTTTCATCATCTGTAGTTGGTTCGTGCTGGCATTTACCGCCCGTATTCTTTAACAAATCATCCCCAAAACAATCACCTCGCGGAGGCAAAATGAGCGAACTTTATGGAGAACAACACAGGCTGCTGCAACAGGAATTCGAAACGACGGCCTTGGCCGACAGAGTCGGAGAAATGATCGTATTGGCGGAAATAAGCGACGAACACAAGGCCTTTATCGAAAGCCGGGACATGTTCTTTCTAAGCACGGTCGATCATCGCGGTTACCCCACCTGCTCATACAAAGGCGGCGCGCCGGGTTTTCTGAGAGTGCTGGACAACAAAACCCTGGCTTTTCCAAGTTACGACGGTAACGGCATGTTTCTGTCGCTGGGTAATATTCAGGCCAATAACAAAATCGGCATGTTGTTGATCGACTTCGAAACCCCGCACCGGGTCAGAATTCACGGCTGCGCCGGCATCGACAAACAAGATCCGCTCATGGGCGAATTCCCCGGCGCCGCATTGATCGCGCGAGTGACCGTCACCGAAATTTTCGTCAATTGTCCGCGCTATATCCATAAATACCAACGAATGGAAAGCTCGAAATACACCCCTCAAGCCGGGCTGGAAACGCCGGCCGCGCAATGGAAACGCATCGACGCCATACAGGACGTGCTATCGGAACGGGAACGTGCCATCGCCCGGCAACAAGGCACGATTACGCCGGAACAATACGGCGAGCTGGTCATGAAGGGCAAGGCGTGATGGCGCACCCCAAACCGTTGACCTGTTGTTGGATCGGCATGGATTTCAGAATGCACCTTGCCTGGGCATAACGCCGCCCCTAAGCGCCGGAACGGGCGTTACGCTGTTAGATGCTTACCAACCGAAACGGCCGTATCCAAAACCGAAGCCGATACGTCGCCGATACGGATAGAAGCCGTAACCGTAAGGCGGATAATAGTCATACGGATAAGCCGGATAGGCGTACACCGGCTCCGGGGGCCACAAATACAGGGTTTGGGCTTCTACCTTGACATAGGTATAAGGTTTTTCACCGATGGGCTTGGACAAACTGCCCGCCACGGTGCCGTAAACGGTCAACAAGCGGCCTTGCGCATATACGGCGGGATCCAGAAAACCCGCGACGCGGGCCAGAAATCGTCCCTGGGTTTCGTCGCCCTCGACAGGCCGCCCCGAACGATTCAAGCGTCTGGCCAGAATCTCGATCTCCGTATCGCCGGGGCGATTGGTGACCGTCAGAATACTGCCGCCCCAGCGCACATTCCTGCCGTTAAAGGCCTCCGTCTGGGGCATGACTTCAGTAATCCGAATGTCGGGTACAGGCTCTTGCGAGATGAGCTTGGGCACTTGGCTGGCGCAACCCGATATCAGCCAAAGCACCAAAAACAGCGTGTAGAATTTCATGATCCGTGCCTCCCGCTACGTTGATTGAAAAGGACCTGCGTCTCTCGGCCCCCATATCCATGCTCGCGACTCCGGCTCGGGTGCCGCCGAGTAACCGGATGCCGACGAAGTATACATCGTACAGCGCGTGAACAGTATCGGCGCATACGAAATTCGCCCGCAAGCCAATGCCACACGGGTACTTGAAGCAAGGGCCTCGCCCGCCCGGCAGAGCTGAAAACCGATTTTTTCAAGGTCAATGAAACAATTGAAACAAATCGGCCGGTTTTCGGAAATATCCGCGTTACAAAGACCGCCGATACTGCTCCCGCCGTAAGGGATTGCGCTTCCTTAAAGACTTCCCGTCCGGCATTTAAACTTAATCTCAAATAAAGGAGAATGCCATGAATTGCACACACTTATTACAGGCCGCCTTGCTGGCCGCCGTAAGCGCTGCCTCAGTCCAGGCCGCGGAGCTGGATTTCGGCTTGTTGGGTATCGTTCCCGGCCAGACCGCGCAATTGAACGCCGTGACCGTGACCGGCGAAACAGGCGATCCCTGTCTGCTGGAGCTATATTACCTGGACCGCAAGGGACAAGTGATCAAGGCGCTACCGGCGGTACAACTGGAACCGAATCAGTCGGTGTCGTTTAAGCTGGATGCGAGCGGAATCGTCGATACCATCGAACGCAGACGCGGCATCAGGCCGTTGATCAAAGCGGTCGGCAATGCCGACGGCCTGTCTGATTGCAGTGTCGCCGCCACCCTGGAAGTGTTCGACAGCGTTACGGGACGAATCGACTTGGTTCTTTACCCCGGAATGATCCGCGGCTTTAACCCACAGCCGGACCCGCCAAAAACACGGAACTAAGAAGTCCGCCCCTGACTTCCCAATTCATATCCACCACCCTAGCCCCCTTCCGGGGTAGAGAGGAGACAGAATGCGGAAGTAATTTTGGGCGGAATCCCAAGAAGTCCGCGCGCCTTTCCGCCGCGCGAGGCGGCGGGTGGGAATCCCGTGCATAAGCACTAACTTCGGCGCCAGGTTTTATGCTTATTCGTCCGCCACGGAACAACCAGAAGATTTTCATTGGAGAGTATTTCATGATCCATCACAGACATACCGAATCTATCGCCCCTGTTTTCCGCCGCTGGGCGGCCCACGTCCTGCTAAGCGGCGCGGCGCTGTTTTCCGTGCCGGCGTCGGCCTTAACCATCGACAATTTCGAGCTTGGCGGTTTCAGCCTGGTCGCCGACCAATTCAACGACCCCTTCAGCGTGGAAACCGGCTTGGCCACCAGCGAAGTACTGGGCGGCGAGCGGCGAGCCCAGGTGGTGCAGAACGGCGGTATAGGCACTATTAGCGCCACCCTGCTTTCCGGCAACCTCGGCGACGACGGCATCGCTATCGACATGTTGGCCTCACCCAACTCCAATCTCGGCGTCAGCGGTTTTTTGCAGCTGACATACGGCAGCGGCATGAATTTGCATGAAAACCTGACGGCCGACGGTAGCAGTGCGTTCCTGGTGACCCTGGGTAGCGTAACGCAACCGACAAACATGCACATTGGCATCTATTCGCTGATCAACTCGTCGATAATCGGACAGCTTGCAATGAAAACCGTAAGCGCCGCCGGCACATATGCCTTTGCCTTCTCGGATTTCGGTGCCATGCCCAATGCCTTCGATGACATCCTGCGCATCGATTTGTACATTGGCGGCCCGCTGGTGACGAACGGCGCATCTTTCTCCCTCCTCGACTTCAGAACCGGTGGCGGCGAGCCGACCGCGACGGTGGCCGAACCCGGCAGTCTGCCGCTGGCCGGAATCGGCATCCTATGGCTGGCGTTGCAAGCCCGGGCGCGAAGAAGGCGCCTGGCAAAACTTTTTCGCCGCTGGCTTATTCCACCCCGTACCGTTTGAACAAATAACGCATGCCCTCCAAACCTTCTTCGATGGACCATGTAACCGATTGTGTCAGCAAATCCAGCAGAATGATGCCGTTGATTGCGGCATCCTCGCTGATGGCGGCCCTCAGTCTGCGCGCCAGGGCCCGGTTTATAATCTGTAATTCCTTGTAGATTTGCGTAAGTTGATCCAGCTCCAGCGAAGACGGTTTGCCATCCTTGTGCAAAAAATATTGCGCCAGCAAAAACATAGAGGTAGTGCGGTAGAGGGTTTCCTCGTCGCTGGCAAGCGGTAAATGAAAACGCGCCATCGGTTTGAAATATTCCGTGTGCGGACAGGCGCTGGTGGCAATGACCAAACCCAGAATGGAACTGATCACCCGTTGCACGGTGGTATCGCCGCTGATGCTACGCTCCGGTGTTACGACCTCCAGGCTGACGGTTTGATAGGACTTCATCGACCCGCATAAATCGATCAGCGGCACTAGATTGGCCGCCACCGGACACAGCGGAGTCTCCTTTACCGACAGCGGACAATTACCGCATTGCTGATAATCCAGCGCGACCCAGGCGGGAGCATGGCCGGGGCTGGCGGGAATAAAGCTGTTGCTGGCCTTGTCGATGTGTATCGGAAATTCCAGGCGCTTATCGTCGGCAAACGATAATTTGTACAAAAACACCCAGCTCGGTGGGTCGGAATGTTCCAAAGTCGTCATTTTAATTTATGCTATAAGTTATAAAAAAACAGACAAGCCGCCACCATGAACCATGAAACCGCCCATATTCTGCTCGTCGATGATGAACCCAATATACTGAAATCGCTGGGCAGAATATTGAAGAATCATTCTATTACCATCGCCAATAGCGGTGCCGAGGCACTGGCGCAAGCCTTGGCGATAAATTTCGACATCGTCATTTCCGATTACCGCATGCCCGAAATGGACGGCATTACGTTTCTGGAAAAATTCATGGCCATGCAACCGGACGCCATTCGTATCATCGTGACCGGGTATGCCGATCTGGAAGCCGCTCAAAACGCCATCAATACCCTGGGCGTATTCCGTTTTATCAACAAACCCTGGAATAACCTGGAGATTATCAACGCCGTGGAAAAAGGCCTGGAATTAAAAAGGATATTACAGGAAAACAAGGCGCTTGCCGACCAAGTGAGACAGCAACAGGCCAGGTTGAACGAGCAGGAAGCCATCATAAAAGCCCTGGAAGCGGAAGAACCCGGCATCACCAAGGTCAATTGGGCGCCGGACGGCTCCATCATTCTGGATGAATCCGAACTGGATGACGATATCAAGTTTTAACAATCCTCGCCGCCGCCCCAGGCTAGACACCTCCCATTGACAAAACCCGATTCCGATAATGCTGCCCGATGCGTGAACAAAGCACCACCGACGACCGAAAACTAGACATTCAACAAATCATCGGCTGGCTGGAAAACGACGGCATATTGTCGGCGGCGGATTTGGCTAAATGCCGCCAATACGCCGTAGCCGGCATCAACAAACACAAACATCCGCTAAAAATCTTGGCCGAATGCGAACTGGGCGACCAATCGGCACTGGGCAAATTGCTGACCCTGGAAGACCTGACCCAATGGCTGGCCAGGAAGCTCGATTTGCCCTATTACTACTTCGACCCCTTGCGCATCGACGTGGCCAACGTTACCACGGTTTTCAGCAAGGCCTACGCCGGCAACTACAATATCCTGCCGATCAAAATCAGCGACGAGGAAGTCGTCGTCGCCACGGCCGAACCCTTCGTGCGTTCCTGGCAACAGGACTTGGCCAAAATGCACAGCGGCACCATCCGCTGCGTGTTTGCCAATCCGGAAGAAATCAAACGCTATCTGGACGAGTTTTATAATTTTTCCCGCTCCCTGAAAGGCGCCGGCAATCAAACCGGTCAGCCGGAAAGCGGTGCGACGCAGAATTTCGAGCAATTGATCGAGCTCAGCAAAACCGCCGACCTGGACGCCAACAATCAGCATGTGGTCAATCTGGTCAATTGGCTGTTCCAATACGCCTTCGATCAGCGCGCCAGCGACATCCACATCGAGCCGCGCCGCCTGCAAAGCAATGTGCGGTTCCGTATCGACGGCGTGTTGCACCAGGTTTATCAATTACCCAAGAACATCATGAATGCGGTATTGAGCCGCTTGAAAATCCTCGGCCGGATGAATATCGCCGAAAAGCGCCTGCCGCAGGACGGCCGCATCAAAACCCAGAATACCGCCGGCAAGGAAATCGAATTGCGTTTGTCCACCATGCCCACCGCCTTCGGCGAAAAACTGGTGCTGCGGATTTTCGACCCGGAAGTGTTGTTGCGCGATTACGAACAGCTGGGATTCAACAAACAGGAACTGCGGATCTGGAACCACATGACCAGCCAGAGTCACGGCATCATTCTGGTCACCGGCCCGACCGGTTCCGGCAAGACCACCACGCTGTATTCCACGCTGAAGAGACTGGCCACGCCGGAAATCAATCTCTGCACCGTCGAGGATCCCATAGAACAGATCGAGCCGGCGTTCAATCAAATGCAGGTTCAGCCCAGCATAGGCCTGGACTTTGCCAGCGGCATCCGTACATTGATGAGGCAGGATCCGGACATCATCATGGTGGGGGAGATTCGCGACATGGAAACCGCCGAAATGGCCGTGCAGGCCTCGCTGACCGGTCATCTGGTCTTCTCCACCCTGCACACCAACAACGCCCCGGCGGCGGTGACGCGCCTGTTGAATATCGGCGTGCCTGCCTACCTGATCCAGCAAACCGTGTTGGGCGTCATGGCGCAACGCCTGATCCGGGTGTTATGCGGTTGCAAAGCGGCGGCGCCCGTCAATGAGCAACAATGGCAAGCCCTGGTGGCGCCGTTCAAGGCCGCAGCTCCGAAAACCATCTATCAAGCCGTCGGCTGTAAAGTATGCCGCAACACCGGCTTTTCCGGCCGCATCGGCATCTATGAAATCTTCGAAAACAGCGCCGCCCTGCAGAAAATGATCGTGGATGGCTACGATGTCAATCAGTTGCAGAAGCAGGCCATCAAGGAAGGCATGCGTCCCTTGCGTCTGAGCGGCGCGGAAAAAGTCGCCGCCGGCCTGACCACCATCGAAGAAGTGATGCGGGTGGCACCGGAGCGGATAGACTTATAACTAACGATTGTGAAGCCGGTGCATCGCCCCGGCAAATGAAAGACAGTCTCGTAGCAGCGACGCCCTCGTCGCGATGATGGCCTTACGAATCGCGACCATGCGTCGCTCCCACCATATCTCTCGGAGCAAATACCCAAGTCAAATCCTAGTAAATTCTATAAATTTCATATAGTTAAAATAACCATAATTTTTAATGTGATTTTAACTTGACCCCCGCGAGCTCCAGACTAGACAATCAGAATACACTAAAACTCTGCTGGAGATTGCTATGGACAGGTCACCCCCCAATTCGCGGGCCGTTTGGCTGATAGCCTGGTTTTTATTGATCGGCTTGCCCCTGTCGGCCGAAACCCGCGCGGCAAATCCGGTCTTGTCGTCCTTATCGCCGTCCAGCGGTTTACAAGGCGGAAAAATCACGCTGACAGGCACAAATTTCGGCAGCCGGAAAGGCAAGGTTTATTTCGGTAACACGGAGCTCAGCGGGGACAAAATTGCCGCATGGAGCACTACCAGCGTCAGCACAATAATCCCCAAAGGTACGGGCCAGGTTAGTGTGCAATTGAAAACAGGCTCGGGCCTCAGGAGCAATAAACTGACGTTCAAATACGGCTCTGACGGCAGCGCCCCCGACACTGGTTTTCTGCGCAATTTCAAGGTACTTGCCAATAACGATCTGGGCATGCACTGCGTGGATGACGATTTTTCGGTATTTTCGATTCTACCGCCCTATAACGTCATCAACGCTCAAGTAATCGGTCAGGATGCCAACGGCAAACCGCAACTGGTAGATAAAAGCGCCGTGATTCTGCGCTATTCGCCTATCCCGGACAGCCGCAATTCGATCAATTCCACCTCACTCGGCAAAAGCAATTTTTGGGACGTCGACCCTGTCAACAACAAATCCTTTGCGGAACAATTGTTCGGCGCCAAACTGGCTCCCGGCCAGGGCATCAAAAATCTGTATATGCCCGCCGACGCGCCAAGCCCGGTTAACAGCACGTTTAGCTGGAATGCCGGCATGGGGCTATTTGCCGCCGAAGGGATTCCCATTTTTCCTATAGACGACCAACAACTTTACAACCCATATCCCATGTTGAGAATCAGCGCATTCGACGCTAAAAACCCCAGCGTGGAACTGGCGCATACCGATGTCGTTGTACCGGTTTCCGATGAAACCACCTGCAGTCATTGTCACGCCAGCGGAAAAGTCGCCGCGAATAAAGCCGCTGTAAATTGGTCAAGCAGTCCGGATATCGAAGTGCAATCCCGCAACAATGTATTACTGCTCCACGATTACTCTGAAAACACCGACTTGATAAATCACAAACCGGTGCTTTGCGCCAGCTGCCATTATTCCCCCGCGCTGGATTTAGCCGGCAATGGTCAACCCACCGGGGATCAGGTTGGGCACAAATGGATGTCTCGGGTGATGCATGATTATCACGCCGACAAAATGTCAGCCGTCAACGGCAAACCCCTGTTCGACAGCCCCGCCCCGGTAGGGGGGCTTGATGCCAGCCTGAATGGCGTTCCGCCGGCCGACCAGCAAAGCTGTTATCAATGTCACCCCGGCAGCGAAACCAAATGCCTGAGGGGAGCCATGACGGAAACCGTAACCTGTCAAAACTGTCACGGCAACATGGCGGCGGTGGGCGGTGCGCACGCACTACGCGCTTACGGGCCAACCGAGCAGATCAACCCGAGCGCCGATCAAAGCCGCAAGGCCTGGACCGACGAACCGCGTTGCCAATCCTGCCATACCGGCGACGCAGTCAAGCATTTGACGCCGGCCGGAGCCACCCTGGCAAGCGACGGCATTCGCCTGATTCATGCTTTTGATCTTAACGATCCGGCAGCCTCGCCCTTCCTGGCCGGCAATAAGCGTTTCGCGGAAAACGATAGCAAGCTGTTTCGCCACAGCAAGGGTCATGGCGGTATTGCCTGCGAGGGTTGCCATGGCAGCACCCATGCCATATGGCCCGGCGATAGCGAGCATCCCAACGACGATATTGCGCCCACCGACCTGCAAGGCCACGCCGGAACCATTGCCGAATGCACCAGTTGCCATAAAGCCGGCAGTCTTCCGCTGACCTTGGGCGGCCCGCACGGCATGCATAATGTCGGAGACACTCGATGGGGAGACGAACACGGCCACCCGGCATTTTACAAAAGCAACCCGACGGAATGTAAAGCTTGCCACGGCGCGGATTTAAGAGGTACGGCACTATCAAGAGCCGGAGCCGACAGAAACTGGCGGACGGAATGGGGAAGCAAATCGATCAAAAAAGGCCAACCGGTTGGCTGTTACACCTGCCACAACGGACCCGATGGCGACTGATCAGGAATCATGCTTTGCCGTACAGGGATGTACGGAAAGGACAATCGCATGCCGAAACAATCCGGGATCATTCAAGTTCCAGGCAAGACCTTTAGAACACTTTTACTTACGAGGGAAATTTATGCATAACCATAATCTTAAGATCGCCCGACTACTACTGGGCGCCGCCGGCATAATTGGCGCCAATGCGGCGATGGCCAGCACGGTCTTCGGTACCTTGAGCAATTTCGATGTTTTCAACGACTCCAGCACCAATAGCTACTACGGATTTGAAATAGAACTGGAGGGTATAGATTCCTCCGCGATTGCCAACTACAACGGCAATTACTACACATTTTATAACTGGCACTACGGCTCCGGCCAGGTCAGTACCGCGAACGGAAAAACCATCGTGCGTTATTACGACGGCGGCACGAACAACACGGCGCCCTATACCGCTCCCATCACCAACATCAGCGGCCATTCCTGTATCACCATTGAAGGTTGCGAGCATTTCGGCTTGGCCCTGAACGGCAGCCCCACGGCTTCGCGTTATTACTGGCTGGATCAGGCCGGCAATCGCAGTACGGCGGTCAACCTGATCGGCGCCCCCATCATTAACGTTGTGCAACCGGAACCGCCCGTGCCGGGCGCGCCGGCCCCGGCTCCGCAAGTCCAATTTGTCATGGAAGCGCCCGAAGCTCCCGAAGTACCCAATGCCAATCAAAAATTTTCCGATGCGGTTTGGGTCAAAGTCATCAAAACCGAGCTGGACCTGGAACACATGGCCAACCTGAACGATTTGATGGCCGATAATCCGGATAAGATTGCCGACGCCCAAAACGACGGTGTCGAAGTGGAGTGGAAACTGCTGCAAAGGCGTCTGAAAGACCCCGATGGCGTCAACAACAAATTGGATAGCGGTTTACAGGCCGCCGGCGCCAACGCGGAACAGGTATTGAGAACTTATCAATTTTTCGCCTTTACCGGTACCTACGATGAAGAACATGAGGCCAAATGCGTCAAAACCGGCTCGTGCGAAGACGATCTGCAAGCCGACCCAAACAATGTCGCCCTGTATGTCGGCCGCTTATTGGGCCAACAAATGGTGGCGGCGAACCTTAACGGCCCCATCGTATTTCCCGGGCAAGTTCCCCTGCCGGGCGCGGCATGGCTGTTTGGCTCGGTTTTGGCGGGCTTTATAGGTATGTCTCGCCGCAAATAACCCGCCCACGGTCTTTAGCGACCACACGGAGAGGCATGTCCTTGCCTCTCCGCTCTCTCCTCCGCCAAAATCCTCCCCGCTAAATGATGCTGAAAAATTTCGCGGGGAAAAACGGTTTTTAATTGAACATTGTTTAATTTATCTTTATAGTATCGCCTGCAAATCGCAATCCGTCTGCTAAGATGCGCCCCAGGAGGCATACCATGTTAAAGAAATTTCTACACTGGCTGTTGACACTGCTATTCAGAGTCAAAATCATCGGCCTGGACAACTATCGGCAAGCCGGCGACCGGGTGTTGATCGTCGCCAATCACGTATCCTTTCTGGATCCGTTGCTGCTGGGGGTTTTTCTTCCCGACGACATTACTTTTGCCATCAACACCCAAATTTCCGAACGCTGGTGGTTAAAACCCTTCCTGCGTTTATCGAAAGTATTTCCGATGGATCCTACCCATCCGCTATCGCTGAAGGCTCTGATCCATCATTTACAGAACGACACCAAAACCGTGATTTTTCCGGAAGGCCGTATCACCGTGACCGGCTCCATGATGAAAATTTACGACGGCACCGGCATGGTGGCGGACAAATCCGGCGCAACCATTTTGCCGATTCGCATCGAGGGCGCGGAATATAGTCACTTCTCCAAATTGAAAAACATCGTGCGTTTGCGCTGGCTACCGGCCATTACCATTCATATCATGCCGCCGACCCTCATCGATACCCATGGCGCCTTCACCGGCAAGGCCAGACGCAAGCAAAGCGGACATATTCTGACCGATATCATGACCGAAATGATGTTCGCCACCAGCCATTACCGGCAAACCCTGTTTGCCGCCCTGCTGGAAGCCCGCAAAATTCATGGCGGCAAGCACACGGTAGCCGAGGATCTGGAACGCCGACCGCTCAGTTACGACACTTTGATAACCCGAGCCATTATCCTGGGCAAATTGGTTAAACCGCTGACGGCGCCTGGCGAGAACGTCGGCGTCCTGTTGCCGAACTCCACCAAAACCCTCTGCGCAATTCTGGGTTTGCAGTTATACGGGCGGGTGCCGGCCATGTTGAATTATTCCATCGGCTCGGCGGGGATGGCTTCGGCCTGCGCCACCGGCCAGGTCAACATCGTGCTGAGTTCGCGGAAATTTATTGAAATGGCGCATCTGCAACACGAAGCGGAGGCATTGTCGCAACATGTCAAGCTGGTATATCTGGAGGATTTGGCCGCGCCGCTGAGCATGCGCGATAAAGTCGCGGCCTTGCTGCAAGCCAAAACCGCCGATTACTGGTATAAAAACCAGGCGCAAGATGCCGATGACGCCGCCGTGGTGCTGTTTACCTCCGGCTCGGAAGGCGCGCCCAAGGGCGTGGTGTTGTCGCATGCCAATATCATCGCCAATCACCAGCAAATCAAGGCCCGTATCGACTTCAACCCCACCGACGTGGTGTTGAATTTTCTGCCGATGTTTCACTCCTTCGGCTTTACCGTCGGTACGCTGCTGCCGGTCTTGAACGGCATGACCGCCTTCTTCTACCCCTCGCCGCTGCATTTTGCCGTGGTACCGGAAATGGCCTACGAAGTGGGCGCCACCATCATGTTCGGCACCAATACCTTTTTGGCGGCTTATGCCAAAAAAGCCCACCCCTACGATTTTTTTAGCTTGCGCTATGTGGTGGCCGGGGCGGAAAAACTGCAGGAAAGCACCCGTTCCATGTGGCTGGACAAATTCGGCATTCGGGTATTGGAAGGTTACGGCGCCACCGAAACCGCGCCGGTGACATCGGTCAACACGCCGATGGACTACAAGGCCGGCTCGGTCGGACGTTTGATGCCGGACATGCTGTACAAGTTGGAACCCGTCCCCGGCATCGAACACGGCGGCAAACTGCACGTGGCCGGCCCCAACATCATGAAAGGCTATTTACTGCCCGACAATCCCGGCCGGCTGGTACCGCCCTGTTCGCTGTACGGCGAAGGCTGGTACGACACCGGCGACATCGTACATGTCGACGAAGACGGTTTCATCCACATTCAGGGCCGCAGCAAGCGTTTCGCCAAAATCAGCGGCGAAATGGTGTCGCTGACGGCGGTGGAACAACTGGCCGCTCACGCCTGGCCCGGCGCCCAACACGCGGCGGTCAGTCTGCCCGACGCCAAAAAGGGCGAACAGGTAATTTTACTCACCACCCAAACCGCCGCCACTCCCAAACAGCTGGCGGAAGCCTCGCCCGGCGTCGCCGCCATTACCCTGCCGAAAAGAATTCAGGTAGTGGACAAAATTCCGGTGCTGCCCACCGGCAAAACCGACTACCTTACGGCAACCCAGTTGGCGGATACCCTTGTCAACGCAGAGGCATAAATCAAGATGAGCAAGCACATATACCCTTTACTGATTGCCCAGTTTTTGTCCGCCTTTGCCGACAACGCGATTTTGTTTACCGTAATCGCCCTGGTCATGCAGAGCGCGCAGCCGGCCGGCTGGTATATTCCGGCCATGCAAAGCGTGTTTTTGATCGCCTTTGTCGTGCTGGCGCCCTGGGTGGGTACGTTCGCCGACAGCCACGCCAAATCGCGGGTATTGATCATCGCCAATCTGATCAAGGCCGCCGGCGCGAGTCTGTTATTGTTAAAAGTGGAACCCTTGATCGCCTATTGTCTGGTCGGCGTCGGCGCGGCGCTTTACAGTCCGGCCAAATACGGCATCTTGCCGGAACTGGCCGGCCACGACGGTCTGGTCAAGGCCAACAGCTGGATAGAGGGTTCGACGATACTGGCCATTCTGACCGGCATGGTGGTAGGGGCCAAAGTCGCCGACTATTCGATCAACTGGGCCCTGAGCGGCACGGTGGTTTTATTTTTGATTTCCGCCGCCACGACCTTGTTTTTGCCCGCCAGAGTCAGCCGAGCACCGGTTACCGGTTCCAAAATTCTGTTGTTTTACCGAGAAGTGCGCAGCTTTTTAACCAGCCCGCGCTCGCGGTTTGCGGTTTTGGGCGCCTCGTTATTCTGGGCGGCGGCGGCCTGCGTGCGGGTCATCATCATTGCCTGGGCTCCGCTGGTACTGCTGTCGCATAATGCCAGCGACATCGCCAACCTGACACTGTTCCTGGCAATCGGCATCATCGTCGGCTCGGCCCTAGTGCCGCATCTGATTCCGCTGGAACATTTGCGCCGGGCCCGCATCCCGGCCTATGCGATGGCGGCAATGATCATGGGCCTGAGTTTCACCCAGGACTTATGGTCGGCCCGTGTCGTCTTGCTGCTAATGGGCACCGCCGGCGGCATGTTCATCGTGCCCATCAACGCCGCCCTGCAGGAATTGGGGCAACAAAGCATAGGCAGCGGCGGCGCGGTGGCCATGCAGAACTTTTTTCAGAATGCGGCGATGCTGCTGTCGGTGGGATCGTATACCTTGGCCGCGTCCCAGCAAGTCGGCCCGATTGCCGCCCTGTTGGGCTTGGGAGGCCTGCTGTTCGCGGCTACTTTCTGGGTGGTGTTGCGCTTGCCGGATTCCGCGGTTGCGACCAGCCGGCAATAAAATTTGTCACCAGCATGGCCACGGTCGCCTGGGCGTTTTCCGCGCCGACCCGGCCCAGGCTGCCGTTCAATGACAGCACGCAGGCTCCGTGCACCCCGCTCCATAAAGCCTGGGCCGCCAGATGCGCCTGCTCCGGGTCGGCCGGGTCCGGCAGCAGGCGGCAAAACGGCTGTTCGACTATCGAAAACATCTCGCGGGTTTTTTGTTGATACCACTCAGGCACCGGCGCATCCTTGATGGCTTCGAAAATCATTCGCCAGCGGTTGAAATGTTGGTGGGCGAATTGCAGATAAACCTCGGCCAGGGCCAGAATGTGTTGTTCGGCGGATTCGCAAGGCTCAAGTTGCCGCAACTGCCCGGCCAATTCATCCAGCGCCCTGCCCTTCACGTGCATGACCACATCGTCCATGTTGGCGAACACCATATAGATACTGCCGACCGTGTAACCAATTTCCAAGGCCACCTTGCGCACCGTCAGGGCATGAAAACCTTCTTCAACCACAATAGTTTCCGCCGCGTTCAGCACCATTTCCCGGATTTGTTCCTGAGTATGTTCACTTCTTCTGGCCATAATTGCTCTGCGAGGTGCATTCAAAAGGCGATACCATACACGACCTTTGAGCCGGAATCGATACCCAAAATGCCGAATGAACCGCTTGCCGTCGTCGATGAACTCGACCGCATCATAGCCTACCGCCCGCGCCGGGAAATTCATGCCTTGTCCCTACGCCACCGGGCCGTGCACATTCTGGTTTTCAACCGCGACGGCCAACTGTTATTGCAAAAACGTTCGCGGAATAAAGACCTCAACCAGGGCCTGTGGGATAGCTCCGCCGCCGGCCACGTCGACCAGGGCGAGGATTATGCCGATTGCGCGCCCAGGGAACTGCGGGAAGAGTTGGGCATCGACGCGGCCCTGACCGATTTATTTAAATTGGAAGCCTGCCCCGAATTGGGCATGGAGTTTATCCGGGTTTACCAATGCCGGCATGACGGGCCTTTTAGCTTCGCCGCCGAGGAAATAGACGAACTGCAGTGGCTGCGGCTGGACGAGGTGGACAATCGGGTGAATGGCGACGACGCCGCGCTGACCGAAACCTTCAAGATCATTTGGCGGCATTATCGAACTTTGCATGGATAAACGGGGTAGCCGGCTAATGGCGGATACCCCGTTCCGCCGTGTTAGGATTCCGCCCGAAATAACTTCCGCATTCCTAACCCTCTCCCTCCGGGAGAGGGTTAGGGTGAGGGGTATAAATAGGGAAGTTATTAGGGCCGGAATCCTTATTCGATAGCCATACGTTGGCCGGCCTGTTTTTGTTTTTTCAGCAGATTCAGCGTCAGTACGCCGTTTTCGTAGCGGGCTTTACTGGCGACCTCGTCTATATCGGCCGGCAATTGGAAGCTACGGGATACCTCGCCGTAATAACGTTCGCTGCGCAACAGTTTATCGTCCTTGGTTTGGCTATCCATCTGGCTTATTTCGGCCCGAATGCTGACGACATTCCCGTCTATGTTGACGTGGATATTCTCTTTATTGGTGCCGGGAATTTCAGCCTCGACGATATATTCGCCGGGATTTTCCTTGATATCGACCTTAATCTGGGACGGCAGCGCATCGCCGTGTAAAGGCTTGATAAAATAACCGGGGTTGACGTCGCGAAACAATTCATCAAACAGACCGCGACTTACAAATGGACTGATGTTGGCCATGACATTTCTCCTCTGCGTTGTGATAAAAAATTTTGAGCGCGGGGAGATTATGGTGGCTAAAAGCCAAATTTCAAGGCCGGATGCGCCGATTAGAAATCATCGACAGGACTGCAAGGAAGGTTTTACAACAAAAACGCGTGTGGCGGAGCGGACGGGGCTCGAACCCGCGACCCCCGGCGTGACAGGCCGGTATTCTAACCAACTGAACTACCGCTCCGCAGTTGGAAGCCGCGCATTCTACAGCAAAACCCCATAGCGTCAAGCTCAATCATCAAATTTGCCAAAATTCATGCCAAATACGCCCTGCCCGCTTTGCCTCGGCACCGAAACCGCCCGTTTTTTCGCGGATAAACAGCGCGACTACTTACGCTGCCGACACTGCCAGTTGGTTTTTGTCCCGCCGCCTTGGCATCTGTCCGCCGAAGCCGAACAAGCGGTTTACGATTTACACCAAAACCGGCTCGACGACGCCGGTTACCGGCAATTTTTATCGCGCCTGGCGGAACCCTTGCTGGAAAGACTGCCGGCCTCGGCCAACGGCCTGGATTACGGCTGCGGCCCCGGCCCCTTGCTGGCCCGAATGTTTAACGAACACGGCCATGTAATGCGCGTCTTCGACCCAATCTATGCCAACCGGCCCGACACGCTGCAAAACCGCTACGACTTTGTCACCTGCACCGAGGTAGTGGAGCATTTTCGCCAGCCAAGGCGGGAATTTCAGCGCCTGTTCGGCTTGCTGAAACCCAAGGGTCACTTGGGCATCATGACCAAGTTGGTGCTGGATGCCGACGCCTTCAGCCGCTGGCACTACAAAAACGACCCTACCCATATCGGCTTTTATTCGGCGGACACGATGGCATGGCTGGCGGAAAGCTATCGATGCCGGCTGGAATTCATCGGCAAAGACGTAATCATTTTTACGCCTAGCGATGCCGCCATCGGCAACTTCATCGGTTATCAGCATCGATCAGGCTGTAAATAACGCGCGGACGGTTTTTCCGCAAGCCGAGTTACGCTGGATAGAAACCCCGCATGATGCACACGGCAGTTTCCGCATCAATCTGCGTCAGGCTGGCGAACCCAGTCGGCGTTTTCCCAAAACCAATGTTTGGGTCGACCAATATTCCGGCAATATTCTGCTTGCGCATGATCCAGTTGATTTTAGCGCCGGCGATACCTTTATTCATTGGCTACATCCCCTGCACAGCGGGGAAGCGTTCGATATGCCGGGTCGGCTGTTGGTGCTGTTGACGGGCTTGAGTTGTCCGCTGCTATTCGTTACCGGCCTGCTGCGTTGGTTGCAAAAACAGACAGTCAAGCGGCATAGCCACGGTTAGGCGGTGTCCGGAACATATCCGGCGCTCATCAAATTTCGGCGCTCAAGCCTGACCGATGATTCGAAAGCGTTCGTTCAATAGTCCGGTCGGCGGGAAACGCATTCGCAGCCGCCGGCGCCCAACAAGGAATTATTGGCGGCGTTGACGATGGCATTCACAGCCAGGGTCTTGATATGCGTCCGCAATAGATGGCTTGTTTCATATCTCGGCAAAACGATGCCGTTTGCCGGCCAAGGAATATACATCCGCCTTCTGTTCCATCTCCCTCCGGGAGGGCTAGGGATATCAATAGTGAAGTTATTACTCTGAAAGTAAAAAATCGAGCGGGTACGGTTGCTTGTTGGACAGGCGTCGGCAGCAAGGATGCTGCCGACGAGCCTACACGGACGTATTTACGGCGTCCTGTCCGGCGAGGAACCGTGCCCAGCTGCACTACTTTCATTTGCCGGGGCGATCGCCCGGCCTTCATGAACGTTACTCTGAACGTAACAGGGTGCTGTTGCTTGTCGGACAGGCGTTGGCGGTAAGGATGCCGCCTTCGAACATACACGGACGTATTCACGACGTCCTGTCCGGCAAGCAATCGCGCCTTGTTAACGCTGCTTTCTTAGGCTGGCGAGATCGGAATCCTAAGCTGATTGTTCCTTAACACACTTGCCCAATAAACGACTCCCGCCGCTAAAAACTTGCGGCTCGGCCCGAATTCGACATAATGACCGCGCAAAAAATATACACACGCCTTTCAATTCAGCTCAGCATCCATTGGTAACATGACATTCAGCATAAACGATTATTTAGCCCGCATCGGCATCGCCAGGCCCGAATCGACCGCCGCCGGTCTGGCGCAATTACAACAGGCGCAACTGGACGCCATTGCCTTTGAAAACATCAACCCTCTGCTGGGCGTATTGCCTAATCTGGAAACCCCGGCCCTGGTCGACAAAATCCTGGCCAACGGACGCGGCGGATATTGTTTCGAATTGAACGGCCTGCTGGGGTTGGCATTGGATGAACTCGGCTTTGACTATCAATCCATTATGGCCAGGGTCCGAATGGGCAATAGCGAGGGCGGTCCTCGGCTGCATTTGGCCTACATCGTCGAAGCGGAAGGCGAATCCTGGTTGATGGATGTCGGCTTCGGCGGCCCCAGCCACTTTCACCCCCTGCGTCTGCATGCAGAACCCCAGCAACAGGGGCACGACATCTTCCGCCTGCGCCAGGAGGCGCATAGCGGCGAAACCGTATTGGAGCGCAAGCAGGACGACGACTGGTTCGCCCTCTACAGCTTCGACCGGGCCGCCGTGCGGCGTTGCGACCTGGATGCCGCCAATCTGGTGTGCGCCACCTGGGAGCAATCGCTGCTATCGCAAAACCTGCTGTTATGCCGCAATACCGAATTCGGCCGAATCCAGCTGTTCAACAGCAACTTCTCCGAATTCCGCGCCGGCGTGCAAACCAGCCGTACCGTCGAAACCGCCGAGGAATTGAGCGGCCTGGTTCGCAACGATTTCGGCATAACGGTTACAGACGCCGAAGTAAGCGGCATCGCCAAACGTTTGAATTTGGCGTGAATGTATGTTGTGCTTGACAGGAAACTCGCTTTTTTCAAAATCCTGCCGACTTACTCAGCATAGCGCTAGCCGTTTTTCGGCGTAGGCCGGCATTTTTTCTTATTGCGTTGTACGCAACGATACCAATCAGTCCTTCAGGGCGAATTTTGGATGCGCCCTTCCTGTGCTTCGGGCTTTTGTACGGGCCTCGTCGTCGATCGGCTTCCGGTTGCGCTTGTTCGCGCAAGACGGCCCCCAGGCGCAGAATGTTGCGGGCAACAACGGCCAGTGCCACGTAGCGTTTGAAGCCGTTAAGGCCATGATCGGGGCATTTGTCAAGGCCATGTACACCCAGTGCATTAATCGCCGATTCGACGGCTGAGTGTTGACGGCGCGGGCAGACAAATTCCGGGGCGGATTCGCGGGCTTTGCCGGCTTCGGATAATCGGCCTTTTTTCGGCAATATCACGTGTTCCAGGCGCTGTTTGACAGTGGGTGCCCGGCGTTCACCACTTCCCGGTTGATGCGGTCCGATAGCTCGGGCGTAAACAAGGCGACGTTGTCCCGAATCGTCTGCACCTCGTACGCCTGTTCGTCCAGCCAGTCGCTATGCCCCAAGCATCTACCCTAAAGGGCAGAAGTGCCGGGTGGTCTTGTGTTGGTGGGCCAACTCTTGAATCCGGTCGTAATCGGCATTGAGGCCTAAGCGCAATACGCCCAACACCAGGATCTTCCATTGCTCCATGCCGGGCCGCCCGGTTTGGCGGCTGGCCTTGCCTTTGCCGTCGGCTCTTGCGGGCATCACTTCTTCCAGTAGGGCAAATACCCGCCGACGCAACCCCTCCTCGGTATAAATGTATTGCAGTCCACGCAACAGTTGGGGATTGTCATCGCGTGATTTGGGATCAATGACAATGTCGGTAATCTGAGTTTCGCCGAATTGGAGTTGTGGCTGAATGACGGTGCGCATGCGCTTTCGGCGAACGAAGGTTTTGGCTTTTTAGGCAGTTACAGGCCGATTTTGGCCGAATATTGGGGGAAACCCATGTCGGCGCAACATATCCTCGTGTCGCGAAACAACTATATCATATTGATTAATATCGATTTTATTGTTTTACGGTCAGACACTAGTTATCTTATTTTTTCCAGTTGAATACTGCTGTGACCCGATTGCCCTTACCCCGATAAGTCAGGCTCGAACACAGCGTTTCCACCAGTTTGAGTCCGCGTCCGCAAAAGCCTTCGTTACAATCCAGGGTTTGATGGCGCATTTTCCAATCGAATCCATCCCCGCTGTCCATGACCTTGATGGTCAACTGCCCGCCCTCCGGCGTGGGTCTGTGGCTCACCGACAACCTTATCCCGCCCTGTCCCCAGTTGGCCAACCTATCTTCCTTCATCTGGTAAAAACGCATAAAGCCGTCCGAGGTGGATTTGATATTGGAATCCAGCTTCAACACGCCATGATCCAGGGCATTGGCAAACAGTTCGCTGATAATCAAAAAAATCGCCTGACGGTGCCGCTTTAAACCTTGAATTTCCATCAATGAATTCACCAATACCGGCACCGGATTGACGATACGCAGGGCGTCAATACCGAACTCCATCGAACTCTTCCAATGCAAGGCCGCCGGCTGATGCTCGCTTTGTTTCTCCTTGCTGCTTTCTCGGGGAATTTTATCGACATCGCACACCAATTCGACCAGGGAAATGTCGTCCTTCTGATTCAAGCCCCGGGTATGCCGATGCAATGACGCCCGCAGGGCGGCAATTCCATCGTTCGGATTTTGTTTGATGGCGTCGAGAACCCGCTCGCCGCCAAAGGCTTCGCCCAAAGGATTCTCGGCTTCAAATACGCCATCGGTCATAAGAAACAAACGATGGTGTTTATCCACGCTGAAATTTTTCAGCTCCAGATCGATTTGTTCGGTAATTCCCAACGGAATGTTATTGGCCTTGACCGTGGTATGCCAGCCATCCCGCACATTGACGATAAAGTGTTCCGGCAGGCCGCAGGTAATCAAACTCAGGGTTTGGGAATCCGGATAAAACCCGACCGCCGTCGCCGCCAAAAACATGTTGGTGGGCAATATGCCGTAGAGCTTTGAATTGATTTCCCGGAGGATATCCGGCAGGGCAAAGCCCTTGCGGGCCATGCCGTAAAAAATATCCGCCACGGGCATAGCCGCCACCGACGCGGACAGGCCGTGGCCGGTGAAATCGCCCAAAAACAGATACAGCTGATTATCCGGGGTTTTTTCCACCAGCAACACATCGCCGTTAAACAGGGCCAGCGGCGACATCACGGCATTAACGGCCTCGGTGCGCAGCAAATTACCCTGAAACACGGTGTTGTAGATTTTGGCCGCCAGTTCCTGCTCAATCTCCACGTTCTGATAATAGCTGATCAATTGCTTGCGCAGATTGAACTCGTGTTGATACAGCCGACGCATCCTGAAAGCGGATTTGATTTTGGTTTGCATCAAGCGGAAATTGACCGGCCGGACCATATAACTATCGATATCGGCATCCTGGTAGCGGTCCATCAACTCGTCATCAATGATCCGGCTGATAACGATCACCGGCAAATAGTCATCCACAATCTGCCTGAAACGTTCGATATCGGCGCTTAAACAAGCCTGGGTGGCGACCAACAATAGGCCAACCCCGGTTTCCGTTCCGATGAAATCCACGGCTTCGCAGGCCGAAGCGACCGCATGAACGCAATAACCGGCGTCTAGCAGCAATTGCAACAAGCCTTGGTCTTGCGTCATTTCATCGGAAATCAACAGAATCATTTCCGGCTGCGCGGGCGTTGGCGTGCTTGGGTGCATGGCGCTCATTTAAAGAAGGATTAAAACGCCGCTGGAAGAGGCAGGCATTTTATAATGGGCGAACCCGTCAATTTCTTGCTCATGTTGTCCATGTCCATACTGTTTTTCAATTTAAGGGGCGTACCAGCCGATGAGGCCGACGAGGTACGCGAGCTGCTTTCGGCCAACGACATCGCATTTTACGAAACCTCGGCCGGCCTGTTAGGTATTTCGCTGGCGGCTATCTGGCTGCAAAGGCCGGACGATTTAGCCTTTGCCCGCCAATTGTTCGATGCCTATCAACAACAGCGCGCCGAACAGCAACGCGCCTTGTACCGGGAACGGCTGCGGCAGGGTCGGCAAGCGGGTTTTTTCCGCCACAACCTGCAACATCCGCTTCGATTTATTGCCCTCTGTGTTGCCTCGCTGCTGGTGATCTATTTATCCAGCCAATGGGTAATCGGCCTAAGCCCATGATAGAGCGCTCAGTTGGCGTTTAAAATAGTCAACATCCTTTGTACATTTTCGGCGACTTCTATCCCCAGGTCGGTCAGATAACCGCCGTCGGGCTGTGTCGTCAGGCCCTTTTCGCACAGGCGTTTGGCCGCGCCTATCAAATGTGCTTCGGCATCGTGGTGGACTTTTACCCCTTCCTGATGACTGGCCAAATTAAATAATGATAACAAATGAATTTCCGCGACTGTGTCGTCGTTTATGCGCATTGCGTTGCTCCTGATGGTGTTTAGTAATTTAATTGGGCCCGAGGCTTAGCGCCAACCAGCTGTATATCCTTTTGATCAGCAAATTGGGATCCTGTGCAAAAGCGTGGTTTTCGCCGTTAATCCTGACTTGCCTGTAAACCGGATTGTCTTTGCCCAGCATGCGCCGACGGCGGGCGGTATCGACCACCTCGGACAAATCGAATTCGGCGTACAAATCCAGAATCGGCAGCGCTATGTTTTTAATGAATTGGCCTGTTTGCGCTTGCGGCAATGAGCTGTCCGGCACGGCCAGACTCACAAGCGCCAAGGCGGCCAGGCCATTGGGATCGAGACTGAGAGAATAGGCGGCCATGGCCGCGCCCATGCCATGGCCGACCACGGCAATATCCTTGGCGCCTATCTTGCGCAAATAGCCGACGGCCGTCTGAATGCGTCCGTGGGCCTCGTCGAACAGGCCGTAGTAATCCGCGCGGCCGGCACCCGCTTCCCGCACCGGCAACTGTATCGACAGGGTCGTCCAATTGTGTTGCGGCAACACGACGCGCAAGCCATGCATGACGGGTTGTTGATCCGGATGTTCGCCCATGTCGTGCAGCAACAGCACGGCCCGGCCATGGTCGGATTTTTCCGCTTCGGTCAATAGCGCGAAAAAAGACTGCCCGCCCTCGCCCAGCCAAATCCCCTGCCCCATGACGACGGTTTGCCGCAGGTAATCGGCGTAATCCAGTTCGCGTTGCGAGCCGCCGGCTTGCGGGGTTCCCGCCCAAAGAGACATTAGCAAGCAAGCGGCCGGCAAAAACTTCACAAATTGGAACCGTTGCTGTAAAAGCCGCTAAAGGTATAGCGTTCATGGATATGCCGCAGCAATACCATGACGACCGAAGCCGCCGGCAAAGCCAGCAACACGCCCAGGAAACCGAACAACTGCCCGCCGGCCAGTACCGCGAAAATCACCGCCACCGGATGCAGGCCAATCTTGTTGCCTACCAGCCAGGGCGTCAACAGCATGCTTTCAAGGCTATGCCCGATCGCAAACACGATCAGTACCGACACCAGATACATGCCATCCTGAAATTGCAGCATCGCCGCAATGCAGGCCATGCCGATGCCCACGACCGCACCCATGTAAGGCACGAAACTGATCAGGCCGGCAGTCATGCCTATGGGCAAGGCCAAGTCCAGGCCGATCAGCAACAGACCGATACTGTAAATCAGACCCAGGGCCAACATCACATAAAACTGGCCGCGCAGAAAAGCCCCCAAAACCGTGTCCGCCTCGGCGGCCAATCTGCCGACCGTGCCCGCCATGCGCCTGGGAAACAAATCATGCACCCTGACCACCAAGTCATCCCAATCCCGTAACAGGTAAAACGTGATGACAGGAATCAACACCAGATTCATCAACCAACCCAATATCAGCGCGCCCGAATGCGAAACCGATTGCAGCAAGTTTTCCGTGACCGCCGAGCCGTCCTGCCAATAGCCGCGCACCATGCCGATCAACTGATCGGTTTTTATCGGCCTAATCCCCTTACCCAAATATTTTTGCAAGCTCGGAATGACGGACTTGTTCAACCATTGCAGATATGACGGCAGTTTATCGATGAACTCGCCGATCTGGTATTCGATGGTCGGAATAATAACCAATAAAATGGCGGTGGCGCCTATGCTGATGCCGAAAAAAACCGTTACCACCGACAGCGTGCGATTCAAGCGGAAGTTCTTGTAGCGTAGGGTTTCCAGCCTATCCACCAAGGGATCGCCCAGATAAGCCAGAGTCGCCGCCACCGCAAACGGCATCAATATCGGAGCCAGCAAGTACACCAGCCAGCCCAGACCCGCCACGAAGAACAACGCCAGCCATTTGCGCGAATCATTCATTAGATTAAATTGCTCCGAAAAACCGATGGGTTTGCGGCCGCATAAAACCGCTTAAGCCGAAAAATAGGCGTAGGCGGCCACGGCCGCGCTCACCAAGCCCAAGGCGGCCGCAAGCAACCACAGCCATTTTTTGCTGATTTTTCCCGCCGCGGCTAGCGTTTCGACGCCCTCAATACGGGCATTGACGGCCTTGAATTTGCCGCCCGCATCGTGATCGACCTGATAAAACAATATGTCGCCGCGTACCGGCCGCCGCGCCATGCCTTTCAAGGCCGAAATGTGCACGAAAATATCCTTGTCGCCATTGTCCGGCTGGATAAAGCCGAAACCTCTGTCATCCTTCCAGGTTTTTAAAATACCCCTTTCAAGTGTCTCCGCCATTGTCTTTACCTCTGTCTTACTTATTATTGTCGCAAAACTATCCTTGTCGATCCGCCGCGGTTCCGCGCCCCCTGGTCGGCCTTAAAATCATTCCAATTACCGCGGCCAACCGCGCGTTAGCTTGAATGACAAGCATCTCCTTGGCGTCGCCGGCATCATAGCAGACCTCGACAAACTCATGACATTCCGGATTGATGGGGGACCGATGTTATCGCGGGATGCGCGCATTGCGGCCTAGCCCAAGAACAAAGCGGGGCGGCATCAACAGGGAGAGGGCTGATTAGAGGATACGGCAACGCCTTGATCGCAAGGCTGACAGCCTCGGAAACAAGGCGTTACCGCCTGCGCGGAAACGCCGGATTGATTTAGAATTTCTTGTCTATCAGTACTTGGCCGTCAATGACCAGTTTAGACACGCCACCCAGTTGCTGATGCAGGGTGCATGAAGCCGTTTTGAAGTTATCCCCCTGTTCGCCAACCCATTCCAAGGTGACGTAGGTTTCCTTGTCCGTGTCTGTCTTGGAGGGAAAATAGACCTGGGTTCCGGTCTTGTTCTGGATCAGTTTGGGACATTTGGTATTGGCCATTTCCTGCATGGCGACCAAGGTACGAATTTGCGCCGCAGCCTCTTTTTCCTCGTTGGACTGCTCCTTGTTGACGCCAACCATGATAAATCCCGCCGCAAACACGCCCGCAACCGCGAGCATCAACTTTTGTGATTCGCCCATGCTAACTCTCCTCTCGTTATAGTTATGTTTGGCAATGCCGAATAGTTGCCGATTCCGATTCTAAGCCATGTCACCCATGCCGGCAATTGATGATTCCGGAAAGTACCGGAATCACCCTAGATTCCGCGAATGGCTTATTGCGGGTCTACCTGGGCAATCCAGTCGCCCAGATTGTAATAATTGGTGATGCGCGCCACTTTGCCGTCCCGGATATCGAAAAACGCTCCGGCCGGCAGGCGGTATTTCTGGCCGTTGGCTTCCGGCAAACCTTCGTCGGTATTCAAATATTCGCCCAGCACCACGAATTCCGCCGCGGCCCGGCTACCGTCTTCGTTGGCCATGATGACCATGTCGACCAACTGCTCGCGGTAATGGTGATTCATTTTATCCATGAATTTGGCGAAGGCCGCCTTGCCTTGTTCGCGATCGCCCTGGTTGATGTCATGCACCACGTCGTCGGTCAGCAAACTCAGGAAAGTTTCCATATCGTTGTTATTGAAAGCCTGATAGTAATTTTCAATAAGTTGTTTCGCTTGTTGTTGCATGCTTGCGTTCACCGGAATGATTAAAAAAGGCGGCAATTCTGCCAGAATCGGCAAAATATTTCAGCTTAAAATTCAACACCCTGCTCGGCCTTGATGCCGGATTCGAAGGCATGCTTGACCCGGGTCATTTCGGTGACCGTATGCGCCGCCTCTATCACTTCCGCCGCCGCGTTGCGGCCGGTCAACACCAAATGCAGCCAAGCCGGTTTTTCGTTTTGTATGAAGTCGGCGATTTCCCGGCCGCCGATCCAACCGTAACCGCAGCAATAATTGATTTCGTCCAGCAGCACCAGATCGAATTCTCCGGACAAAATCTTTTGTTTGCCGAACTCCCAGATTTCCCGGCTGGTTTTAATGTCCTGCTCGGGATTTTTGGTATCCCAGGTAAAGCCGTCGCCCAAGGCATGCCATTCGATATTATCGAAACGCTCGGCGGCTTTTTGCTCGCCGGTTTGCCATTGGCCCTTGATGAACTGGATCACGCAGACCTTCATACCCCAGCCGGCGGCGCGAAACACCATGCCGAAGGCGCTGGAGGATTTGCCCTTGCCCTCGCCGGTATGCACCAACACCACGCCTTGTCTTCTCTCTCTCGTTTTCATGTCAACCACTCTGTAATCGCCTGATCGGCACTGGAAAAATACCAGTGATTGTAGGATGCGCGTAAATTTTTATAGCGCGCGCCCCGATCGCCGTCGCAGTCAAAGGCCGGTGCCAGCCGCCGCCGGCATTCCCGAACCGAATAATGAAACTCGTGCCCGCGCATGCCCGAAGCTTCCTCGCGATAACCCAGGGCCGCCAACTTGCCTTGCATGCAGGAATCGAACGGCAACACATTGGCCATCGGCCAGCGCTCGCCCTGGCTGTCTATCAAGGCCTCGCCCAGCAGCATGCCGCCGCCGCATTCCGCCAACACCGGTTTGCCGGATTCGATGAAGGCTTTTATCGATGCCAGACTGGCGGAAGTTGACAGTTGCCGGGCATGCAGTTCCGGATAACCGCCCGGCAGCCATAAAGCATCGGAGTCCGGCACCGGCTCGCCGGCCAGCGGCGAAAACCAAGCCAGCCGCGCGCCATGCTCCAGCAAACAATCGACATTACCGGGATAAATGAAACAACAGGCTGCGTCCCTGGCCACGGCGATGGTTTTTCCTTGCAGCGGCCCAGCCTGACTTTCGCTAAGCTCCGTGGGCGTAAACTCGGCAAACGCCGCCAATAAGGCGGCATGCTCGACATGCAAGGCCGCTTGAAAATCGGGTATTTGGGTCGGATCGGGAACCGTCAGGCCCAAATGCCTTTCCTCCAGACCCGGCGCCTCCATATTCAGCCAAGCCAGCACGGGCGGCAATGCGTGGTCCGCCAAACAGTCGGACAGCAGGCGGGCATGAAACTCGCTACCGACCCGGTTGGCGACAATACCGGCGATTTCCACCCCGCGCCGGCGGGCAAAATCGCGAAATCCGCTGACCAGCGGCACAATGGTACCGGCCATGCCGCGAGCATCGACCACCAAAATGACCGGCGCTTCGAGTTGCGCGGCCAAATCGACGCTGGAACCGGCCAAGCCGACACCGGAGCGGCCGTCGAACATACCCATCACGCCTTCAATCAGGCCGTAGCGCGCGGCGCCGGTCAAACGGCTCAGCAGGCGGCGGGATTCGCTTATGCCCACCATCTGGGTGTCGAGATTATAGGAAGGCGAGCCGGTGACGGCCGCATGCCAGAGTGGATCGAGAAAATCCGGTCCGACCTTGAATGCGCGCGGCCCGAGCGCTTGCTTGGTCAAATATTGCAGTAAAGCCAGCGTTACGGTGGTTTTACCGCAGCCGGAATGCGTACCGGCCAGCAAAGCGATTTTCATGGTTCCGTGACGGCTATTTGCGCAGTGAATTTCGGATTTTAAAACCCAATATTAAAGCCGCCAGCAAAAACGTCACTGCATTGGCGGCAATGATGGCCGGGTTGGACAAATAAATGCCATATATCAACCACAACAACACCCCGCTGGTAAACAGGCTGTACATACCCAGCGACAGGGAATCGGTATCGCGGGTTTTCAGGGTCAGAATGGCTTGCGGCAAAAACGACAGCGTGGTCAGCGTGGCCGCCAGGTATCCGATCAGATCGGGAATCATGTTCATGGGGGGGGTGATCAAGGGGAAAATCGCTGACCGATAAAATAGTAAGCGGCCAACAAAAACAATTGCAGAAAAGTCAGCAACCAGAAATAACCGATGAACATCATGATTTTCACCGGCGTGTCCTGAGTCTTGCGTCTGATCATCCACCAACCGCAAAGCGTGGAAATCAGCATCACCAGCAATAGCGCAATAATCGCCACGCTCATAAACCGTCAACGCGGCGGTGGCGCCAACACCTCGCGGGAACCGTTGGTTTCGGCCGGACTGACCACGCCGGCATTTTCCATGTCTTCAATGATGCGGGCGGCGCGGTTATAACCGATTTTAAAACGCCGTTGCACGCTGGAAATCGAGGCTTTGCGGGAGTCGGTCACAAAAGCCACGGCCTCGTCGTACAAGGCATCGCTCTCGCTGTCTTCGCCATCGGCCCCGGCCACGTCCCCGCTATCGGTGCGCTCCTGGGTAATTTCATCAAGATAATTGGTGGGGCCGGTTTTCTTCAAAAACTCCACCACTCTATGCACTTCATGGTCGTCGACGAAGGCGCCGTGGGCGCGCAACGGGATGCTGGTGCCCGAGGGCAGAAACAACATATCGCCGTTACCCAATAAGGCTTCCGCGCCGCCCTGATCGATAATGGTGCGGGAGTCGATGCGCGAGGAAACTTGAAAGGAAATCCGGGTCGGCACGTTGGCCTTGATCAGGCCGGTCAACACATCCACCGACGGCCGCTGGGTCGCCAGCACCAGATGGATGCCGGCCGCCCGGGCTTTTTGCGCCAGACGGGCAATCAATTCCTCGACCTTTTTGCCCACCACCATCATCATGTCGGCCAGTTCGTCGATCACAATGACGATGCTGGGCAAGGTCATCAGCATGGGATAATCTTCCAGCGCCACCGGCGTTTCGGGGCGGAACAAGGGATCGCGGATAGGCTTGCCGGCGGCTTCGGCCTCGCGCACCGCATGGTTGTAACCGGCCAGATTGCGCACGCCGACCTTGGACATCAACTTATAGCGGCGCTCCATTTCCGCCACTGCCCAGCGCAGGGCATTCTGAGCATCTTTCATGTCGGTGACGACCGGCGTCAACAGATGCGGAATACCTTCGTAAACCGACAGCTCCAGCATTTTCGGGTCTATCATGATCAGCCGCACATCATCCGGCTTGGCTTTGTACAACAGGCTCAAAATCATGGTGTTGATGGCCACCGACTTACCGGAACCGGTGGTACCGGCCACCAGCGCATGCGGCATCTTGCCCAGATCGGCCACCACCGGCGTACCGGATATATCCTTGCCCATGGCAATGCTGAGTTTGGATTTGGAACGTTCGAATTCGTCGGACACCAGCAAATCGCGCAACGAAACCATTTCGCGTTCCTGATTGGGAATTTCCAGGCCGATGACCGACTTGCCTTCTATCACTTCGACGATGCGCACGCTGGTCACCGACAAGCCGCGCGCCAAGTCCTTGGCCAAGGTGCTGATGCGGCTGACTTTGACGCCGGCCGCCAAGCGCAACTCGAAACGGGTAATTACCGGCCCGGGCAGCACTGCCTCCACTTCGGCGGAGATACCGTAATCCTGCAACACCTCTTCAACCTGACGGGAAATTTCCTCCAGCTCCAGTTTGGAATAACGCTTGACCTTGACCTCGCGCTTATCCAGCAAGGTCAAGGGCGGTAAAGCGTTCAGATAAATATCCGGACCGAAATCCTCGATTTTGCCGTCCTTTTTACGCTGCGGCTTAATCGTGGCGGGCTTTTCCGCTTTTGCCTCCGGCGCCAGCTTTAGAATTTGCAATTTGGGTTTTTTCGCGGCCTCATCTTCCTCGACTGTTTCCGGCTTGGACGGACGAGACTTTTTGTTAAGCGGCACGGCCTGCCTCTGCGGCTTATCCGCCCGATAACGCGCCGGCGCCGCAATGGCCCGCCGCCCCACCACGGTGACGGTACCCAGGGCGAATTTACCCACCCAGTTCATGGCACTCAACCAGGACAGACCGGTCAGCAGGGTCACGCCTGTCATGAATCCCGCCAGCAACAACAGCGTGGAACCGGAATTACCCAACAAATGCACCAACACTTCACCGATTTCCCGGCCCAGGATACCACCGGGACTTTCCGGCAAATCCACCTTGGTTCTTAAAAAATGCAGATGCAAAAAGAAAATGGCCGAACCGGAAATCATGGTAATCATGAAGCCGCCGCTACGGGACAACAACAACCAACGATTAGCCGGCATGCCGTCGGCGGCATACAGCATATATCCGCAACCCAACACCATCAGCGGAATCAGGTAAGCCATCAAGCCGAAAAAATAGAGCACGAAATTGGCCAACCAGGCACCCAATAAACCGCAGGCGTTGTTGAGTTCCTGAAACGACGAGCTATGGCTCCAGCCCGGGTCGTTGGAATCGAAGGTCAACAAGGCGATCAACAAAAACAGTCCGCAGCAGGAAAAACCCAGTAATGCAATTTCTCGAAAACCTCTCGAAGTTCTCTCTTCCACAACAGCTACCATGACTAAATGCCCGCAAAATAAAGCCCAATAAAACAGGATTATAGATGATAAAAACAGATTTCACATTAGCTGACGCGCTTGAAAGCCCAAACATCGTCGCCTTTACGGTTTTATCGCCCGTCAATTGCCCGTATAATTTTCCCACCTCAACCCGACTTCTGGAGACTGCCTCGATGGCCGCCGCAAAACATTGCAAACTGTTAATTCTAGGTTCCGGCCCGGCCGGTTACACCGCCGCCGTTTACGCGGCGCGCGCCAATCTGAATCCGGTGATGATTACCGGTATGCAACAAGGCGGACAGCTGACCACCACCACCGAAGTCGACAACTGGCCCGGCGACGTCGAAGGCGTGCAAGGCCCTGAATTAATGGACAGAATGCTGCGGCATGCCGAGCGCTTCAATACCGAGGTGATTTTCGACCACATTCATACCGCCGACCTGTCCAAGCGGCCTTTTACTTTAACCGGCGACAGCGGCGCCTACACCTGCGATGCGCTGATCGTCGCCACCGGCGCTTCGGCCAAATACCTGGGCCTGCCATCCGAGGAAGATTTCAAGGGTCGCGGCGTATCCGCCTGCGCCACCTGCGACGGCTTTTTCTATCGCAATAAACCGGTGGCCGTGATCGGCGGCGGCAATACCGCGGTTGAAGAAGCGCTGTATCTGGCCAATATTGCTTCCGAAGTGATCGTCGTGCACCGGCGCGATAAATTCCGCTCGGAGAAAATTTTGTCCGACAAACTGCTGGAAAAATCCAAATCCGGCAATGTGCGCATCGAATGGAACCACCAACTGGACGAAGTGCTGGGCGACGACATGGGCGTGACCGGCATCCGCATCAAAAACAGCCAGGACGGCTCGACCAAGGATATCGACGTACACGGCGTCTTCATTGCCATAGGCCACACGCCTAATACCGATATTTTTACCGGCCAGCTGGAGATGCAGCACGGCTATATCGTCGTCAACAGCGGTATTCAGGGCAACGCCACCGCCACCAGCGTACCCGGCGTATTCGCCGCCGGCGACGTGATGGATTCGGTCTACAAACAAGCCATCACCTCGGCCGGCGCCGGCTGCATGGCCGCGCTGGACGCGGAAAAGTTTCTGGACGAACTGACCGGCTAAAGGTTTGGCGGAAACGGCCCGCCGCCGTTTCCCGCCTTCTCCGCAATGCGGCTCACCGTTCTCGACGCTCTGAACCCCCATCAAGCGTTCCCCACGCTCGACAAGGCATTGGACGAACCCAACGGCTTGATTGCCGTGGGCGGCTGCTTGGCACCGCAACGTATCCTCAACGCCTACCGGCACGGCATTTTCCCCTGGTTCAATCCCGGCGAACCCATCCTCTGGTGGTCTCCCGACCCCAGGCTGGTATTGTTTCCGGAGCGGCTCAAGGTCTCGCGCAGCCTGCGAAAAACCTTGCGCCAACAGGTGTTCGAGATACGTTACGACAGCGCCTTCGAACAGGTGGTCGCCGCCTGCGCCGCCCCCCGTCCGAAGCAAAGCGGCACCTGGATTACCCAGGACATGAAGCAAGCCTATTTGCAACTGCACCGACTGGGTTATGCCCATAGCGTGGAAGCCTGGCAGGATAGACAATTGGTCGGCGGCCTATACGGCATAGGCATGGGCCGGGTGTTTTTCGGCGAATCCATGTTTCAGCGCAAAACCGACGCCTCCAAGGCCGCCTTTGCCCACCTGGTTCAACAATTGACACTTTGGGGTTATCAATTGATCGACTGCCAAGTCAGCAGCGAGCATTTATTCAGCCTGGGGGCCGAGGAAATTCCCCGCCACGCCTTCGCCAAACTGCTCGAACGGCTTTGCCCCTCGCAACCCGAGCCGACGGCGTGGCGACCATGATTTCCATCCCCCTTTGGCTCAGCGCCGAACACGATTGCAGCTATCTGGAAGGCAAACTGGCTCGATCGGCGGTGGTTCAGCCCGATTTCCCCCTGGATACCGCGTTTTATTCCCGCTTGATCGAACAAGGTTTCCGCCGTAGCGGCGATCAGGTCTACCGGCCCCATTGCCAACATTGCAAGGCCTGCGTACCTACCCGCGTCCCGGTCGCCGCCTTTAGGGCCAACCGCGGTCAACGCCGTTGCGCCCGCCGCAATCAACATACCCAGGTTATTATTAAAACCGCCGAATTCAACGAACGGCATTTTGATTTATACCGCCGCTATCAGAGGGCCCGTCACCAGAACCCCCCGGATGCCGCCATCAGCCGCGAAGACTACCTGCATTTTTTGACCAGCCACTGGTGCGAAACCTGGTTCGTCGAATTCCTGATCGAAGGCCGGCTGGCGGCCGTCGCCGTGGTCGACGCGTTGGACCATGCGCTGTCGGCGGTCTACACCTTTTTCGATCCGGATTTCGACGCCTACAGCCCCGGCGTGTTTGCGGTGTTATGGCAAATCGAGGAGGCCAAGCGGCGGGAACTGGAATTCGTTTATCTGGGTTTCTGGATAGCGGATTGCCGTAAAATGCGTTACAAAAACCAATACCAGCCCCTGCAAGGCTTGACGGCCGGCCAGTGGCAAGACATCCACTTTCAACAGCCCCGAGAGGAATAAGCAGTGCCCAAAGCCAACGAACTCAAGCAAGGAACCGCCATCGAAATCAACGGCGAACCCTATGTGGTCAAAAAAATCGACGTGCGCAACCCGACTTCGCGCGGCGCCACCACCTTGTATAAAGTCCGCTTCACCCACATGAAAACCCGGCAAAAACTGGACGAAACCTTCAAGAGCGACGACATGCTGAAGGCCGCCGATTGCTCGCGCTGCAACGTGCAATTTTCCTACCAGGACGGCGACACCTACCATTTCATGAACAGCGAAACCTACGAGCAATACGCGCTGTCCGCCGAAGACCTGGAAGGTCAAACCGAATATTTAAGCGACGGCCTGGAAGGCATTATCATGCTGCTGATGGACGACGCCCCGCTCGGCATCCAGTTGCCCACCACCATCACGTTGCAAATCGTCGAAACCCCACCGTCCATGAAAGGCTCCAGCGCCACCAAACGCACCAAAACCGCCAAACTCAGTACCGGCCTGGAAGTACAGGTACCGGAATACATAGAATCCGGCGAGATGATCAAGGTCAACACCGAAACCGGCGAGTTTTCCTCGCGGGCCTGAGCGATAGACCAATCGCCCACCCAATCGGCGGCCCAGCTATAACTCCCTACGCAATGGAGGCAATGCCGTTAAGGAAGCCGCTCAAAATATCTTCCGCATTCAGTCCCCTTCGGCGGCTGTCGTAAAAGCCATAACAGAACCCTCCCTCCGGGAGGGTCGGGTGAGGGCATGAAAATCAACGCATTGCCTTGTTATTTACCCTCATCCCAATTCTCCCGGCGATAGAAGGGACTGATCGGCCTTCCGGTGGGCGCCAGTTCAGCGAGGGAAAGCCATTTACAGCGGGATAGCAAACCTAAGGGAACGGAATCCCCCCAAAAGCCGTCAACTGAAAATCGTGAGCCAAACAATGGATCAATTAACCGATTTGAAAGCCATCCTGCACTCAAAGCGGGCCAACATTTACTACCTGGAAAAATGCCGGGTCATGCAAAAAGACGGCCGCGTGCTGTATCTGACCGAAGCCAAGGACGAAAACTACTACTGGAACATCCCGATTGCCAATACCACGGTGATCCTGCTCGGCACCGGCACCTCGATCACCCAGGCGGCGATGCGCATGCTGGCCAGCGCCGGCGTGCTGGTCGGCTTTTGCGGCGGCGGAGGTACGCCCTTGTTTAGCGGCTGCGAAATCGAATGGCTGACCCCGCAAAGCGAATACCGCCCCACCGAGTACGTGCAAGGCTGGCTGAAGTTCTGGTTCGACGACGATCGGCGCTTGGCCGTCGCCAAAACCTTTCAACAAGCCCGCGTCGACTACATCCGTAAGGTCTGGAGCAAGGACCGCGACCTGCAAGCCGAAAACATCTTCGCCGACGACAGCGCCATGGCCGCCGCGCTGGACGGTTACGCCACGCAAATCGAGCAAGCCGGCAAAACCGGCGACCTGCTGCAACGCGAAGCCCTGTTGACCAAACAACTCTACCGCTATGCCGCCAAAGCCACCCAGCATGTCGATTTCAGCCGTGACCACGACGCCAGCGATCTCGCCAATGGTTTTTTGAACCATGGCAACTACCTGGCTTACGGCCTGGCCGCAACCACCTTGTGGGTGCTGGGCATCCCGCACGGCTTCGCGGTGATGCACGGCAAAACCCGGCGCGGCGCGCTGGTGTTCGACGTCGCCGACCTGGTCAAAGACGCCATCGTCCTGCCCTGGGCCTTTGTCTGCGCCAAGGAAAAAATGACCGAGCAGGAGTTCCGCCAACAAATCCTGCAAAAATTCACCGAGCACAAAGCGCTGGATTTCATGTTTGAGCAGGTAAAGCAACAAGCTATTCAATCCCCTCTCCCTCAGGGAGAGGGCTAGGGTGAGGGGATAAACCTATGATGGTTCCGAACGCAGACTGGTCACCATCGGCAACGCACCCAGTTTTTTGTCGCTTTCGAAGGTGTAAAGCGTCATTGCTCCGGCCTTTTGCGCGGTTCTGGCAATCAAGCAATCCGACAAATCGACCGCCGGATATTCCAGGTAATCCAGCAAAGCGCAGCTTAAAACCGACCAATCTTCGAATTGAAAGCGAGTGTTACAGGACAATTCGCGGATGACGGCATGAATTTCCTGGCGGCTGCATTGAAACACGCTTTCCAACACCCATTCGATTTCGGCGATCACAATGGCCGAGACAAACACCTTGTCGGCGGCATCGATCAGCGCGACTGCCCGCTGCACTTGCCATTGCGGATTTCGGGCGTCGAGCGGTTGCAACAAATAGCGCAACAGAACGTTGGTATCAATCGCGATCATCGGCAAGCAGTTTTTTCGCGGCGCGCATCCTTAAAGCCTTGTCGATTTCCTCGTCGGTTGGAAACGCCTTGCCTTCGGTCAAATCGGCAAACCGACCGGCCAAGCTATCGGATTTCATTTTAACGATATGCGCCACACCGTCGCGGGCAAACACTTCGACATAATCGCCGGGCTGCAAGGCAATGGCGTTGCACACCGCTTGCGGCAGCGTGACTTGGCGTTTACTGGTGATTTTATGCATGGGAAATCTCGGTGTATTACGATGTTTTAATAGTAATACGGCTAATATTCGGGGGTCAATCGATGGGAAAAAAATTGCTTAGACACAAAGGCGAGCAAAGCAACCGCTGGGTTTCAATGACGGTTCAGCGAATCAGACGAGTCGTGATGACAGACTTGAGTCCCCAGGCACAAGCTATAACAAAAAATGGAGAGGCAACCTTATGATGGTCACCTTCGTCAGCCAATGCCAGAAAAAGCCCTGGCCCGCACCCGCCGCGTCCTCGACGCCTTCGCCAACCGCATCGGCGACAATACTTGGCAGACTGTTTTCACTACTCCCCCTAGAACAACAGCTATTGAGGCCTTATGAAACAACTGATATTAGAAATAGATGAAATCACTGAAGCCAAAATAAACGCTGCGGCGAAAAGCGCAGGACTTTCTATCCAGCAATGGCTAAAACAAATCATTGATGAAAAGACCGTCTCAACTTGGCCAGACTCAATAATGGCGTTACCCGGGACATGGCAAGACATAGCTTTTGCAGAGGAGTTACGCGCAGATGAAGGACAAAATATTTTAAGGGAGAAGTTTTAATATCTATGCCACAGCCAATAACAAAAAAATTATATTCGGGTAACCATCAATGATGGTCACCTTCGTTAGCCAGTGCCAGAAAAAAGCCCTGGCCCGCACCCGCCGCGTCCTCGACGCCTTCGCCAACCGCATCGGCGACAACACCTGGCAAACGGTGATTACCGAAGAAGGCCTGATCGCGGTCAAAACCCTGCTGCGCAAAACCGCCACTAAAAACACCGCCGTCGCCTGCCATTGGCTCAGGTCCAGGAGTCGGAGTGAGTTGGTGTGGATAGTCGGTAATCGCAGTCAGTTTAATCATTCTGGAATTGTTCCTGTAAACACAACGAGTAAAGAGTTAATCATGGATATTGCAACAGACAAGCCTCTGGCAAATGTTTTATACGCCAACACTCACTTGCAGCCACTAGCGGAACATTTGTTTGCCGTTGGTTATTTAGCGATGCGAATACATCAAACATTATTTCCAGAACAATCCGGCCATAGCAAAGCCGTTTTTATTGCCGGGTGTTTGCATGATATTGGCAAGATAGACCCACAATTTCAACGCTGGGTGCGAGACCCTAAGCGTAAGGAATACATTCCCGAAGATGGGCAACATATTGATGTTGCCAAATTCAGCTTTGATAAATATCCAAGACATAACGAGATTTCGGTTTTGTTGTATGAACTACTTGGTAATACCACATTAAATACGCTAGACCCAGATATCAAGAGGACTATTCGTCACACGATCTATTGGCATCATGCCAAGCCGTTTCGTAAAGACAAGGATAAAGGCTTTGTCACTTATTGGGATATTTACTCTAAATTTATCGGCAATAATCCGTCGCTTGATTTTGCTCAGGTTATTGCAAGTGTAATAGATACTTTATCGAGAGTGCTAAAGCTTGAGGAAAAAGCTGCTTTCGATAAAAAAGCCGGTTTATCTGAGAGTTACCAGAAAACAGTTGATGAAGATAAAGTGCAAAATCTCAAAAATGGCACACCGTTGCCCGTTTTTAAGTACTATGAGAATAAAACCAAATTGAGAGATTACCAAAGCGATATTGCTTTTAATGCCTTAAATAACATCTTTCGTGCCTGCGTCATTACAGCCGATAGGCTGATTTCCTCACTTCCTGCTAATGAGCTCATGGAAGAATGCATTAAAAAACAATCCTTTGATTTTTTGATAGACCAATGTTTGTTGCCCAATAGCACACTTAGCAGTCATATCGAGCAATGTTTGAAACACCCCAGTTTTAACGGCGACCGTAGTACCAAGCAAAGTGAAATTGCAGAAGAATTAACGCAGTGCCGGGATATTGCGGTTTTAGCCGGCCCTGCGGGCTGCGGCAAAACCAAAATTGCCTTGGAATGGGCGAAATTAAAAAATGCCCAAAAAATAATTTGGGTGTGTCCGCGGGTACAAATTTGCCAAGGCTTATTTGACGAGTTAATTTTGGAGCACTATTTGCCCGAAGCCAATATCGAAATCTTCACCGGCGAATATAAATACACAAAGAAATGGGGACAGCAAACTTCGGATAATAGTTATTTTAGAGGAGATATTGTTATTACCACAATGGATCAAGTGCTAAATAACATTATTACCCACACCAAAGCGGATAGTTTAATCAGCTTCCTGGATGCCCACGTCGTATTTGACGAATACCACGAATATATCAACATGCCTGCCTTTAATTTGTTTTTTGCCGAATTGGTACACGGCAAACGTTTAAAAGGCAGCAGTGCAAATACCCTATTGGTTTCCGCTACTCCGCATTATTGCTTTATTGATAATTTATTTGGCGAAGCCCCTCTTGGACCATTCGATAGTCGTCACGATGTAAAACCCATGGAATCGTTCAACACTAGCCAATATCAAATTGACTTTGTAACGTATGACGAAGCCAAAATCGACGATAACAATCCATTTTATAAGCCGCGCTCAGGCAATACCTTTGTCATTAGTAACACCGCACTAAAAGCGCAAAAAGGCTTTATTTTTAATCTGAAGCATGAAAATGATCAGGACCGAGAAAATGCGGTGTTATACCACTCCAAATTTATCAAGAGCGACAAGCAAAAGTGGTTCGAGGCAGTTTACGATTCCTTCAAAAAAGGCGGCACCAAGTCCTACGATGTCCTGCGTAGCGGGCCGATTGTGCAAGCATCGCTCAATATTACTTGTGACGAAATGATTAGCGATATTTGCAGCGCCGAAGATTGTTTGCAACGGTTGGGGCGTTTAGACCGCTTTGGCGAAAACGCCGCCGTCAACCGTTATCTAATTGCTATACCCACCCAATTCAAAGGGACGAACGGTGTCGGTAAATTTTTATCGAGCATGAACAGCTTCGCCTCAGCTAAGGCATGGCGTGAATTTCTGGAAGCCAAATTGATGGTAGAAAAGCCGTTACGTCTGCCGCAAATTTATGAGTTTTATCGTGAGTTTCACTTCAATGAAACCACCAGAAAAGAAATCGAGAACGACTTGCTAAAAGCGATACAAAAAAGCGTTAGCTTAATTAGCGATAGAGTCATTGACCCTATCCGCTTGTTCCAAAATAAAAAGGAGACAGCTAACAAACGCGGCAAAATCAGCAAAAATTCCTTGCGTGGCGATAATCGTTTTGTGCAATTGGCGGTATGCTCTGTGAGTGGGCTTGACCAATACCAATTCGAAAATCGCTACGCCTATCAAATGCCAATCAGCGATAACGAGCAGATAGATAACATCACTGCCAAGAAAGAACTGATTGAAGGCTACGGTAATAGCGAAAAAAGCTTGCTCGCGCACATGGCTAAAAAGCACCATCAAATCATGGGAGGAAAAGCGCCATTCAAGGATTTCATGCTTTTGAATGAAGCCAGAGACCCGGAAAGTCCAATTTACCTAAGCTACACGAAGGAAGACTTGGACAACGCTGGAAGAGAAACAGGTCGGCATCCCTGGGCAATTTATTATGCCGAATGCGACAAACAGCCTATCGGCGCAATTTCCATCAAGCAGTTAACCTCGAATGAGGATTAAGCTATACCCAAATTTATCGACAAATACCGAGGTCATCATGAAACAACTGTTACTAGAAATCGACGAAACCACGGAAGCCAAAATTAACGCCGCCGCCAAAACAGCGGGGCTCTCTACCCAGCAATGGTTACGCCGGATAATTGATGAAAAAACGGCGACCGGCTGGCCAAAGTCCATTAAGGCGTTAGCCGGGACGTGGCAAGATGCCCCCTTCGCGGAGGAATTACGCGCGGCTGAAGGCCAAGATATTGCCAGGGAAGATTTTTGATGTTTGCCCTCGACACCAACACCGTGATTTATTTTTTTAAAGGCATAGGCAAGGTTGCCAGCCGTTTATTTAGCTTGCCGCCTCATGAAATCGCCTTGCCTGCGGTGGTTTTGTATGAACTGCAAGTCGGCATTGCCAAATCAAGTTCACCCGAAAAACGGAGCAACCAACTGAATGAATTACTCACGGTCGTGCGCGTATTGCCGTTTACCGAACATGAAGCCGCCATTACCGCTCGAATCAGGGCCAGTTTAGAAAAAGCGGGCACCCCTATTGGCCCGCTGGACATGATGATTGCTGGAATTGCCTTGGCTAATCAGGCCACCTTGGTAACGCACAATACCAAAGAATTTTCGCGCATTGATGGCTTGCAGCTAGAAGATTGGTTTAACTGACACAATTTAATTTCAAGGAGAAAGCAATGAATAAAATTACCGGCATTAGAAGCGTAGATTTCAAAATTACCGCCTTAGGTTATGGCGTGGTTAACTGGAACGGGCCAACGACATTACAAAGCGATGGGCGCATTATCGATAACCATTCGATGCCCAAGCTCCGGGGATATACCAACTTGACGGGCAAAGAAAGCGAAAAAGGTTACAAACTCAAAAAAGACCCATCAGAAATCGATTTTGACAAAAACCCCATGTATATCAGTCAAAATTGTATCCCACATCACCTATTTAGAGATCAAGCGTTTGATTTGCACTTTGCTAACAACAAAAATCTCATCGAGTTGCTTGCTTCCATGACAGGGCTTGTTCGTGGCTATGTGATCCCTCAAGGCGATCAATGCAAGCGTACTAGTGCTTTGTTGTTAGAAGATTTTGTTGACACTTTTAAACAAGGCAATTTTGAGCAAATGGGGCGCTCTGGCACCAAAGAAAAAGGCGTCGATGAAAAGGGTAAAGACGTTGCCAGCACTTCATTCTTTTCCAAAACCACTTTTGGCGAAACCAAGTATTACGGCTGTGGCTCAATCAGCATCGAGCAGCTTCAATTTATCGCGCTGGATAAAAAATTTGACCGCCCTGCCATGGTCATTAAAGAAGGCGATGGCGAACGTGTTGCCCAAGCCATTGAAGACTTTATTAAAAGCATAGACCCCAGCCGTAACCCCAAAGCCACCTTTCACAAAAACTATGTCCGCAGAGGCACGATTTTTAAGGATGGCGAATGCGGCATTCTGTTAGACAACGAAGCCATCGATATTTTGGTAAAAGAAACGCTACGCATGATCAGTGAATTGAGTATCAGGCAAGCCAAAGGCTATATGTACGTGGATGAAGTACAAGTGGATTACAACGACAGCCATAAAATGATGCGAATCAAACGCGCCGAAGCTGGTAACACCTCTCCTACGCCGCAAAGCGATTACGCCGTTTATTTTGAAGGCGTTTGAGGTGATTTATGTTTATCAAAATTCGCCACGAAGCCTCATGGCGCAATTCATTTTTAGACGGCTCGAATAATGAGCCGATTCCCCAGGGCGGCAGAAAATTTATTGCGTCCATGACGGAATTAAAAAAAGACGGCAATTACAAAGACAGGCAAATCAGCAAAGACACCGTCATGGGCATACTAAACCGATTAATCGGCGAGCAACGCAAACTGTATCAAGCAAGAAGTTCTGACGATTATTATTTCAGGGAAATTGAACGCATATTAACGGAAGACAGTATTAAAGACATACCAGAAAATACCCAGGAATTGGTTTATATCCGCAATATAACTGGCAGTAATGACCAAAACTCATTTACCGGAATGATTAAAGCCCAAGATGCCGCGTTTAATTCCGAGTTTTCCAGTCAATTATGGGGCGTATTATTTTTGGATTTTCCTGATCTGTTGGAATTCTGCCTAAATCCACACATAGGCGCAGATACCGAGGTAGAACTTGATCCTATCGTGGTGATTGGTCAATTAGAAGAGATTAACAGCTTAAAACCGGTTGAGTTAGATGAAAAATGCCAAGCAGTTTTAACTCGTCTGAAGACCAAATTTCCAGATGTGGATTATAAATTGACCGCTAAAGGACAAATGCCGCCCATTACCTTTTACACCTCGGCCTTATACCTTCAGTTAGAACAACTGGCTGCAACATTTGATTTGGGAAATGTTGTCACAAAATCGGGTGGTTTAAGTGGCATTTCAAAACGGGGATTTACCAAAAAAGATTTTATGGATCGGTATACCACAGGTCATAAAAAAATCATTTTTGGCAATCCTTATCTATTAAAACAACGCATCCAGGGCGAAGGCGAAGTGACCAAACTACTTACCAAAGCGAGTGGTGTCCTAGAAATCAACCTCAATATTTCAAGAGCAGATGCCATAGACCTGCAAGAAAAAATCGATTGTGCAGGGGTTTCCAGTTTTTACTTGGGCAAAAAAGGCTTGGCCTATGTCGAAGATATTCGCATCTAAGGGGACTTATGAAACACTACATTGAGCTCACTTTATTGCCTGCCCCTGATTTCAATCTTTTCAAACTTTGGTCCCGAGTATTCGAACAACTCCATCTTGGCTTCGTGGAAAATCAAGACGAAAACAAGCGTGTTCCAATTGGCTTATCGCTACCGGAATACAAAATGGGCGACAAATATGGCGTGTTGGGCGACAAAATCCGCCTGTTCGCCGCCGACCAAGCCACACTGGAACGCTTTAACGCCCCGCAACGTCTGGCGCGCCTGAGCGACTACGTGCATTGCACCGGCATCCGGCCAGTGCCGGACAAGCTGCTGGGGTATGCGGTTTACCGGCGGGTGCAGCCCAAGACCAATCCCGAGCGGCTGGCCCGGCGCTACGCCAAGCGTCACGGCGTCGATTTGGCGACCGCGTTGAACATGACGGTGGAACTGCGGGCGGCGAGCGAGAATCCCGCTTACCCGCTGTCATTTCGCTATTGCGACATGCTCAAGCCTTCCGTGCCCTGGCCGTTCATTCGCTTGCAAAGCAAGAGCGGCGGCCAGACCTTTTGTTTGTGGATAGCCAAAACTGCCGCCGCCGCGCCGGTGGCCGGCAGTTTCAGCGCCTACGGCCTGAGCAGCGTTGCCACCGTTCCCGAATTTTGACCCAATTTTTTTTGCTCTTTAACAATACGAACTAAATCAGCCGGTTACGACCAAGGGTTTTGCGGATGGTAAAAATGGGTTTATCCAGCCGCAGCCCTTGTCGCAGCCGGCTTCCCGTTTATTTATAATCAGTCCGCCGCCGCACAGGCGGCTTAGAAAAATTTGATGGGTTGTTTGAGTTCTTCCAGGGCTGTCCGCCGCCGCACAGGCGGCTTAGAAAAGTGACGCACCATAATCCGTCGGTCAACCCGAGTCCGCCGCCGCACAGGCGGCTTAGAAATCAGTGCATAACCAATCATTTAACGTGAGCCGGTCCGCCGCCGCACAGGCGGCTTAGAAAGTTCTACCGCTGCTGTCATTGCCGCCCGCTATGTCCGCCGCCGCACAGGCGGCTTAGAAACAGCGCTTTGGCGGCTGAATGGCCGCGATCGAGTCCGCCGCCGCACAGGCGGCTTAGAAAGCATGCCGGATTCGATATCCGCCAATCCATCGGTCCGCCGCCGCACAGGCGGCTTAGAAATTTATTATCAAGGCATGCAGCAAAATAACCCAGTCCGCCGCCGCACAGGCGGCTTAGAAAACTCCTTATTTCCCGAGGACTTGGCCGAGTCCGTCCGCCGCCGCACAGGCGGCTTAGAAAGGTATATTTTGATGGCGAAGCTATTTGTTGCCGTCCGCCGCC
>NZ_JANIBJ010000037.1 GCF_024505185.1 Methylomonas subterranea
GGCCGCCACGGCCGCGCCTTTATTCAGAAGCTCTTGCTCCCGCTGCTTGGACGCTTCCAATTCACGGGTCAACTGTTCCACCTTGGCCTGCAAATCCAGTACCGACTGATCCACCACCGGCGCATTTGCGGACGACTTCCTGGCCGCGGGCGTCTGCGCGCCGGCTTCCGTCGCTCCCAGCAAAGAAGCTCCCGCCATTCCCAGCACCACGCAGGCCGATAACTTCCGACGCCGGCTGATTGCATTTGGGACGCTATCCAGCCGCCCTACCCCCGTTAAATCATTTATCACTATCACACCTATTCCGATTTCAATGGTTGCAAACTCAAACTCACGTCTGCAAAAACACAGAGCAAGCCCGTCTGCAAGCACAAGTGCAACGACCATGCCAGTAGCGGAATAAATAACAACCATTACCATCGGGTTATTCATAGCTTATTGATTTCATGACCTTTAGCGAAAACGCACTCTGATCCTGCCTTGCAAAACTGGATGTTCAAATCCGCGAATAAACTGTTGAGCCACAGCCAACCCTTGTTGACGTGCTGACCGTATTTCAGCAATCCAGACCGTGAATTATTCCGCTATAGCCCTGTCGCAGGACTCAAATGACTACTCGTTTCGCTTACTTGTGAAAGTAAAATTTGGGCGAGGTGGTCGCTTGTTGAGCAGGCGTCGGCGGCAAGGACGTATTCACGGCGCTTTGTCCGGCAAGCAACCGGCGCCTGAGGGCGCTGCTTTCATGGGCTGAGGCTTCATGATCGTTAGTTTGGAGCGCGCTTCCCTCCTTATATTTTTCCGCTCGACTGCATGCCAAACCCGGCCGAATGGGTAACTGCGGCATAGCAGTTCCATCAACCGAACCCCACTGGCTTGATGCCTCGCGCTTAGACTCAAACAAACAGATATCCGAGGCCAGACCAACACTCATAAATACCCCGAACCACCCGAATGACGCAGCACCGGGCAGCATGAAAGTTAATAACCGCGCGGAAAAATCCGGGGTATTTAATTGTGGCTCGGTTATTGCTTAAATAAACATTATCCCTTCCGTTCATCCGGGAAAAACAATGACCAGTTCCAACCCCTCAATCTCTACACCCGAAAATAATTCAACCGGCACCTCGTCATTCCGCTTGCAACAAGCCATTTTGATCGTGCTTTGCTCCGCGCTCAGCCTGTCGGCCATATCCGGCCCCAGCGTTTTCCCAACCGGCACCACCCGTTACGACCCCAGCCAAGCATATAACTCCTTCGTGCTGTTTACGGGTGGCGATAACATCGCCCACTTGATTGACCTCAACGGCAATTCGGTACATGAATGGCCCGACGCCGCCGGCCATAGCACGCTGATAGACCCTGCCTTGAATGGCGGCAAGCTGGGCCATATCTTCGTCACGCTGGAAACCACGGAAGGCAAGGGCACCGGTCTGGTGCCCGGTCAGATCAACCGGCGTATCGCCAAAACCGTGGCCGAACTGGATTGGGACGCCAAACCGGTATGGACTTTCGGCGAGAAGGCGCCTGGCGGCGCGGCGCAACAGCATCACGATTGGGCGCGGTTGCCGAATGGCAACAGCGTGATTTTGGCAAATCTGGTACATCCGGTTAAAGGCTTTAAACAGCCCGAGGTACTGGACGATGTGATTTACGAAGTCAACCCCACCGGAGAAGTGGTGTGGAAATGGCTTGCTTCCGAGCATTTGAACGAGTTCGGCTTCAGCAAGGCTGAATTGAAGCTGGTGAAAAATGCATCCATCGCCGATTATCTGCATGTCAACAACCTTAAGGTTGTGGGCCCGAACCGCTGGTTTGCGGCCGGCGATCAACGCTTCGCCCCGGAAAATTTGTTGATCGATTCGCGCAATGCCAATTTCATCGCCATCATCGACCGCAAAACCGGCAAAATCGTCTGGCGCCTTGGACCTCGCTATGCCGACGCCACCCTGGAAGGCCAACTGCCGCGCCACACCCCAAGACCGGTCGATCAAATCAGCGCCCAACACGACGCCCATATCATCCCCGAAGGGCTACCCGGGGCCGGCAATCTGCTGGTTTTCGACAACCAGGGCGTGGCGGGCTACCCGCCGGCCGCCGTACCCCGAACGGGCGGCTCCAGGGTGTTGGAGATCGCCCCCATCAAAAACGAAATCGTTTGGCAATACACGGGCGAGAGTTCAGGCGGTCCGGCCTGGTCGTTCCGCAGCACGCATATCAGCGCGGCCCGCCGCCTGCCCAACGGCAACACCTTCATAGACGAAGGCCAAAGCGGCCGCTTGTTCCAGGTGACGCCGGCGGGCGACATCGTCTGGGAATATATCAACCCTTACCCGCGCACCGGCAAGGATGCGCCAACCGGCAAAACTACCGTCAATTACCAGCTTTATCGCGGCCAACCCGTGCCTTACGACTGGGTGCCGGCCGGAACGCCACATGCCGAAAAAGCGGTAATAGCGCCAGAGCTCGGCAGTTTTCACCTGCCGTCCGCGCCCTGATCGGCATCACAAACCACGGTATGGGCTTCGGAGTGCTTGGTTGAGGAGTTTTAGCGCGGGATGGTACTGTCTCCTATTCGCTCATCCCGCTTAACCTGGACGAGCTGGCTTGATCAACCGACAAGGATGTCCGGCGTCCTTTGACCAAGCACTCCGAAGCCCATATCTTCATACGACACCAAAGATGGGGACGCGCTTCTACAAATCGTCGATATCGACCCGGCCACTTCCAAGCCGGCAATGTAGCGATAAAACCTGAAAGCCGATGTTATCCCCACAAGCGACTGGTCTTCGTGCCGGCACCCACGCACACAGCTCTTTAGCCGCTGGCTGTGCTCGACTGATTTACCTCAGGCAATACGCGGCTGTTCTGCAAACAGCCATGCAGCAACCGCTGTTCATTACACAGCAGCCCCGCCCGGCTTAAACATACAATTCTCTTGTATTTCATAGCTTTAACTATCGGCACGCAAATTGACTGTCTAATTTCGGCAAGATATGCCAAACCTTTATTGCCAAAAGCGCGGTCTCGCAAGGACTGCTGCAATCCTTGAGCAATAATCGGCACTCAAGTTAATCCATCCATTTATCAGGTAAATTTTATGAAAAAACATATGGCGATTTTTGCTGCACTGTTATTGTCCGCCAGCGGTGCGTTTGCCGAGGAACACGCTGTTGAAGCCTTGAAACACTCCGAGCATGCGGTTACCCATGGTAGCGCGGGGCATGCGCCGCAATTGGTGACTCACGCGGAAAACGCCCTTGGTCATGCCAAACAGGCTGAAAGTGTCGCCAGCGGCGAAGTCAAAACACACATCAGTGCCGGAATCAAATCATTGGAAGAGTCGATCGCGCATGGCAAACAAAACCATGCCGATGTGGCCGGCAAACACGCCGCAGATGCGGTGTCCCACTTCAAGGCCGCCAACGGTTAAGCAGAAACCTTGCCGCCGAGACAGTAGTCATGGTTATGCTGTTCCGCGCGGTCTACAGTGGATATTTCCCTGCCATGGATGGCAACCCTGGATCGGCCGTTGACCTTAGGTGATTTCCCGCGAAAAATCCTGCGCGGCTGCGCAAACCTCAACCAGAATCAGCACTCTCGACTTGCCGGCCATCGGGCATACGCTTAGGCCGGGGGAATTCGTGACGATTCAGCGTCGATACGTTTTATCTGCTCGGGCGAACATTATTTCTGTTGGAGGCGTCAATTCATGAAGCTATCTTCTCGGGCATCCTTCTGTGATGATTAGCCAACATGCCGTACAAGCCCAGTTTATGCCTGAGCACGTTGCGGCTGATATCCAGCATCTTGGCGGTCTGCACCTGATTTTCCTCGCAATATTCAAACGCGGTACGAATAATGGTCTCCTCTATGATATCGAAAAGCTTGGGCGGCGATTGCTCGAACAGGCGTTGCATGGCGCTTTCCAGCGACAGGGTCGATATGGCCGGGGCATGGTCTGACACCCTGACGCCGGTCAGTTTAAAATCCTCCGGCCGCAAGCGATTGCCCGGACAAACCAAAAGCGCCCGATGCACGGCATTTTCCAGTTCCCGTATGTTACCCGGCCAGTCGTAGTGCACCAACGCCAACTCGGCGGCGGGCGATAGCTTTACCTCGCCATAGCCCAGCCTTTCGGCATAGATTTTCAGAAAATGCCTGGTCAACGGCAGTATATCGCCCGGCCGCTCGCGCAATGGACTGAGATGAATGGTGGCGACGTTGAAGCGGTAATATAAATCCGCCCGAAAATGTTGGGCCGCAACCGCTTCCTCCAGGTTGACGTTGGTTGCCGCGATGATACGCACATCCACCGGCACCGGCTGTCTGGAGCCGACCTTGACCACTTCGCGCTCCTGCAGGACCCGCAGCAGTTTGGCTTGCAGGCCCAGAGGCAAATCGCCGATTTCATCCAGAAACAAACTGCCTTGATTGGCGGTTTCGAACCAGCCGGCCTTGGTAGCCACCGCTCCGGTAAATGCGCCTTTTTCGTGGCCGAACAACTCGCTTTCGATCAGGCTCTCGCTGAGGGCGGCGCAGTTCAGGGCGCCAAACGTATGCTGCCCGCGCGAACTCAGTGCATGAATATGTCTGGCGACCAACTCCTTGCCGGTACCGGTCTCGCCTATGATCAACACTGTAGCGTCACTGGGAGCGATGCGCTGGATTTGTTCCTCCAGCCGCCGCGATACCGGATCGTCGAAAACCAGGGCCGACGCGCGCACCGACTGCGCCAACGAACGGGCTTGTTGCTCGTCAAATGCCAATAAAGTCATACAGTCTCCTAGAACTGGCAACTAATGTGAAACGGGTCAATGCACCGATATCAAAACCGCAAAACCCCGTAGCCTTGGCGGGGAACCGGGAAAAATCGCGGCCCGTAACCCGCACTGCAATAAGAGATTGTTCAGCGCATCACAAACCTAACATTTAATGCAGCTATCATGCCAATAACCCCTCATCTCCTGCCCTTTTGGCCATTGCTTTTTTCCTTGGAATTACAATCGATTTCGCCATATTTCGCGCCGTCCGCGCCATCTCCCGACCAAGACCGGCAATTTCGTTCAACGGGGTGTTGATATATAAACAACAACTGTTTGACGGCTGTTGCTGTGTCAACCATCGACTGCTGTCCCGCCATCGGTTTAAAACTCGTACGCCATGCGGAAATCGATGCGCTGCTGGCCCGGCTCCACGCTACCCTGTTTATGAAACGGATAACCCCAGTCCAGTTCGCCGTTAAAATGCTTAAATACCTGCATGCGCAAACCCAATCCCGCCGCCGCCAATTCGGTATAGGCTTCCGTGGGCGGCAACGGGTCGTTTGTCCACAAGCCCGCCCAATCCACAAAACCCAACAGTCGCAGGTTCTGTACCGAGTCCCAATCGGCCGGCACCAGTTTGGGCGTATGCAATTCCAGCGACAGATTGACACCGTGATCGCCCAGTTGCTGAGTTTGATGATAGCCGCGCACGCTGAGCGGACCGCCGGCGGCGAATTGTTCGTTACTGATCAGGCGCGCCGAACTGGCCTGGCCAGACGCCCTGCCCTGCAGGCGAAAATCCAGCGGCAACACCTGTTGATGTTTAAAATCCGCGGTCAAATACAAAAAGTTGGGCGTGGCGTCGTTACGCTTGCTCTCAAACTCCCGCGCATCGTTACCCAGCCCGCGAACAGAGAAATGCGCCCCCAAATTCAGCGAACTGACCCTGCCCTCGCCGCGCCAAGCGCCGTCATATCCCAACAGGAAAGAGGCGTAGCTGATGGGTTGATTGTCCAACCCGTCGATATTGATGGTCTGATCGAAACTTTTGTAATCGAAGCCAACAGTCGCGCTGTGCATAAAGTCGCCGGCGTTGGACAGCGGCTTGACCAGCCGGGCGCCGTAAATGGATCCCGCCCCTAATACCGAAGCACCGCCTATGCTGATACCCAAATCGGTGTTGGAGCTGATGCCGATACCGTACATGGCCAGACGGGTATCGGCCCAGCCGGTCGGCAACACATAGGTGCCGGCCCAAACCGAAACTTCATCCGGCGCTTCCGGCGCGGTTTGATAGGACAAGGAGGCGCTGTGAAATTTCTGCCAGAGATTGTCGTAACGCAGGGAACCCACCACCCGGGTCAGAGTGGTGTTTTCCGAGTTGCGGGTATTCACTTCGACACTGCCGTGCAAGGGTAATTCGTCCTTCACCCGCAACTCCACCTCCATCTTGCCCGGCGTGGAGCCGGCCCGAAAAATAGGCGTAATGTTGCGATCGGCCGATTGTTCCGCCAACGTACCGACTTGCGCCTGCACATCCGGCATGTGCGGCACCCGGCCCTCGGCCAGCGCAGGCACCCCATCGCGAATCTTGCCCAGCGCGTAATAGCGCGAGCCCGTGATATGCAGGGTTTCCACGGTGCCCTCCGTCACTTCCAGCCGCACCGCGCCATCCTTAACGTCCTGCTCCGGTATCGCCACCACCACGGTCGGATAGCCCGCCTTGCGATAGGCCTCTTCCAGGGCTTGCCTGGCTTTTTCCACATCATCGACCGTCTTGTCCGGCCCCATGAAGGGGTACACGCTACGCTCCAGGGTTTCTTCTTCCAACACGGTATTGCCGGAGATTTGAAAATCCAGCACATCGAAAGTCGGCACGGCGTCGGCCCCTAGTCCCCGGGCGCTTTGGACCAGCATGACCAGTCCCCCCATCAGTCGCGACCATCTCATGGTTGCGCCTCGTCTTGCGGTAACGGCGATTCAGCCGGTACCGCCTCCGGTTCCGCCTCGTTGATCTCGAAAGGCGTCACTTGCAACTGTTTGAGTTTATAGACGTAATCCTCGACCGCTACTTCGGTATCGACTTGTCCGATGCCGGTAAACGGCTCCAACTCCGCCAGTTGCGCCAGAAAGCCCTTGTCGCGGTAACTCCGCACAATCTCCAGATTGAGCTGCCGCAATTTTTGCACCTGCTCGCCACAGGTCTGCATCCATTGCTCCCGCTCCTGTACGGCCTTGACCAACAACAGATTGTCCGCGTGAATCGCCTTGGCCTTGCCGACCACGGTATTATGTTTTTCCAACAAGGCCCGCCGGCTTTGCCGCTCCTGATCCAACTGGCTTTCAAGACCGCCGCGAACCGATTCCAGAGCGTTCTTATAATGCTCGAGTTGAGACTGCAAGGCCGGCAAACGGGCGGCACTCGCGTCCAGCGTCTGTACGCGCGCTTCCAGGTCTGCCTTTTCCGCCTGCCACTGCTGCTTTTCGGCTTGCAAGGCGGCTTTTTCCTGCGTCAACTGCCGTATCATGCCCTGCGCCTTGACGATGGCCGCGTTTCCGTCATTGGTTTTCGGCACCGCCTGCGCGACTTGCTGAGAAAGCAACATCAGTAACAGGACGACGCGAACGCTATTCACACCATGCATATCGCCTACCCCTAAAACTGCGCATTCAAATCGACATTGATGGTGTCGATGCTGTAACGCGGCCCATCGATACTGTCGGTGCTAAACCAGCGCATATTCAACCAGGCGTGCCTGTTCAGGCCATATTGAGCACCCAGCGCCCAGCCGCGGGCATCGGTACCGCCCTGATGAAATTGCGAATCGGTAAAGGCATCCAGCACCGCATCGCGTTGAACGTAACGGTATGCCAAATTGACACTCCATTGGCCCCAGCGGCGAATTTCGGCATCACCCACATCCAGCCTGACTTGATAGGCATTGGTACGGTCCCGCAAATCGGTGCTGGCGAAGGCGCCGTCAAACTCCCGCAAAATCCGCTGGCGATCGAAAGCCATGTTTTTGGCGTAATCCGCCGTCAACATCACATGCACAGGGTCGAAACCCGCGTAATCAAAACTGGCGGTGGCGTTAAAGACTTTGAACTCCGAGGCCAAACCGAACAAACAACCGACCGCGTCGTCGCAGCGTTGATCCTGACCAAGCCAGGTATTGGCGTCGGTAATCGCCACCATGGAGTTGCCTTTTTGCACGAACTGCGGCGCGGTCCAGTCGTTGGCGTAACTGCCGAATTTGTTTCTGCGGGCATTGACGTTTTTATACTCATAATAGGAGGCGGCAATATTGAAACGCGACTGACCGAACGCCAACCAATCGGCGCCCAATTGTCCGGCATACAGCCACTTGTCGTTGACGGAAATATCCACCTCCTGAATCGGAAACACCCCCAAGGTCATAAACACGCTGTCCGGGCTCTGCTGGCCCTGGTTGATGCCGAAACGGGCGGTGGGATTGGGGGTTTTGTAGCCGGCAAACTTGCCGCTGCCGCGGTTGAACGGCAGCCTGAAACTACCGGCCACGCCTTGAAAGCTCAAATCCGGGTCGAACACCACATCGGTGGAAACGAATGGGTTCAGGAAACGGCCGGCATAAGCGGTAAACCAACTGCTTCCTTGTCCATCCAGATAGTCGTACTTCAGATAGGCCCGGTCTATGACGAAATCGAAGGATTGTCCGGTATTGCCAAGGGACTGATCATTGGAAACCGGGCTGGCGATATTGCTGGTCGCCAGACGCACGCCGGCTTGCAGACCGTCGGCCAGTTCGCCGTGAAAACCCAGCCGGAATCGTTCGCGGATCCGCAATCGATCGGTCTGGTTGTTCAATATGGCTTGGTTGGGATTCATGCCTACCTGTCTCAACAAACCGGCTTGCGGAGTGTTAGCGGCGCGATTGATATTCATCCAGTTGTAAGGACCGATAAAATCACCATCGCCGCTTAATCCGCTGTTGAGAATGCCGCCTTCGTTTTCCTTGCCGTAAAACTCATCGGCAAAACGTATACGTATGTCGAAATCCGGATGAATTGCCGCCACCCATTCCGGCAACGCGGCGGGTATGCCCCAACCCTCGGATTTGGCATCCTTTTTGACGCCGGCTATGACTTCATCCTTCAACTCGGCACGCACCTGATCGCGAATTTCCTTTTTGACAAACTCCGGCACATAGCCGACATGCTTGACCTTGGCGGCCGGTTTTTTGCCGCTGGCGGCTTGCAACGCTTCACCCAAGGCTTCGTCCTGGGCGATTTCGCCGGCTTCCTGCTGGGCGGCGCCGACCAGGCCTTGACCTTCTTTTTGATCGATGACTCCGCGCTGCACCAGCAGATCGACCAGATTGACGAAGGTGGATTTTTTCACCTTGAGAATTTCTTCGCCGGCCTCGGCCCGGGCCGAGGGAGACAGGCCGACGGCCAGCAGAAGGCAGAGAGTTTTGCTTGCGCTATTCATAATGATAAAAGTTACAGTCGTTACAATTCTTGTTTGCCATGCCCATCAACCCCGCGAGACCAATCTGATCCGGACCGGTTGCGGCATATTCTCCGGCGGTGCCTTACCGATGCCGGCCCGCAGGCGGGACAAGGCATCGCGCAAGGCCTGATCGACATCGGCCTTGCCGCTGCCGCTAACCAGCTCGCTACGGCTAATTCGGCCATCCGCGCCCACCCATACGCTCAACACCACGTTGTAGTCTTCCTTCATGGCCGCGGTTCCGGCCAGAAGACTCTGCAATGCATCTTCCACTTGCCGTTTGATCTGACCGCCGTACCAGACAATGGCATTACCGCCGCCACCGCCCAGCAAGGAAGCGCCACCCTTGCGGGCCGCCAGTCCGAAACCGTCGGCGCCGGCACTGCCGTCGGCATCCAACCCCAGTTCCTCGCCCGCCGGCTCCGCGGCTTCCTCGGGGGCCGGCTCCGGTTCGGGCTCCGGTTCCGGCTCCTCGATCTTTTCCTCCTCCACTTCCGGCTCAGGCGGCTTCACTTCGGGCGGCGGCGGGGGCGGAGGCGGTTGAATCATGGTGATCTGTTGCACCACTTTTTTGGTTTGCGGCGGGCGCTCGAATAGGTCCTGCAACAAGTAAACCGCGATCACGACTAACAGTGTCAGGGCTACTCCCAGCAACACCGGCAGCCGGCGCAGCCATGCGTATTTTTTGTTCATAAATCGTTGTCTATGCGATTTTTCGCTAATTTGTGCCGCATGGGCACTCAGCCGTACCCACCTTATCCAGCTGCTACCAAACGACGTCTCATTATGGGTGGGCCGGAATAAGCCTCAGCGTTTCCGGCATGCTCCCATTCCTGCCTGCGTTCGGCGAAACCGGATGCTCTCTACTTGACCAGCTTCTGCGTCACCAAGCCGAGTTGCGAGATTTCCAGACGGGTGACGATGTCCAGCACCTCGATCACCTTCTGGTACTGCACGCTGGCATCGGCCTTTACCACCACCGGCAAATCCGGCACGGCGGCCTTGAACTGCGCCAGACGGGTTTCCAGTTCCTGCAGCGACACCGGATAAGTATCCAGATAAATGGTACCGTCCGGAGTGATGGAGACTGCCTTGGTTTTGGGTTTGGACAAAGACGGCGTACTGCTGGCCTTGGGCAGGTTGACGGTGATGCCCTGCACCGTGGCGGTGGTCATGATGATGAAGACGATCAGCAGCACGTAGGCCACATCCAGCATGGGCGTGACGTTAATGTCGTCGTAAATCTTGTCGTCAATTTCGATGGACATGACTTATTGTTCTCCGGCTTGCGCGGCGCGCATGGACAAAACCGCCAGGAACTCATCGGCGAACACTTTCATGCTGACGGTGATCTCCTTGATGCGGGTCATTAAATAGTTGTAGCCGAACAGGGACGGTATCGCCACGGCCAGACCGGCCACCGTGGTCAACAAGGCGGCGGCAATGCCGGGGGCGATGGCATTGATGTTGACATCGCCGGAGGCGGCGATGGTGGCAAAAGTGTTCATGACCCCGACCACGGTACCCAGCAGTCCCAAAAACGGACCGCCAGCCACGGCGATGGTCAATAAAACCATGTTGCTGTTCAGCCGCTGCACTTCGCTGACTACCTGGGCATCCAGCTTGACTTTCAGGTAATTCCAGGCCTGCGTGCTGACCGATTGGTCGGGACTTCCCTGCAACTGCTCGAGTTCGTGTATGGCCAGATGATAGAGATGGTAAAGAGTCGAACTCTGGAAGTGGTCGTGCTTGCCCACCAGCGCCGTGAGGAAATCCGAGTCCGCCAGTTCCCGCTCTTCTTCGCTTTCTTCGTGATCCAACGCCCCCAGGCGCTTATGATCCAGCTGACGGTATTTTTCCAGAAACAGCCGGTTGTCGTTTCCGACCCGCTTGATGACCAGCGCCTTGGTGACCATTACCAGCAGCGCGATCACCAGCATGATCATGGTCAGGGCGATGACTACCCAACCGTCCACCGTGGTGCTCTGCACGATCACCAGCAGATGGCTGTCGCCACTGTCGTTGGATTCATCCTCTCCATAGGCCATCACCGCAAAGTCAGGGCTTTGCGTCCGAAAGCTCAGTTTGATCCAGTCGGCGCTACGGGCCGTGGCGGCGATTTGCACTTCATCCAGCACGGCATTCAGGCTGTCGCCGATACGAATGTCGGGATTGAGGGCGCTCAGGCTTATATTGGCTTCCGCGACGATGCTACCGTCCAAGTACAGCGCCAATTTGTCGGTACTCAGCACCACAGCCACATGCCGCCAATTGCCCAACCCCAGTTCGACCGGCGCGGTTTCCGCCACACCGGCATCACCCGACCAGCGAGCAGACAACGCCGACCCTTCGATCAGTAATTCCAGACCTTTACCGGCTTGTTGCGCCGACAGCAGGCTAGCTCCAGTTTGGGCGGCTTCCAGTTTCAGCCAGCTGGAAAATGTCCAGCCCTTGCCGGGGTCGACGGCCAGTTGCGGGGCAGCCGACACCGTGATCGGTCCCGCGCCGGTCAGTTGCGCCGCCGCGCCGATGTAGCCGGCCGGCAGGATTTGCGCCTTGGAATCGGCTGCATGGCTGGCATAAGCGGTGGCATCTTGCGGCAGGGTTTCACCATCCTTGAAGTGGTAGACCAGCGCTTGCGCCACATCGTACAGCGACTGGCTGTTGGAGCCGTCGGGCGCGTTGGCGTTGCCGTAATACATCCAGAAATCGTCGCTGGCGATACCACCCCGCACCTGCGGTAGCTTTATCCAAACCAGGCCCATTTCACTAAAAGGGTCGACCTGCTCCACTTGATAACTCAGCGGGGTTTTATCGTCTTTCAAGAAACGCAGGTCGCGACCGTTGTCCGCCAGTTCGGCAAAATAGCCGAAATTGCCGGCGTGCAGCCTGACCAGAATGGGAAAATCACTCAGGGTTTCTTGAATGTCGGCGCCGGTTACGCCGGCATCCACCGTAACTTGCCGACGCGAATTCCAGTCGTCGTTCCACCAGGCTTGCGCCAATAGCGGAAATAGCAACCCGGCCAGCAAGGCCAAGCAAGGATTTATTTTCATATCTATTATTTAAAGGATTAAAACGAAACGAGGTTGAATCCGGGCGCAACTGGCAAACACTGTTCTCGCAAATCGCGCGCCGGTTCTGAAAGCGCACTCCAGCGCGACGGCTTACAAGGTAAAAGCAATATATATACCCAAAAATAAACACTGTATTTCAGCAACTTAGCCCGCCACCCTGCTGAATGACTGTTCATATATCAGCAACATGTGTTGATTTGGTGTTGATATATCAACACCGTGCTGATTTTCGGTCATCCTCCGAGCAGCCGGCGCGCCCGAAATAGTCAATAACGGGCGGCGGCATGGATTCGACGGATAAGCAAGCGATATGCCTCCCCCGGTTCGACACAGTCCTTCGCCCGAAACCGGGCGAAGGCTCCAGCCACGCAGGTCAACCGCAGCCCGCCTTGCCTTCTTTAATGTCCGACACGCTGCAATCGCCGAAACCGACCACGTCGGCGGTCAGCACGGTGACGGCGGATTTTTGCTGGCCCTCCTGATTCGGCGGCTGCGCACTGTTTCCGGCTTGATCGGTCATGCCGGCCGCACGGCTGGCGCTAGTGGCGGCGCCATCGGCACCGCTGGGCACCACCGGCGCGGCCACCGCGGTCGGCACGCCGGTGGCGACACCGCTGGCCTGGATATTTGAAGCGCCTATCACCGCCGTGGCGGCAATGGTGATATTGCCGCCGCTGATACCGGCTTCGCCGGCATCCACCACCCCTTCCAACGCCGCCAGCGTCACGTCGCCGCCGCCTATGGCTTGAATGCCGCTGCCGGATATGATGGGCGGAAATACCGTAACGATATTGCCGTTGGCATCCACCGAGGTAATCGGTTTGGGAGCGGAAAGCGCCGATTTGGCGCCCTTGCCGGCGTCGATATCGCCCTTGGACGACCAAGCCATAATGTTGCCGCCGCCCAGGGTGAACACTCGCGATTGATTCACGTTGACGTTATGCCGGGTGAAGATATTCAGGTCGCCGCCTTGCTGCACCACGATACCCAACTCGTCGGCGGCTTTTTTACCGGTCAAGCCCACATCCAGCTTGCCGCCGGGAGCCAACAGATTGATGTCGCCGCCGGCCAGGGTTTTGATGGCGCTGAATACCAAGCTGATGTCGCCCCGATAGGTTTCCCCGGGGAACAAGGCGGCAATTGCGTCCTTGCCGCGCTGGTAGGCCGCGCCGCGCTGCCCTTCCGGCGTTACCGCCGCGGCCTTGGCGGAGGCTTCCAGTTCGGCGAAGAACACCTGCAACACCAAACCCAGCCGCCGCTTTAGCTCGATTTCGTCCAAATCGCCCATATCTTGCAGTAAGGCCGGATATTTGGCCCGATAGCGTTGAACGAAGCCGGCGATATCAATACCGGCACCGGTTCCCGCCAGCACCGAGACACTGGCACCCTCGGACGGCAAGGCCGGATTCAGGATATTGCCCACGCTTTGTATGCCGCCGGAGCTACCCAACACGACGTCCCCGCCCGCAATCACCTGCAATTGCCCCGGCCCGGAGATCCGGAAAAACTGCGGGTTGTTTTTGGTAAACACCACATTGCCGTTGGCATCGATATTGGTATCGAAATTGATGTTGCCGCCGGCCATGATCAAGGTGGCATCCGTGGGCGACAGGTTCTGTCCATTGATCGACAGGTTGTTGATGTGCTTGCCGGCGATGAACGAAGACGCTTGCGGCAAGTGGAAAGTCGCTTCCAGACTGGCGGCAAAATCGATGCTGCCGTTCTTGGCGACAATCAATGGTCCCGTGTTATCATCCCGATGCACTGGCGTCGCGGCGTGAATGGTCAACGGCAAGGGCGAATTGGCATCCAGCAGTTCCCGCGCCAATAAAATCCCGGAAATGAAACTACCGTCCACCGCCCGTGCCGGATTAGCCATACCCGGCAGCAAGGCCGGATCGGCGTCCGACATGTTAACGCTGATTTTTCTGACCAGGCCGGACGTCAGATCCGAACCGATATTGCCATTGGCCAACAACTGCAATTCGCCGTCGGCATGCGGAAACAAGGTCATGGCCCCGTTGATGCGCAGATCGCCGGACAACGCGGCGGCCCTCACCGTAGCCGGATACACTAGATACTCGAAAGCGCTGCCGTCGTTGTTGGCGACGCCTTTCAGCAACTTGATCGCCTGCAGATCGTTCTCGAACAGCAGGTTGCCGGCCGTGGACAGCAAATTGACCGCACTGTCGCCGGTAAAACCGAAGAAACGGCTGTCGACATTGCTGCCCAAATCGCCGAGCACTTTTTGCTTGAGGATGGTCGGGTTGAGTGCCGTGGCCAGATGAATGTCCCGCCGCGCCTGCAGATCGAAAACCGAGTCGCCGACATCCAGCAGCACGCCGATTTTTTGCCCGGAAGCGGGGATAGTGCCTTGAACGATGCCGCCGCCGGCTATCAGCGCCGCGCTGCCCTGGCCGGTATAAAATTCGCCGCCGACGATATCGTTGCCCGCCACCACGCGCAGATCGCCGCCGCCGTTGATGAAGGTGCCGTTTTGCAGCCATTGCCCGGCGTCATCGATGATGCCCAGCGGTTTACCGGTGGTGGGTATCATCACCGATAGATTGGTCACATTGCCGCCGGCCTGAACCGTGACATTGCCGCCGCCCAAGGCACCGACATTCTGGTTGAAAAAGCGGTTGGCGCCGGAAAATACCACATTGCCGTTTTCATTGACATCGATAGCGTCGAAATTACGGTCGCCGCTGACGTTGATACCCCAAGCGGTGGCTTTATTGCTGCCGCTACCGGCTTGCCATTGTCCGGCCCGTACCAGCCAGTCACTGATTTGCTGCCCGGTCTGAATACCGCTGATATTGCCGCCGGCATTCAGCGTGACGTCGCCACCCAGGGACGGAAATTCGGCCAACAAATTGGCGCCGAGGGCGATTTCCAGTTCATCCAGCAAGCCGTAGCGCAACAAGCTGTCGAGTTGTGCCGCGCCCAATCTCGCCAAGTAGGCCGCTACGGTTTCGCCGCTGTTTTGCGCCGGAATGCCCGGAATTTCGCCGTTCAACAACTGGCTACGGGTGTATTGCGCCGTGGTACCCATGGTGTAAACCGCCGCCGCGGCTTTGGCATCGCCGGCTTTGGCCACGAAGGTGATATTGCCGCTGGCCGCTATATCGATCGTTCCGGTACCGGTTCTGACCTTGACCTGCTCGCCGGCACGGCTATGCGCCAGATTGACGTTGTTGCCGGCCACCAGGCGATAACTCCAGGACAGGCCGGGCTGCAACAAATCTTGCGACAGAAAATCGCTGGCAAAGCTTTCATCTATCAACCCCTGGCCGGGCAGCGGTGTATCGGCAAAGGCGTCATTGATGGAGGCGTTGATATTCAAATCACCGCCCGCCCGCAGGGTCAGGAAACCCGGCAGGCTTTTGTTGCCTTGACTATCCAGATAGCGCCACTCGGAATCCCAGGCCGCATCGGCTTCCGACCAGACGCCCCGCATGAAATTCCAGTCGTCGGCCAAGGTCAAATTGCCACTGCCGCGCACTTCTATGCCGGGCAGAATCTCGAACAGACTTGCCGAACTGCCGGCCAAGGTCGGCCGATTGTTCATGAACGCGGCGGTGTCGCTGTTCCAGGTATTGATCAGGCCGCTGGTAATGTTGGAGACACCTGCATAAACCCGGGTCGCTTCCAGCGCGCTGCGCAATGGATCGGCACCTTGCAAGGTACTGTTAATGGCGCTGACATTGACGCTGTTGCCGTCGCGACCGCTACGCAAATGCAGCGCGCCGCCGTTGCCGTTCTGGCCGCCGGAGACATCGATCAAACCGCCCGCCGCCGACAGATCCAATAACCCGCTAGCGCTGTCGTCTCGGTGCACGGTATCCAGCAGGACTTTGCCGCCGTCCGCGCCGATCGCCGTACTCTTGGCCAGAATCTGCCCGCTTGCGCCCAGCGTGATACCGTCGTGGCCGTACACCTGCACCGCACCGGCCTTGGCGGCGGACGCATTCAAAATACCGTCGACCAGCACCTTGCCTTGCTCGGCCTCTATGGAAATCTGTCGCGCGTTCAGGCTGTCGCCGGCGGCCAGGGTAAAATCGCCCTGCCGTTGTCGGAGGCTGATGTCCTGATTAAAGCCAGCCTGATTCAATTGCCCGCTCAACGCGGAGACATCGCCCAGCGTATCGGCGTCCAGCGTAAAACTGGCCTGACGCAAACCGCTATCGGTTTGCGCGGCGCCCTTGCCGTCAATCGAGCCCCGCCAGTCGAATTGGCCTTGCGCGGCAGCGACCGTCAACTGCCCGGCATCGCTGGCTTGTTGCTCGGCGGCGATCGACTTGGCGCCGCCCAAGCGAATCTCGGCTTGCTCGGCCAGACCGACATCGCCGTTATCGGCTTTAAGATTCACCGTGCCGCCGGCGGAATATTTCACCGCATCGGCAAAGGCCAGCGCCCGCCCGGAGACGTCGATGAGGCTGCCGGTTTGCAAGTCGATATCGCCCTGTTTGGCCCGCAGATTCAAAATACCGGACGGCAACAGAAAGCGGCCCACGCCGCCGATGGCATCGCCGGTAAGCGACCAACTGACGCCCAGACCGACCCTCGCGCTGTCCGGTACGGCATTCAACGCTGTCAAGTTCACCTGATGCCCCGTGGCATCGATTGCTGTCGTCGCGCCACTGCCGCCGCTGAAGTAAGCGGCATTCAGATTCAGGTCGGCCGCCACTTTCAAGCTTGCCGGTGCCGCAAAACTGCTGTTGCCGCTGGCGGCATCTATGATTTGCCCAATGCCGTTGATGCCTTGGGCGGCGGTGACATTGACCGTCTGGAATCCGGTTATGCCGTAACTGCCGCTACCCAAATGAATTTCATCGGCCAGCAGATTCAAGATGCCGCTGCCGGTGCCGCTGCGCGTGCTGCTGGCCGAGCGATTGGTCAAGGTAATCGAATCGGCCCGGATGCCGGCGGCTTGGCCCGCATTGTCAAAGCCGTTGATGTTGGCGGCGGAAATCAATAACTGTTTGGCATTGAAATCGACGCCGCCGTAAATATCGAAATCGCTGCCGCTGTTAAGCTGTAGCTCGTCCAGCGTGAAATTGGTATTGCTCAATACCAAGCCCGGGGTATTGGCGGGCGCGGCGCCGATGCTGATGCGGCTGGAATTCAGCGCCAGCGAACCGCCGTTCATGTCGATATTGCCGTCGAACACGGTATTTTTGCTGGCGTCCAGCAAAGTCGAGCCGGCCGCCTTGATGCTGGCGCCGGCTTCGACGACGAGTTCGCCTTTGCTGCCGGTCACGGTTTGATCCCTGCTCACCGTCACCTGCCCGGCGGACGAAACCCGCAATAAGGCGCCATCGCTGCCGCCGGCTTGATTTTTCACCAGCAGTGTACCGCCGGCCACGCCGGTTTTACCGTTGCTTTCGATCGATGCGCCGGCGTGCAGCCGCAATTGGTTGCTGGCCGCCAACAGTATTTCGTCACCGATCAAGCTCACATTTTCCGCCACGCTGACATCGCTGGCCGACACCGTGATGCGCTGCCCTTGCGCCTCCTTGCTGCGTTTGCCGCCCAGCAGCAGGCTGGGGGCGTCGAAATTATTCAAATCCCCGGCCAAAAGTCCAACGGTGCCGGCTGCAAGGCCTGCCAAGTCGGCGCTGCTGGCCACCACCGCCAGCTTACTGCCGGTAATGTCGACCTGGCCGCCCAAACCGCGCGTCGCCGGTGTTGCCAACAAATCGGCGGATAATTTCAGGGTGTTTTGCGCGGACAGCACCAGGCTGCCGGCATCGCGCGGCAATTGCGGCGCAGCCTGGCCGGCTTTCTCGGCTTTATCGGCAAAGAAGGCGTTGGCGAAATAATCGATAAACTGCGAACGGGTGCGGGCGATGCGGCCCGGCTCCACGACAAAAGCCTGGGTGCGGCTGTCGCTGATGGAGGTGCCGGCCACGCCATAACGGCCGACCACCACGGCGGCTCCCGCCGTATTTGCGCTGTTCTGAACAATATCTTGGGTACCGACTTGCGGGGTTACCAAATACGCACCGGGCAACAAGGCATAATGCGCCGGCAACAAGGTATACCAACCGGCCGCCAGTCCGCCGCCGCCATTCAGATAAACGCGGTCGCCGTTTTGCAGGCCGGTACCGGCCGACTCCAAGGGATCGAACGGCGTCAATACCGAGTTCAAACCCGGTATCAAGGCAAAACTGCCGTTGCCCGCCGCCAATACGTCATTGCTGCCGCCGGGGCCGGGAATGAATTCATAGGCATACAGATCGCCGCCGCCGGACAGATCGATTTTTGCTCCGGTTTGCAAATCCACATCCTTACCGCTCAACTGCAGATTTTTGGCCGGCGGCGTATCGATGACGATGTTGTTGTTTTGGCTGGCATCCAGGGGATACAGCCAATCGGTGCCGCCGGAGCCGCGCCCGAACGGCACGACCGAACCGTTGGCGGAAACCGAAGTAAGACTGCCGGCGGCCAGTTGCAGGGCATCGCTTGCGTTTAGCGTGATGCTGCCGAACGGCGCTTTCAGGGTGCCGCGCTGATAAATATTGGCGGCATTTACCGTCAACTTGCCGCCGGCGGAAAACACCGGTGCCGCGGCGCCGGGACTGTTGAGAAAGGTGACCGCATGATTGCCGGCATCGATCGTGTAATCGGTCAGGGTGCCCGGATAAAGCTGATTGGCTTTAAGTGTCAGGTCGCCCGCCACCTTCAACTGGCCGCGAAAATCCTTTTGCGCCGCATCCAACAAACCGCGCAAGCGCAAATCGCCGCTGCTGTTCAGCGCAACGCTGCCGAAGCCGTTAAATGCCAACCCGCCGACCAATTCCAGGCCTTGGGCGTTGGCGCTAAACTGGCCGCCGCCGCTGGCATTGGGCGCCAGCTGATTGCCGACCCGGCTTTGCGAGGATCCCAGGGCGACATAGGCCGCATCCAGCCTTACTTTGCCGCCATCGGATTGCAGGCTGGGCGTGTCCAGAATGATCTGGCGGCCGGCCTTTAACGACACGTCGCCCTTGAACAAAATACCGCTGTTGTAAAGTCCGCCGACCCGCACGCTGTCGGTGGTTAATACCAGGGAGTCAAATCCGGCCTGGCCTATACGGTTGCTGTTCAGGATGGCCCTGCCGCCGAAGACCGCCGGATCGATAATCCCGCCGTCGGCCAGCCCGGCCGGAATGCTGTCCGTATTGCCAGCGGAGATTTCGATCCGGTAAGCCAGATTGGGGTTTCGGCCCGGATCGTCCGGAAACAGGCTGCCCGAGATGGGCAATTCCGGCTTGGCCCGTAAACCTCGATCCAGGGTGACCGCCAGAGTGCCGCCGGCCGCGCCCGCCCCGCCCGCCGAGGCTTTGAGGCCGCCATCCAGCAGCATGCCCTCGCCGGCGCTCAAGTGAATCGAGCCGCCGTCGGACGCTACCTGCCGTAGCGGCCGCACCAGTTTGCCGTTAAGCAGCGCGGGAATGTTCAGCGCGGCGGAGGTGCCGGAGACGTCGATTTTGCCTCCGGCGCGGCTGACGATATAACCGCGATTGGCGTTGAGTTCCACCGTGCCGCCGTCCCATACTTCGCCGCTGACCAGGCCCAGGCTGTCGGGCGCTTGCACGAAAGCCCCCCGCGCCAGCAAGCGGCTGCCGCTACCCAGCCAGATGCCCTGGCCGTCGAAAAAACCGGACACCACGGGCGGTATGGTTACATTCAGGGCGATATGGCCGGCCGGCGTATTGATGGTGCCGTCGACGAATATCGAGGTGGAGGAATTCAGCGTCACCGAGCCGCCAACGTCGGTTTGAATCAAGGCTCCCCGACCGATACTCAAGCTTTCCTCGGGCCGATGCGCGTTCATTTCCGCGTATGACAGGGACAAATTAACCGGTTTGCGCAAATAGGCCGGCAGGCTTACGACGCTGCTGAAATTCCGCAGATTGCCGCCGGTCGCCGCGTTGGCGGCAGCGGACGTCAATTGCCGGTTGCTTTGGCGCAGATTCAGCTGCACATTGTCGGCCACCTTCAGGCCGTAATGATTGGCGATCAGGTCGTAATCGGCAAAGCCGCCCTGGGAAAAAAAGCCGGGGTTCAGCAACAGCGGCTGGGCGTTGCCGACGCGCGCCGGCAGATCGGCGGCGCTGCCGATGACGATTTCATTGCTTTCCAGGGTCAATTTGCCGCCTTGCTGCAAACCCCAGGCGGTAACGGAACCTTTCAGGATCAAACTGGCCGGCTGCACCCCGGCCAGATGCGTTTGTGCCCGCAAGCTGATGTCGCCGCCCTCGCCCGCCTCCACCCGGGTATTGGCTTTCCGCCAGGCTCCGCCGTTGGCCAGAATCCGGCTGCCGGCTTCCAGGGTCAGGTCGCGTTGTTCGCTGACCAGATTCACCTGGCCGCCGGCGAAGGCAATCGGGCTCAAGCTACGGCCTTGCAAAAGATCCAGGGCATCGTTGACCCATAGGCCGCTGACGTCGATCAGGGCTTTCGAGCCCAGGGTAATGGCCGTGGGCAGTCTGATATTGTCCAGCACCACCGGATGCAGATTTACAGTACCGGACGGCGTGACGATGCTACCTTGCACATTGAAGTTACGCGCGGTCAAATCCAGTTTGCCGCCGGCCGGCAAGTCGACCCGCGTACCTTCGGTCAACATCAGGTCGCCGTTGGTGCGCACGCTCAGATTGCGTACTCCGGAATTGCGCAACATGCCCGGATTCAGATTCAAGGCCAGCGCTTCGGGGTTGCCGCTGTTTTTGCGCGGAATGGGATCCAGCGGCCCCAGTGCCAGCATCACCGCCCGAGCATCGAAAGTGACATCCTGCCTGCCGAAATTGTTGCCGTTGATCAGATCGATCAATACACTGCTAGCGGCCGCCCATTGGCTGGGCAGGCGCTGCAGTTGACCGTTGACGGTCTTGCCGTTCAAGTTGCCTTCCAGAATGGCCTCGTAAGCGTTGATTTGCAGACTGCCGCCGGCCTTGCCTTCCACATAGGCTTCGCTATAGCTTCGTTGCTCGAACAGTTTGTCGTAAGTTCGATCGGGGTCGGCTGCCTCGATGCCGAAAATCTGCCCGTTACTGACGACTTTGCTGGTGGTGATATAACCCGCCCGATAAGCCACCGAACCGCCGGAAAAATCCAGTGTACTGCCGGCCTGGGTAATCACGTCGCCGCTGGATTTCAGTTTGATGCTGCCGCCGTCGGTGCTGCGGGCATCGATATTGCGGGCGATACGGTCCACGGCGCCCTTAATGTCCGCCACCGGGATGCTGGCGCTGACCAGCTTACCGTTTTCGTCATAAACCAGGTTTGCGTCGCGGATATCGACCTTGACTTTCTCGGTAAACAACACCCCGTCACGCTGCAAGGGCGCGTCGCGCAATTCGTTTTTACGCAGTTCCACTTCCAGCACATTGCTGTCGGCTGCTTGTACGACATTTTTCACCCCGGAGACGTCGATCTTGGCGCCGTCCTCGATGAATATCCGCGCGGAGCCCTTAAGGTCAGGCGCGGCCGGATTGTCCAAGGCCTGGATGTCGACATCGCCGGATTTGGCTTCCACCAGCGAACCCTTGCGCAAAAACACCTTATGGCCGCTGATTTCTATTTTGGAATCGGGTTGTTCCTGGGCATCGATGGCGGTCAGGGTTTTGTCGGCATCCAGATCGACGCTGGTGCGGCTGCCGGCGGTCAGATTGACCGTGGCGCTGGTGCCCAGATCGTCACCCAAGGCCTGCGACCGCTTGGTCGACTTTCCTAGCAATTTGCCGCTGACCGAACTGGGAGTTTGTATACCTTCGCGCGCCAACAGGCGCACCGAACCGTTCAGTTGCACCGAGGTGGTGGCCGAGGCTATACCTTTTTGATTGACGGCGAAACCGATCAGGCTGGCATTGCCGCGCTCGGCAATGATCTTGCCGACATTGTTGACGTCACCGCCGGTGCCGACTTCCACCAACAGGCCGCGCACATCCGGATCGTCGCTGGCTTCCTGCAGATAGACCTTGTCCGTTGCCGCGGCCAGAATGGTCTGGCCGTCCGGCGTTTCAATGCTGCCGGCGTTTGTGATGCTGGGCGCCGCCAGAATCACCCGTCCGCCTTCGCCGTGGGTTTTGATGCTGGCGCCCTGTTCGACGAAAATCTGGATTTTGACCTTGTTGCCCTGCTGATCCAGCACAAACTGGCCTTGACTGTTTTTCATGAAGATTTCGCCATTGCCCTTCAGCGCGGCGGCGCTGGTGGCGAAATCGTTGTTGTTTTTGTTGAGATCGAACACCTTGGTGATACCGGCATCGAAATCCGCCTGGCTGATATTCAGCGTGCTGGCCACCAGCGCATTGACGTTGACCTGCGAATCCTTGCCGAACACAAAACCGTTTTGGTTGATCAGGTAAACCTGGCCATTGGCGGTCAGCGCACCGAAAATCTTGCTGGCATCCTGCTGATGAATATTGTTCAACGCCACCGAGGTAGCCGACGGCTGCACGAATTCCACCCGATAGCCTTTATCGATGTTGAAACTTTGCCAATCCAGGGTGGCCTTGTTGGTGATCTGATTGATGGTCATCGATTTGCCGTTGATGGCGGCGGTAGCCTGACCGGCCGTGGTCAACGCATCGATATTGGTGGGCACCGGCAACGGCGAATCCGCGCGCGCCGACCCCAGGCCGGCCACACCGGCGAATCCGCCGGCCAGCAATATACGTATTGCCAGAGCCAGCGGCCTGGGGTTTACCGAAAGTGCCTGAGTGGAAGGATACTGACGATTGACCATGATTTTTTATACCTGAAAATTACCGGCGAACCGGGTTAAAACCAAATTCATAACTGACCGGATACACCAAGTTACCGGTATTCGATTGCCGAGCTGGACTTGCCGGCCGGAAACGCCCATGGCTTGGGATTCGTCCCGTAATGACTTCCGCATTCCGTTCCCTCTCCGCGCGGGAGAGAGTGGCTATAAAGGGAAATTATTGGGACGGAATCCTTGGTTGTGCCCCATATGGGTATTCCGGCAATCCTGTAAAAACGCAAAAAAGCCGGTGCAAACGACGCGCTCCCGGCCCTGGCTCCCTGACAACAATGCCTCGACTCCGCGGCGGGATGGGCTGCTTCCGCGGCCCATCCCGCCCAGTGTCAAGCCATGGTCTTGCGGCGGGTCACGCCGATCCAGCCCAATAACGCGGTGCCGAACAACCAAACAGCGCCGGGAACCGGCACCGCCGCCGGCGGCCCGGACAGCTGGGTGGTAAAGGCGCCGATGCTGAGCAGGTTTTTCGCGATGAAGGCCGAATTGCCCAAACCGGCCACACCGGCCACCAGTATGTTCTGCACCTTCACCGTTGCCGATTCGAGCGCATTCAGCGCCAACGCCACATCAACATTCCAGGCCGAAGTGATAAACGGCACCCCGTTGGCCAGTTCGGCGAAACCGAAGGCATTGGTCAGCGGTTGGTTGGCGGAAAACTGCGTGGCGGCACCGTTAACGACAAACTCGCCCGAAACGCCCACGAAGCTCGATGCCGGCGCGCTCTCGATCCGGTAATAATTGCCCTGCTCCGCCAGGCTCAAGCCGTTTAAGACGTAACCCGATTTTGCCGTCACGCTGATTAGGGGCGTTGTGTCTGTAGTGGTAATGATGGGCGGATTATTGACCAGATTGGCCAGCGCCTCGAACCCGACCGGAGAAAACGACAGCACGTCGCCGCTGATGCTGACGCTACCGAACAAGCTATTCAACAGACTGTCGTCGAAGTGGTAGTCCACCGTCGAACCGTTCAGGACGGCGGCGTTGCCGGCCATGCTGAACAAAGCCAAACCGGCGGCCGCGCACAACCGTTTGAATTGCGCCGTAAGCGGCTGAAAATATCTGAATAAAGACATAAAAAATCCCTCGTTAAATTAACTTAAAAACCGGGCACGGCATCCCTAAGCCATGCGCGCCGGCATCCATCGGACAGCCGATGGACATACCCCGCCGCTCTCCAATGAGCGGTAACCGCCGTGCGGCGACCCCATCGGCAAAGCCGCCGCTGATGGACTGGATTCGACTCGGGGGTGAGAAGTCCGCTCTGCTGATTTATAACAAACCGGTTGCAAATTCAGTCCATCAGCCGCAACTCTGTAACCCTTTCGGGCACTAGCAAAAGGGCTTGGTGGTCGTCCCTGACCGCCCGCCCGGCGGACCCGCTTCGCCCACTCAGCGAAGCCGGCCCGGCCCGGACTTTTACGAGAGCATAAACCGGCGGTTTTCGTGGTCGCCCGCCGTCCGCTGTTCTCGTTCCGTTTTCTATCCCTATATCCTGTCGACCGTTCCCTAATCCATCCGGACTCATTCCCAAATTCCTGCCGACGCTCCAGCGTCGTTTCATGCCCATCCCTCTCAGCCGCTGCCGATGTCAATGGCGAACGAACGCAGCCGCTTCCCGCCATTGCAAACACCCTGTGCGCCCATCCTTGGGCAACAGCATCCGGAGTGACTTATTTCAGTTGAATCACCGTGTTGGTGGTGCCGCCGAAACCCGGATTGGCCACGCCGTTGTTGAACGCCACCGGGCTTACCCCCAGACTGGTAAAGCCGCTACTGGTGACATGGGAAAGCGGAACGATTGGGTTAAGCGCCGTGAAGGGAATCGAGACGAAGGCGCTGGAATCGGTGGCGGTGGTGGCAAACACCCCGGATTGGCCGAACGGCAATATCGCGTTGGTGTTGACGGTTTTCGCCACCGCCACGTTGCCCAGCGCGCTGGCAAAGGCTTGCAGGGCAGCGACCTTGTCGGCGCCGATTTGCGCGGCCGGCCGGATCAGCACTTCGCCCTCGGCCCACAAGGGATAACTGCCGTTGGCCACGTTGGCGATGGTCGGCGCCGCGCCGTCGATACGCACGTAGCGCCAGGGCTGCGTGGCGTTGGCATTGCGGTCGCCGCCGTGCAGGGCGAAGCCCCAGTATTTTCTCAGGCTGGGATTGAAGCCGCTGCTGTTGGTACCGTTCTGCCAGTCGGTCAACAACGCATCGGTGGCATTGGCGCCGCCGGGATTTTTGGCAATCGGCGCCGTGCTGCCCGTATCGATAGCACTGAGATTGGTGGTGGCGGCTTTTGGTGCCCTGGCGCCGTCCACGTAGGGGTAACCCAGCAGTTTGGCGTAGGAAACCGCGCTGATAGCCGCGCCCTGATTCCGGCGACCGATGAAGACCTTGGTTCTGAAAGGCGCCGCCACGCCGGCGTCAGCCAACACGGTGGCATCGGTCAAGGCTACCACGCTGTCGTCTGCTGTGGTATTGGGGGTACCGTTGTTATCGATAAACTTCACATCACCCCAATCCTTGATCTGACCGGCCAGCAAACTGGCTAAAAAGTCGCTGCTCAAACTGGGAATATAGCGTTCGTCGTCATACTTACCCAGTTTGGCCGGGTCGGTCAGGATATCTTCCGGCAACTGGCCGCTACGGGCTTGCACCACCTGCAACACCTTGTAAAAGTCCAGCGGCACGCCTATGCCGTACACCAGGCCGCCGGTCGGGACGCGGGCAATGTTGTTGCCGGTTAGATCAGCGCCAGTCAGATCGTTGCGCCAGTTGGCGGTCTTGGCACCGGTACTTGGTTCATTGACTTGTTCCGGGTAGTTATCGGTACCGGGTTGCAACAGGGCCGGGCCGTCCACGCCGGTAAAGCCGCCGTCCGAAAGCTGGTTTTGCACCAGGTAGTTGCTCCAGGCCGACTGGCCGGTATTGCTGCCGCTATTGGTAATGGCCGCGTTCCAGACATTGGTTTTGCCCGGCTCCAGCGTCCAGGCGCCGGCCTGGCTGGAACCCAGCGTACCGTTGGAACTGCTCAGGGAAATATCCAGGTTATCCAAGCCGATGTTGCCGGCCAGCGGCACCACGCCATAGCCGGCCGCGCCCAGCGAACGCTTGGAGATATAAATGCGCTTGCCGGCCAGACCGTTGGTCAGGGTATTTTTGCCGGTAAAGTAATAGCCCAAAAAGCGCCGACCCTTGTTGCTGCCGTCCACGTCCTGAAACACGTCCAGTGTGCCGGCTTCCGCCAGGCCGAATTTGATGGCCTCTTCGATGGCGCGGTCCTGGGCGGCGCCGCCCGAGGTGTGGATTTTGACTTCCGGCAGACCGTGAGTCCAAGGCGTCAGGGCATGCGCGGATGGCGCGGCCAGTAGCGAAACCGCCACGGCCAGCGTATTGAGTTTGAATGATACTGTCATGGTGATGATCCTTAATTGATGCGTGAATTCCTTGCCGCCGGGCAAAGCCCAGGCGGCGGGGTAAAAACCTCAGGCCGCGCTTGCGCCGCCGGACTTGCGCCGGGAAACGCCCAGCAAACCAACCAATGCCGAGCCGAACAACCACAGCGCGCCCGGCACCGGCACGGCCGCCACGTTGCTGAAGGTCAGCGTGCCGTCCAGACCCAGGGTGAATTTACCCAGCGAGGTAAACTGGTTTTTGCCGTCGGCGAAGGGGTTGGTGGCCCAGATGAACTCATAATCGCCGGCGCCGTTTTTGGTCGGCACTCCCGGCAGAAAGGCGCCATCCCACCCTTTCACTTTGGTATCGTAAAACGCCACACCGTTAACAGGATCCAGCGAGGCCACATCAGGGTTTTCGCCTTCGGCGGCAATTTTCGAATTGACCGCCGCCAGATAGGCGCCGGTGGTGCCGACATTACTGGGGTTGATGGTCAGTATCCCCTGGTCGTTCGGATTCAGCCATGCGACACCCGGCGCGGTTACCAAGGCACCCCATTGGGTGTTGTAGGAATCGTTATACAAGCCGTCGAAATCCGGTTCCACGCCGAATTTGTCGCCGTTGCTCAGCGCCACGTTGTCGAATTCGTAACCGCCCAAGACCGACCAACGCAGGTTAGCGATATTACTGATAAAGCTGCCGAATTGGCCGAAACTGCTCAAGTTCCAGGTCAGACTGCCGGTAGCCGCCAGGGCGCTGGTCAAGGCATCGGAAAATCCGGCCGCGCCGGGTTTGTTGCCAGCGAAGTCGGCATAATTAAGTCCGGTGACGCCGGACGTGGTGGCCAGGGCCAAGTTAAGAACGAAGGTTTGCTTGGTGGTATCGTCGACCGCGCTAAACACCAAAGAACTCGGACGGGCAGTCTCCGTCGCGAAACCAAAGCCGGTGTCGATGGCCGCCGAGGCGCTGCCGGCCAGCAAGGCAAGCGAAATCGCCGAGGCGATTTTGTAAGATATATTCATAAAGTCACCTTAATGGGTAAATACAAGAGAGAAGAAGGGACGAGCGGCTTAACACCACCCTGCAACGAACAAGCATTTTTCTTGCCACTCTTTTCAGGCTTGTTTTTAAAGGATTTTTTGTGAATTACTTCTCATGAACTGCTGATAAAACAGCAGGGTGTGCTGATTGGCTGTTGATATTTCAGCAACTGCTGCGCTTCGGTCAGGTCCTGCTGACTATCTGCCCGGCTTTCAGCAAATTATGCGCCAACCCGCCACCCAGCAACCGGATGCGGATTCCGCCAGCACCGGCCTCGATCGCGGCGGAATCAAGACTATCGGCCCGGAACTGCCGCTCCATTTCCACAACGGACTTCGGTGGCACTTTTATTGCTGATACCGTTCAGGCATTTCGCCTATTTCTACTTTGTCAGTTTCTTTAAGGAATTCGTCATTCCGGCAGGGATTGCCGGAATCCAGGCGCCATGGATGGACCGAAGCCTGCCATCCATGGCGCTGGATGCCCGCTTCCAGGCGGACATGACGGCGGTTTTTAAATGCGACAAAGTAGAACCAACCGTCTCCGCATGAGGAACAAGACCTATGAAACCTTCGAAACACGCCTTATTACTAAGCCTGGGCCTGATCAACCTGGCCGCGGCCCATGCCGACGAAACCACCGGTAACCGTTACGGCTATCCGGTTTTGTATCACTCCGAAATCAGCTCCGCGCAAGCTTGGTTGCATGCAAGCGACCGCAAATGGAATAAACACGATGACGATGACGACTGGTCCGACGACAACGGCCAAAGGCCTAGGAAGCCGGTCATTCTGGACGTGCGCCGTATTGAAGAATATGTGGCGGGCCATCCGGTGGGCAGTATCAACATTCCCTTCCCGCATGTAACCAAAAGCCCCACCAAAGCCAATGACAATACCAGCGGTTATATCGGCTACGACATATCCGTCGATCCGGACGTCAACATCCAGGGCTCGGTCAATGACGGCACCCTCAACATTCAAAGCTTTATCGATTATGTGGAAGCAAGATTCCCCGACAAGGACCAGCCGCTATACATCCTTTGCGCCACCGGTTTCCGTAGCGTGCAGGCCGCCAACGCCTTGGCCAAATACGGCAACTCTACACCCAAGTCAGAAATATTTGGGAGGGCTACACCGGTCAATATAAGTATGCATATACCGGCAGCGTGCCCACCACGCCGTTGGTTGCATTGGACTTGAACAACGACGGCAAACTGGACGATAACGACAAGGACGGCTGGGCCTACTACCAAGGCTTGCCGATTGAAACCAAACTGAATAAACACGATTTGTTCCAACCCTATCTGTCGCTGTACCCCAGCACAGCACACCCCGCCAAAAAGCACAAATAAACCGGGCCGAACGTGCCAGCGGGTCTGCCGAGGCAACGCCTACGGAGATGCGCGGAACGGGCTTTTTTTCAATCCGGGTTCCAACGGCATTCGCCGCGGGAACCTGTTTCATGGCGGCCAACCGCTTCGGGTCGGCGCGGTTGAAACCCTTCCTGTTGTTCATGTCGCGCGGCACCGCTCCCCCGGTTCCGCGCCATCGCCTTCCCCGCCGGCGAAATCCTGACCGATAACCGGCGCCTCAGCCTGCATCAATTCCTTACAAGCCGGCGCCCATGGATAACATGACGACCATGGCTTGTTCCCGACGCGCAGCGGCGCGGGCCAAGTTACCAGCCGAACAGAGGGCAAAAAAAAACCCGATTTCCGCCCGTTGGCGCGGGCGGCAATCGGGTTTTCAAAAATCCTTACGGGCTACGAAACCCGAGGGATTTGATTTACTCCCGCACCCGAATCAGATCATGACAGGATTTGCAGGTTTTACCGACTTTGCCGAATTGCTCCTTGATAGCGCCGACATCTCCGCTCGCGGCCACTTTTTGCAATTCGTTGGCTTCGGCAATGAAACCGGCCTCGATTTCCTTGACTTCGTCCTTCTTCTCAAAATACTCGACCTTCAGGCGGGACGGTTTCCAGCCCGTGCCCTCGGCACTGCCTTCGCCATACAGCCCCAACAGGCCGGAGTTGGCCACGGCGGCAACCGCATTGGCGGCGGCAACAACTTCTTCCTTGTTGAATGTTTCCGGATGGTCAACGGCCTGGGCTTTGATTTTGGCGGTGTTCCAGCCCAGAAACGAATAGGCGGATTGGCGGAAGCGGATCTGATCCTCGATCGGGCCGGCCAATGCGGCGGTTGCGGCCGCTCCCAGCACCAACCCGATTGCCAGTTTTTGTTTCATTGCATATCTCCTTGTTTTTTGGTTTGAGAATTTTATTGAATTTTGCCGCCGGCCTGCGCCGACTGGATTCCGGCCAGAGGCTGCAAATATTTCAGCGGATCGCCGCCCCAGACATACCAGACCACGCTGACCGACAACAGCACACCGATAACGAAGCGCGCGATACCGACGGAAGCAACCGCTGTCGGCGCCAGGGTACCGGGTAATTTCTTTTTTCCGGTCAGCATGGGCTTGATCAGATCGTTCTTTTTCACGTGCTGATAAAAGCCGATCGCCGTGACGTGAATAGCGACCAGAATCAACAGCACATTCACCGCGCGGATATGCCAGCCGCTCAGTTTGTCGCTGAGATCCTTGTCGATCAAACTATATAAAGGCCCCTCGAAGGCGATATCGTCATTGGCGAATAAACCGCTACCGACCAAAATCAGCAGCACGCTGAGCAAGGCCAATACCGCCAAGGCTCCCACCGGGTTATGGCCCACGCCGTGCCAATCGCCTTTTATGTAGGCGAACAAGCGTGGCACGGTAGGGAAAAAATTGCTGAAGCGGGCGTGGGTATTGCCGATGAAGCCCCAAATCAGGCGAAATACCAGCAAGCCCAGTATCGCGCTGCCGAAGCGTGCGTGCCAGTCCGTCCAATCACCGCCTTCCTTGCCGGTCAGATAAGCTCCCAGCACGCTTAGCACCAACAACCAGTGAAACAACCTTAACGGCCAATCCCAGACATGTACTTCTACTTTCATGATCGCCTCCCGACGTATCAACCGTCGCGCAAATAAGTGTTGAAAAATCCGATGCTTCTGTCCCAGGCCAATTTGGCGGTGGCTGCGTCGTAGCGCGGCGTGGTGTCGTTATTGAAGCCATGCTGGACGCCGGGATAGGTGTGCGCTTCGTAATTGACCCCGGCTTTTTGCAGCGCGGATTCATAGGCCGGCCAGCCGGCATTTATCCGCTCGTCGGCGCCTGCGTAGTGAATCAGCAACGGCGCCTGGATTTTCGGTACATCTTCCGCCGCCGGTTGCGCGCCGTAAAAAGACACGCCGGCCGCCAAATCCGGAATGCGGGTTGCCAGCCAGTTGACGATGCCGCCGCCGTAGCAAAAGCCGACCGCGCCGACCTTGCCGTTGCCTTCCGGCAACTTCTTCAGTATCTGAGCCGCCGTCAGAAAATCCTGCTGATTCTTGGCTTTATCCAGTTTGGCGAATAATTCGCGCGCCTTGTCCTCGTCGCCCGGATAACCGCCCAGGGTGAACAACGCATCCGGCGCGAAAGCGATAAAGTTGTCCAGTGCCAGCCGGCGGGCAATGTCTTCGATATGCGGGTTCAAGCCGCGGTTTTCATGAATCACCAACACAGTCGGCAATTTGCCTTGCGCATTGGCGGGCTTTACCAATAAGCCGCGGATTTTGCCGTTGCCCTTGGGCGATGGATATTCGACATAGCTGGCGGAGATGCGCGGATCGTTGCCGGCTACCTGCGCCGCCTCGGCGAAACGCGGACTCAAGGCCTCCAGCACGCCCTCCGCCGTCAAGCCCAACAAGGCGTATTTGGGTATCCTGGATAAAAAATCCCGCCGCCCGATATCGCCATGCACATATTGATCGAACAATTGCAGGGCTTCGGGATGAAAATCGTCGGCCGTTTTACGCGCCATGAAAAAATCTCCTTGATGAATGAATAAAAACAGGGGAGAAGGTGAGCAGCCTTGCTAACTCTACTTTTTTACATTTAAAAACCACCGTCATGCCCGCCTGGAAGGCGGGCATCCAGCGCCATGGATGGCGGGCTTCGGTCCGTCCATGGCGCCTGGATTCCGGCAATCCCCGCCGGAATGACGAATTCCCTTAAGAATCTGACAAAGAACTAAGCCGGACTTAACTGCCTGGCGCGGTCAACACCGACAACTTGGTCACGCCGGCCCGCTCGATGGAGGCCATCACCTTGGCCACGGTGCCGTATTGCACGCCGTCGTCCGCGTTCAGGTTCAGCGCCAGTTCGGGATCCGCCGCCTGGCGGTTTTTCAGCTCGCCCTCGATCGCTTCAAGCGCTATTTCCTGCTTGTCGATAAACACCTTGCCGGTCGCATCCACGCTCAGGTAGACGGCGGCCTTCTCGTCCGGCGGCGCGGTTTCGGCGGTTTTGGGCAGATTGACGTGCACGGCCTGGGTCAGCAACGGCGCGGTGACGATGAACACCACCAGCAACACCAACATTACGTCGACCAGGGGCGTGACATTGATCTCGCCCATCACATCGTCATCGCCGCCGCCATCTTTTGTATTGAATGCCATTATGCATGCGCCTCCGTCGCGACCAGTTCATCGTAGGAATCCTTGCCGGCGGATTTTTTACCGCCGCTGATTTCGGTCAGCTTGCTTGCCGCCGCGGCGGTGGATTTGGCGGTTGGGTTGGGAATGATGAACGAGGCTTTCAGGGCCAGATGCACGAAGTCGATGGCAAAATCGTCCAGAAAGGCCCATTGCACCTTGTTGCGGCGGATAAAAAAGTTGTACCCCACCACGGCCGGAACCGCCACGGCGATACCCACCGCCGTTGCCACCAGCGCCTCGCCGATGGGGCCCGCCACCACTTCCAGACTGGCGGAACCCGATTTGCTGATATTAGTCAAGGCGCCCATGATGCCCCACACCGTGCCGAACAAGCCGACGAACGGGGAAATACTGCCGATGGTGGCCAGAACGGCCAGACCGCTTTCCAGGGAACCGCGTTCCTTCTGCATTTGCTGGCGCAAGCGTCTATCCAACAATTCCTGCCTATCCCAGGTATGATCCAGGTCGTGGGTGGATGCGCCGCCGTCGGTTTCGATCAGCGTCGCAAATCCTATACCGGCCACCCTGGCGGCCGGCCCCTTCTCGTCGGCCAGATGCGCCGCCGCCTGAATATTGGGCGAGCCCCAGAATTGCTTGCTGAATTTGCGATTATGGTAAGAAATCCGGATATGCTGGATCCCTTTGATCAAGATCAAGGCCCAAGTCACCACGGAAGCCGCAATGAGTGTATCGAGCGTGCCATCGACGATGACGCTGGTTGCTATATCAGACATATGAAATCCTCAAGATAAATTAAAGGTAATCGGAACGGTCACGTTGCCGGCTATAGGCGTTTCGCCGCGCTTGGCCGGCACGAAGGACCATTTGTAAACGGTTTTGACGGCGGCATCGTCCAGCACTTTTTGCCCGCTGGATTTGATGACGCTGACTTGATCTGGCTTGCCGTCGGGTTTGACATGCACCTTCATCAATACCTTGCCTTCCCAGCCACGTTCCTGGGCGATTTCGGGATATTCCGGAGCGGGATTATTCAGATAATCCGCGCCGGCCGACGGCAGGGTGATCTTCTCTTCCACCACCGGCGCGGGTGGCGCGGGCGGCGCGTAAACGGGCGCGGGCGAAGGCGGTGCATCCGAAACCACTGGTGTCTGCACGACTGGCGCCTGTTCGACGACCTTGGGTTTTGGCTTGGGTTTTTGCGGCTTTAGCGGCACCACCTTTTGCACCGGCGGAATCACGACCGGAGGCGGCGGCACAGGCTTGGGTTGCGGTCTGGCCAGGGTAATCTGAACCTTGGATTCCGCCTTCGGCGGTTCGACGATTTCCTGCTCCAGCGACAATCGATCGAAACGATTCACCACCGTGGAATGAATCAATATCGATAAAAACCCCAATATCAGGTAATCGGCCCATTTGGCGTCGCGGTTATCGCCCGTGTATTTGAAATTTTTCAGTACGCTGCCGTCGGCGGAAGCGACCAATGGCTCCAACGCGCCGACTCCGGCCGATTGCAAGGCCAGCGAGCCCGGGGACTGCCAGTTGAGATTGCCTGGCGGTTCGAATTTTGAAAATGCGCGTAAAGGATTGCTCATAACCGTGTTCCTCATACTCATTGAATCGCGTGAATCCCTATCGCCTCGATGGGCGCATGCGCCCATCGGTCTTTATTGGATTCGTGTCGTTTAAGGGTGGCGCCGGACAAGTCAACCTTCCCGCATCTGCTTGGTGACAGGAAACGAAAAAGGCGGCACGATACGATCCACTCATCGTTCGTCAATGACTTGCTCAACGCCAACTGTTTCTGTTAATGCACGGCATGTGCCAGATTGATCGAGCCTGGAGAAAACCAAACCAAGAGATGAAGTATGTATTTGTTTTGCAATGAATTAAAGCCATTCGAGCAAGGTAATCCAACTTAGCCCGGCATCCGGGCATCAATGCATTTCCATGCCGGCTTGCTGGTATATCATCAGTTTTGAATATCCGCTGCACGCCTGCTGTTTGCTCAGCAACAGCGGGCTTGCCGAAAATGCCGGCGCTGTGATTGGCCTGCAGCTTCCCACTTCCGCGGAACATGCAAATCCGGGGGCCGGAATAAGCCGCCCGACCCTTCCGCCAACCCCTAATCCACCAACGGCAAGATCAGATAATCGGTCCATTTGCGCTCCCCGCCTGCTTCATCCTCGCCGGGCAGCTGACTCTGGTTCCAGCCGCCGCCCAGAGCCTTGACCAAAGCCACGGAGGCCGCCAGACGCTGGCCCCGCAGTTGCAGCGCGGTCTGCCGGCTGGACAATTCGGCCGCCTGGGTAACGATGACGTTCAGATAGCTGACGGTACCCGCCTTGTATTGATTCTGAATCAATACCAGCGACTGCCTGGCGGCGGCAACCGCCTTGTCCTGAACCTGGGCCTCCCGCTCCAGTATGCGCAAGGCCGCCAGACTGTCTTCCACTTCCTGAAAGCCGGTCAACACGGTTTGCCGGTAGCCGGCCACGCTGGCATCGTAGGCGGCCATCGCCTGTTTGTACTGGGCATTCCTGGCGCCGCCGTCGAACAGCGTCAGCGCCACGCCGGCGGGACCCAGCGCCCAAAAGCGCTTGGCCATGGTAAACAAGGTATCGGCATCGCTGGATTGAAAGCCGTTGGTGGCGGCCAGATTCAGGGTCGGGTAATAAGCAGCCTTGGCCACGCCGATTTGGGCATTGGCGGCGGCCATGTTGCGCTCGGCGGCTGCGATGTCCGGCCGGCGTTCCAGCAGCTCGGACGGCAGGCTGAGCGGAATTTCCGGCAGTTGCCCGGCCAGTTCTAATGCGGGCAGGGAAACTTCCGCCGGCGTCTTGCCGATCAGCACCGCGATGGCATGTTCCAGCCTGGCCCTTTGTACACCGAGATCGATAGCCTGGGCCCTTGCGGTCTCCAACTGGGTTTGCGCCTGCGCCACATCGGCCTTGGAGACCACGCCGGCGTCATAACGGTTTTGGGTGATTTCCACATTTTTGCCGAACGCCGCCAGAGTCTCCTCCAACAGCGCTTTTTGCGCGTCCAACACTTTCATTTGAAAATAACTGTCGGCCAGGGCGGCCTGGCTGGACAATATCAACGCATGCAAGGTGGCGGCACTGGCCTGGGCACTATCGATGTTGGCCTCCAGTTGCCGCCGCACCTTGCCCCACAAGTCGGGCTCCCAGGCAATGTTGACGGCCTGGCTGAACAGATTGCGCACCCCGGACACCGCAACGCTCTGGCCGGTGGCGGCCTTGAAGCGGTTGAAGCCGCCGTTCAGCATCGCCAGCGGCAACAAGGACGCTTGCGCCGATTGCACCAGATGTTGCGCCTGCCGGTATTGCGCTTCCGCCTGGGCAATGGTTTGGTTGGCGCCCGCCACCTGTTGCTCCAGAACATTCAATTGCGGGTCGTTGAACACTTCCCACCAGTTGCCGGGCAAGGCGTTATCCCTGGGACTGGCCTGTTTCCAGCCCTTGACTTCCTTGAATTCAGCCGAAACCGAGGCTTCCGGCCTGATGTAATCCGGGCCGACCGTGCAAGCAGTCAACGGCAGGGCGAGCGAGGAACAAACGAACAGGGGATAAACTATCGGACGCATACAAATACGGGTGTTTAAACAGAATTGGCCGCCTGGCGGGCGGTACGATGAAAAAACGACCGGTGCAGCCACAGCCGAAACCGATCCAGGTATAGATACACCACGGGCGTGGTGTACAGAGTCAACATTTGGCTGAAAACGAGACCGCCGATGATGGATATGCCCAAGGGCTGGCGCAGTTCGGCGCCGTAACCCGTGCCCAATGCCAGCGGCAAGGCGCCGAACAGCGCGGCCAGCGAAGTCATCATGATCGGCCTGAATCGCAAAATACAAGCCTGAAAAATGGCTTCGCGGGAATCCAGCCCCTGGCTGCGCTCGGCATGCAAGGCAAAATCTATCATCATGATGGCGTTTTTCTTGACGATGCCGATCAGCAAGATCACCCCGATCAGCGCAATCAGGGTAAATTCCCGGCCGCAGGCCAGCAAGGCCAGCAAGGCGCCGACGCCGGCCGACGGCAGAGTCGACAAAATGGTCAGGGGATGAATCAGGCTTTCGTAAAGCACGCCGAGCACGATGTAAACGGTGACTATGGCGGCCCTGGTCCAGCACGTCGCTGACCGCTTCGGACAACTCCGGCCGATCTTGCAAGGCCGCCACCAGCCGGCCGGTCCAGCGGTTCAGTTCTTCGCTATCCGCCCCTTCCAGCGTGAACTGGTAGGGGGTGCGTCCGAGCCGGCTTTCCAGAGTCAGGTCCTGTACCTGCCGTAGGGGCATGGCTTGGGCGCTGATGGCCAGGGTCATGATGGGCGAGTCGGCCGGGTAGCGCGTCAATTCGCTGTTGAACGCATGGCGCCATGACTCCAGGTACAAGGTTTCCTTGTCGCGAAAGTGATAATTGACCGACGCAATATTGGCACCCGCCTGCTGGCATATCTCGGCGATGGTAGTTTCCTGGTAGCCTTTTTCGGCAAAAATACGGCCAGCCGCCGATAAGAGCCGCTGCCGGGTACTACGCGGCTTGCTGGTAAGATTCGTCATGCGGACTGCAATTTCCTGAGCGAGCGTGTTGGCAATTGAAACGAGGAATTCAAATCTGCATTTCAATTTAGCAATAAAGATGCCACATCTCAAGGCATTGCTTTTATAGTATTTTTATCGTCGACTCATGGTCGGTTGCTGATCAGGCAACAGCCATTAGCCGCTTGCTGCTGATCAGGTAACAGTAACGCTCATGAAACCGGAGCATCGCCCCGGCAAATCAAAGACAGTCTCGTGGGAGCGACGCATAGTCGCGATTCGCAAGGTTATCATCGCGACTGTGCGTCGCTCCTACCATGACTTTCAGAGCAGGGTTCACGGAAACCCCATTTCCCAGGAAAATGAAAGGCAATAGCCGCAAGTCCCGACTATGCGGCGCTCCCACCGTGATGGGGCTTTTATGACGACCTCCGTTGGAAAAGGGGGATCGAGGGGAGACCGTTTAAAAATCTCCCCCATCCCTCTTTGTCAAGTTGGAGAGCCATCACCGGCCATTTCGAACGTTACTAATTCTACTTTGTCACTTTTAAAAAACCGTCGTCATGCCCGCCTGGAAGCGGGCATCCAGCGCCATGGATGGCAGGCTTCGGTCCATCCATGGCGCCTGGATTCCGGCAATCCCCGCCGGAATGACAAATTCCGTTAAGAATCTGACAAAGAAGAACTAATTCCGGCACGTTATTTATAACCATATCCTTAACCCCGCTTGTCCGCTTAATTATTGGCGCTGGTCAGTCCGATCGCGGCACGCAGATCGGCCAGAGTGACGACACGCGGCCCATGCAAGGCGGCAATCCGTTCCACATCCAGCCCCAGTTTCCGGATGTTCTGGTACAGGTTGACGCTATAGGGATTGACGGAAGCGGGCGCCGGCGCATTGGCCGCCAGCGGCGTGTACGCATCTACTTCCACCAGGATCTTCTCGGCCGGCAGATAAACCAGTACGAAGGCATCGTTGTGGCTATTGCCGGCGATGGAGTGAATTTCGATACTGCGCTGGCCGTCGGACAACACATGCTTACCGCTGAAACTTTCGAAGCGCGCCGGTTTATGGGATTTTTCCAGGAGATCGGCTTTCAGACTGTGCGGATTGGCCCAGATCTTTGCGTAATAGCTGTCGTTGGGTTGATGGGTGACGATGGTGGCGCCGGCGTCGACAAAGGTGCGCAAACCGCCGGAATGATCGAAATGGGCATGGGTGTTGACCAGATACTTGATCGGCTTGTTGGGCACAACCGTGTTCAGTTTGGCGATAAGGGCCCGCGACCGTTCTTCGTTCAGCGGCGCCTCGACCAGCACGATATGGTCTTTCAGTTCGATGGCGACACTGTGGTGCGTGCCGCCGGTCAGATAGAACACGCCGTCCGCCAGCTTGGTGCTGATCACGTTAACCTCCGGCGCCTTGGCGGCTTCCTGGGGGATGGAGATGTTGAGGGCCGGATTGGCCTTGACGCTGGCAACCCGTAAATCCAGTACCGGGAAGCCGCCCTGGTTGCGGACGATATGACCGGGAAACTGCACGCCGCCGAAATCCCGGTAATCGCTGTATTGGGTTTCAACCAATGTGTCGCCGAGTACGGGATTGTCGATCCAGGTTTTTACGCCGGTCAACTGATTGAGCTTGTTCAGCTTGCCCACATAGCGGTATTTGTCGCCGAGACTGAAAGATACTTCCGTCCCATCGCCGACGGCTTCCGATTTAGCCTGATGCGCCAGCGCGGCTTTCAAAAAGCCTTGCGGTGTAGCCCAGATTTCGGCCGCGCGCTCCTCGGCCGCCGCCGGTTGCGCGGTGGGAACGGCGTTTCCCGTGGTCGGCACGTTCCAGGCCGTGCTACCACTAATATATTGATCGACTTTCTGCTCCACCGGCGCGGGACGATTGCGGCCAGGCTCGATGATCTGGCTGCGGGTGATTTGTACCCGGGCGCTGGCGCTGTCATAGTCGATGCCGGCGGTGTAATTTTTCAGCTCGAAAGGCGGCCATGGCAAATCCGGATTCGGCGCCTGGCCGAACTGATACCAGCGGCCGCTGCCGGAAAATTCGATGGATTTGATATTGGTCGCGCCGGCCGCCTGATTCGCCAACTCCAGACTGTGCGGTTGCGAAGCGCAACCGGCCGCCGCCATTGCAATGGATAGGCCCAAAGCTTGATATATCGTTCTACGCATGAAATCCCCTTTGTTTTTTTAGTGGGTGAATGACTCTAAAGCAAATCCATGCTTTAGCAAGACCCAAGCCAGAAGCAACTCGGCGTAGATATCGACAGGGCTGGCCCGCCCTTATCGGCCCGGAAGGTTAGATCATGCGCGGCGAATATCCCGCGCTTGTGCTGGCATGGCAACAACGATTGCTGCCGCCCTGCATGCTGCCCAGCACACCGCTGTCGCTACGGACCGGCCCTACATCCAGATAAGCGCGGTCAAACCTACGCCCGTAATTGCCGCAAGCGTTTCACCGCTTCGTGCAATGTGGCATCATCCTTGGCGAAACAAAACCGCAGCAACCGTTCGCCTTCGCTGCCGCGATAAAACGAACTGCCGGGAATAGACGCCACGCCGGTCTGCTCCAGTATCGCCAACGCGGCGGTCTTGGCATCGGCAAACCCCAAGTGTCCGATATCGGCCAACACGTAATAGGCGCCTTGCGGCACCAGTGGCGTCAAGCCCGCTTCATGCAAGCCATTGCACAGGATGTCGCGTTTGCGCTGGTAATCGTCCCGCAAATGCTGAAAATACTCCGGCGGGGCCTGCAAGCCCGCCGCCACGCCATACTGCAAGGGCGACGGAGCGCAAACGTACAGCAAGTCGTTGACCAGATTGATGGCATTGGCCAATCGGGCTTCGGCGACCGCGTAACCCAGGCGCCAGCCAGTGATGCTGAAGGTCTTGGAAAATCCCATGATGCTGACCGTGCGCTTGCCCAGCCTGTCGACCGTCGCCGGCGAGATGTGCGAGCGACCGTCATAGCTAATGTATTCGTAGATTTCATCGGAAATGACCAGCAAATCGTGCTCGTCCGCCACCCGGCCGATCAAAGCCAATTCGTCCGCGTCAAACATCTTGCCGCTGGGATTGGACGGCGTACACACCACCAAGGCCCGGGTATAGGGGCGGATTACCGCCCGCAAAGCGGCCTCATCCAAGGCAAAATCAGGCTGGCGCAGGGTCAAGAATTGCGGTTCCAGGCCATTGAGCAAAATGGTATTCAAATGGTAGCCGTAGTAAGGCTCCATCAACACTATGCCGTCGCCGGGATTCAGCAACGCGGTCAATGTGGCGGCAAAAGCGCCCGTGGTGCCGCTGCTGATAACGATTTCCCGCTCCGGATCGACCGATAACCCGTTATCGCGCAACAATTTGCCGGCAATAGCCAGCCGTAGCGGCAAAACGCCCTCCGGCGCCGTGTAAGTATTATGCCCGGCCAGTATGGCTTCGATGGCGCCATCCCTGACCAGTGGTGGCGTTGGCAGGTCGCCCAGCCCCTGCCCCAGGTTGATGCCGCCGCGCCGTTCGCATTCGCGGCTCATCAGACGGATATCGGACGGTTGTAACTCGGCAATTCTTTGGGCAAGCGGAAAATTCATCGGCAAAACTCTTGAAAATCAGTGAATGAAGGAGTTGAAGGGGAACGCGTTTTCGCTAGCGCGCAACCAAGCGGGTATCGGCAACCCCGTGCAGGGCCGCATCGATGAAACACAAAAAACCTTTTCGGTTCAAAAAACCATGATTGGGCAGCATGTCGCGATTGATCCGCACCACCCAGTAAGGATCGTCGGCGGCGTGCATGCTCATCCGCAGCAAACCTTGTAACGCCGACGTCTGACGCCGCCCGGCCGCGAACACGCAGCGATCTTCGGCATAAGCGCTCCCGCCGGCTTCCAGGCGATGGGTGACGAAATGCGGGTAATGCCCCACCGCAGTGGTGTCGAGTTCCCATTCGGATTGCCCAATAGGCGCCTCGCCGACCGGCTGATCGCTAGCGTAATCGGCGAACAAGGCACTTATCCGCCTGACCCGCGAAAACGAGTCCTTGGTCAGTTTGTCGGCTTCCGAGGTGGCGATGAGCAAAAGCGGCGGTTGCGGGCCGGCGCCCGCGTGGCGCCGACGATAAGCTTGCCCGGCCTCGCGCAGGTTGACGAAACGCCGCGCTTCCATGGCTGGATTGACCAGCACCACCAGATCGCCAAAGCCTTGCGGCGGCAAGCCCCGTGAGTCTGCTTGCGCCAGCCTATCCCGCAGCAGTGGATTCAGCGCATTGAATACCACCGAGGCGCCCAGGCTATGGCCTATGGTCAGCAATGTGTTGCGCGGCTGAGCGGGGGTCTTGACCAAGGCTTCGACCTGCAGCAAAAAATCCAGCAGGGGCTGGCCGCCCACCACTTGGCTGACACGCTGCCTATCCCAGAACGTCAACAATTTCAGGTATGGCAGGTCTATGGTTTTTCCGCGCCAGCCCACGTAAATGCCGACCACATTCATGTCGGGATTGCGCTGTTTGGCGTCCGTCAAGCTTTGTTTGAAGCGGCTGACATTCAAATCGTCTTCATCGGCATTGTGGTTCCAGCCATGTACATACACCGTCACATACACCGGTTGCCGCTGCCGTTTTAGCAAGTGCAACAAGGCATCGGCCTGCCCGCGGTCGTAAAACCGGCCTTGATCGTCGAGTTCCACAAAGCCCAGCGTATAGCCCAACCCGTCCCCGCTTACCAGATTGGCATCGCGACAAGACTGCTGCAAATGCGCCTGGCACGGCGTTTCGCTGATATTCCTGCGAAAATACTCCGGCGCGCTGCAAGCGCCCAACAAGCAGGCCAGTAAGCCGATACAGAAGCGTTGCGGTTTGTTCATGTCGTCGCCTTGCCGGACGCACGCGGACACCATACACGGGTCATTGCCGCCTTGCTTCCTATACCTCGATGCTGTTCAACCAAAGATCATGCTTGTTGCACACACTCAGCGCATATAGCGTGCCGCTATAGTCTTTTAGCGCATAGGTGGATAAGGGTACGCTTTCCTTACCCGGATCAAATAGATGCTCGGCAAGAAATTTAAAATCCCTGTCCAGCAACACATGCTTGACGATGTAATGCTCGTAGCCTTTCACCTCGTGGGCGGTAAGCACCTTGACAGTCACTTCACCGTCTGTTCGACTGACTTCGATGTTCGGCAAATGGGTGGCCTCTTTTCCCTTCCAGCGGCCCGGCGCGTCCCGTGTGTAGAAAACATCACCCGGAGGCGTTATCGCGCCGCCGGTTTCCGCCCGGGCGGCGACGGGTGCTATCAGGCCGGCGGCCGCGCCGGCCGCGCTCAAACGTATAAAATCGCGACGTTCCATAAACTGAGTCCTTATTGAGGTTCAATGAAGATTGATTAGTTACTCTGAAAGTCACGCGGCAACCGCCCAAAATACTAACGTCATAACGCTGTTGACTTTCATCTGCCGGGGCGATGCCGAGCCTTCATGAGCGTTACTCTGAAAGTCATGGTAGGAGCGACGCATAGTCGCGATTCAAAAGGCCATCATCGC
>NZ_JANIBJ010000038.1 GCF_024505185.1 Methylomonas subterranea
AAAGTTATCTCCTTGTATTTTTGTATGCTGGGTGCGCGGCAATAATGGCCGCTTTTTTATTCGGGTATTTAAAACGAAGAAAGGACGAGTGGCGTTAGCCACTCGTCCTTAGCATGCCGGTAGTAGCAAAGCTGACTTAGGCGGCCGCTGCGTCTACCAATTCGCGAATTTCACGCGCGGCTTCCGCTGGAGAAGGCGCGCCGTAGATAGCCGCACCAACCACGATGATATTGGCGCCGGCTTCAACCACTTGTTGTACGGTGGCTTGCTTGATACCGCCGGCCACGGAGATGCGTACACCCAGACCCAGGCGCGCGATGTCGTTCAGGTCGCCGAACGGCGTTTGGCCAGCCGCTTGCGCGTCCAGACCAGTGTGAATACCGACGATTTGAGCGCCCAATTTCACGGACTCTCTCGCGCATTCCGCTTTGTCGGCTACGTTGATCAAGTCGATTTGAGTTTCGGCGGCATGTTTTTTCGCTGCCTTGATAACGCCGGCAATAGTCGCCAGACCGGATACGCCCAATACGGTGCAGATGTCCGCGCCGGCCGCGTAGAAAGCGCCCGCTTCGTATTCGCCGGCGTCCATGGTTTTCAGGTCAACCAGCAACAGTTTGTCGGGGTAACGTTGTCTCAGCGCTTTTACCAGATTGATGCCGTTGTATTTGATGCAAGGGGTGCCGATTTCAAAAATATCAACATAAGGCGCTACTTGATCGGCCAACGCTACGGTTTGGTCGAAATCCAGTGAGTCCAACGCCATTTGAATTAATGGTCTTGCCATGTGATGTGCTCCAATTGTTACGGTTATAGTTATAAGAACGGCTCATCAGCACCATAGTCACCAGCCAAAAGGGCAAATAATGAACTGCCGTTGATGAGCGATAAAAAAGCTGGCAGCAACTCTAAATCAGAATCAGGCACCCTGTCAATTGAAAGCCTGCCATTTGCTCGCGAATTTTCGTATTTTATCGATTTTTTATCCTTCGTTACCCAAACCCGTCCAGGGTTTGAATAAGCCATCGATAGTCACGCCATACATATCCAAAATCCGCCCCACGCCTTCATCCACCATGGCTTTTACGGAATCGGATTTATTATAAAACGCCGGCATGGGTGGAAAAATAATACCACCCATCTCGGTCACCGCCGCCATATTTCGAATATGCGCCAGATTTAGCGGCGTTTCCCGCGGCACCAATACGGTTTTACGCCGCTCCTTTAACGCCACATCGGCCGAACGGGAAATCAGGTTGTCGCCAAAGCCGTGCGCAATCGCCGCCAAGGTCTTCATGGAACAAGGCGCCACCACAACACCCTCGGTTTTAAAGGAACCGCTGGCGATACAGGAAGCAATATCGTTGATGCCGTGCGACACATCCGCCAAGCTGTACAGCGCCGACCTATCCATGTCCAGCTCGTATTTCAAATTTACCAAACCGGCCGCGGAAATCACCAAATGAGTCTCCCACTCAGGCAAATCCTTCAGGATTTGCAGCATACGCACACCGTAAATCGCGCCGGTTGCGCCGGTCATTGCAATGACCAGCCGCTTTTTACTCACCAAACCCGCCTCCAAATTCAAGCCAACAATTCGGCCATTCTATCCGTCGCATCGACCAGGGCATCTATCATTTCCTCGCCCTTCGCGACATGCCCGGAATACGGCAATACCCGATATTCCGCATCCGGCAGCGCCTGATGCAGACTCCAGGCTGCTTCCAACGGACAGGTGAGATCGTTTTGCCCGTGGATAATGATGGTTGGTATGTGCCGCAGCACCGCGCAGTTCTGCAAAATCTGATTTTCGGCGATGAAATAATGGTTTCTGGCGTAATTCAGCTCCATTTGCACCTGTTTGACCGCCAATTCATCAATTCGCGGATCACCCGGCGCAAACTCCGCCCCCAATGCCACCTGTCCACCCCACAACTGCCAATGCCACGCAGCGCGCTCGGCAAGGGTTTTGTCATCACCGAATACGGCTTCGCATAATTTCGGCAAAAGTTGGCCGGCGGACTCGGCCCCCACACCGTCCAACATGTCTCGCCAAATTTGCGGATAAATTCGATTCGCACCGGCCTGTAAAAACCATTCCATGTCGACCTGCCGCGCCAGAAACACGCCGCGCAAAACCATGCCGGATATTCGCTCGGGAAATTGCTGAGCATACAACAACGCCAGAGTAGCCCCCCAGGACCCGCCGAACAACAACCATTTCTCTATACGCAAACGTTCGCGCATGCGCTCCATGTCGCCTAGCAAATCTTGCGTGGTATTGCCTTCCAACTCGCCGAATGGCAAGGACCCGCCGCAACCGCGCTGATCCATCAGGATGACATGATAAAGATCGGGATTAAAAAAACGCCGATGATCCGGCTTAGTACCCGAACACGGCCCACCATGCAAAAAAATCACCGGAATACCGGCCGGGTTGCCGGATCGTTCGACATAGACCTGATGCGCGCTATCGGTTTCCAGCAAAAACGTGTGAAATGGGGAAATGTCCGGATAAAGCAGTTTCAACTCTCACCGCCCAGCATCCGCTCTAATAACAAATCCTCAAGATTCCGACGCGAGTCGAGCACTGCTAATACGCGAACATCATTTCCATCGATTTTGTAGATAATTCGCCAATGGGAAACCAGCAACTCCCTAAACTGAAATACACATTGGGCCAGCAATTCCGGCGCCACTCGCCCCCTTTCCGCCAGCCGATCCAATTGAAACACCTTGGATTTTATTTCAGCCAACAGCGAAGCAGCGGAAGCCGGACTGCGAGTTTTCAGGTAAGCCACAACCTGTCGCAGATCATTTCGAGCAGTTTTAGTCCATTGAACCCGACGCAATTGGGACATTACTCAACCAGCAGCTCATCCATTTCGCGAAACACATCCTGCTGATCCAGTAGATCACCATGACGAATATCCTCTTCGCTTTGCGCCAGCAACTTCAGCAAACTCAAGGCATTACGCATATTTTCATAGCTTTCGGCATCTTGTAGAACACCACGCGGCTCACCGTTTTGGGTAATAACAATAGGCCTGTGGGTTTGATTTATTTGTTGCAAAAGTTCCGCCGAATGAGCCTTTAAATAACTCACAGGCTTAATATCAGTTACTAGATTCATTGAAAACCCTCATATCACCAAATTTGGTACCGAGTATAGCACTACTAATGAGGCGCAGGCATAAAAAAAGGGAAGGCGCAAGCCTTCCCTTTTCGACCAACTTAACTGCGTAACAAATTAGAATTTGAAACCCAAGTAACCGCCGGCGCTGAAACCGTCGGTTGGCGTACCGTCCAGTCTGCTGGTGGAATAGTGGTAACGGGTATCGGCACCGATCACGATACCTCTGAAAATGTCATACTCGGCACCGGCACCGAAGTTCATGCCTGCATTCAACACGGAAACCGCGTTGGAAGGCACGCCCAGAATATTGATATCCAGACCGACCGGGATCAACCATGGACGGAATTTGCTGCCGTGCATGAACTTGATTTTTGGCGAAGCATTGATTCTTAAACGGGCATCGGTGGATACGCCATGTCCAGCATTAAGATTGACTGGCGTTTCTCCGGCCAAGGCTGTCAGCGTGCCGTTGGTCAATATGTTTTGACCAGTACCATACTGGGCATACTCAATACCCAACTCAATTGCGAACGAAGTATCGTCCATCAAGCCGAATAAATCGTTATTGACATTGAAGTCGAACGCGCCGCCAAAATAAAAGCCATCGTTGTTACTATTGTTGGACAACAGCGCGCCCTTAGTTGAGAAATCCAAGGGGCCCGCGCCACCGCGATCCTGATCCAGCGACGTCCAACCGCCGCGAACCGCCACCAAGTTATCTTTAGCCCCGGAAGCAACCGGCGCCGACTTCATGGAAGCCATCCATTGATCCAGTTCCTGCACTTTCGCCGATTCGACGGAAGCTTGCGCGGAAGCACCCTTGACGCGGCTCAATTCAGCCTGCATGGCCGCCATTTGGTCAGCCATTTGTTGCATTTGCATTTCCAGGGCTTCGGTTTTTCTGGCCGCCGCATCGGCAACGCGCTCGGCTTTGCTGTCCGCCGCTTGAGCGGGACCAACCATGGCCATGGATAAAGTCGCTGCGGCGATGCCCAGCGCTAATTGGGTTTTATTTAAAGTCATTGCTGTCCCCCAAGGGTTTATTGTTGTTAGCCGGTCTGCTTTTTGCCTAATTGCAACACAGGATTTTTCTACGTGAGCAATAATAGCAGCTGCTTCGCATCCTTACAAGTTTTAGACTTATTTTTTTTATCAGAAAAAGTTAATATATATCAATAAAATACAAATTTAGAGTAAAGTAATTTCATTGACTGTTAAAAAAAAACAACATTCAGTTAAAAAAATGCACATAAAATTTCCGCCCACTTTTGTCGCACCAAAACAACGCAAAATCCGGCCGGAATGACCTATTTTGAGCGGACATTTCGGCCGCCAAGCGGCAGCCATCGCCTTTTTCGTGTTAAGTTGTCGCTTAAACTACACAGTCCGCTTTCACATGACCCAAAACACAGACATACTGATTATAGGCGGCGGCATCAGCGGCTTACTGACCGCCCGCGAATTGCGCTTGGCCGGCCGAGACGTCACCATCATCGACAAATCCGACTCCGGACGGGAAGCTTCCTGGGCCGGCGGCGGCATCCTACTGCCGATTTATCCCTGGCGGCAGGCCGACGCGATTTCCGACCTGGTGATCGCCAGCCTGCAAAGCTACCCCGGCCTGAGCCAGGAATTGCTCGATGCCACCGGCATGGACCCGGAATGGACGCCTTGCGGCATGCTGATCTGTAAAAACCCGGACTACGACTCAGCCATCCAATGGTGCGATACCCGCCATATCGCCCACCAAGCACCGCCTCCCGCATTGCTCGAACCATTCAATACCAGCTGCGACCGGCCCTTATGGCTCCCCGACATTGCACAGGCGCGCAACCCGCGCCTATTAAAATCGTTAAAAGCCTATTTGCTGCAAAAAGGCGTGCGCTTTCTCGAAAACGCCGAAATCACCGGCATTGAAATCGAACACAGGCGTCTACATAAAATCCATACTGCTGAACAAAGTTTTTGCCCACAGCAAACCGTCGTCTGCGCGGGGGCCTGGAGCGCGGATTTCCTGCGGCGCTGGCTGCCGTTGGCATCGGTAAATTTACAAATTCAACCGGTACGCGGACAAATGCTGCTGTTTGACGCTCAACCCGACACGCTGCAGCACATGATACTGGACGGCGACCACTACCTGATTCCGCGCCGCGACGGCAAGATTTTAGCCGGCAGCACGGTGGAACAAGCCGGCTTTAGCAAAGTCACCACGCCGGAAGCCGGAGATCACCTCCACGCCTTTGCCACAAACCTCATGCCGGAATTGAAAAATTACCCGGTTTGCGCACATTGGGCCGGCCTGAGGCCCGGCACTCCAAAAGGAATTCCTTACATAGGCTTTCACCCCGACCTGGACAACCTGAGCATCAATGCCGGCCATTTCCGCAACGGCTTGGTCATGGGGCCGGCGTCCGCCCGCTTGCTGGCCGATTTGATTTTACGGAGAACACCTCACATCAATCCCGAACCCTACGCCTTGCGGCGCGCTTAGGGTTCCGCCCAAAATAACTCCGCATTCCTTTCTCTCTCTCCGGGAAAGGGCCAGGTTGAGGGATATAAACAAGGAAGTTATTCGGGGTGGAATCCTTAATTCGGCTTGCCCCGCCATGTCGGCTTACACTTTAATTAACCCTGGTTACATTCTTAAAACGCCATGAATCTTTATCCATTATTACGCCCCCTGCTGTTTAGCCTGGATCCGGAAACAGCCCACAACGTCACATTGAAATCATTGAAACTGGCCGAGCAAACAGGTCTTTCCGGCTTGGTTAAAGCCGGATCAACCGAAAAACCGGTCAGCGTGATGGGCTTGGATTTTAAAAATCCTCTGGGCCTTGCCGCCGGCCTGGATAAAAACGGCGATTATATCGATGCGCTGGCCGCGCTGGGCTTCGGTTTCATTGAAATCGGCACGGTGACCCCACGGCCGCAGCCCGGCAATCCCAAGCCCCGCCTGTTTCGTTTGCCCGAACATCAAGCCATCATCAACCGGATGGGCTTTAATAATTACGGCATAGACCATCTGCTGCAACAGGTCCAAAGCAGCAGTTATCGCGGCGTACTGGGGATCAACATCGGCAAAAATGCCGCTACCCCGATTGAAAATGCCACGGACGACTATCTGATTGGCTTACGCAAAAGCTATCTGCCGGCCAGTTATATAACGATCAACATAAGCTCGCCCAACACCAAAAATTTGCGTCAATTGCAGCAGGGCGACGACATCAGGTATTTACTGGAAGCAGTAAAGCAGGAACAAATCAAATTACAGGCCGAGCACGGCAAATACACACCGATTGCCGTCAAAATCGCCCCCGACCTCAGCGACAAGGAAATTCGCCATATCGCGGAATTGCTGTTGGAATTCGGCATCGACGGCGTCATCGCCACCAATACCACCATAGCCCGCGATAAGGTACAAGACCACCCTTACGCTAATGAAGCCGGCGGCCTCAGCGGCGCACCGGTCAGGGAGAGTTCCACCCACGTGGTAAAAGGCCTGGCCGAGGAATTAAACGGCAAACTGCCAATCATTGCGGCGGGCGGCATTTTAAGCGGCAAAGACGCCCTGGAAAAAATCCAGGCCGGCGCCAGTTTGGTACAGATATATAGCGGCCTGATTTACCAGGGCCCGAAATTAATCGAAGACATCTTGAATGCCATTTAGGCATAACGCCAACCCGCACCGGCAATACGAAAAATGTCGCGCTGCGGTGCTGGGATGATTACCGGCTCACGTTCTGATTTTGTAACCGGTTTTGAACACCCACCAAACATAGATCAGGCAGACCAGCAGAAAACCCAGGGTCATGCCTATGCTGATGGCGACATCCACGTCGGCAACACCGTAAAAACTCCAGCGAAAGCCGCTGATCAAATACACCACGGGATTGAACAGGGTGATGTTCTGCCACGGGGGCGGCAACATATTGATCGAATAGAAGGCGCCGCCCAGAAATGTCAGCGGGGTAACGACCAGCATAGGCACCACCTGCAGCTTCTGAAAGCTGTCGGCCCACAGGCCGATGATGAAGCCGAACAGACTGAAGGTGACGGCGGTCAGCAACAGAAAGCCTATCATCCACCCGGGGTGGGCAATCTGGTAGGGGACGAAAATCCGGGCCGTGCCCAGTATCAGCAAGCCCAACAGCACCGACTTGGTCGCCGCCGCCCCCACATAACCGCACAACACCTCAAGCCAGGAAACCGGCGCCGACAGTAGCTCGTAAATCGTACCCGCCCATTTGGGCATGTAAATGCCGAACGAAGCGTTGGAAATGCTTTCGTTCAGCAGATTCAGCATCACCAGCCCGGGAATGATGAAGGCGCCGTAGCCGATGCTGTCGATTTCCCCCATCCGCCCGCCGATGGCCTTGCCGAAGACGATGAAGTACAGCGAAGTGGTCAATACCGGCGCGGCGATGCTTTGCGCCAAGGTACGGAAAGTGCGGGCCATTTCGAAGCGATAAATGGCGCGAATGCCGTAAATATTCATGCGGGCGTCTCCCGGGATTGCTGAACCAAACTGACGAAAATATCTTCCAACGAGCTCTCGCTGGAACTCAAGTCCTTGAAGTCAATGCCATGTGCGTTTAGCATGCGCAACAATTCGGCGATACCGGTCTCTTCTTCCTGGCTGTCGAAGCTATACACCAAACTTTGGCCGTCCACCGCGAGCGTTAACGACCAAGCGGCGAGATCGTCCGGAATGTCGGACATGGGCTGGCGCAAACTCAGCGTCAGCTGCTTCTTACCGAGTTTACGCATCAGCACTGCCTTGTCTTCCACCACAATCAATTCGCCCTTATTGATGACGCCGATGCGATCCGCCATGTCCTCGGCCTCTTCGATGTAATGGGTGGTCAGGATGATGGTGGTGCCATTGGCGCGCAGTTCGCGCACCATGCGCCACATGTCGTGGCGCAGTTCCACATCGACGCCGGCACTCGGCTCGTCCAGAAACAATATTGACGGCTCGTGCGCCAGAGCCTTGGCGATCAGCACCCGCCGTTTCATGCCGCCGGATAGCGTCATGATTTTTGCGTCGCGCTTTTCCCACAGCGACAAATCGCGCAACACCTTTTCCACATAGACGGGGTTGGGCGGCTTGCCGAACAGCCCGCGACTGAAAGTGACCGTGGCCCACACCGACTCGAAAGCATCGGTATGCAGCTCCTGCGGCACCAAGCCGATGGCGGCCCGCGCGGCGCGATAATCCCGCACGATATCGTAACCGTCGGCGACAACGGTACCCGCCGTGGCCTTGACGATACCGCAAACGATGCCTATCAGCGTGGTTTTGCCGGCGCCGTTGGGGCCGAGCAAGGCAAATATCTCGCCGCGTTCTATGTCCAGATCGACGTTTTTCAGCGCCTGAAAACCGCCGGCATAGGCTTTGTTGATACCGCGCAGGGAGATAATGGGGCTTGAGCTGTTGACGCTCATGGGCAATCCGCCGAAGAGAGCTCGGCTAGCGAAGAGGTTTTTGTCATGTGGTTTTCCTGTGTACGATTGTGAGGAGTTTAGGAATATGCGCAAAATAACTTATAAAGACAGAACGCGTTGTGGAGGTTCGGTGACTCGCTCGACAGGACGCCGTGAATACATCCAGGTAGGCTTGACGGCGGCTGTCCCTGCCGCCGACACCTGTCAATCGAGCCACCAAACCCCCTTTCCGATTTTGAAGAAGTTACTTCATGCGCGTTCCTTAGCGCGTGTCTTGCCTATCATGCCCGCCGCCGCTCACGGTGTCGAGACTGAATCGATATCGCCCGGCGATTCCGCAGCCGTCCAGCCACCGCCGAAAGCCCGGTACAGCGACACCATGGCCACGCCGACCGCCGTTTCGGCTTTTGCACGTTCGTCGCTGATGGCCAATTTGCTGCGCTGGGCATCCAGAACGGTCAAATAATTGCCCGCGCCGCGCTGATACAAGGCGTCGACCAGCCGGTAAGCTTTTTCCGCCGAGGCTTCCGCTTGGGTTAATTGCCCCAGGCTGTCGGTGGCCGAACGGTGCGCGGCGAAGGCGTTTTCCACGTCCTCCAGGGCCAGCAAAAAAATCTTCTCGTAATTGGCGGCGACCTGATCCAGCCGCGCATCGGCGGCGGCGATATGGGCGCGGATGCGGCCGGCGTTGAAGATCGGTGCCGAAAGGCCCGAGCCCAAGGCATAGACGCTATCGGCCAGACTCGGAAAACCGCCGACCGCCAGCGCGCCGAAACCGCCGCTGGCCGACAGCACCAGTTTCGGATAAAGATCGGCCCGAGCGGAACCCAGGCTGGCCGCCGCCGCGCTGACTTCGGTTTGCGCCAGACGCAAATCGGGACGTTGCGCCAATAAATCGGCCGGCAACAGGTTTGGCATGACCGGCGCTTGTTTCGGCAACGGGCCGGCCACGGCCAACCGCTGTTCCAGACTTTCCGGCGGCTCGCCCAGCAATACGCCCAAACGGTGGATGAGCTTTTGCCCGGCGTTGGTCAGTTGCGGCAGCATCGCTTCGGTGCCTTGCAATAGCGTTTGCTGGCGGGCCACATCCGCCTCGTTGGCCAGGCCGGCTTTATGAAATACCTGGACAGTCCGCAAGCGCTCGCGCTGCAAGGCTATATTGCTTTGCAGAATGCCGGTACGTTGCTGCACGCCACGCAACTCCAGGTAGTTGGTCGCTACTTGAGCCAGCAGACCGACTTGCGCGGCATGCAAGTCTTCCCGGCTGCCTTGGGCTTGCGCGGCGGCGGCTTCCGCTTCCAGATGCCGGCCGCCGAACACGTCGATTTCCCAGCGCGCCGCCAAGCCGCCGCTGACGGCGTCAGCGGTCGGCGTAATCAATTTGATGCCTTGCCCGCTCGGCACGCCGACGATGCGGTCGATGCGTTTTTCCCGGCCGCCGGCTAGCGAGAAATCGAGGCTGGGATACAACGCCGCTTCGGCGACGGTGACCATCGCATTGGCTTCGCGGACGCGAGCGGTGGCGATCTTGATATCGTGGTTCGCAGCCAAGGCTTGGTCTATCAATTCGTTCAACAAGGGATCGTTGAATCCTTGCCACCAAGTTTTCAGGTCTGTCGTTTCGGCAGATTGGGCGGTATCGGCATTAGCCGCGTGTTGCCATTGCGCAGGGCTATTCAACGCTACTGGGTCACCGACGCGGGTCGGCGTACAGGCGATTAGACTAACCAAGAACAGAACAGTTAGCGGTGTTAAAACTCTATGATTCATTGTAAAACTCCGTGGTCGCCGCGTAGGGTACGCATTTATGCCCTTGGGTACCGCGTACCTTCTTGGGCTTTAACAATTGCAGAGGCTTTAAAAAGGTACGCAATGCGTACCCTACAGCTATTTTTTACTCCCCTCTTTGGAAAAGAGGGGCTGGGGGAGATTTTTCTAATAAATCCCCCTCAATCCCCCTTTGAAAAAGGGGGAGGTATCGTTGGCTCGATGGCGTTACCATCAGGTAGGGGCTTTATCACCTCCGGCTGGCCCACGCTCCACCCAAAACCACGCCGCATACAGCGCCGGCAGGAAGAACACCGTCAACACGGTTGCCACCGTCAGCCCGCCCATGATGGCGATGGCCTGCGGGCCGAAGAAGTCGTTACGCGACAACGGGATCATCGCCAGGATGGCCGCCGCCGCGGTCAGCATGATCGGCCGGAAACGCCGTACCGTCGATTCGACGATGGCCGACCATGTGTCGAGTCCCGACTGTTCGTCCTGATCGATCTGGTCGACCAGAATCACCGAATTGCGCATGATCATGCCGGCCAGCGCCAGGATGCCGAGCAAGGCCACGAAACCGAAGGGAGCCCGGAATAACAGCAAGGCGAAGGCCGCGCCGATCACGCCCAGCGGCGCGGTACTGAACACCATGAAAGTCCTGGACAGGTTCTGCAACTGCATCATCAACAAAATCAGCGTGACGATCAGCACCAGCGGAATCCAGATCAAAATCGATTTTTGCGCGGTCACCGCGTCTTCCTTGGAGCCGCCGGTTTCGATGAAATAGCCGACCGGCAAGCTGTCCTGTATGGATTTAAGTTTCGGGACGATTTCCGCCGCCACGTCCGGAGCCATCTTGCCGTCGGCCACGTCGGCGCGCACCGAGATAGCCGGGAAGCGGTTGCGCCGCCAACGCACGCCGTCCTCGAACACGGTCTTGAACTTGACGAACTGCGACAGCGACACCGACTTACCATTAGCCGTGCGAACCGCGACGTCGGGTAATTCGTTGGCGGCGCTGCGCAATTCGGGACTGGCCCGCCAGACGATGTCTATCAACTTATCCTGCTCGCGCAGTTGCCCGACCGGGATGCCGGTGTAATGCGCCTGCAAGGCTTGCGACAGGCTGGCCGTCGAAACGCCGAGCGCGCGGGCCTTGTCTTGATCTAGCATTAGGCGGAACGATGGTATACGCTCATGCCAGTCGTCGTTGACGTCCACGGTGCCGGAATGGTTGCGCACTACGTCGGCCACCCGCTCGGCGATGCCGCGCACGATATTGGGATTTTCTCCGAGCACCCTGAACGCCAACGGATAATCCATCGGCGGCCCAACATTAAGCCGCTTCACTCGGCCGCGGACATTCGGGAAATCGGTCTCAAGCATCTGCCGGACGCGCTGCATCACCCGTTCGCGCGCTTGGTTATCCTTGGTCATCACCACCAATTCGGCCAGATTGGTGTTTGCCAGTTGCTGCACGATCAACATGAAAAACCTCGGCGTGCCGCTGCCGATATAGCTGGCGACGTGCTCCACGTCTTCATCGTTGGCTAGCAAAGCTTCCATGCGTTTGGCGGCGGCTTCGGTTTGTTCGAAGGCGCTGCCTTCCGGCAGCCACAGGTCGACGATGACTTCCGGCCGGTTGGACAGCGGAAAGAACTGTTCGGGAACATGGGTTAAAGCCACCACGCCTAGGCCGAACAAGGCCAGTGTGGCGACAATGACTTTCTTGCGGTGCGCTACGCAAGCATCCACCCAACGGCGAAGCCGGTTGTAGAACGGCGTATCGAACAGGTCGTGGATCGGGCCATCGGCGTTGGCATGCACCTTGAGGATCAAAAATCCCAAATAAGGAGTGAACACTACCGCGCCTATCCAGGACAGTATCAAGGAAATGCCGACCACCTGGAAAATCGCCACCGTGTATTCGCCGGCCGAGGACTGGGCCAGACCCACCGGCAGGAAACCGGCGATGGTAATCAAAGTGCCGGTCAGCATCGGAAAAGCCGTGGCCGTATACGCATAGGTCGCGGCACGCATCCGGTCCCAGCCTTCTTCCAGCTTGCGGGCCATCATCTCGACGGCAATCATCGCATCGTCCACCAGCAAGCCCAGCGCCAGAATCAAGGCGCCCAACGAAATCCGTTGCAGATCGATGCCGCACAGCAGCATGACCAGCAAGGTGGCGGCCAGCACCAGCGGCACGGTCAGCGCGACCACGGAACCGGTGCGCCAACCCAGGCTCAAGAAACTGACCATCAACACGGTCGCCAAGGCTTCGAAAAAAGTACGGCCGAATTCCGCCATCTGGTTTTTAACCACATGGCCTTGATTGGCGACCGGCTCCACGTCCAGTCCGATCGGCAACTCGGTTGCTATGCCGGCCAGCATGTCGTCCAAGGCTTGTTCCAGATCGATGACATTGCCTTTCTTGTTCATCGTCACGCCGAGCCCAAGCGCCGGCTTGCCGTTGAAACGCATCTTGAATTCGGCGGGATCGACATAGCCGCGTGTCACCTTGGCAAAATCTTTGACTTTCAACGTTCGATTGGCTATGCGCACCGGCATGTTGGCGACGCTATCCACCGAATCGAAGGAACCGGTCAGGCGTATCGGCAGATTGCGCTGCGGGGAAAATACCGTGCCGGCCGGCGCCATGCCGTTCTGCGCGTGCAACGCCTGTGCAACCGCCGCCGCATCCAAGCCCAGTTCGGCCAGCTTTTTGTCGGAAAATTCGACGAAAATCTTTTCGTCCTGTACGCCGATCAGATCGACCTTCTCGACATCCTTGATGCGCAACAGCTGTTGGCGGACCGAATCGGCCGCCAATTTCAGGTCGGCATAACTAAAACCGTCGCCGGAAAAGGCGTAGATCAGGCTATAGGTGTCGCCGAATTCGTCGTTGAAAAACGGCCCAATGCTGCCGGGCGGCAGCGTCATGCGGATGTCGTCGACCTTCTTGCGCACCTGATACCAAAGCTCGGGAATGTCCTTGGGCGGCGTATCTTCGCGCGGCGTGACGAAAATCACCGATTCGCCGGGTTTGGAATAACTGCGCAAGTAATCCAGGTCAGGCAGTTCCTGGATTTTCTTTTCCAGCCTGTCGGTCAACTGCTGTTCCACTTCCAGCGCGGTGGCGCCGGGATAGAGGGTTTTGACCACCATGATCCTGAAGGTGAACGGCGGATCTTCCTGCTGACCCAGCTTGTAATAAGCGAACAGGCCGCCAAGCACCACCAGTGCGAGCATAAAGCCGGTGAAGGGACGGTGTTTAAGCACCCATTCGCTGAGGTTGAAGGCTTTCATAGAGATCCCTCTTTAGCCGGTGCATTTTCTGCCGGCAAGCGGACAGCTTGCCCCTCGGCCAGACGCTGGACGCCGGCGCTGACCAGCAATTGACCAGGTGCTACTCCCTCGACGGCAATGCGTTCGCCGGCCAGCGTTTCGCCCAGCTTAACCGGCACGGATTTGACCGTGGCCGCCTGCTCGTCGATCAGCCAGACTAATGGATGATCGGGCTGGTTTTGCGGGGTATAGACGGCGGAAAGCGGGATGGCGATGCCGGAAGCGGTGTTTGCGTCGATATGAACCGTCGCCGTCATGCCCAATAGCGCGGCGTCCAGGCCTTCCAGCACGGTTGCCTTGACGCGGTAGGTGCGGCTGGCCGGTTCGGCGGCCGAAGCGATTTCCCGAATTCTGGCCTTGAGCCGCCGTTTGTCGTCGCTCCACAATGACACGCTAACTTCTTGTTGGCGCTTGATTTCCGGCAGGCGATGCTCGGGTACGTCGAAGTGGATTTCCTTTTCGTCAAGCTGGGCCAGCGTCACTACGGCCTGACCGGCGGCCAGCACTTGTCCGGCTTCGACAGCCAGCGCCGTGACCACGCCGTTGCGGTCGGCATGTAGCTCGGTATAGGTCAGCTGGTTAAGCGCCTGAGCTAACTGCGCTTCCAGCGCCGCTGTCCTCTCCCGCGCGGTGGTATAAGCGGTTTCGTGCCGCTCGAACTCCGGCGGACTGATGACTTGCTGGGTCAGCAGTTCGCGGTATCTCGCTAGATCGTCGCGCAAGAAAGTGCTGTCGGCTTGCGCGGAAGCTAGTTGAGCCTTAAGGCCCTGCACGGCGAGGCGGTAATCGTTGCCGTCCAGTATTGCCAGCAGTTGGCCTTTACGCACGGAGTCGCCAACGTCTACTTTGCGCTCCAGCAGCTTACCGGCTACCCGGAAGGATAAGGGCGTCTCGATTCTGGCCCGGACTTCCCCGGCAAAGCTTCTGGCGCCGGCCACGGCGTTCTGCTCGATACGAAATACCTTTACCGGGCGCGCAACCACTTGCGCTGGCTTGTCCTGAACGCTACAGCCGACGACGATGGTCAGCGGCAGTAAAAACCCGGCTAGTAGCCGGCCCTTAGTCGTCATGGAACTGTTGGATAAATGAATCATGTCGCTATCCTTCGATTGCTCAGACGATCGGCAGCTGGTTAACCTTGCGCAAGCTCTTGTCCACCAAGGCTTCCGGCATGAAACGGCGCAGAAAACGCACCTGGCCGGCTTGTTTTCCGGCGGTATAGCGTCTTTTGGGGACTGCGGCAGTCGCGGCTTTCAACACTGTATCGGCGACCACTTCCGGGGCATCGCCTGCGCTCACGCCATTGCGCATGACCACTGCCATACTGGCACGCACCGAGTCATAGACGGCAAGCGGTTGATCGGGCTTGGTTATGCTTGCTTCGAACGCGGTACGGGTAAACGCCGGTTCAACCAGGATCACTCGGATGCCGAAAGTGCGCAGTTCGTGGTCCAGCGATTCGGAATAGCCTTCAACCGCATGCTTGGTAGCGGCATACAACGCGTTATACGGCGCGGGGATCAGGCCAAGGAGAGAACTGATATTGACAATTCTACCCTTTCTTTGGTTGCGCATAGTCGGTAACACCGCGTTGTTCACACGAGTAATGCCAAAGACGTTGACGTCGAACAAGGCCTGAGCCTGCGCGGTGGACGACTCTTCCGCGCCGCCGAGCAGGCCGATACCGGCATTATTGACCAGCAGATCTATGCGTCCGGCCTGCTTCAAGACCTCAGCGACCATGTTCTTTACCGAGGTTTCGTCGGTCACGTCGCAGGTCAGCATCGTAATGCCGTCTACGTTGGCAAGTGCTCGGCGGCTGGTTCCGAATACGCGGTAACCCGCTTTTTGTAGGGCCTTGGCCGTTACCAGCCCAATTCCCGAGGATGCGCCGGTGATCAGGGCTACAGCGTTGTCTTTATTGTTCATATCGAATCTCCTTGCGGGGTGGATAGTCTGTCGACTAAGTGTTACTATCATTTCGAAACTAATGTTACTATCAATTTGAAATTAAGTCACTACTAAAAACGTATGAACGAAAAAAATAGTTGCCCCGACCCTTGCCCGATAGCACGCTGCCTGGCTTTTCTTGGAGACACCTGGAGTTTATTGATACTGCGGGACGCCCATATTGGCCTGACTCGTTTTGATCAATTTCGAAAAAGCCTGGGAATTGCGCCGACGATTCTGACTCGGCGCTTGGCGACATTAACGGAAGAAGGTATGCTGGAAAAGCGACTGTATTCGGAGCGTCCGCCGCGTGAGGAGTATCTATTGACGGCCGCCGGCCGCGACTTCCTGCCGGTGCTGGTCATGATAGGTGCCTGGGGACACCAGTATCGCGGCGAAGGTCCGTTGGTGCGTATACAGGATGTGGAAACGGGAGCGGATATTAAGCCGGTAGCCATCGACGAGGTGACTGGGGCAAAAATAGGGACTCGCCCGTTACGCTTCGTACTGCCGGATGGCAGGTGATAGCTCCGATAATGCGGAAATTGCAAACCAAACCCGCACCAGCGTCATGGTGCTTTGTGCCGGCATCGGCTTCGATTCGGTAAACCGTTGAATACTGAGCCCTTCCATTGCCTAACGGCCTGCATTAAGTCAACAGCGTACAGTTTGCGACTCTCTTATAGATAGCACGATGCCGGTTGCGAGAAAGGCAAACAGGCCCGACGCGATGAAAACCAAGCGGTAGTCGCCGATCAGGCTATGGGCGTAACCGGCGGCGTAAGCGGCGATGGCCGCGCCGATTTGATGTGCAAAGCAAATCCAGCCGAACACCACGCCGACGTTTTGTTTCCCGAACAAATCCGCAGTCAAAGCCGAGGTTGCCGGAATCGTGGATAACCAATTCATGCCGTAGATAATCGAGAACATCATTAATTGTCCGGTGTTATCAATGCCGGGCAGCAGTATCAGCGTGGCGCCTCTGACGACGTAATAAAACGCCAGCGGCCAGCGCTTGCCATAGCGGTCGCATAACCAACCGGATAAAATGGTGCCGAACACATCAGCCGCGCCCATTACCCCTAGCGACATCGCCATGGTCATTTCGCTGAAGCCATGTTCGATGCCGTGTGGAATCAAATGGGTCTGAAAAAGCCCGGAGGTGGTTAAGCCGCAAATGCCAAAACTCGAAGCCAATAGCCAGAATTGCGGGCTGCTCATGGCCGAGCGCATGGGATTGCTATCGGGCTTTAGTATTGTTGCGTGTGCGCCATTGCCGCCGTAGGGCAACAGGCCTCTGGATTGGGGATCGTCCCGTAAAAATTTCAGCACCAACGGCAAAACCAGCAAGCCTAAGGCGACGACGATCAACAGCGTCGCCGCGCGCCAGCCTTGGTGAACATTGATCTGCATCAGGACCGGGGTGAAGACCAACTGGCCGGAGGAGAAGGCGGCGCCCAATATGCCTAGCGCTAACCCTCGATGTTGATGGAACCAGCGATTGACCAACGCCGATCCCATAATCATTGAAGTGCCGCCCGAACCTGCTCCAATCAGCAACCCCCAAAACAGATACATTTGCCAGGACTCACGCATGAATACGCTGCCGCCGGCCCCCAATACCGATAGTATTAGCGTGATGACGCTCACTTTTTTGGTGCCATGTAAATCCATCAATCGACCTAGAAATGGACCTGCAAGGCCGAATAACAGCAGGTTGAGCGAAATCGCCCCGCTAATGGTTTCCCTATTCCAAGCAAACTCCTGTTCCAGGGACAGCATGATGATCCCCGGCACTGAGCGCAGTGCCGATGCCACAAACAAGCACAGAAACGTGACTGCAAGAATTACCCAGGCATAGTGAACTGAATCGGTAAGACTCTTGGTTATGGTTACATCGGACTTGGACTGATACATAGTCGTGTGGGTTTATATGAGGACAGAGTTATTCGGCATCTGGAATCCGATCCAATAATTCGATCAGCCGGGTAACCCCTTGCAGCAGGATGCCGCCCACGCCCAACGCAAACCACACACCGATCACAAAACCCCAATGAATCGGCGCGGCGAAGAATTCCTCTCTAAACCAGAAGGTATGTCCCCACTCGTTGAAACCGACGCTGACCAAAATCATGAACGGTCCGAATACCGCCAAGGTCAACGGCAACGAGATGCCTTTGGCATACAAGGGCAAGCGGGTTCTGGCGTACAGCCAGGCACAGCCGCCCAGGATCACGTACAGCGGGAAGTTGAAATAAAACTCGATGATGTGATTAGCGGTAAACGGCGTATCGCGAATCGCCACCTGATGCCAGGAGTTATCCTGTTCGGCAAAATAACTGCCCGCCCAATACACGGCGAAGGTGTAAATGCTGATCCACATGGTCAAGGTGAAATAGCGGCGAATTTCCTCCTTGGGCGCCAGTTGCTCCAGATTCCGGTCGCGCGTGGTCCATAAATACCCCCAAAAACCGCCTGCGACGGCCGCGATAATCGCTAGTTCGATATAAAACAGCCGCATCCAGTATTGCTCGAACGCAGGTTCCGTGGAATCCAAACCGTGTTCTATGGCAAAAGCACCCTGATACAGTCGTAAACCGACATAGATCACGGTCAATATGCCAAAGCCCTTTAAATATTTGGGTAAGTCGATCAAATACCAAGGCAATGATTTAGGGTTTTCGCTGCTTAAGCTCACGTGTTCTGTCGTGGTAGCCATGATGTTTGCTCCTGAATTAATTGAATTTGGGAATGACGGCCGCGGAAATACTGGAGATATAGCGCTTTCCCATCACGTCGTCGTAAAGGAACAGCAAACCGCCGATACGGCTGTCCGCGTCCTTGATCAGCCCATCCAGCTTTTCCGACTCCCAGGCCGCATCGCGCACTTCGATGGTGACGGTGCGTTGTTCGCCGGGTGCTATAGGCGTGTTGTTATCCAGGCTCAGGCCGTTGTTGCTGACGTCATCCTTGCCGGGCATGTGGCCCACATCGGCCAATTCGGCGTTCATGAAATGCACGTTGGAGCTGGAAAACTCGCCGATTCTGACCGCTCCTTGGCTGCGATTGTCGACACTCACCTGTAACAGCATGGCACGTTGCGCTACGTTGTATTCCGCTTTGATGGCGTCCACATTGACCGTTCCGGCATTGACTTGAGCCGGCAAAGGCAAAATCCGATCCAGTCCCGCTTGTAACGGAATAGCGTCCGGGTAACGGTTGGCAGTGACGGCATTCAGCGCCAATACCAATACCGGCACCCCCACTAACACGGCTTTAGCGATGAATTTGTCCTGAGCGGTGATCAACTCCTGTTCCAAACCGGCATCCAGCATGCGGTAACGGCTGATGAACAAGGGACGACGCACCCACCACAACAACCAACCGGCAGCCAACACCCCCCAGAACAGGTGCCAGAATACGCCGTTGGCAAAGCCGAAGCTCTCCATGTCGATCACTTCGCCGTTAATGGTTTTAAGCGTATTGCGGAAGTCGCCGGGATCGCCGCCAATGTCCAACCACACCCCTGGGCCCATCACCTGTCCCGCGTCTTTTAAATTAAAAAACGGGTGAATGTGATAACGCCCAGGCAAACGGCCTTTCAAGACCACTTTGAACTCGTAGTCACCACCAGGCTCCAGGGACACTGAATTGGTCCAAGGTTTACCGTTTAGGTAGCGCTCGGTACGAATCAGCACGGGTCCCGGCGTGGAGATATTCAAGAAGCTGGCTTCCGGTTTCGGCACACTGATCGGCCAGTCTTCGGCAACATGAAACTTGCCGCTGACACTGACTTCCTCGTTGACGTTGAATTTTTGCGTGGACCACTGCACGTCGTACCACTGTATGGTGCGCATCCGAATGAACGGCTCCAAGGCTTTTTCGCCATGGGCCTGAGCGGTGGGTACTGTCAACACCGACAACACGTTCAAGCAAAGCAATGCCAACAGCCAAGGTTTAAAAAGTACTTTCATGGCTGGTCTCCTTAAATGCTTTTCAGATAACGGGTATCGGCGAACCATTTACCGATGTACCACCACAGCGGATACATCAATGAACATAACAGTGCCGAACAAAATGCCGCCAATGGTGTGGCGTACTGGCCGTAGGTTCGCAAAGTACCGCGCTCGATGATGCGCAGGTATTCCGGCATGCCGGTGCGGATGTATTGGAAGCCGAATAAATCGGCGACAGTCAACTGGCTGTTGTGGTATTCGACCGCTTGGTGGAACATGCCGAAGATCGGCCAATTGGTGGGATAGAACAACAAGGCAAACGCCGCGCCGCCGAAAATGGAGGTGATGGTAAGGCTGTTGGTCAGCATCAACAAGGTATCCAATACCAATGCACCGGGCACCATGGTGGCCGGCAACACCATGTTGATGGGGAAATAATTCCAGTAATGATAGGCAAATACCCGGGTGACCCAGGTACCTAGCAATAAGGCCGCTACGCAGAGCGTGGCGCCCAACGGTAAGCGGAATTTATCCCACAACACCGCTTGCACGGCGGCGGGAAAGGTAATGCCGATTAAGGGTGTGACCAATGGCCACCACTGCCGGTCTTTCCAATCAACCCAGAAATCCCAGTCGCCGACGGTCAGGGCAAAATGTAGATGAAACGAGCCGATGAACAAGAATAGGGCCAGGACCAGGATCAGATAATCGTAAGCTCTGACCAGCCGGGCTTTCTCGCCCCGGTAGGGGTTAAACGTTGAAATTGGAATTTGTGCGGACATGTGCGGTTCCCCCGTAAAGTCTTATAGTGAATGACGGCTATTGCCATCGAAACTGGGCGTGTCGCCAACCGAAAGCTACCCTTGGGGGAGTAAAACCCTATTGGCTGGTCGACACGCTCGCGTAATAAGTTAGGGGGAATGGGTTGAACCGTGAAATGGTGAAATTTCATCCGCCATCATCAAGATTGTTCATGCCGGCCAGCATCGATTCTTGTTTAGTATGCAGCCAATTTCACTGATGATTCCCATGCTCGGCGCTCGTCGTTATACACATTTCGATTTGGATGGGGTAACCCTATTCATGCCTCACCACGCCTCATTGTGGTGACGTTTAGCTCCCTCTCCTGATGGAGAGGGCGGGGGTGAGGAGAATTTGAATCACCAAAATGCTTTATTTTGACTCTCCTCACCCTACCCTCTCCAACAGGAGAGGGGTTTTGATGGCTTCGCCGCTGTTCGAGTGGCTTGTGTATAACGATGAGAGCGAAGCATGGGAACGATGCACCCGGATTGCGGGAAGTTATTTTCAACCATACCCTTAGAATTCATTGAGGAACATCCGGATGGCCAATCTACGCACCTTCGACTTAAACCTGTTGCTGGCTTTCGATATTTTGATGCGGGAGCGCAATGTCACCCGCGCGGCGGAATGCATGTTCGTGACGCAGTCGGCGATGAGCCATACCTTGCATCGCTTGCGCCAGCAACTGAACGATCCGGTACTGGTCAAATCGCCCGTCGGCATGCAGCCAAGCGCGCTGGCGCTGGCCTTGGTGGAGCCGGTGCGCAGTCTGTTACAGGAGATGGAACGCTTGCTGGAGGCGCCCCAAGCCTTCGATCCGGCATCCAGTCAGCGCCGTTTCACCATCGCCGCGACCGATTACATGGAGCTTTTAATCTTGCCCGAATTATCGGAATTAATCGAACAGTCCGCTCCTGGCGTGGATATCCATGTCAAACGGACAGAGTCCGCCTTTCCTCTGACGCAGTTGGAAAACGGCAGCCTGGATGTGGTATTGGGTTTTGCCTCGGTACTGAATCCGCCCGCACATTTGCACTGCGAACACTTATTCATGGATCGCATGGCTTGCGTGGTCAGGCAGGATCACCCTACGATCAAAGCGGCGCCGTCGTTGGAAGAGTATTTGGCGGCGACGCACATGCTGATCTCAAGAACCGGCGATAAATTGGGCGTGATAGACGAGAAATTGCTGGAGTTGGGCCTGGAGCGACGGATTAATTTCATCGTGCCGCATTTTTTGTCGGCACCCTTGATCGTTGCCCAGTCCAATATGATTTTGTCCTTACCCTATCGCTTGGCTATAGCGTTTCAAAAACTGCTGCCACTGCAAGTTTTGCCGGTGCCGGTCAGTTTGCCGGACTACGATTTGGCGATGATCTGGCATCCCTTATGGGAAAAAGATCCGGCCCACGCTTGGTTGCGCGAGCAAATCAACATCATAGGCCGGAACATTGACGCAAGTGAAATACGGCTTTAACGTCCTGGTAGGCCGGCGGCCAAGGCTTTGACCTTCAATAGGAAATAAGGCGGTTTGGATTGATCGTCGCCGCCGTTCAGCGTAGCGGAGCGATGCAAACGATTAACCACGGCATACAGTTGGCCGTTAGCGCCAAAACTAAAGGAGTCGACCCATGACAGCCGCGGGCATTGCGCCAATTGCCGATATTGTCGGTTGGGCGCTATCACGCCAATCGCATTATTGGCTAAGTCGCCTAGGTAGATATTGTTGTTCTGGTCAATGCTGATACCGTCCGAGATCGGTTTGTCGCTGTAGCGTTCAACCTTCCGGGCAAGTTCTTGCGGCGTTAAGGACTCGTTGATCAAATCCGCCGCTTTAATCCGGTAAAGGCCGAGGCCATGCATCGGCCCGAAATACACCCATTCGTTGGCTAAATCCTCGGTAATCGGATTTACGCCAATATGCGGTTTCACCAATTCGCCGGATGGGGTTTTCACCTGAATCGGCACATTGTCGATGACTAAATCGACGTTTTCCGGCACCACACTGCGATGTCCTTCCAACACCCGCCGCGCCGCGCCGGTCGACAAGTTGACCACGATCAAGGCGGCATTCGCGCCGCCGGCCGGATCGCTGATGAAGGCATAGTTGTGCTGGGCATCCAAGGCAAAGTCGTTGACGAACGCATCTTTCGGCGCGATAGGCGCGGGTAAATAAATCAAGCGTTGGAGTTTGTTGGTTTTGGTATTCCAACCGACCAATTTGGGCGTTACCCCGCTACGCATGCCGTTGTCCAGCATCCAGACAATACCGTTGTTATCGGAGCGGATGCCCAGCACCGAGTCGAGTTTGATAGTCGCAGTCGAATCGGCCGCGGACATTTCCCTGTTCGGAAAAGGCAGCAAGGCTTGATCCTTGTACTCCACCACCGTGTATTGCGGTTGATAAAACTGGTGTTGGCTCATGATGATCCGGCCGTTGGCGGTGGCCGTGACATTGCCCGGTCCGGTATCGAGGTTGGCTAATACATCGAAATTAGAATTACCGTCAGCCAAGGCTTCAAACGAAGCCAACAATAGGGCTGCACAAGATTGGGTCACGCGATTCATTATTGTCTCCGGGGTAGATGAAATCGCGGCCTACCTTAACGAATCGTGGAACTGCTGTTAAATGACCTTATTTAATGACCCAGCATGTATAAAACCGATGATGCGGTGGACGCGGCAGTTTGAACTCAAGTTGCCGAAAATCATGCCGCCCGACTGCAAAAAACGACATAAGCAATAGACTTGGGTTACTCTGAAAGTCATGGTGGGAGCGACGCGCCGGTTTCATGGTCGTCAGGAGGTCCTTGTAAGGGGGACGCTAACAAGCCTCAAGGCTCGGCCTGTTTCCAGCCGTTTTGCAACAAGCCGCTTTGATAGTATTTGAGCAAATCAATGCCGCACTCATCAGGGCGCAATACCGTGGAAATCCTTAACGGCTGTCCGCCGAAATTGGCGGAGGCCAAGGCCAAATCGACCACGAATTCCTGGCAGGGCTGTTTTTGCGCGTCGCGCAGCATCAAAATCTTCGGCTTGAGCTTGGCCTTGGGATTGACTTCTATCACCATGGCGATTTCGCCGCTGTTGAGTTCCACCAGACTGCCGGCCGGATAAATCCCCAAGCACTCGATGAATTTCATGGTCAAACCGGGATCGAGATGACCATCCGACGAGGCATCGGTAAGAATTTTGATTGAGTCCAGATGCGATTGGCCCTTTTTGTAAACCCTATCGCTACTAATGGCGTCATAGGCGTCGGCAATCGCCACGATACGGGTATAGGGCGTGATTTGTTCGGCTTCCAACTTCCGCGGATAGCCCTTGCCGTCCAGACGCTCGTGATGGGTAAAGGCCACATCCACCGCGCCCGGATACATGCCGTGAGTCGCCAGTAAAATCTTCCAGCCCTTGGCGGTATGCGTTTGCATCACGGCCAACTCTTCCGGCGTCAGCCGGCCCGGTTTATTCAGAACTTCCAGCGGCACCAGCATTTTGCCCATATCGTGCATCATGCCGCATAAACCGACATGATTCAGTTCCTCAACCGGCAGATTGATCTGACGACCCAGTGCAATCGAAAAAATGCAGACGTTCATGCTGTGCTGAGCCGTGTATTCGTCGCGATTTTTCAATTGCGTCATCAACATCAAGGCATCAGGCGCGTTCAGCACGCTATCGACGCAGTAGGCCACGGCTTTTTTGGCGGCTAAAGCGTTAATGGGGCGACCGGATTTAACCTCCTCCATGAAGCTCTTCACCAGCCCACTGGTTTTCTGATAGATGATTTCGGCCTTGCCGATCTCCCGCCGGAAAGAAGAGCCCTTGGCGGGCGGCTGGACTTTTTCCAGAAAGTCGGGCGTGTAGCCCGTACTTCTGGCCACGTATTGCGGTACGCGGGTTTGTTTGGCGACATCGATAAAAACATGCTTGCACTGCTTTTGCACCGCATCGATATCGGCCTGGTTTTTTAATTCGAAGCCCTGAAACCAGAAATTGGTCTCCAGCCAGGGTCTATCCAGTTTGGAGACAAACATGCCGATTTTCAGGTCTTTTACATCCACCTGAACCAGTTCGACCGAATCAAGCAAAAATTCGTTGCTCATTGTTGCTCCCGGCGGCCATCATTTGCAGACCCTTAACAACGAAACCCGCCGTCATCGGCGAACGACTTATTCACCCGCAATCGCCATCTGCTCCAATAAAATGGAGCCTACCCGAATATTGCCGCGTAAATCCACATCGTTGCCTATTGCCACAATATTACGCAGCATGGTTTTCAGGTTGCCGGCGATGGTGATTTCCTGCACCGGATACTGAATCTCGCCGTTTTCCACCCAAAAACCGGAGGCGCCGCGCGAATAATCGCCGGTGACCCGGTTCACGCCCTGCCCCATCAACTCCGTGACCAGCAATCCGGTGTCCAGCAATTTCAGCATGCCGGCAAAATCGCGCTCGCCTGTCTCGACGATCAAGTTATGCACCCCGCCGGCATTGCCGGTGGTTTGCATGCCTAATTTGCGGGCGGAATAGGTGCTGAGTATGTAACTGCGCAAAATGCCTTCGCTGACGATATCCCTGGCCCGCGTCGCCACCCCTTCCGCATCGTAACTGGCGCTGCCCATGCCGCCGACCAATAAAGGCTGTTCGTGGATACGCACAAAATCCGGCAGAATTTGCGTATCCAGACTATCGAGCAAAAACGAGGATTTGCGGTACAAACTGCTGCCGCTGATGGCGCCCAATAAGGATCCGATCAAACCGGAAGCCATTTCCGGTGCAAACAGCACCGGGCATTGCCGGGTACTCAGACTGCGCGCGTTCAAGCGGGCCACGGTGCGTTGCGCGGCTTTTTCGCCGACCAGACCGGCGGCTTCCAACAAGGCCGGATTGCGCGCCACGCTGTACCAATAATCGCGCTGCATGTTGTCGCCGCTGCCGGCCAGCACCGAACAGCTGATGGAATGGCGGCTGGATTGATAACCCTGCAAAAAGCCCAGGGAATTGCCGAATACCCGGGTGCCTTGGTGGCTGTTGACGGTGGCGCCCTCCGAGTTGCTGATGGCTTTGTCGAAACCGCGGGCGGCGTTTTCGCATTCGACGGCCAATGCGATGGCCTGTTCGGCGTCGATGTCCCAGGGATGAAACAAATCCAGATCGGGAAATTCGGTGGCCAATAATTCAGGATCGGGCAAGCCGGCGTATTCGTCGGCACTGGCGTAACGGGCGATACTGCAAGCGGCCTTGACGGTTTCCCTCAACGAGTCGGTTGATACGTCGTTGGTACTGGCCGAACCTTTTTGTTGACCAAAATAAACGGTAACGCCTATGCCTTGATCGCAGTGATATTCGATGGTTTCCACATCCCCCAAGCGGGCCGATACCGACAAACCGTTATCGACGCTGAAAGCCGCCTCCGCCGCACTGGCTCCTTGCTGTTTGGCCTCGTCCAACAACTGCCGGACCACATGTTTTAAACGCTGGATTTCATCCTGATTTTGCACAATTTTTCTCTTTAACTCGATTACAGACTGGTACCGCCGACGGTCATGCCGTCGATTTTCAAGGTGGGCTGGCCGACGCCGACCGGCACGCTCTGCCCTTCCTTGCCGCAGGTGCCGACACCGCTGTCCAGTTGCATGTCGTTGCCGACCATGGAGACTTTGGTCAACACGTCCGGACCGTTGCCTATCAGAGTGGCGCCCTTGACCGGCCGGGTGATTTTACCGTTTTCGATCAAATAGGCCTCGCTGGCGGAAAAGACGAATTTGCCGGAGGTGATATCCACCTGGCCGCCACCGAAATTGCGCGCATACAGGCCTTTTTTGACCGAGCGGATAATCTCTTCGGGATCGCTTTGGCCCGGCAACATGTAGGTATTGGTCATGCGCGGCATCGGCAAATGCGCATAAGACTCGCGGCGGCCGTTGCCGGTGGGTCTGACGCCCATCAAGCGAGCATTCAGTTTGTCCTGCATATAGCCTTTCAAAATACCGTTTTCGATCAACACGGTATTTTCGGTGGGCGTGCCTTCGTCGTCTATGCTCAGGGAGCCGCGCCGATCCGGCAGAGTGCCGTCGTCGACCACGGTGCATAAATCGGAAGCCACCCGTTCGCCGACCCGGCCGCTGAACGCCGAGGTGCCCTTGCGGTTGAAATCGCCTTCCAGTCCGTGACCGATGGCTTCGTGCAATAAAATACCCGGCCAGCCAGGCCCCAACACGACCGTCATATTGCCGGCCGGCGCCTCTTCCGCTTGCAGATTGACCTGCGCCTGCCGCACCGCTTCGCGGGCGAAATCCATGGCCCGGTCGCCTTCCAGAAAGTAACTGTAATCGCTGCGGCCGCCGCCGCCCATGCTGCCTTGTTCGCGGCGGCCGTTTTCCACCATGATGACGCTGACGTTCATCCGTACCAGCGGCCTTACGTCGGCCACCAATGATCCGTCCTGATTGGCCACCAGCACATTATCGTAAGCCGCCACCAGACTGACCATGACTTCTTCGATACGGCTGTCCAATTTACGGGTTTCCGCATCCACCCGCTTCAACAGGTCGATTTTGTCCTGATCGGCCAAGGAACTCAATGGATTCAGCGGCCGGTAAAGTTGCGGCCAGCTATCGGCGGTTTGAATCCTGTGCCGGGCCTGCTGACCCTGCCTGACAATGGCTTTGACGTTGTTGGCGGCTTCCAGCAGAATCGGCAATTCGATGCGGTCGCTGTAGGCAAAGCCGGTTTTGTCGCCGCTGACTACCCGCACGCCGGCGCCATGTTCTATGGAATGACTGCCTTCCTTGACGATACCGCCCTCCAGGGACCAGGATTCGAAATGGCTGGATTGAAAGTAAATATCGGCCGCGTCGACGGGGGCGCTGAGCAAGGTGGACATGACCCGGTCTATATCCTGCGGCAGCAGGCTGTTGGCGGCGAGAATGGATTGTTTGACTTGTTCGGTTAAAGGCATGACGGCTCTAAAAATTGATTAAACGGTTACGGCTTACATAACAAAAAACGAAGCCAGATAGGCAACGCCCAGTGCGGTGGCAAGCAAGGCGATTTTGTAAGGTAAGGTCAATGTAAGCCAATAGAGTTCCCATTCGGTTTTTCGGCGCACCCAGGTTTCCAGAAGGCGCCGCTTAAAAAACTGATAAAGACGCGGCAAGGCCTTCCACAATTTATAAGATACCCAGCCGCCGAACAGCAGCAAAATATAAAACGTGGCGATTTGGCTGGCGTGGTGTTCCGTATGAAACAGATGCTCTATCAGGTGTTCGATGCCGAGTTCAAACCACTCGAACGACTCAAATAACAACTCGATGAAAAAATGCGCGATTTCCGTGAGCAGTTCCAATGTCAGGTCATAAAACACCAACGCCAGGGACAACAAGGCCACAAAAATCAAATCAGCGTGTTTTTTAATCATGTCCTTTCCCGCGACATCCCGATTCAAACCACTTCAGGCACCAACCAGTCCACTTCCCAAGTCCCTTGCCCATCCGTCAACACCCGGTTCAACCACGGCAGCAAGCTCTCGGCTTGCGCCGGCAACTGCCACGGCGGATTGATGAACAGCATACCAGAACCGGTCATGCCCCGCAGCGCGCCATCGGCGGTAACGCAATGTTCCACGCGCAGTTGCTTGGGAATGCCGGTGGCCCGCAGACGTTGCAACATTCTGTCGGTAACGGCACGCTCGATAATGGGATACCACAGGGCATAGACACCGGTGGCGAAATGCCTGTGCGCGCTTTGCAAGGCCTCCACCACCCGGTTGTAATCGGATTTCACTTCGTAACTGGGGTCGATCAATATCAACCCGCGCTTTTGAATCGGCGGCAGCTTCTTGCTCAGGCGCTCCAGGCCGTCTTCCTTGGCCAGACTGACCTGCCGGTCGCCGGCGAACAACTGATGCAAGGATTCGAAATCGCTGCCGTGAAGTTCCGACAGTTGCAATCTGTCCTGACTCCGTACCAAGCGCCTGACCAATTGCGGCGAGCCCGGATAGCGCACCAGTTGTTTGCCGGTATTTTCGGCCCGCACCGCCGCCAGATAGTCCCTGATTTCCTCCGGCGGTTGCGCGGCCGTCCAGATGCGGCCTATGCCTTGCTGGTATTCGCCGGTTTTTTGGGCAAATTCCGCTTTGAACGAATATTTGCCGGCGCCGGCATGGGTATCGATATAAACGAACGGTTTGTCCTTCTGTTTCAAGGCGCTTATCGCCAAGGTCAGCAGGCTGTGCTTCAACACGTCGGCAAAATTGCCGGCATGAAAGCCGTGGCGATAACTCAACATAAAGACCTTCCGATTGGTGTTTGCATGCTCAGGCCCATTTTGATCTGAACATAAAATAAACCGCCCCCAGCAAGCAGGCCCCGGCCCACAGGTAGTCCAGTTTTAGCGGCTCTTTCAGATAGTAGACCGAAAACGGCACGAACACGCTGAGCGCAATCGCTTCCTGCATGATTTTCAATTGGCCGACATTCAAAGCGGTATGACCGATGCGATTGGCCGGCACCTGCAGCAGATACTCGAAAAAAGCCAATCCCCAACTCAGCAGGGCCGCCAACATCCAGTGTTTGTGATTGAGTTCTCGCAGATGGGCATACCAGGCGAAGGTCATAAACACGTTGCTGCAAATCAGCAAGCTAATCGAAATTAGAACCGGCGACATAAATGGATCAAGAGGGGAAGAGTGTAGTTTGTTGTTTTAAACCGTTGACGGCTTGGCTACGCAGTTTTTGAATCGCCGCGCCGATTTGCGCGCCGCGCAGATTGTCTTGCAAGACCTGCCGGGTATCGACCGCCAACGCAGTTTGCGCGGCTTTCATAATGTAATCGGCTTGCGGATAATCGTTATCTTCGAAGCCGGTCCGACCGCGGGCATCGGCTTCGCAAGCCAGTAAGAAATCCCGCAGTTGGTTGTCGGCCTTGAAGGCGCCCATGCTCTGCAGCATTTCGACCAGGGTATCGCCGCGCAATTCGTAGGCCCGATGGCAGTGGGTGTGATATTCCATCACCCGCGCGCACAGCGCTTTATAGGCGTTGGGTACCCGCAGTCGCCGGCAAAAGCCTTCCAGTATCGGCAAACCCTTGCGTTCGTGGCCGTGGTGGCTGGGCCATTTTTGCGGATCGGTCACGGCCTTGCCCAAATCGTGCAACAAGGCCGCCAGGCGAACTTCCGGCTTGGCGGACAGCCTGGCGGCCATGGTAAGCGACATCAGACTATGCACGCCGGTGTCGATTTCCGGGTGATATTTGGCCGGCTGCGGTACGCCGAACAGCGCGTGAATTTCCGGAAAAATCACCGCCAAGGCACCGCATGCCCGCAAGGTCTGGAAAAAAGCGGCGGGAGTGGTTTCGCGCAAGGCCTTATGCAGCTCGGCCCAGACCCGTTCGGCAACCAGGTGGTCCGCTTCCCCGCTGTGTACCATGGATTGCATCAACAGCCGGGTTTCTTCCGCCACGGTAAACCCCAGATGGGCGTAACGGGCGGCAAAGCGGGCCACGCGCAGAATGCGCACAGGATCTTCGCCAAATGCCGGGGAAACATGCCGCAGAATCCGGTTTTGCAAATCCCGTTGCCCCTGAAAGGGATCGACCAGCACGCCGTCTTCGCTCATCGCCATGGCATTGATGGTCAAGTCGCGGCGCAACAAGTCTTCTTCCAAGCTCACGCTCGGATTGGCGTCCACATCGAAACCCTTGTAACCCGGCGCGGTTTTGCGTTCGGTACGGGCCAGCGCATATTCGTCATGGGTTTGCGGATGCAGAAACACCGGAAAATCCTTGCCTACCGGTTTGTAGCCCATGGCCAACATGATATCCGGGGTAGCCCCCACCACCAGCCAATCGCGTTCCGACACCGGGTAATCCAGCAAACGATCCCGTACCGCACCGCCAACCAGATAAATTTTCATGAAGCCCGACTCGCCTTTGTCATCAATTTAATACGCACAGTATAAATGAGTCGCTATCATATCGCTTTGCTTATTCGGTCGCCTTTGATTATGCCAGAGATTTTTTTTGCCAGCCTGCTGCTGGGCGCTTTTGCCGGCATCGCCGCCGGATTGTTCGGCATCGGCGGCGGCGCCTTGATTGTACCTGTATTGGTCTGGCTGTTCCGGCTCCAACAGTTTGATCCCGAGCAAATCATGTTGTTGGCGGTTGCTACCTCGCTGGCAACCGCTATTTTTACCTCCATGGCCTCGGTACGCAGCCATTATCTATTGGGCAACATAGACAGCCGCCGGGCGTTGCGCCTGGCGCCCACCATGTTGCTGGGCGCCAGCGGCGGCGCGGTGTTAGCCGAACTTTTCAACGCCGATATGCTGCGCTGGTTCTTTGTAAGCTATCTGCTCTACACCTGCGGGCAATTGCTGCGCCCGCCAAAAACCGTTTCTTCGCCTCATAGCGCCAAAACCTATCTGGATTACCCCATGAGTCTGCTGATAGGCATATTGTCGGCGATACTGGGGATAGGCGGCGGCACCATGACCGTGCCGTATCTAGCCGGTAACGGCCTGATCATGAAAAAAGCCGTTGCCACCTCCAGCGCCTGCGCGATCCCGATTGCCTTGGCGGGCGCCGCCAGTTACGCAATACTGGGCTGGCGCGACGATCATTTACCCAACGGCAGTCTGGGCTACCTGTATCTGCCGGCTTTTGCCGGCATCGTGCTAACCAGCGTATTTACCGCTCCCATCGGCGCGCGATTGGCTCACCGTCTGCCGGCGCAACGTCTGAAACGCTATTTTGCGATCGTGCTGTTCCTTATCGCCATCAAAATGGCCGGATAGCCACGGGAACTTATGCCATTCGGCTCGGCCTTAAGCTTGCTGCCCGGTTGCGCGAAAAAAAACTTCATCGTATACTTCGGCGCAGCTTTCTTGATCAAGCTAGCTCACAACAACAAACCTCTGGAGGGTATTACACATGAAATGGGAAACACCTGCTTACAACGACATGCGTTTCGGTTTTGAAGTCACCATGTATATCTACAACCGTTAATTTATCCGGTTGACCGCAAAAAGGGGCATATTCCTGCCCCTTTTTTTTGCCTGCCGTTTTTGAATCCCGTATTATGCGGGCACTTATCTGATAATTCCGATCCAACATGAAAATTAGAGTTCTCGGCGCCGGCGCCGGCGGCGGTTTCCCGCAATGGAACTGCAATTGCAACAATTGCGGCCGTTATCGTAGAGGCGAATTCAACGGCAAGGCCCGCAGCCAGTCGTCGATTGCCGTCAGCACCGACAACCGCAACTGGTTGTTGTTCAACACTTCCCCGGACATTCGTGCCCAACTGGAAGCCTTTCCAGCGATTCAGCCCAAAGAAGGCATTCGCGATACCGGCATTAAGGCGGTTTTGTTAATCGATAGTCAAATCGACCATACCACCGGCATGCTGATGCTGCGCGAGGGTAAGCCCTTGAACGTGTATTGCACCGAGATGGTTCGACAAGACTTAACGACCGGCTTTCCGCTGTTCACGATGCTGAAAGACTATTGCACGGTCAATCACCATCCGATTGCCTGCGACGAAACTCCGTTCGAGATTCCCGGCATAGACGACATTCGGATTTACGCCCACGCCTTAAAAAGCAAGGCGCCGCCCTATTCGCCACACCGCCACGATCCGCATGACGGCGACAATATCGGCGTCATCGTCGAGCAAATCTCGACCGGCAAAAAACTATACTACTCGCCCGGCTTGGGCGAAATCGAACCTCACGTGTTGCGCGCCATGCTGAAGGTCGATTGCCTGATGGTGGACGGCACCTTCTGGACCGACGACGAAATGGTCACTCAAGGCATCAGCCAAAAACGCGCCCGCGAAATCGGCCATCTGCCGCAATCCGGCCCCGGCGGCATGATCGAGGTGTTGAACGGCGTGAGCAACGCTCGTAAGATTTTGATTCATATCAATAACACCAACCCGATTCTCGACGAAGATTCGCCGGAGCGTAAAACCCTGGCTGCCAACGGCATCGAAGTGGCTTACGACGGTTTGGAAATCGACTTATAACAAAGGTGTTACATGACTGCTGACAATCAACCCTGGAGCCGCGACGAATTCGAAGCCAAATTGCGCGGCATGGAAAAGTACTACCACATCCATCACCCGATGCATGTGCTGATGAACGAAGGCAAGCTGACCAAGCAGCAATTGCAAGGCTGGGTCGCCAACCGCTTTTATTACCAGGTCATGATACCGATCAAGGACGCCAACATCATGGCCAATTGCCCGGACCGGGAAACCCGCGCCAAATGGGTGCAACGCATCCTCGACCACGACGGCCACCCCGGCGACACCGGCGGCATAGAAGCCTGGATACAACTCGGCATTGCGGTCGGTTTGACCCGCGAAGAGATTACCTCGTTGAAACACGTGTTGCCCGGTGTGCGCTTCGCGGTCGACGCCTACGTCAATTTTGCCCGCCGCGCCGAATGGCACGAAGCCGCCAGCTCGTCGCTGACGGAACTTTTCGCACCAAAGATTCATCAACAGCGCCTGGACAACTGGCCGGATGTGTATCCTTGGGTCGAACCGGAAGGCTACGCTTACTTCCGTAAACGCTTGACCGAGGCCCGCCGCGACGTCGAACATGGCCTGGAGTTGACGCTGGACTGGTACAAGACCCGCGAACAACAAGAGCGCATGCTGGACATCCTGAAATTCAAACTGGATGTGCTGTGGACCATGGCCGATGCGATGTATCTGGCCTATGTTGCCAACATGCCGCCCTACTTCAATATCGAGCAATAACATGCAAACCGCCGAGCGACTTCATTTCAGCGCCGAAGACTATTTGGCTTGGGAGGACTCTCAAGCCGAGAAACACGAATTCGTCGCCGGCGAAGTGTTTGCGATGGTTGGCGCAAGGCAGGATCACGTCGTCGTTGCCGGCAATATTTTCGCTGCATTAAAACAACGTTTGCGTGGCACCCCTTGCCGGCCTTATGTTGCCGATATGAAATTGCGCGTCGAAGCGGCCGACGCATTTTTCTACCCGGACGTGATGGTATCCTGCCATCCCAGCGACTTCGGAAATCAGCAATTTATCTCGAACCCGTCGCTTATCGTCGAAGTATTGTCCGACTCGACCGCCGCCTACGACAGGGGGAGCAAGTTCGCCGCCTACCGAAAACTGGCGTCGTTACAGGAATTCCTGATCGTCGACATCGAAGCTCGCCGAGTCGAATGTTTTCGCCGTACCGCCGATAACGATTGGCTGCTACACGATTATGTTGGCGAATTCGATTGCCAACTGACCAGCTTAAGCCTGAGCCTGCCGATGGCGGAAATCTTCGAAGACCTTGACCAGGGGTAAAACCATGCAATGGCAAGACGTTTTGGCGGATCCCTCACTCAAAAATCTGCCTTATAAAATCGAATTGAACGAAAAAGGAAATATCGAAATGTCGCCCGCTTCGTTCAACCATAGCCGACTGCAAGGCAAAATTGCGGCACAACTATCGCTGCAATTGGGTGGGGAAATTTTTACCGAACTAGCGATACAAACCAGCAAAGGTGTCCGCGTACCCGATGTGGCCTGGGGTTCGGAAAACTACACCCAAGTCCATCAAGCTGAACTTTGGGCTTCCTCGGCACCGGAATTATGTGTCGAAATTCTGTCTCTATCCAACACGGTAAAAGACATGCAGGAACGGGTCGCCTTGTTTCTGGAAGCGGGCGCCCTGGAAGTCTGGCTAGTCGATGAAAACGGCACTATTAGCCAATACGATACGTCCGGTCCCATCACGGTTTCTCGTTTTCCCGCCAATTTACATCACTGTTTCGCCAGCCATTAAGCACCCATGACCATCAATCCCGATCTAAGCATTCAATTCTCGCCTTTGCACCGCCTGCAATGGGAAGAAGCACAGCAAAAATACGTGATCCTCTACCCCGAAGGCATGGTGGAACTGAATCAAAGCTCGGCGGAGATCCTAAAACTTTGCGACGGCGCGCATAAGCCGGCACAAATCGTCAAAGCATTGGAAAGCAAATTCGAAACCAGCGGTTTGAGCAACGACATCCACAACTTTCTGAACATCGCACTGCAAAATGGCTGGATCAAACAAGACTAACCCTACGCCGCCCCGCTGGCTGCTGGCGGAACTGAGTTACAAGTGCCCGCTGCAATGCCCTTATTGCTCGAATCCCTTGGATTACGCCAAATACCCCGACGAACTGAGCACAGAAGACTGGAAGCGGGTCTTGAGCGAAGCACGCAAAATGGGCGCGGTGCAACTGGGTTTTTCCGGCGGAGAACCCTTGACCCGGCAAGACTTGGTGGAGCTAGTGCGTTATGCCCGCGAACTAGGTTATTACTCCAACCTGATTACCTCGGGCTACGGGCTGACCGAAGAAAAAATCGTCGAACTAAAACAGGCCGGCCTGGACCACATCCAGGTCAGCATTCAGGCCAGCAGCCAGGAACTGAACGACCATATTGCCGGCACCGCCACTTACCAACATAAACAGCAAGTCGCCCGTCTGGTGAAAAAACACGGCTACCCGATGGTGTTGTGCGTGGTGATCCACCGGGAAAACATTCACCAAATGCCGGAAATTTTGCAGATGGCCGAAAACCTCGGCGCCGATTATCTGGAACTGGCCAACACCCAATATTACGGCTGGGCGCATTTGAATCGCGACGCCCTGCTGCCGACCAAGGAACAATTCGAGGAAGCGGAAAAAATCGCCCAGGCCTACAAGGAAAAAGTCGCCGGCAAGATGAGGATTTATTACGTAGTGCCGGATTTTTACGAAGACCGGCCCAAGGCTTGCATGAACGGCTGGGGCACCACCTTCTTGACTATCGCCCCCGACGGTACCGCGCTACCCTGCCATTCCGCTCGCGAACTGCCCGGACTGGATTGCCCCAACGTCAAGGATTACAGCATCTCTGAAATCTGGAACGATTCGAAAACTTTCAATTTTTTCCGCGGCACCGAATGGATGCGGGAACCCTGCAAAAGCTGCGACGAAAAACATAAAGACTTCGGCGGCTGCCGCTGCCAGGCCTTTTTGTTCAACGGCGACATGTACAGCACCGATCCCGTTTGCGGCAAATCGCCGGATCGCTACCGGATAGACGCCGCGATAGCCTCGGCTCGCGAACTGGCACTCTCCGGCACCGAAAAACCGCTAGTGTTTCGTAACAGCAAAAACTCCAAACAGCTATGCTGAAGCAGGCTGGCGCGAACCCAATACCGACCAACTTAAAACGCAAAACGCACCCCGGCGTTAAAGGCATGGCGACTTTCGTTCCGCAGGCTTAATACGGTCTCGTATTGAATGAACGCCGAACCGCCGTTGGGCAGGGTCGCCGACAACGAACTGCGTAGATTCAAATAATCTCTATCCGGATTCCCTGATCGCACCGAGAAGGTACTACCGGACTGATCGTCGACAAAATGGGCCAATATCCGCCGCGCATCCTTTTGGTACTCATGCTCCCATTCCAGATTGATTTGCGGGCTCAATACGCCAAACGGCGTACTCAAGGCATAATTGACGATAACGCCCAAACCGCTGGTCGCCGACACGATAGTTTGTTCGCCAATCGCCAGATTCAAACCGCCCGCGCCTTGTTCGCGGTAAGCGTCGATGCCGACCCGGCTATATTCGCCGCGGCCGCGCAAACCGAATATCCAGCCTTGCCAGGGGTAATCGTAACCCACTGTGGAGCTATAGCGCTGCTGCATGCCTTGCACACGGGCATTCGCTTGTTCGTTGACCGGGCCGAAAGCGTCGACATACGCAATTTTGCGCGCGCTTTTGTAGGCATTGAAGGTTCCGTTGGCGATAAAATCGACAAAAGTATTGTCGCCGATCGTGTAGGATCCGAAACCGGATACGGTATAGGCATCGATATCCAACTGGCTGGCGTTGGCATCCAGCTTCGACCCGGTATAACCGTATCCGCCGGACATCCCCAGCAATAAATGACGAGTCAACCAATAATCGGCGCCCGCGCTGACCCCGTAAGTACGGGCGCGATAGCCCGGATCCAGCGGGGTATTGACCCGCTCTCCGGTTTCGAACTGACCATTTACAAACAAGCCTAAGCGTTCGAACAACTCGCCGTCTCCGGCCGCTCCGCCCTTGGCCGAATACGGCGCAAGACCGGCCAACGCCGCGGCAGGCAAAGCCTGCCCATCCACCTGTAGCGACAACCCTTTCAAACTGATGCCGGTGGCGCCACCGCGCAATTCGATCAGGCGCTGGTTGATATTGTTGACTTGTATCCGCGACAAGCGGCTACCGCTCAGTGCCTGGGTAATGGTTTCTTCATGCGCTAAATTTTGTAAGGCCAGATTGACCTTATCCCGACCTCCGGGTTGATTCAACAGCAGGGAAATGCCTTCGACACGTTCCAGCAGAGCCGGCGAGGCCGATTCGGTTGTTAAAATATTCCGCAATACTTCAATCAGGGTGGTATCCAACGGGTCGGGCGCGGCATCGATCAAAGCGGCGTCGGCCACGACTATGGTGACCGTGGCGCTGTCCTGCAAACCGCCGATGCTGCTGACGGTATAGCTGAAACTGTCGGTACCGACAAAACCGGCCGCCGGCGTATAGATAAAACCGCCGCCGTCCGGCCTCAAGCTGCCGTGCGCCGGGTTGGCGACGCTGTCCAGCTGCGCCACATTGACATCGTTTGCCAGAAAATTCAGAGGCACCGGCTGATCCTTCAGTGTGCTGTACCTGTCGTTATTAGCCACCGGCAGCGGATTATCGATGGTTAGGCTGGTACTAAAACTGGGAAACTGGCTGTTGAAGGTCCCGCCGGAAGCCACGGTTTGGTCACCGTAGATGATGGACATATTGCTGAACTCCTGCCCGCTGATGCTGATATTCAGCGGCGTGGCATAGGGCAATAAAAAGCTTTCGGAAAAAGTGCCGGGGCTTTCAAAACCGCCATAATTGCCGTAACTGGCGGAAAACACCGTCTGTTGGGTGTTGGCGTTGACGATGCTGATAGCGCCGAAAGCAGCGGCATCGAAGGTATCATCGTAAACGAATACCTCGGCGAGCTGCCCGCCTGCCTCGAAGGTCAAGCCCCGCAGTTGCAACGAATAAAATTCCGCCGAAACCTGCGCGGCCGTCGGCAAGGAACCCGCGTGCCCCAATGCGCAGAACAGCCCCAGACAACAGATCGACAAAGCGAGCGGCGCGGCGGGAAATGAAACCTTTACCGGGTTTTCAGTCATCGGATGGAGACCGGATCAGTCGAAGCAATGCCAATGATTTGGCCGTGGAAACAGATAGCATTATTGATTATTCTGAAAGTCATGGTAGGAGCGGCGCATAGTCGCGATTCGCAAGGCCAGCATCGCGACTATG
>NZ_JANIBJ010000039.1 GCF_024505185.1 Methylomonas subterranea
CACCCGTTTAGGACGCGGCGCGGCCGGTTCACCACCGGCCGCGCTTCCCGCTTGCTGGTGTTGTCGGTTTCCCCTCTTTTCATTTTCACGGGTGCACAATGAAGGTATCAGAAGCAACGAATTTAAGCCGGGCTTGTCGGGTGTTCGGTTGGGCGGGTGGCACGATCCACCAGGTTGCTAGTGAGCTTGGCTTGCCAGGTCGAGGCGGCGATCTGGCATTGATGCAGGCGGGCGAGTTCGAGGCTTTATTAACAGCGTATTGCAAGGCGAAAGGGTGGCGATAATGGTTACTAGACGTTTGGCGGCGGTCGGGTGGTTTGGCTCTTTTACGGCGCTTGCCGGTAGCTTGCTGCTTGCGCTGAATACCGCATATTCCGGCTATGGTTTCGTGGCCTTTTTGGTGTCCAACTTCGCTTGGATTTATCACGGCACCAAAACCCGGACGTGGCCGCTGGTTGTGATGCAGATCGGTTTTACCGTGACCAGTGTTTTAGGTCTTCGGAACTGGTTTTTTTAGCCATGGCTTTTAACGTGGGCGATAGGGTTAATTGGCGGTACGAACCGCGCGGCGGTTACGGTTTCTCCGTTCCGGTGGCCGCCGTCGTGGTTCGCGTCGGCCCTAGCCGCGTGAGGGTTCGTGCCGCGCGGTTCGTGGCCGGTCAGTGGGTGTCTGTGATCCGTTGGGTTGATCCGGCCCGGTTGTCTGTTCGCTCCGTTCATGTGCCGGTTGTTGATGATGTTGTTAATTTGGATGAGGGCGAGTGATGAGCGTTCGGCAAGAAAACCGTTACCGTAAACTGGTGATCGCGCAGGGTAGGGCATTACCCGACATTAAACGAGAACTGGAAGCGGCTTTTATGGAGCGATTACCACGGCCGGCGGTTGCACCGCCGAAGCCGAGTGCGACCAGGGGCCAGGTGAGAAGCTGGATGCGGCGTAACGCCGCAGATTACGACGATGCCACGCATCTTGCAGAGGCGGCTAATATCGCACTTGATTTGCCAGCCGGCGCAATGGATGACGAAACGCATTGGGTTTGGGACGAGGCGTTATCGGCGCTCGATTGGGCGGACGCTTAACGCGGGCTTTTATGTCTTTTGCAATCAAATGGAAATATGAACATTTCCCGCAACAGCGGGTTACTGAAAAGCTATTTTCGCAGCGATATAAAATTTTGACTTTGCGAAAAAAACTGCTGACAACACGTTTTGGGAGCATAGGGTTGGCGGGGTTTTGATCGCTCGCGTTTCTGCTGAGGTTGTTCGTTCACGCAAAACTAAAACAGATGCAACTCAGACAGGTGTTTTTGAGTTCGGCTAAAGAGATTTGTCCATATAAACACGCGGGGGGGCTTTCCAAGCTGCCCCCGAAAAAGCGTGTTTCTGTGGGCAAATCGGCCTCTCAGGTATTTTGGAGCTTTTGGTTATGAAACCATTTAAACCTTACTCGCCACTGTTGGCCGTGACAATGATCCGCGATCCGGGCTTTTTGTCGTGGGATGCGTTCGACAATTCAAGCCTCAAGGCTGCGCGGGACACGCAACCTTATCAGGTTGGCGACGTAATCCGTTGGCTGGACTTAGACCGACACGGCCAGCGCGTTTTGCGGGCCGGTTTGGTGGTGTATGTGCGGCCGGAATATTTGGAAAGGGTAGGGGATTGGTGCCCGGTTTTTTTAGTGCGGCCGCAACGTAAAGATGGTGAGTTTGCGGCCGGGTATTTGCGGGTTTGGCCGGGTGAGGTGGAACGCGGCGAGGTGTTTGCGTCCGAGCTGGACGCGGTTGTTTAAATAGGGTGTAAGGCAATGAATGAAGTGGAATTGAAAACTAGGTTTATGACGTTGGCGGCTTTGGCCGATATGGTGGCCGCTGATAATGTTCACGGGTTTATGTTGGCTCGTGGTTTGGTTGATGGTGTGCCGGGGCATTGGGAGGTTTGGCCTAATTTGGTAGCCGATGCGGAGGCGTTGTTTGTCGATTTTGCTTTGTCCAATGAGGATGGACATATTATCGAGTTTAATTCGCTTGATCCGGCGCTTGCGGCGATCCGGGCGGCGGGTTGGGATGGTTTGGTTACGATTGACGGTTGAGTTATGGAGGGTTGTGGTGTGACTGTTTTGGATAGGTTGGGGCATTTTTGTTCCGCTATCGCTACACAAAAACCGGATGCCCTTCTAGGCTCGCTATTCGCTCGGTCGTTCCGACTTGGCCGCACGCGGCCAACCTGCCAGGCCACCTTGCCGACGCTCAATAAGGGACGTGTGTCGGCACTCCGCAAGCTCCGCACCGCCACGCCTCCCTTAGCCGCTTGGGCTTATCCCTAACGGCGCGCAAGGCTATCGCCCTGCTCGAACAGCAACACCCTAAAGGGGGACGGTGGATTTATACACAACCGCCCACTTTTTCGGGGGTAGATTGGAAGACCCCCGCGCGGGCAAATGTGCATAAATCGTTTGGCTTTGATGGTGGCTATCGCCACCTGTAATTTGGTGATTTTCGCGGGCGCGAAAATTTGGTGTGTTCGATCCTTGAAAGGTGCGGCTATCGCCGGCTGATTCTGACAGGCAGGTTTAGCCGTGGCCATCCCAGTGTTCGTCTTAATGGGGGGGTGTGCGGAATGTGCGGACAGATTGCCAGAGCGCCCGGCTTCTTCGGTCAAGGGTAAAGGCTACGCCCAATCATAAAAAAATAGACGCCTTTTTGATTAAGGCTTTGCGTCGATTTTTTTATGATCGCCCTTGACCGCGCCGAACGCTCCGCCTGCCTGTACGCACCGCACACCCTCGTCCCATTAAGACCGATTCAACCCAGGCCGGGTATTGCCCCGGCTAACAAGCGGTGCGGCTATCGCCGCGCTATTTAGATTTCTCCGCTCCCCTGAACCCTTAATCCCGATTGCAAGGGGCGTGCCAGAACGCGTTATATTGCCGGACAGTGTAAAGCTTTTTTTGTTGCGTTATCAGGTGTTTTTACTTGACAATTAAGCAGTAAACCCGGATAATAGCACCATGGTTTGGGGCAACCGCCCTACCATCAGAAGGCCGGGCAGTTTCGCTCTGGCCAGGTTTACCGGAGGTATCCGATGTTAGAAAATCCTGTTTCTTCTTCCTTGGTTGCAGATAGCAATCGTCTTAACTTCCTTCCTACTTATTTCGGTGGCGAGTTGATGTTAATCGGTGAAATGCTGGTTTATCAAACCGCCGATGAATTGTGCCCCGATTACAAAGGCGGTTACTGGTTGTTTCATGAGCTTAGCAACGGTGGCTTTTATATGGCTCCCGCTTTCGATGCGCCGGTACGGATTTCGGTCGCCGGTAATTATTTCGACGATGTAATGTCGCCCGATGCGGCCGGTGTCGTGATTAGCTTGTTTGCAATCAATAAACTCATTAGCGCCATGTGCTGGCAACACGATGTCGATGCACTGATTGACCGCTATCATTTTTTGCGGGCCTTTGCTTCCGAACATGCCGAAGCCGCCTTGATCTTCGCCGCTATCGATTAAGGCTTAACGCCTCGGCCATGTGCCGGGGCATCTTTACCTAATTTAAAGAGAAGGCCGGGCGCTTCGCTCTGGCCAGGTTACCGGAGGTTTCCGATGTCTCAGTTAAAAACGAATGTCCTTGCGCAATACGTTACAGCCCCGGAGGCCGTGACGATTGATCGTTACGATGAAATGCTTAATGTGTTGCCGCCCGAGAACTGGAAGCGGTTAGGCGGCTTTCCAGGTGAATATTTCCAGCTTTGCGAGTATTACGCGGGCAACGTGACCAGTTATTTTGTGAAGCTGGATGATTCCCGTTGCTTCACCTTCCGCGATTGCGCATGGCTCAACCCTCAGCAGGTGTTAGACAAAATCGCCGATGTCGTTGGCATTCTTCGCGGTTAGATGTCTTTGGTTAAACCGTAACGCCCGGCCAGGTGCCGGGCCTCTATTGGGGCTTGTAATGGGTTATTTTAACGATCAGAAGGATAGACCGGCGGGCGAGTTCTATCACCGCGAGACTAAGGCCCGCTTTGAGTTCCGCCCAACCGCCGACACTTGGGCGGCTCAGCACGGGCTTGAGTGGGAAATCGCAATGTCCGACGGATCGGTGCGGTTTGCGCGACTTTTGCAGACGGTGGCCTATATCGCCGTCGATGTTAACGATGATCGCGCGGGATCGCCGGTTTTAGAACGTTGGCCGATTGTAAAAACGTGGTGCCGGTAAAGCCAGGTAATTATGTTACGTTATCAGGCAAAAACACTTGACAGGCAAACAAAAACGCAGGACAATAGACCCATGGTTTCGGGCAGTCGCCCGACCATCAGAAGGCCGAGCGCTTCGCTCTGGCCAGATTACCGGAGGTTTCCATTATGGAATTACACGACGCGCATGTGGTTTTTTATTACGAGTGGCTTGATGCCATGGCTTGGGATGATAGTTGCCGTGCGATGCGCCAAGCTGAAAACGCTTGGGAAGACAACGGTTGCGCCTGGTTAGGCAACAAATAAACCGCGTCCCCGCGCTTCGGGCGCGGGACTTTATCGCCACTAAATCCATCTTTATTTGATAGGGGATAACAGCCATGAAAACCGTTCAAAACGCGAGAATCCGCGTTATCGTTTCCGATGCACAATGGCAGGCCTACGCTAACCGCGTGCCTAGTAGTTCACTAATGCAAACCTTACCGAGCGGCGACGTTCGGCACCACAGCTTAGACAATATCGTTCGAGGTCGCATTTTGTCCGATGCGATGGAAATTATCGGCAATCAATCCGAAGCTGTGTTGTTGGATCAAGAGCCATTCCATTTATCCGCTCAAGAGGTACACGATATTGCATTTAACGTGTATATGAGTCATTGGCTCCGCGATCACAGCAAGTATGGCGAGGGTGTGACCTTTGGCCGCTACTTGAACGGCAAACGCCTTAGCCGTGGCATGGCGTATGAAATCGACGCGGCCCGCGTGTACGCACAAGCGGCGTTGCGGGAACTGGACTATGAACAACTGTATCGGGATACGGTGGAAAAATATCTACCAGGCCGCCAGGATGGGATTTTTAGAGCAGCCCAAGCAGGTAGAAGCGCAGACGCGAGCGCCGACGTTGAAGAGGCGATCTATTGGCGCTGGTATCAGTGGGACAACGAGCGCCGTTATCGGCACCGCTTTGATAACACCGATGATTTTAAAATCGAAATCATCGATGCCGATGCAATGCCGCAACAGATTGGCCTTTGCCGCTACCTGCCTTTGGCGGCTTGAGTTACACAACAGGCCGGGCGCTTCGCTCTGGCCGCTAACCGGAGTTAAACCGATGGCAAAACATAGATTTGATGTTCTTCGTGGCAACAAGGTAATAGCGCATATCTCGGCAGAAAATCTTACAGTCAAGATCACCGCAGCAATAGCGGCAGTTGGTATTTTGATTGTTGGGCCTTACCCAGTGAAGACAAAGTAAGGCGCTTTTTCCGCCATGCGCCGGCATAAGATATTTTCGCGGGCGCGAAAAACGAATGCCGTTACTTGGTGACAATTCGCCGGCCAGGTCGAGCTGGCCGCGTCACCAAATCGGATTGGCGACAGACCCGGCCCGGATCGAGACCAGCGCCGGGTAATCCCTGTCACCATAGGAGGCCGGGCGATTCTGCTCTGGCCACACATATAGAGACCGGGCGCTTCGCTCAGGTCAGTTAACCGGAGGTTTCCGATGAGATTCAATAAACATCCACGTTTTGAGTTTACCGACACCCACCAAAAAAGGGCGGCTATCCGTCGCCGGCATAAACGCGAAGTCAATAAATACCCGTTGCTCGCATTCATCGGAGAGATTGCACCAGTAGACGAAGATAAGGAAATGGCGGCTAGGCGGCGCAAGCATGCGGACGACGATGTTCACGACCGCCGCCGGCATGCGGCGGACTGGCGCAAAGCGCGGCGCTTGTTACGAGAGCACGCCGAAAAGGATGGCATTCTGTGGTATTGGCAAACGTATAGCTTGACCGCAAACCCTGTCATGTTGCTGGATTTGATTCACAATTGGCCGCAGATGAAAGCCAGCCGCCTTGCGGCCGAACAGCGGATGAATGCATTTCGGCGGGATCGCGGCGATTCAGAGTTACCGGCTTGCAAAAGTCTAACCGTGTTTTTGGATATGCTGTCGGGTGACACAAAAAGTGAAAAACGGTCGATTGATTTTGAAGTGATTTTTCATTATTTATGTCACACATCACACCCACTTGCGACACCAAAAATGAAATATTCCGGATTTTGTGCCACTAATATTGAAAAATTTCCCGTCTATAAGAATCTGGAAACAGTGGTTAGATTTCGGACGACCGGTTTCCAAGTATTTATCCGAAAACTATTGGTTTGTCAGTTCAAGAACGGATACAGTGGAACGCGAAGCGCTACAACTAATGATCCGCTTCCCGCAACATTTCTGCCATGTCCTGGTTTGCAGTAACAGCCTGCTGGTAAAGATCAATCACTTCTTGGCTGTGCGCTTTAAGATCGTTCGCATGTCTACCGAATAAATAGCTTTTTGACTCAAATTGGCTGAGAAATTTTTTGTGTTCCTCTATCTTGGTCTGCAATTCGTTCGCTTCATCTTCGAAGTGTTTGGTTAGTGCTACATGCTGTATGGCAAGATCAGGAGCCATCTCATGCCGGTCAAAGAGGCTGCACCCTGATAGTAAATATTGCGCCAAAAAAAGGGTAATCAGTAATTTTGATTTCATGGTTTGTTCCAAGAGGAGTTTATAAGTTGTTTCTATAGCGTTGTTCAGGCTATTTAGTAGAAACGTTTTTGGGGTGTAGTAATCTCAATCCGTTTGCAACGACCAACAAAGAAGCCCCCATGTCGGCGGCAATGGCTTCCCATAAGGTTGCCACACCGGCAAAGGCCAAGACGGCGAACGCGGCCTTGATCGTCAGCGCAAAAGCAATATTCTGTCGAATAATCGCCAAGGTTCTTTTGGAATGCCCAATCAGCCAAGGCAGTTTGGAAAGATCATCACCCATCAGCGCAATATCGGCTATTTCGATGGCCGCATCCGACCCTAATACCCCCATGGCAATCCCCAGGTTGGCCCGGCCCAGCGCCGGCGCATCGTTGACACCATCGCCGACCATCGCCACCTGTCCGTATTTTTCGACCATTTGACTGACGATCTCCACTTTATCGGCGGGCAACAATTCGGCGTGTACCTCATCGATGCCAATTTGGGCCGCGATGTTATTGGCCGTCACCCGATTGTCACCGGTCAACATGACCAGATGTTTGATGCCAGTCTGTCTCAGCGCTTGCAAAATCGATCTGATGTCGGCGCGAGGCTGATCAGCAACGGCAATCAGACCGCAAATATGCCGATCATTGCCAATGGCGATCACGGTTTGCCCCGTTTGTTCAAGGGCAATCGCTTTTTCACTGATTTCCGGTACTTCCTGACTACGTTCCAATAAATAGCGACGCGATCCCAGCCAGAAATCCGTGCCATTAAATAGTCCGGTGACACCTTTACCCGGCAGCACCTTCACATTCTCTGCGCTGGCCACGTTGATACCGCGTTGTTCCGTATAGCGTAAAATGGCTTTTGCCAACGGATGATTGCTTCGTACTTCCAGTGCGGCGGCACGGCTTAACAGTTCTTCTTCGTTATGACTATTGAATGGATAAACACCGGTTACGATGGGCTCACCAGAGGTCAGCGTGCCGGTTTTATCAAAGGCAATCGCATTGAGATGGGCAGGTGTTTCGATATAAATGCCACCTTTGATCAGAATGCCTTGTCGGGCTGCGCATGCCAGCGCCGCGACAATGCTTACCGGTGTCGAAATGACCAAGGCACAGGGGCAGGCGATGACCAGCAACACCAAGGCGTGGTAAAACCATTCGTTCCAGGCCCCTTCGAAAAATAACGGTGGAATGACGCACATTCCCAACGCTACCAACATCACTGCCGGGGTATAAATACGCGCAAATTTCTCCACCCATTGCTCGACCTCGGCTCGCTTACCGTGGGCTTCGCCCACCAACCGGGTGATCTGCGCCAAGGTAGTATCCGAAACCAGCTTGGTGGATTGGATTTCCAATGTTCCTTCAACATTAATGCTTCCGGCAAACACCTCATCACCCACTTGCTTGGTAACAGGCATGCTTTCACCGGTAATCGGTGCCTGATTGACTGAACTGAAACCGGCAATTACGTTGCCATCCAGAGGGATTTTAGCGCCAGGCGCTAATATGAAATGGGTACCGATGCTGACTTCGCCGGCAGATACCACGCATTCCTGGCCGGATTCATCCTTGACCGTCACCGTCGATGGGGCTAAATCCAATAAGGCTTCTACCGCGTGACGGGCACGACCAATACTCCAGCTTTCAATCGCGAGGGACAGGGCAAACAGAAAACTGACTGTTGCTGCTTCAAACCATTCATCAATGAACATCGCACCGATAACCGCAATCGTCATCAGCAAATTCATATCCGCCCGTAAACGTTTCAAGGCATAAAATGCCTTAACGATCACATGCCGAGCACCGCAAGCTACCGCCAAACCAAAGGCTATTTTTTCAGGCAAAGGCATCGCCTGCTGAGCATGGGCATTTAGTAAGCTGTAAAGATAGCGAGTGACCACATCCCATTGTAGGGTTCCGTTTTTTGCCGAGCTGAAAACCGTTTGAATATCCAAAAGGCCGCCGGCTATGGCGATATGAATCAGCATGCCGGCCACGATAAATACACCGCTAAGCACGGTATAAACGGTCTTCGAACGGTGCAGTTGTTTGGCATCGACATCGGTCTGACCGGACTGCCAACGAGCCGCCTGCATACCCGTTGCTGCTACCGCTTTGATGATGGCTTTTTCAGCCACAGGTTTGGCATCAGGCAACAGTGTCATGCGCCCGTTTAAAACATCAAAGGCCAGTTTGTCACTGCCGCCCACGAGCGGGCCTATCGCACTTTTCAAGGTAGAGACCTCTTCGGCGCAATCCAGTCCCTCGATTTTGAACGTGATGCCACTCGACGAGTTTGATGGCGTTGGCTGGTGGTTATCCGGTTTCTCGCCAGGACAACAACAGGTTTTTTCTGATGGCTTGCAGGTACTCATCGTTCAACCCTCGTTAGAATCAATCTGCGGTATTCCCGGTATCATGGGACTTACTGGTTGGTCTTGGCGATGCGCGAACCAGTAAAGAATCGGTAATACCAACAATGTCAGCATCGTTGACGACAGAATACCGCCAATCACTACAGTCGCCAGCGGGCGCTGTACTTCTGCACCGGTACCCGTCGCAATGGCCATTGGCACGAAACCGAACGAGGCCACCAATGCGGTCATCAGCACCGGCCTAAGACGTGTCAGAGCACCCTCTACAATCGCCTTATCCAGCGACATGCCTTCGTCGCGCAAACCACGGATAAAGGCAATCATCACCAGCCCGTTCAGTACCGCCACACCCGACAAGGCGATGAATCCGACTGCCGCCGAAATCGACATCGGAATATCGCGCAACCAAAGTGCGACCAAGCCGCCGGTCAACGCAAAGGGGATGCCGCTGAACACCAGCAAACCGTCCTTGGCGTTGCCAAACATCATGAACAGGAGTGTGAAAACCAGGATTAACGCCACAGGCACCACAATTTGCAAGCGATGGGCCGCCGATTGCAACTGTTCGAACTGTCCGCCCCAACTTGTCCAATAACCGGATGGAATTTTGACTTTCTGTTGCAGCTTTTGTTCGGCCTCGGCAACAAAAGAGCCGATGTCACGGCCTCGCACGTTGGCACTGATGACAATTCGGCGTTTGCCGTTCTCGCGGCTGATTTGATTAGGGCCGGGAGCCATTTCCAAGCTGGTTACTTCGGCCAGTGGGATATAACTGGTTCGTCCGTCTCGGTTTTGCCCGCCCGGCAATGAGATCGGCAAGCGGTTGATGGCATCCAGATTACTGCGCAGGTTCTCCGGCAAACGCACGACGATGTCGAAACGGCGGTCGCCCTCGAACAAGGTGCCGGCTTCGGTGCCACCAATCGCAGTTGCTACCGCATCCTGTACATCGCCCACATTTAAGCCGTAGCGCGAGGTTTTATCCCGGTCTATATTGACTGTCAGCATCGGCAAGCCGGTGGTTTGCTCGACTTTCACTTCGGATGCACCGGGAATCGCCTCCATGACCTCTGAAATTTCAGTCGCCGTGTCATTCAATACATCCATATCATCGCCAAACACTTTAACGGCTACGTCGCTACGCACCCCTGAAATCAGTTCATTGAAGCGTAACTGGATAGGCTGGGAAAACTCGTAGAGGTTGCCGGGCAATTTGCTAGCCGCCGCTTGTATCGCCGCCAGCAGATCGTCGCGTGATTTATCGGGATCAGGCCATTGCTCGCGTGGTTTGAGCATGATGTAACCATCCGAGATATTGGGTGGCATGGGATCGGATGCGATTTCGGCGGTGCCGGTTCGTGCAAATATTCGCTCGATTTCGGGAAACTGCTGCTTCAGAGCCTGTTCAATCTGCTGCTGCATGGTGACCGATTGCGACAAACTGGTACCCGGAATACGCATGGCCTGAATGGCGAAATCGCCTTCATTCAAGCTCGGCACAAACTCGCTGCCCATCCGCGTCGCCAACAAGCCCGACAGAATCACCGCGACCACCGCCAGCGTGAGTATCACCGGCTTGTTGCTCATGACGCTATCCAGTACCGGCGCATAGATACGCTTGGCACTCAGCATCACCACATTTTCCTTTTCGGCGACTTTATCGCCGATAAACAGCGCCACAGCCGCCGGAATAAAGGTCACCGACAGTATCATGGCTCCCACCAAGGCAATGACCACAGTGAATGCCATCGGATGAAACATTTTGCCTTCCACCCCGGTCAGCGCAAAGATGGGCAAGTACACGACCATGATGATCAACTGGCCAAATAACAGCGCTCGCCGCGCTTCTTTCGACGCCGTAAACACTTCATGAAAACGTTCATGACGTGTTAGCGAACGTCCCTGCTGTTCCTGGGCATGGGCCAGCCTTCGCACACAGTTCTCCACAATCACCACCGCACCGTCGATGATCACACCAAAGTCGAGTGCCCCAAGGCTCATCAAGTTGGCACTGACCTGGTATGTCACCATACCGGTGAAGGTGAACAGCATCGATAACGGTATGACCATTGCGGTAATGATGGCCGCACGCATATTGCCGAGGAACAGAAACAGAATCACAATGACCAGAATTGCCCCTTCGGTTAAGTTCTTCTTGACCGTATCGATGGCTTTATCGACCAATACCGTCCGGTCATAGACAGTGATTGCCTGCACCCCTTCGGGCAGCGTGCGGTTGATTTCCGCCATTTTTTTGTCGACCGCTTGCGAGACGGCACGGCTATTCTGACCGATCAGCATGAAGACCGTGCCCAATACCATCTCTCGGCCATTTTCGGTCGCCGCGCCGGTGCGCAGTTCCTGACCGATTTCGACCTCGCCGACATCGCGAATGCGAATGGGCACGCCCTGGACATTGCCAAGAATAATGTTGCGAATATCTTCCATCGAATGCACTTGGCCCGGCGCACGAATCAGATATTGTTCGCCGCGCTTTTCGATGTAACCGGCACCGACATTATTATTGTTACGATCCAGCGCGGTAACGATGTCTTGCAAGGTCAGACCATAGGACGCCAGTTTTTCCGGAATCGGTGCCACCTGATATTGTTTGGCGTAGCCGCCAATGGAATTGATTTCGGTGACCCCCGGCACGTTGCGCAACTGCGGTTTGATAATCCAGTCCTGAATTTCACGCAGATCGGTCGCGGTGTAAGGCGAACCGTCAGGTTTTTTGGCCCCTTCTTGGGCTTCGACTATCCATAAATAGATTTCGCCAAGACCGGTGGAAATGGGACCCATCGCCGGCGTGATACCGGCGGGCAGTTTATCCTTGGCTTCCTGAATACGTTGGTTCACCAATTGCCGGGCGAAATAGACATCGGTGCCGTCCTGGAAAATCACCGTGACCTGCGATAAGCCGTAACGCGAAAGCGACCGGGTTTGTTCCAGATGCGGCAAACCCGCCATGACGGTTTCGATGGGGTAAGTGATCCGCTGTTCGGTTTCCAAAGGCGAATAACCCGGTGCCGTCGTATTAATTTGTACCTGGACATTGGTGATGTCCGGCACGGCGTCGATGGGCAGAATCGAGTAATTGAAGATGCCGAGTCCTGCCATACCGAGTACAGCCAGGATAACCAGCCAGCGATGCTCGATCGCTAAACGAATAAGTCGTTCAAACATGATGCGAACTCCTGGAGATCAATGCGAGTGCTCGGCACTGCTTTTGCCTTGCTCGGATTTAATGACGAAGCTGCCATTGACAGCGTATTCGGTACCGGACATGAGTCCTGTCACGATCTCGGTGACTTTGCCATCCGATAGGCCAGTGGTGACCGGTTGAGCAATAAAGCCGCCGGGTACGCGAATAAAAATCGTCGGCTTGTTTTTGATCAGTTGGATGGCATCGGCTGCGACCGCGACCGGCACTTCACTTTCCTGGGTAGGCAGTTCGACCGTGATAAACAATCCAGGTCGCCAGGCCATCTGCGGATTGTCCAGTGTCACGCGAGCCTTAGCGGTGCGGGTTTGTTCGCCCATCAATGCGCCCACATAGGACAACGTACCGCTTGCCGAAGAATCAAAAGCCGTGGCCTTGATGTTGACCTGTTTGCCGACTTGCACGACATTGAGATGCTTCGCCGATACGATAATTTCGGCCCAAACGGTCGATAAGTCAGAAATGGTAAAGATGCTGGCATCTTCCTTGACCGCTTCGCCCATGGCGATGTGTTTCTCGACCACCATGCCGTCGAACGGCGCACGAATTTCATAGCGGTTGAGTGCACCGTCACTGGATGATACCGTCGGACTTGCGCCAAGTGCTATCAATTTCTGGTGGGCATTTTGAACAGCGATTTCCATTTCCCGCATCGCCTGCCGGGCTTGCAGGTAATCCTGCTCCGCAGAGATTTTTGCCTCCCATAAATGTTTTTCCCGAGCAAAGGTGTTGCGGGCTAATTCCAGACGCTTTTGTGCCGACAGCAACTCACTACGCTGTTCGGACAACGCCGTACTGGCAATCACGGCGATGACCTGGCCTTTTTTGACTTGCTGGCCCAGGTTGGCAGAAATACTCTCCACCACACCGGCCAAACGCGGTACCACATGAGAGGTCTTATCTTCATTGAAGCGAATTTCACCCGGCAAGGTGACAGAGCTTATGATGTGCGCTACGCCTGCGTTCTGAATCGTGATACCGGTTTCGGCGATTTGCTGATCGGTCAATATCACTTTGCCTTCTTCTTTATTGAAGGCAAACTGAAACGTCTGACCATCATGCCTTGCCATCACGTTGGCTTCAAAGACATGGGGTTCGTCGATAGCCTGGGTGCTCTGCCAATACGCTTTTTCAGGCTCGAACTCGATGCGCTGTTGCTCACCGCTCGGGCGCTTCAGTTGCACGGAGAGTTGGTCGGCAACTGGCTGAAGCGGTTTATCCTGATTGAACGGATAAATTCGAAAGTGCGGCTCACCACCTTCCTCGCTGAGCAGGATTTCCAGCTTAAAGTCACCGTCGCTGTAAACATCACCGCCGTGCGGGCCTTGGGTCTGCTTGGCTTCATCGGCATGGTCATCATCGCCGCCTTCGGTGCTATCGACTTTAGTCCCTGCATGGCTTTCTTCGCCGTGTTCCTCACCTTCCGGCATCGACTTGTCGATGCTCAGAATAAATAGGCTGAGCAATAGGCCGACCACGATAATTACGGCGATAGCGGTCCATTGTTTTTTGTTAATTGTGTTCATGGTGATACCTCGGGTTGGCTGTCCGCCACTGTCTCGTTCATATTGCTGCCGACTAAACGTTCCACGTTGGCTACGGACTTGTGATATTCGGCCAAGGCCAGTAAATACTGATTTTTAGCGCTAAACAGCGTGCGTTGCGCATCGAGCACGTCCAGAAATCCGAACTTCCCCAAACGATAACCTTCATAAGCAGCGTCATAAGCACTTTGGGCACCGGGCAAAATGTCTTGCTGCAAGGTGATGATTTCGGAATGCGCGGCATCCAAGGCCTGATAGGCCGTGTTCAATGCAGTGGCGATGCGTATCTCGGCACTCCGAAATTCCTCTTCCGCTTTGGTCAGCCGATGCTCGGCTTCTTGAATACGGCCTTGATTGCGGTCGAAAACCGGCAATGGCACCGAAAAACCAACGACTAAGGCGTAATCATTGGGCATCAGATATTTACTGGCACCGACGGTCGCGGTGACATCCGGTATGGCTTTGGACTTTTCCATCGTGATGAGCGCCTGACGTTGGGTGATTTCGGTGGCCCAACGGGCTAAATCGGGATTTTTGGAGAGTCGTTGCGCCAATGAGTCCAGGGAAGCCGGCGCTTGTATGCTTTCCAAATGACCGCTCACCGTCTCAAAGCGCGGCGTCGTGCTGCCCCAGCCAGCGGCTAAACGCTTGCGGGCGGCTTCCAGTTCTTTTTGGGCACGCATCAGCTCAATTTGCACCGAAGCGCGAGCAACTTTAGCCTTGGTTTCCTCAACGGGCGATACCTTGCCTGCCTGCACGCGCGCAACGGTCGTGACCGTTGTCTGATTGGCCAATTCATGAATTTGCTGTGTTAGCGCCAACCGTTGCTGGGCGGCCAACACGTCAATAAATGCCTGCGTAACTTGAGTGAGTACATCGGCTCGTTTGGTTTCGTAATCCCAATCGGCTAATTGCTTGGTTAGCGAGGCGGCTTCCATGCGAGCGGCGCGCTTACCGCCCAATTCGATCAATTGACTCAGCTCCAAGGTGACGACATCGCCGTCGAAACCCTTGATGACCTGATTTCCAAAGTTTGCCGCATTGGCATTGAAGGTGGGATTGGGAAACAAACCCGCTTGGAGGGTGGCGGCTTCCTGTGCTCGGCTCTCCCAGGAAAAAGCGGAGAGTTCGGGGTTCTTGGTTAGTGCTAGGGCAAGCGCTTGATACAAAACCAGGGAGCCGGTCGTTTCCTCAGCGTTTGGATGATTAGGATCGTTTGAGGCCTGATCACTTAGCTGACCTGTTGATTGAGTGCTGTTTGTCGGGCCCGCATTGATCGGGCCGGTAGTAATCATTAAACACAGTGCAACGCCAAGTGGCCGCACATAATTTGAGAACATGGAAAATTTCTCCGTAGCATAGAGGAAACGTCAACACGGACACAGATGAACCTGCGCCTTCGGCTGGTGAGTTGCAGCTAGGAGTGGTGGCTAAATCAGTAAAACGGTGCTGCGCAGCGCAAGCAGTCGGGAATCGGTAAATGGTGGATCTAAAAAAGCTGATTGCCGAATGATGACTCTGGCATAAAGAACCAAGAGTGAAATCAGAAAAAATACCGGCAAAAGCCCAATATCAATCGCTAATTTTAATAAATCCGTCAGTTGCAGGGGAATGTGATCATCACCATCGATAGGAATGTCAGTACAAGGCGACGAGCAGGGATCGCTGTCATCGCTCGTAAGAGCATTCGACCCATCGTTGAAACGAGTGGCAGCATTGACACGAGCGAATGGGTCTTTTCCAATCTTCTCTACAGCGACATGACCATCAGCACCAAAACATAGCACAAAGGCCGACACATCTCGATGGCCCAGGCCAAAATGACCGAGCACAGCGAATATCAGCACGATAGAGAGCCATGTTTTAAAGCGGAGTAAGGAAACCATCCCTCAAAAGAATACTCGCTATCCAAAATAATTCAAGCATTTAGGAACAAACACCAGCGAGCGTGACCCTGAAGGCTCCCTGATTGCTTTAGCCTGGCAGCTCTGTCGGATTATTTCATTATTCATGTCACATGCTAGTTGGAGGTTTGACACAAATAGTGAAATCTTCCGACTTTTTTGCCACTGATAGTGAAATATTTCGCGGCTGCGAAAGCCGGAAAAAAATACCCAGAGTTCAAACGGAAGGTTTCCAGTAATAATTCGACAACCATACGTCACTCATTTTCAAAACGCTTGAAGTTGGCCAAACAGCACTGGCCTGACGGATTCCTGATTTCGCAGGCGCATTCGCCGGCTTTGGTACGTTGCATGACGAAACCTTTGATCGGTTCTGCCCGTCGATCTTTTAACGCCGATAAATACTGCTCGGAGTCTATGTCAAAGCAGTAACAAAGCGCGTCGTTCTGAATCGCTTGATAGCTTCGTAAATGCTGTTTGGGAATGGTGCTGCCGGCGTTGGCAAAGTAAGCAATCGAACATGTTTTTGCCGGACAAAAATAATAGCTGTCAATGACGATTGACTGATTCTCGGGAAACCGTACCTGATGGTACAACGTAGGCATGCCGACGCTTTTGCACGCGGAACCGCATTCAGGACAAATCTGTTGGGTTTTGGCGGATGACTTGGTGGGGCAGCAACAATCAGACATAGACGCTATCCTCGGTCTTATTGGCTAATAGGTGTGACCAGAGAGCCCGGATAACCGGCGTCCGTCGTGGCTTTGATCAAGGCTGCGCTATTGGTTTTGTGACTGTCGAAAGTAACCATGGCCGTTTTTGCATCGTAATCGACAGCCACTTTTTGCACGCCGTCGATTTTCTGTAAGGCTTTTTTGATGGTGACGGTACACATGGCGCAGGTCATATTCTCTAACTTCAGTGTCACCGATTGTTGTTGGTTTGGCTGTGCCTCTGTGGTTTCAGCAAAAGCCACGGGCATCAACAAAGTGGCTGGTAACAACAAACTTATCAGTAATAATCCGGATTTAATGGTCATATCGGAATTCTCTCAAGCCATGAAAAAAGGCGCTACCCAGGGAAAAGCCAGCAGCATCAAAATGAATGCGGAACCCAGCCAAAACAGTAGGCGCTGTTGGCGTTGGTTGTCGGTTGTGGAGCAGATTTCACCTACCGCGCAGCGATCAGGCGTTAGATAGAGTTTTCGATAGCCGAGCCCTACAAGTATCAGGGTCAGGACAATGAAAAATGGCCGGGCCGGTTCCAGCGCCGTCAACGTGCTGATCCACGCACCGCCAATACCCAACGACAACAGCAAAAATGGCCCGACACAACAGGCCGAAGCCCCCACAGCGGCCAATATGGCACCGATACCCAGCCATGACGGGGTGTTAGTGGGGGGTTCTGAGTCTGTATTCATAGCAATCTCCTAAGCCAAACCATGGTCAATGTTGGCAAGGAGTCTAAACCCTGTTGCTTAGAACAGAGTCAAGTGCGTGATATAGAATCAAGGTTGGGATCAGATGCATCATCGCTAAATGCATCGAGAATAGCGCAATGAGCGGTTGGAGCTGTCTGCTGACAGTCGTTGACTAGGCTTTCCAATACCTGACGGAGAGCGGTTAAATCCCTGATTTGTTGATCGATCTGCTGGCATTTTTGCTCGGCGACTTGTCGAACATCAGCACAGTGTGCCCCATCAAGCGATAGCAAGGTGGCAATTTCTTTCAAGGTAAATCCAGCCTGTTGAGCGCGTTTGATAAAACGTATTCGGGCAATCGCATCAGCTGAATAAACTCGATAACCGCCATCGGGTTTCGCTGGCTCTGACAGTAAACCAATGCGTTGATAGTGACGGATGGTTTCAATGGTGACTTCGGTTTGTTTGGCAAGTTTGCCGATGGTTAAAGGCGACATTTCTTTGAACCAAATGTTAAAGGGTTTTTATTGTCCCTCAGTTTTTCCACTTATCAGCTATTAACAAATTACTATGAATATTATTTTGAATGGCGACTAAATTCTCAGATGTCTGCCTATGAGGTAATGCGCAACTGGCTAGTCGATGACGCCAGCACAGTTGCAAACATGCCTCTCCTTTAGGTTCTAAGAACCAAATCCTCTCGGATTTTTTCACTATCTATGTCACTATTTTTTCACTAACTTGTCATTTTTTTCATTAATAGTGTCATCCGACATATGCTGGCATTATCCCCGGCCAATGAGAGTCACGAAGACGCGTAATAATATTTATGCGCGTGTCAGGCAAAAACGCTTGACACGCCGGCTTTATCTATTGATAATAGACCCATGGTTTCGGGGTTATCGCCCCACCATCAGAAGGCCGGGCAATTTCGCTCTGGCCAGGTTACCAGAGGGGTAGACAAGATGCTCGATGAATCACAATTGCCGGTTTATGTTCAATATCTGTGTCACTTGCGTAGCGCACCCGGCATGTGGGAACGCTATTCTGGTTCCGTTGAGGTGTACGCACCGGATACGGCGACTGACCACGAGGTGTTTGAAAAAGCGGTTCAAACTCTTTCGCGAACCAGTTTCCCGGATCGGCCTAGTTTGTCGAGTTGGGAATTGGAACGCGTCGAACGAGCATAAAAATACTTCCATTGGTGCCACGATTTTAGGAATAGTTACGTCATGAAAATATTATCAATAGCCAATCAAAAGGGCGGTGTCGGTAAAAGCACGTTATCCGTGCATATTGCATACGCGGCCATAGAGGCCGGTTTGCGGGTGTTGCTGGTCGATATGGACAAGCAGGGTAGTTTGTCGCTTTCGTTCCCGGCTCCCGCTGACGCAGAGCTAGGTTTATTCGCGTCAAGACTCTATGTGCCCGGCGCGATGGAGACCCGTCCGCAAGTGCTTAACGATCATTTAGGCATTATCCGGGCGGATAACGCCTTGCTGTCAATTGACAAGGCCGAAAACGAAGTGATCAGGCAGCCGGGCCAGGCATTACGGCAATTTGCGGCAGATTACGATTTGTGCGTGATCGACACGCCGCCTTTGCTCGGCATTCGCCTTATGGCGTCCTTGGCGGCCGCCGATTACGTGGTGACGCCGGTATCTATCGGCCTGTACGAGTTGGCTGGTGTCGCCGATCTAATGGCGACGATCCATGTTATTCGCACGCAGGGTTTCAACCCCCGGTTGAAACACATCGGTATTCTGCCGATGAAGGTTAATAGCCGCAGCACGGATGCCCGCCAGGCGCTTGCGTTGCTCCAAAAACAATACGGGCCGATTATTTTAAAAGAGGCCTTGGCGGAACGTGCGCCAGTTAAAAAAGCTATCGCAAATCGCCGTCCGGTGTGGACACATACGAGCGGCGAGGGCCATTTAAAGGCCGCGCATGAATGGCGGGCGGCATGCACCGCTATTCTGGATCGCTTGAATTAAGGGGGCGATATGAACAACACAAATACATTATTCGGTGGTGGTGTCGATAGTTTGTTCGGGGCCAGCGGTAACCCCAACGAATACGACATTATGGCTAACCTGGATGATATTGAGATTGGTAGCCAGGTTCGTGAAGAGTTCGAGGACGAGAACAACAAATTAGCCGATCTTGGCCGTAGTCTTCGTGAAAACCAGTTACAGCCGATTATCCTCCGCGCGAATCGCCCAGGAAGTGAAAGGCCTTATCTGTTGGTGGCTGGTGAACGACGTTGCCGCGCGGCCCGGATCGAGGGCTTAACGCAGCTTTGGGCGAGAGTGAAGGAGTTAACCGATGAACAGGCTGAAAAAGCCCAAGTGGTCGAAAACATCCATCGGAAAAATCTCACGCAAATTGAAGAAGCGAAGAAGATTGAGCATGACCTTGAGACCATGAGCATGGACGAGGTGATGGCGAAGTACAACATAAGCCGGACGCGCTTATCAAAAATGATGGGCTTGCTGGATTTACCCGAGCAGGCAAGACGTTTGGTAACGGAGGATTTGAGCGCCGATGTTGAGTCCATCAATGCGGTAAAGGTGATCGAAAAGATCGACCCGGCGAAAGCAAAGACGTTAGTTGATGAAATCAAACGCGGCGGCGCTAAAACGAATGTGCGGGATATGGTAAAAGCCGCTAAGGATGAAGTTAAGCCGCCTAAGAAAAAAGAAGACAGAAAACCCGCTAAACAAGTTGATGTTTTCGCGGGCGCGAAAAATCAACCAAGCGACGATGGAGAGCAATCGACGGCCATTCCGCCATCCCGCGAGTCAGTTAGTTTAGTGTTGAGTCTGGCTTACAGCGCGATCTTTTTACAAAACAAGTCGCCTAAGTCGGTGCTTGACGACATGAGCCAGGACGACCGGGAAATGATCGATGTCTGGCTTCGCGTGTTTTATGACAAGGGGGTTCAAAGCAAAGATGCCGGCCGCGATATGTTGGTATGTTTGCGTGGCGATCTATTTGCTGCTGACGGTGTTGGAGCGTTTGCATTGGCGGCGTTTGCATACGGTCTGGATCGTGATTCAAAATTCAGTTTGTTGAATATTTTTGGCAGTGTTAAAGCGTAACCCATGGTTACATTATGTTTTTGTTATTCGGAGTTAATTGCCTATGCCGGCTAAACGACGCCTGACCGAACGCGAATTCGCGTCGGTTCGGCCGCTTTTAAGAATTTCACCAGAGCGGCAGGATGCCGCTTATGCGATTCTTGTTGCTAATAAATCCTATACAACCGTTGCCGCCGAATATGGTTGTTCTCGCCAATCTATCGGTGACGCCGTAAATAGTGTTTGGGATACCTATCAAAGAGTGTTGGCCAGCCAAGCGGCAGAAGAGGACGACGCAACGATTCCGCCAGGCTGGGAGCGGGTGACACTGGTTGCGCCGTCCGAGATTATTTCGGCCTTCCGTAATGTCATCAGTGCCTTTCGGAACGAAAGCGAAAAACACGGCGATTAGTCTAGTTGGCAATGGGTTAAACGAGGATTTATTACAATGACTGGCCACGGCGTATCAAAAGAAATATCCGCAATGACGGATAAACTGGACAAAATCCGCGAAGCCCAAAAACAGCGGATTGAGAAAGAGGCTCGCCCAGGTGAGACCTACGCCCAAACTGCCCACCGTTTACAGGTTGCCGCCGATAAACAGCCGCCGGCCGCCAAGTCGAATATGCGGAAACCGCCTAATGGCGACGCTCAAATGGATTTTTTTGCGCCCGCTCTTTATGACGTAGGCACACGCGATAGCCGCAGTATTATGGATGTCGCAGTGTTCAGGCTGTCCAAAAAGGAACGCCGCGCCGGTGACGTGATCCGGTACGATCTGCCTGATGGTTATGTCGAGGTGAAGAGTGGCCCGGACGGGATGGCCTCGATTTGGGACTACGACATTGTATTGATGTTGGTATCGCAATTAACTGAAGCCATGAACGCTTATCGTGCTAACAAAGGCGAGAAACCAGGCCGAACGTTTAAGCCGCATGTCAGCGACATTCTACGATTTTGCCGGAAGGGACATGGCGGCAAACAAGCCGAAGAAGTCGAACGCGCATTAGATCGGCTTCGAGGCACAACGATTAAAAGCGTTCGGGAAGGTGTCACCACTAACGGTAAAAAATCACGCGTGGTCGAGGCAGAAGGGTTGATCGGCGGTTATCGTGTAGTGTCCTATACCGATTCGGGCCGCGTTGCGGAATTGGAAATTGAAATACCTAAATGGCTATACCGGGAAATTATCGACGGAAAGCGCCCAGACGTTCTCACGGTTCACCAGGATTATTTTCTTATTGAGCCGGGCCTTGGTAGATTCATTTACCGGCTTGCACGGCGTGCTGCCGGTAAGAACTCCGCAAAGTGGTCATATCAAACGATATATGAGCGTAGCGGAAGCACCGGCACATTTAAGAAATTCTGCTTTATGCTGCGTAAACTCATCGAAACGAACGACCTGCCCGAGTACATTTTAAGCGAGGAAAAAGGACTCAAAGGCCCGCAATTAGTCATGATTCACCGCGACTCAATTGAGGTCATCGATAGTAGTGGTTCCTAATGTACACACGCCACCGTTCCAACAGTGTCAAAACGATTTCGGCGAGTGCAACCTGTGGATATTCCGTACATTAAGAACCGATTTGTGTACATTAGGAACCTGAACCCGTATTTAAGGAACCGAAAGGTGTACATTAAGAACCGAACGGGGTACTTTAGGAACCGCTTATATTTATAAGCCTATGTTTTATATAAATAAAAATAGTGTTTTAGCGTCTAAATCTAATAAAACCTTTAAAACCTTAAAACTTTTCGCTATCAGGCGAAAAGGCTTGACAGTCTGACAATAGGGCACGATAATAGCGCCGTGGTTTACATCCTAACCACGGATAGGCCGAGCAATTCCGCTCTGGCCAGGTTTACCGGAGATTTCCGATGTTTCAATTCTATCCAACGCCTCGCGCATTGGCTGAAAAAGCTATTGCTAAGTTCCAATCTCACAATTATCGGCGCATCCTAGAGCCACAAGCCGGACGCGGCGATCTACTTGCGCCACTGCTTGAAAAGTGGAGCCATCACTATTCATCACGCCACCCCGCTAATATCGATTGCATCGAAATCGATTTAGACAATCAGGCGATCCTACGCGGTAAAGGCCTGAACGTAATCGATAGCGACTTTTTGGCCTATGACGGTGCGGCAATGTTTTCGCATATCATCATGAACCCGCCTTTTTCTTCTGGCGATGAACATCTTATTAAGGCTTTCAATTTGTTAGTAGACGGTGAACTGGTCGCAATACTGAATGCCGAGACTATCCGCAATCCCCATTCGGCTAAGCGGAAATTGATTTGCAAATGGATTGAGGAACATGGTTCGGTCGAGTTTCTTTCTGAGGCTTTTCTTGATCCAGACACCCAGCGTAAGACATCGGTCGAGATTGCCTTAGTTTGGTTAAAAAAGACGCTCGATGTTAAAGCTAATTTCACCAATGGCCTTGAATTCGAGCACGTTGCCGGACTCGATCATCAAGACAAGAACAGCATCGCTTTACGACAAAACACGATCAGTAACGCAGTCGCGGTGTTTAATGCCGCCGTTCAGTCACTAAAAACCGCAGAAGTTGCACGCGAAGAGGCCGACTACTACGCCAGATTACTAGGCCGGCCGCTGAATGAGCTACACAAAACCTCACAGGATGGTGATTCCGTTGCGATCCAGGAGCGTTTTAATAAAGGATACGACGACCTTAAAAAACGGGCATGGACAAACGTCTTGCACTCAACCGAGTTTGACAAATATCTTTCATCAAAAGCCTATCAACGCCTTACGACTGAATTTGAAGAAATTGCCAAACTGTCTTTTACTGAGTCGAATATAAGAGGCTTTTTAATTGGTTTGGTTAATAATCAAGGCGATATGAATATCCAGATGTTACTTGATTGTTTCGATGAGATAACCAAGTATCGACCAGAGAACCGCGCTTATTACAAAGGCTGGAAATCTAACGAAAAGCATAGGCAGTTAGCCTATCGTGTCAAAATGACGCGGTTTATATTGCCAGTTCGGAATTATCACGGGATACCGTGGGACTTTAAAAAGCTAATGCAGGATTTTGATAAAGTGTTTGCTATGCTCGACGGCAAATTATATTGCGACAATGGCGAGAATCACGAATCTAAGACTTGTTCATGTTTCAACGGTCTTTATTCATTGTTTGATACTGGATATTACGGCCCAACACCATCAAAAAGGCATACCACGGAATATTTTGACATTCGGTTTTATGCGGGGGTTGGTACTGTTCATATTTACCCGCGTAGGAAGGATTTGATAGCGCGTTTAAATCGTTTGGTTGGTCAAGAACGCCAATGGTTACCGCAAGATGATAATGCGGCCACAACGGATTTCTGGAAGCATTACGAAATGGCCGAGAAGATTACCGACGCAATGATAGTGCCACACGTTCGCTGGGGTTCGCCTTCGGATGAACAGGTCAATAATGCACACACCGAAGCGTGTACCGCTGCCGGTTATGATTTGTCCGGGATGTTTCAATTAAACGGGGCAGTTGATTTTTCTGAGGCCGCCTAAATGTTCACTCGCCTGGCGCTGGTGACAAACACCACCGGGATCGGCACCGGCGCCGGGCAACCTCTGTCACCAAAAGGATTGATATATGACTACTAAACCTTTTCATCACACCAGTAGGGCAATGCGGCGGTTTGTGAGTTGCCATATAAAACGGACGTTTATCGGCTTTGATCGCACAGTTCCAAAGCATAAACGGCGACTTAAGTCATATTATTTTGCGCACTACTATTCTGCGCGGGAATATCTGCTTGGAAAGACTATGCCACGAGGGGTTTGCCTAGTTATACTATCAGGCAAAAACGCTTGACAATCAGGACAATATACTAGATAATAAAATCGTGGTTCAGGCAACCGCCAGACCACCAGAAGGCCGGGCGCTTCGCTCTGGCCAAGTTTACCGGAGGTATCCGATGGCAACGCAAGAAGTCGATTTATTCGATCAAGAATGGCTGGAAGACTCGAAAACAGGCAAGTTTAGCCGGGTCGCCACAGGCGATGAAGACTCCACTTGGCGGTGTAACAATTGCGGGGCTGGCGATGCCGATCCGTGGGAATACGGCTGTCAACAATGCGGGGAGGAAGCGGACGCTTACTAATTAGAGGGAGCGGAAAGGGATTTCCGCCTAACTCTCCATGTTAGTCGTTAGTGATTACTAAAGGCCGGGCAATTCCGCTCTGGCCAAGTTTACCGGAGGTTTCCGATGTTTAAATTTCATAAAACCGTTGATCGTGTTCGTCGCCCATCCACCACCGAATTTCATCCAACACCGTTAGCAGTTCGGGCGGCACAAGATGCAATTTTTATTTCTCCATATATTTCAAACAAACAGGCCAAGGAAATATCAGTTACGTTACGAGGGGAGAATAAAGCGAATATGATGAAACAAATAGTCTCGATAGCCGAGGTGATTGAAAAGATTTCAATATCACCTGAACAAACCGGCTTAAACGATCAAGCGACAGTTTTCCTTCACTATAAATTGAATAACTGGCATTGGTATATTACCGAACGTGTAGATGGTGACCGCATCGATCAGGCGTTTGGTTACGTTATATTGGCCACTGATCGAAAACGCCGCTTACAATTTAGGAATATTTCAATCATGGATTTAATTTCGCACGGGTGCGAGTTGGACTTAACCTTTAGCCCGCAAGCGGTTAGCACTATTAAACAGTCTTACATAGTGCACTAGCGATGTTATTGATAAATGAATTAGAGGCGTTAGCCAACGAATTGCCGGCGTTGATTACAGCTCAAAAATCGACTCTTCAAGTGATTGAACAGCAAATGACCGCATTGAAAGACGCGGGTCTGATTTATGCAAACGAATATTGGCGGGACGATAAATATATGTACTTGAATTATCCTACCGAGGACGGCGGCAAACGGAAACGTGAATATATCGGGTGCGATCCTGAGCGCATACAGGCCGCCCGTGATGGCATACAGCGGGCCATTGAGTATGATCGGTTGTCGGCGGAAACGCGTAGGATTGAAAGCCTGTTGTTACAAGGCAAGGCCCGACTGCGCGATGCGGTCAACCATTTATCAGGTAAGTATCGATGGTGACAGAATGAAGGCCTCGATCGCGCGCCGGCGTCACCATACGCGCATGGTGACAAACAAGCGAATCCGGACGCGGGGATCTGACACCAATTGGGTAATCGTATGGTGACACGGTTCGCCCGGCGCTGGTCTCGATCCGGCCGGTGCCTGTCACCAATCCAGTTTGGTGACATGGCCAGCTCGACCTGGCCGGCGAATTGTCACCATTTCATTAAACGTATTAAACAATTAACATTCCCCGGTGAAATCCGTTTCATGTTGGGCGATTAAACAAATGAATGATTAACCTAAATTGGATATTCGGAAAATGAAAAATGTAATTGCAGGACCAGATGATAATCCGGTCACTCGGCACGTTTAGAGGAAGGCATGGTGGAACCATATAAATTAACAATACGGCCTGAATGTCTGATGTCATTTAGCGAAGACTGGCCGACACCAACCGGGGCCGAAGTGGCCGCGGCTATGCGTCTTGCCGGTTTCACCGGCTCGACCGCAGCAAAGGCGCTTGGGCTGAAACAAAAATCCGGGGCGCGGACTGTGCGGAAATGGATTGGTAATGAGGTAGAAATTCCGTATGCAGTTTGGGCGCTTTTATGCGACTTCGCGGGCCTTGGGCAAATATGGAGGCATGACGACAAATCGCCATCGGCCGCAAGTTAATTTCGCGGGCGCGAAAATGGTCTTGTGGCCAATTAGGGTTGGCCCGGCCACAGTGGCTATTTAGGGTCGCATGTTTTAGTTTTTGGCTATCCGGGTTATAGTGGCTTTTTTGCCTATACCCTTGTTGACCACTATATGAAAGTTGCTCGAATCTATTTGCGCGTTAGCACTGACAAGCAGGATATGACTCGCCAAGAGGACATCATTAACCAGGCTAAAGCGGAGGGGTACTATATCGCTGGCCGGTATGAGGAAAAGGCGTCTGGCGCACGGGCGGATCGCCCGGAGCTGCTACGCATGATTAGGGAATTACAACCGGGCGACGTGGTGATCGCTGAGCGGATCGATAGGATAAGCCGGCTACCGCTCGCCGAAGCGGAGAACTTGGTCGCGTCGATCCGTGCAAAAGGCGCAAAGCTAGTAGTTCCGGGAATCGTTGATCTTTCCGAGCTTGCGGAAAAGGCCGATGGTGTATCCAGGATTGTTTTGGAATCGGTGCAAGAGCTATTGTTAAAACTGGCGTTGCAGATGGCACGCGATGATTACGAAACTCGGCGCGAGCGGCAACGGCAGGGCGTTGAACTGGCCAAACAGGCCGGCAAATACACAGGCCGTGTAGTAAACGCCGCTGTTAATGAGCGCGTCGTCGCGTTTCGCAGGGCAGGGCACTCGATCAAGGAAACGGCTCGGCTTGCGCCATGTAGCGTTAGCCAGGTGAAGCGGATTTGGGCGGCCGCCCAAAAAAAGGCGGTGGCCGCCGATTCATAACGTATCGTAACAGGCCATGAGTCAGTTTTTCGCGGTGTACATTAGGAACCCGTTGTATTTTAAGGGTTCGGGTCACAATTGTTAGTATTCCAATTGCATGGTGATTATGCGAAGGAGGTTGTATGACTGTTGTTAATTTTCCGAAAGCCAAAACGGCCCGCCGGCCGGCAATCTTGGACGTTACCAAGCGGGCCGTGCAAAACAACGCCGCTGAGACCGTTCGCTACCGGGTTTTTCCGTGGCTGGCTATGGCGTTGTGCCGTGTCGTCTTGTTCGCGTGGGATTCCGCTCGAACGTTACTGCTGATGATTTTAATGTTTCTGCGTCCGTTGGTGTTTTTCTTGATTACGCCATTGACCACCGCATTGATAATCGCGTTCGTGGTCTGTCTGTTCACGCATCCAGCCGATACACGGCTGACGTGGGGCTTTGGCTTGTTGACTGCTGCGGCATTTTTTACGATGTTTCTGTACGACTGGTTGATTTTTAAGCTTGGCGGAATGGTTGTTGAGGTAACACATCATCGCCGATACTAGATGTAGTTTCTTGATTTCATAACCGGCTTTTCTTGCACTTATCCGGGATTTTCATCTCAAATTAACTGACTCTATAAAATCACTTTTTCTCACATTAATTGCACAGGACGGTTTTCTTTCTCACATTAAATGATTTTATCGAGTTGGATTTCTCGCTTTATTTGATTCTATCCAGTGTATAAAAGTGAGTAATATTATGTGAATCGGCCACTCGGAATCTATAATTTCACTATGTTGAGCTTAACATAGCGGCCAATACCCGCCTGTCAAGAGATCGAAAATCTAAGCTCCTAACGGTCTGATATAAGCCTGATACTTGACCGTCACAGGGCCCGGCAAAACCTCGCAATGACTTTTTAACAGCTGATGCCAATACCTGCTTAAGCAGGTAATCTCAGACTTTGCCACAACTGAATCCTGTTTTGAAAAGGAGTTGATATGTTCAGAATGGCATTGATCATCGTGTTTGGCTAGTGTCCATTGCCGTTCTTGAATGGGATCATGCCCAGATTACTCATGGCGATACCAATGGCGATGTTGATTGGCCAGCTCCAAATTGATTTTGGCCGCCTTTTCATAGGCATCGATTAGCCATTGACAATGCCCTCTAAAGTCTTCGTGAAAATCCTCCGGCATTTAGCCGAAATCTGCGGCGAGTACCCTGTGTTCCTCTGCTTTTGCTTGCAGTCTGCCCGCCGTTGCTTGGTAATGTGCCGCCAAGGTTTCGTGGTCAGCGCAGGTTGCGGCGTTTTTTAACGCCTGGCTCATATCCATGGGATGCGGGGGGTACCGGGTTGCTAGCAAGCAACATGCTGGTCATGCAACATATTCTCAAAAATCGGGATTTCACGTTTGCCACGTCATGTTCAATAGCGGGGGCGCTTTACGCGCCCCCGCAAACCAAGTTTGATTACATCGCACGGTGCATTTTTGCCATACTCATATTGGCATCCACCGCATTTTTATAAATGTTGATCAGGTTTCGGCAATGGGCTTTTAAATCTCCAGCTCGCTTGCCATACAGATAGGCGTGCGACTCATATTTGCTCAGCAGTTTCTCGTGTTCGTCGACCTTCAGCTGCATCTCTTTCGCCGCATCCTCATAGTGTTGCGCCAACGCTTCGTGATCGGCCTTGGTTTTGGCGTCTTGTATGGCTTGGCTCATATCCATGGGGTGCGGGTTCGTCTCGGCGCATCCGGACAATAGGCCCAGGCTGAAAAACAGGGGTATTAAAATTTTAGTGTTCATGACTTTTCTCCAAATAAATTCAATCGATTAATGGCAACAGCGTTAGGTTATGAGCATGTTTTTGCAGGCGACTCCTTGGTAACAATCGGACCGAAAATAGTGAGTGAAGGGGTATCCGTACGACAGCGAAGCTGGATAAGACATCATTCCGCGGCTCCCCGCCTGCGGTTTTCCTGAACTTGCAGCACCAGGCTGTACACCACTGGAAATACCAGTAGACTCAATACCAACACTGTCAGCATGCCGCCCATGGCCGGCGCGGCGACACGCTGGGTGACGTCGGCGCCGGTGCCGGTGGCCCACATGATGGGAATCAAGCCGATAATGTTGGCCAGCGAGGTAATGGCAACCGGCCGCACCCGCAAGGCTGTGGCAGTTTCCGCCGTGGCGATGATGTCGGCAGCGCTCAATGGCACCTGCTTTTGTTCCCGCAGTTTTTCCAGTTCGATATCGATGAAGCTCAGCACCATCACGCCGGTTTCCGCCGCCGTACCCGCCAAGGCGATGAAACCGACGTAGACGCCGATCGATAAATTGAAATCGAGCCAGTAGACCAGCCAGATGCCGCCAATCAGGCTGAACGGGATGGTCAGCATGACGATGGTGGGCTCGGTGATATTGCGGAACGAGCAATACAACAGGATGAATATCAACAGCAGGGTAATCGGTACTACCATCTTCAAGCGTTCGGCGGCCCTCTGCATGTATTCGAACTGCCCTGACCAGGCGACGGTGTAGCCGGCGGGCAGTTGCACCTGTTCGGCCAGCGTCTTTTGCGCCTGCGCGACGAAGCCGCCGATGTCGGCGGTTTTGATGTCCACGTACACCCAGGCGTTGGGGCGGGCGTCTTCGCTTTTGATGACGTCTGTACCGCGAGTGAAGCGAATGTCCGTCACCAGAGTCAAGGGAATCTGGCTGCCGGTGGGGGTCGGAATCAGCACCCGCCGCAAGGCGTCCAGGTTGTCGCGCATATCGCGTGGATAGCGCAGATTGACCGGATATCGCTCCAACCCTTCCACGGTTTCGGTGATGTTCATGCCGCCAATCGCGCTTTGAATCACGTCCTGCACATCGCCGGTGGTCAGCCCGTAACGGGCTGCGGCTTCGCGGTTGATGTCAAAATCCAGGAAGTAGCCGCCTACGGTGCGATCGCCGTAAGCCGACAAGGTGTCCGGCAGGCTTTTCATGGCTTGCTCGATGTCCAGCGACAAGCGTTGCAAGACCGTCAAATCCGGCCCTGACACCTTGATACCGACTGGGGTCTTGATGCCGGTGGACAGCATGTCGATGCGGGTCTTGATCGGCATGGTCCAGGCATTGGCCAGGCCGGGAAAATGAATGGCCTTATCCATTTCCGCCATCAGTTCGCGAGTGGTTTTATTAGGATTGGGCCATTGCGCCTGCGGCTTGAGCTGGATCGTGGTTTCCACCATCATCAGTGGTGCGGCGTCGGTCGCGGTTTCCGCCCGGCCGATCTTGCCGAACACATGATGCACTTCCGGAAAGGTTTTCAGAATCTTGTCCGTCTGCTGCAGGACTTCCCGGGCTTTGGTGATGGAAATACCCGGAAAGGTGGACGGCATATACAAAATATCCCCTTCATCCAGCGGCGGCATGAACTCGCTGCCGATTTTAGAGAGGGGATACAGCGTCGACGCCATCAGCAGCGCCGCCAGCAGCACGGTCAACAGCCGAAAGCGCATGGCCAGCTTCAACGCCGGGCCGTGAATGGCATGCAAAACCCGGTTGATCGGGTTCTTGCGCTCGGGCACGATCTTGCCGCGCACGAAATAACCGACCAATACCGGTACTAGTGTCACGGTCAGAATGGCGGCTGCCGCCATGGCATAGGTTTTGGTAAAAGCCAAGGGGCTGAACAAGCGGCCTTCCTGCGCCTGCATGGTGATAATCGGTAGAAAGGACACGGTGATCACCAGCAGCGAGAAGAACAGCCCGCTGCCCACTTCGCGGCAGGATGCGGCAATCACTTGCCAGCGTTCTTTTTCAGTGAGTTCGGCTTTTTTCTTGGCGACGGCGGCGGCCAAATGCTTGTGGGCGTTTTCCACCATCACCACCCCTCCATCGACCATGTCACCAATCGCCAGCGCAATACCGCCCAGCGACATGATGTTGGCGTTCAGGCCCTGCCATTTCATGACGATGAAGGCGATCAGTATGCCCAGCGGCAAGGTGATGATGATCACCAGCGATGAACGCAGATGCAACAGAAACAGGGCCACTAGACCGCAGACGATGATCAGTTCCTCGATCAAAGCTTCATTTAGGGTGTCTACCGCGCGTTCGATCAAACTGCCGCGATCGTACACCGTGACGATCTCAACCCCGTCCGGCAGACCTTGTTTGAGCTGTTCCAGCTTCTCGCGCACCGCCTTGATGGTGGCCAGGGCATTTTCACCAAAGCGCATGATCACCACGCCGCCCGCCACTTCGCCTTCACCATTTAATTCGGTGACGCCGCGGCGCAGTTCCGGGCCTATCTGCACGTGGGCCACGTCCTGCAAGCGGATGGGTGTGCCGTTGCTGTCGACGCCGACCGGAATGGTATTCAGGTCGGCGATGGATTTGATATAACCCAAGCCTCTGACCATGTATTCGGTCTCGGCCATTTCAAACAGCCGGCCGCCGACGTCGTTATTGGAGCGCTTGATAGCGTCTATCACCGTGGACAACGGAATCTGATAGGCCTGCAAGGCATTGGGATCGACTTCCACCTGGTATTGTTTGACGTAACCGCCGACCGAGGCAACTTCCGATACCCCCGGCACGGTTTGCAACGGGTAGCGTAAATACCAATCCTGAATCGAGCGCAACTGGGCCAGGTCGTGTTGACCGGTTTTGTCCACCAGGGCGTATTCGTACACCCAGCCCACCCCGGTGGCATCCGGCCCCAAGGTCGGAGTAACGCCTTGCGGCAAGCGGCCCTTGACGTAATTGAGATATTCCAGCACTCGCGAGCGGGCCCAGTACATATCGGTGCCGTCCTCGAAAATGATGTAAACAAACGACAGGCCAAAAAAAGAATAGCCGCGCACCACTTTGGCATGCGGCACGGCCAGCATAGCCGTGGTCAGTGGATAGGTAATTTGATCCTCTATGACCTGTGGCGACTGGTCGGCATACTCGGTGAACACGATCACCTGCACGTCGGATAAGTCCGGGATCGCGTCCAGCGGCATGTGCTTGAACGACCACAAACCAGCCATAGCTAGCATGATGGCGCCCAGCACCACCAGAAAACGGTCTTTCAAGGCATTGTTGATCAGCCAATCAGTCATGGGCATGACCCTCGTGTTCGATGACGGATGGCTCGGCCATTTTGGCGGTGGCTTCGCGCAACCTGGATTCGGAGTCGATCAGGAACTGCGCGGAGGTGACCACTTCTTCGCCGGCACCCAGCCCTTCGACGATGGCTATGTGGCCATTGGACGCCAGGCCGGTGGTGACCAGACGCGGCTCAAACTTGCCCGGTGCCCGCACCACGAACACCTGGGTTTGCGCACCGGAACGCACCACCGCTTCGCTGGGGACCACCACGGCGTCCAGTTCTTTACCTGCCTGAATGGTAATGTCGGCAAACATGTCCGGCTTTAACAACAGTTCGCTGTTGTCGAAGGTCAGGCGCACTTTGATGGTGCGGGTTTTCGCTTCCGCATAGGGATAAATAAAGGCCAGTTTCCCCTTGAACAAACGCCCCGGCACGCCGGCCAGCCGCATTTCCACCGGATCGCCTTCCTTCACCCAGGGCAATTCGTATTCATAGATATCCGCATAGGCCCATACTTTGGATAAATCCGCAATCATGTACAGTTCGGTTTCCGGGGTGACGTATTGCCCCTCGCGGGCGCCAATGTTGATGACGATGCCGCTGGCCGGGGTATGGATATGCAGGCTTTTTTTGATCTGGTGGCTGTCAGTCAGTTCGTGCAATTGATGCGCGGGTACGTCCAGCAACTTCAAACGCTCACGAGAACTCTTGACTAAATCTTCCGCACCGCGGCGGATGTCTGCTATCGGGCTTTTTTCCAGCACCTTCAGGTTGTTCAGGGCCAACACATATTCCTGCTGGCTGGCCACCAATTGCGGCGAGTAGATGCTCAACAAATCTTCATTTTGCCTGACCCATTGCCCGGTTTTATCTACCCGCAAGGTTTCTATCCAACCCTCGGTTTTAGGATGCAGCCGCACGATGCGTTCTTCGTCATAGGCGATGCGTCCCACCGCCCGCACTCGATGTGAAAGCTTGGATTGTTTGGCGAAAGCGGTGCGCACACCGATATTTTGCGCGGTGACCGCGTCGATTTTGACGGTGCCGACAGGATCGGCCGACGGCGCTGAGTCTTCGGCATAGACCGGCAGATAATCCATGCCCATGTTGTCTTTGGTCGGCACCGGTGAGGTGACGGCAGGATTCATCGGATTGCGGTAGAACAGTATTTTGCGTTCCCCACCGGCGCTCCCGGCTTCCTCGGCTGCATCGTCGCCATACACTGGCACATAATCCATCCCCATCGCGTCCTTGGCCGGCACGGGCGAGGTGGCCGAGGGGTTCATAGGGCTGCGGTAAAACAAGGGTTGTCTGGTCGGTGTCGTATGAACGTTTTCGTTCGGTTCGGTTTGCTCGGCCAACCAATAGCCGCCCATGAGGCCAATGGCCAACGTCACTGCGGCCGTCAATAACAGTTGCTTATTCATAAATCGCCTCCTCGCCGACGTCTGCAGTCAATTGGGCCAATGCCTGCTGGGCTTCGGTAAAGGCTTTCCAGTATTGGGTTTCATATTCAAACAGGGTGACCTGGCTGCGCACCAGATTCAGAAAATCCACTTTGCTGACTTGATAGCCGGCCAGCATCGAGGCCACGGTCTGCCGGGCTTGCGGAATGATGCCGGTATCGAACAGCACGAATTGCTGTTGCGCGCGTTGATAATCACTGTGGGTTTGGCTGATTTGCGCGCGCACCGCGTTCCATTTGTCCTGCAGGCTATAGCGTTGCTGCATCAACTCGCTGGTACGTTGATCGATGGCTTTTTCCTGCTTGCTGCCGGCGAAAATCGGCACGTTCATGCTGACGCCCAGACTCAACAAATCCGAACGCCGCGTGCCGTCCGGCATGTTCGAGCGCGCACCGTAGGCCGCCTCGACCATGAAATCCGGCAACAGGTCTTTCTGGGCGAAATCCAGTCTGGACTGGGCGGCATGGATGCCTTGCCGTTCGCTGGCCAGCAAAGGTCTGGCGTTTTCCGCCTGCTGATAAAGCTGTTCTTCGGCTTTGATGACCGGCAGTTGCAAGGACACCGTTGTGGGGATTTGCACGGTTTGATTGGCCGGTTGGTCCAGCAAGGCGTTCAGTCGGGCCGCCGTGCTACGGCGCAAGCCAGTGAGGCCGATCTTTTGATCCAGCAGCTTGGATAGTTCCAGTTGGGCCAGCAGCACATCCTGCTGCAAACCGTCACCGACTTCATATTTACTGCGGGCGATATCGACGAATTGCTGCAACAGGCTGTGGTTGCTATCGACGATCTCCAGTGCCCGGTCCAGATAAAACAGTTGCCACCAGAGGGTCTTGACGTCGCTGATCAGGCGGAGCCGAACTTCATCGGCATTCAGGCTGGCCATTTCCGCGTCATGGAAGGCTGCCTGTTCCTTCAGCGCCAATTTGCCGGGAAATGGAATGGCTTGCGACAAGCCAAATCCCAGTTGCGTCATGTCCTCTCGCCGGGTATCGAAACCCTCCACCGGCAAACTCATGGCGTTAAAACTGATTTGCGGATCAGGCAGACTGCCTTCCTGCGCCGGAATGGCCGCCATGGCCTGCGCGCGGGCTAGCATTTGCGCCAGATCGGGGTTGTCCTGCGTGACTTTTTGGGTCGCCGCCTCTAAGGTCAGCGGCGGCGACTCATCGGCCGTGGCGACGCCACAAACAAGCAACAGCGCCACTACCGAGAGATAACGGCGAAAGAGTAATTGGGGTGACATGCGTATCCTCGAAACGTTGTGGTAATGCCGGTAACCGAGCCGAGATACGGTAGTGCGAGACACCGTAAATCGTTGGTCTGACATGATAGACGAGCACAGCTTTTGGGTGTGGCTGTGCCGATCTGAAACGCTTAGAGGCTTTTGATGGGCGGTCTAATATCCGGCGGCGCGACTAGTGAGAGTGGCTCGAGTTTCTCCGACAGAATGTAGATAGCGTGACTGTGGGTCGTAGTGAACTGAAAGGATGACGTTACGGCACAACCGACACAAACATGAAAGCCGCAGCCTGCCGAGTGCAGTTTATCGTGATGAGAGGCATGCGCTTGACAATGGTCTGCAGCCAGTTCATCTGAGTGCCCGGTGTGATCGGCATGATCCGACGCTTCTGCAACCTGCATCGCGGCCAGCTGGCCTGTAATATCCGAGTAATGCGCATAGGTCACCGCGACAGGCATCAAGGCCATGATCAGCGTTAATGTAATGACTATGCGTTTGCTAAACATGCGATTGAATTTAACGAGAGATTACAGTCTAAAAACTAAAAAACAAGGATGAAAATCTTTCCTGCTTCTTCATCGTAGACTAAGCGTTCAGAAAACTCAACCCTATTATCCATTAAGAAACTGAAGGTCGATAGCTGATTTATTTGGTTGGTTGATGCTTGCCAACTTCATTCAAATAACTTTTGGGGAGTTTATGATGGCAATATACACCATTAAAAACGAACGTTTTTGCTATCCGTTTTAGTTAAAGAAAGGCACTGTGTTTTCAATCCATTTTTGGTTATTATAAAGTCCGTTTTTAGGGTTTTCATTACCTTTGCTGATTTTATAGGCATTTTAGGCAAGATGATGGCACAAACTATCGGTTATTTACGGGTATCGACCGCAGACCAGGACTTGGAGAAAAACAAGGCGGATATTCTAGCGCTGGCCAATCACCATAACTTGGGTCAGGTCAAATTCATCGAAGAAAAAGCCTCCGGCAAAATATCCTGGCGCAAACGCAAGATTGCCCAAGTCATCGATGACCTTCAAAAGGGAGATAATTTAGTGGTCAGCGAGATGTCCCGCCTGGGGCGAAGTATGCTGGAGTGCATGGAAATTTTGTCGATTGCGATGGAACGCGGTGTCCATGTCTATTCGGTGAAAGGCAATTGGCGGCTTGACCAAAGCATCCAAAGCAAGATCGTCGCAATGGCGTTTTCCATGGCCGCCGAAATTGAACGCGATTTGATCTCGCAGCGCACAACAGAAGCCTTGCGTGCAAAGAAAGCCGCCGGTATGACGTTAGGCCGCCCCAAAGGGCCGGGCAAGAGCAAACTCGACCCATTCCGTCCCGAAATTGAAGCTTTGCTTGCAAATGGCGCAACCCTATTTTTTATCGCCGGTCGATACGGCACCACTTCCGCCAATTTGCGCAACTGGATGAGCAAGCACGGCATCAGTCGGCCTAAACAGGACGGGGTTCGTGCCGCGTAAACGCCTCCCTTTTGAGGTACTGATAGCACTTCAAAACCAACTGGATGCGCTGTCCCCAAGGGATACCCAACGCAAAGACCTTGTTGAGGCAACCTGCGAAGCATTTGGAATTTCGGCATCCACCGTCCGGCGGCAATTGCGTACACATCAACTGCCTTATTTGACCCACCGCAGCGATTACAATACATCAAGAAGCCTGCCCGAAGCAGACATGCGCCGTTACTGTGAATTGATTGCGGCGCTGAAACTTCGGACGACCAGCAAAAAGGGACGGCGCTTATCGACCAAGGCTTGTATTGGAGTCCTCGAAAAGTCCGGCATTGAAACGGCGGAGGGATTGGTTAAAGTCGAATCCGGTCTGCTCAAACTCAGCACGGTCAGCCGTTATCTGAAACAATGGGGATACGACAACCGCACCCTAAGCATAGAGCCGCCCTGGACGCCCTTCCAGGCTACCAATAGCAATGAATGCTGGCAATTTGATTTCTCGCCGTCAGACTTGAAAAAGCCGGAATTTTTCGGCAAAACGCTAAAAGAGGGTTCGGAATATCTGGCTTTGGCCGGTGTTACCGATGACCGGAGCGGGGTTTGTTACCAGGAATACCACGTGGTCAAAGGCGAAGACGTGATAACCGCGCTATTGTTCCTGTTTAATGCGATGTCCGCCAAGAAGGACAAGAACAACCCATTCCAGGGCATCCCTTCGGTCATTTATATGGATGCCGGCCCGGTGTCTAAAAGCCGGGTGTTCTTGTGGGTTATGAAGCAACTGGGCATCGAAGTGCGGGTACATATGCCAAGGGGCAGTGATGGAAGGCGCACCACCTCACGGTCCAAGGGCAAAGTGGAACGTTCTTTCCTGACCATCAAATCTTCCTTGGAAACCCTTTACCATCTCCAGCAGCCGGAAACGCTGGAAGAAGCCAATGCCTGGTTACACAGGTATTTAGGGGAATATAACGCGATGGATCACCGCTATGAAGACCATTCCCGTATGGAGGATTGGCTACAAAACCTGCCGTCGACAGGGTTTAGGGAAATGTGTTCGTGGGATCGCTTCCGCACTTTCGCCCGTGAACCGGAACAGCGCAAGGCGGATAGCAACGCCTGCGTCGGTATTGATGGCATCCGCTATCAATTAAGCCATGACATGGCGGGTCAAGACATCACCTTGCTTTGGGGGATTTTCGATAATGGACTAGCGGGAGCATTTGAACAGAAACTTACGGTTTCAACAAAATCCGACTATGCAAAATTTCTCTAAAGCGGCCACTGACAATGATTCATTTCGAACAGACTGGCCATCAGGTCA
>NZ_JANIBJ010000040.1 GCF_024505185.1 Methylomonas subterranea
CGCTCCGCGTGGGAACGCAGTCCCGGACGCTCCAGCGTCCATCACCAAACATCAATCTCCATCAACCCCCGCCAAGCCTTCGTAGTTGGCGGCACTGGAATAACGCCAATGCTGCGGTAAGCTCACATAACCGCGTTTAACCGGGTTGGCGTGGATGTAGTCCAGCTTCTGCCGCATCATCGCTTCGTTCAAAATCATTTCGGCATGTACGCCCTTTTGCCATAACTAGTCCTCGCGGTCTCGTTTATGGGCCGCTTTGGCGAAATGCAGGCATTGCAGCAGGCGCTCAGCTTTTTTCTGCTGTAGGTGGTCGATGATCCGGCGGTCGTTATAAGCTGTGAAGCCGGCAACGCATTGGTCCAGTTCCGGCGCCTGGGCGATAAAGTACAGATGGTTTTCCTGAATTACGTAGCCGTAGAGTTTTAAACCTGTGTGTTGGCGTTGGTATTGCCAGCTGTTAAGGATAATTTGCACGGTTTCCGGGCGGGTAAACACGACCACCATTCGACGACGGTGCAGGTCATGAAATTTGTCGGCTTCGGTACGGATTGAAACGCGTTTGCCGCTGCCATGGGCGGAATTTCAAGCAAAAAAAAGGAGGCACCGCTTGGCGGTGCCTCCTTTCGGCCGTCGTGCGCCGGAGAGCTTAATCTTCGGTTACATTAATGACTTTCAGCGAGTTGGTGCCGCCGCTGGTACCGCTAAAATCGCCTTTTGTGCGAATCAATGCATCGCCCGGTTTCACCACCCCACGCGCCTTCAAAGCCTTGGTCAGGCTTTGCGTCACGCTGGGCGAGTCCATTTTTTCCTTGGAAAATGGAATGGGGAACACGCCTTTGTACAGAGTTACCCGGCCCAAGGTGCGTTCCTGATTGCTGAAGGCATAGATGGGGATATCGGAGCTGATTCTGGACATCCAAAGCGGTGTCGAACCCGACTCGGTCAAAGAGGCGATACCGGCGATTTTGGTATGGTTGGCCATATACATCGCGGACATCGCAATGGCTTCGTCGATACGTTCGAACTTGTCGGCCATCCGGTGCATGGACTGGGTCACGCTGGGTTGCTTCTCGGTTTCCAGACAAATGCGTACCATGGCCTGCACGGTTTTGACCGGATGCTTGCCGGAGGCGGTTTCCGCCGACAACATGATGGCATCGGTACCGTCGACAATGGCGTTGGCCACGTCAAACACTTCCGCGCGGGTTGGAATCGGATTTTCTATCATCGACTCCATCATCTGGGTCGCGGTGATCACGGCCCGATTCAATTCGCGCGAACGCTGAATCAGCAGTTTTTGCGCCGCCGGCAGGTTAGCATCGCCGATTTCCACGCCCAAGTCGCCGCGCGCCACCATGATGGCGTCGGAGGCCAGGATGATCTCGTCGATGACCTCCATCGCTTCGGCCCTTTCAACCTTGGCAACCAGGCCGGCATGGCAACCTTCCGCTTCCAGCAAGGCACGGGCTTCATGCATGTCTGCCGCGGTACGGGGGAATGAAATCGCCACATAATCGGCATCGATGATGGCGATGGTTTTGATGTCCTCCTTGTCCTTGTCCGTCAAGGCCGCCGCGGACAAGCCGCCACCCAACAGGTTGATACCCTTGTTGTTGGACAAATCGCCGCCCACCACGACAGTGGTATTGACACGGGTGTTGTTCTCGACATTCACCACATCCAACACAACGCGGCCGTCATCCAGCAACAAACGGGTGCCCGGCTTGACTTCGCGCGCCAGCGGCTCGTAGCTGATACCGACCTGGGTATTGTCGCCGTCCAGCTTGCCCAGGTTGATATCCAAGGCAAACGCCTGACCTTCTTCCAGCCAGACTTTATTTTCCTTGAAGCGCTCGATGCGGATTTTAGGCCCTTGCAAATCGGCCAGGATGCCGACCCGGCGGCCGGTTTGTTTACTCAGTTCCTTGACGCGATTAGCGCGATTAATATGATCCTGCGCCGACCCGTGCGAGAAGTTCAACCTGACAACGTCTATCCCGGCCTTGAACAATTCCTCAAGTACGCCGGGCTTATCCGTTGCGGGTCCCAGCGTAGCCAGGATTTTTGTTCTTCGTAACAGCATGTAAATCCTTTATTTGGCGTTGAACAAGGCAACCGTGGTATCCAGCATGCGGTTTGAGAAACCCCACTCGTTGTCGTACCAGGACAACACTTTGACGAAATTACCGCCGGTGACTTTGGTCAGACCCGCTTCGTAAATGGATGAATGCGGGTTGTGGTTAAAGTCTGACGACACCAAGGGCTCGTCGTTGATGGCCAAAATGCCTTTCAATGGACCCGCTGCGGCTTCGCGCAGGATGCCGTCGATTTCTTCCTTGGTGGTGTTGCGCGAAGCCTGGAAGCACAGGTCAACCACGGAGACGTTGATGGTTGGAACGCGCATCGCAAAACCGTCCAGTTTGCCTTTCATTTCAGGCAATACCAAACCTACCGCGGCGGCGGCGCCGGTTTTGGTGGGGATCATGGACTGGGTGGCGGAACGGGCGCGGTGCAAGTCGCTGTGGTAGACGTCGGTCAACACCTGGTCGTTGGTGTAGGAGTGGATGGTGGTCATCAAACCGTGGTCCACACCGATGGTGTCCATCAAGGGTTTAACCAGCGGCGCCAGACAGTTGGTGGTGCAAGAAGCGTTTGAAATAACGGTGTCGGATGCTTTCAGGCTGGTGTGGTTGACGCCGTAGACGACGGTGGCGTCGACGTCGTTGCCGCCCGGAGCGGAGATGATGACTTTTTTGGCGCCGGCGCTAATGTGGGCGGAAGCCTTGGCCTTGCTGGTGAAGAAACCGGTACATTCGTGGACTACGTCGATGCCCAGTTCGGCCCAAGGCAGCTTGGCGGGGTCGCGCTCGGCGAACACACGGATTTTGTCGCCATTGATGATGATGTAATCGCCGTCGACAGAAACATCAAATGGGAATTTGCCGTGTACGGTGTCGTATTTGGTCAAATGCGCATTGGTTTTGGAGTCACCCAGATCGTTAATAGCCACGATTTGAATTTCGTTGGTGCGACCTGATTCGTACAAAGCGCGCATGACATTGCGACCGATGCGACCATAACCGTTAATTGCAACTTTAATTGCCATAGAGTGTTCTCCGGAATGAGTGTGAAAGACCTGGTGTGTAATTATTCGGCGCCACGCGCCCAAAAATAGGCTTGATTGTAGCAAAATGTGCGCTTGAGCGTCCAGGTCGCTAAAATTAAAATCAAATCCCGCTCGGGCTGTTTGCTCAAAAACAGCCCACGCCGAGCATGCAATTGCGGCAGCCCAAAAAGCCGACTTGCGATTTTGCGCTATTCTTCACGCTGACACAGCTGAATGGCTATCGCATGCGCAACGATAAATTACAAGCATTTACACTGACTTGCCGGACAATTGCGCAAGCTCGCCATCGTTGTCCGCGCGCGCGCCGCCATGGGCTTTCGCAACGCATACTCATAGGGAAATCGGCAACGGCAAATCCGCCGCAAACGCTTGCGCGGCGCCTATTGGCGCGGCGGATTAAAATTTCCGCCACCTCCGGCCCGAACATGGCTTATAAATAGGAAAAATCGATCCGCTCTCCAATAATAATAAGACGATGCGACACTATCCTATCCGCCCCAAACAGCTAAAAAGCACGCTAAGCCTGTTGTTAGTACCGACCGCGCTGACACTCGCCTTGCCCGAGTCGGCAAAGGCGGCGGACGATGCTGCTTCCGCCATCGAGGAACTGTCCATTAGCGAACTGATGCAAATGGAGGTTTCTTCCGCTTCCAGAAAATCGCAATCGCTGTCCAACACGGCGGCGGCGGCCTTCATCATCAGCCAGGACGATATCCGCCGCGCCGGCGTTACCAGCATTCCGGAGGCATTGCGCTTGGCGCCCGGCATCGAAGTGGCGCAAATCAACGCCAGCAGTTGGGCCATCACGTCGCGCGGTTTCAACGGCCGATATGCCAACAAATTACTGGTATTGATGGATGGCCGCACGGTTTATACCCCGCTGTTCTCGGGCGTGTTCTGGAATTTGCAGGACACCCTGCTGGAAGACATAGAACGCATCGAAGTCATCCGCGGACCCGGCGCGGTGATGTGGGGCGCCAATGCGGTAAATGGCGTCATCAATATCATCACCAAAAAAACCAAGGATACCCAGGGCAACCTGTTCGTGGCCGGCGGCGGCAATCAGGAACAAGGTTTCGTCGGTTACCGGCACGGCGGACGAACCGGCGGCGACGGCAGTTACAGGGTCTATGCAAAAGCATTCGAGCGGGAAGCTTTTCTAAACAGCCAAGGCGAGCGGCAACACGACGATTGGCGCTCGGTACAAGGCGGCTTTCGGATCGATGAACGCCTGTCCGGCAATCACCGCTTTACCGTGCAAGGCGACGTTTACCGAAAAAAAGTCGGTAATACCGTACAGCCTTCCACGGTGTCCGCGCCCTTCAATACGGCATTCAGCGTGGATGACCTGGCCGACGGCGCCAATTTGATATCGCGTTGGGAAGGGAATCTCGGCGACGGTTCGGAATTCATCCTGCAGGGCTACTACGACAGGGTCAATTTCACCGCGCCCGCCTTGTCCGACAGCCAGGACATCTTCGACATCGATTTTCAACATCGCCTGCACCCCAACCCCAGCCACGATTTGATGTGGGGCATCAATTACCGCTACATTCATAGCGCAACCGTGGGCAGTTCCTCGATCACCTTTACGCCCGACAGTCTGGGCTATCAGCAGGGCGGTGCCTTTGTGCAGGACGACATCACCTTGATCGATCATACCTTGCGCTTGACCCTGGGCAGCAAAATCGAGGAAAGTCATTTCGGCAACACCCAAGTGCAACCCAACGCCAGACTGCTGTGGACACCGAACAGCAGCCACTCGGTCTGGGCCTCGGTTTCCAGGGCAGCGCGAATTCCGTCGCGCGGGGAAGCCCAGTCGGGCATAGCGCTGGGCGCAACCAGCGCAACGATAGCCCCCATCCCGTTTCCGCTTCCTGTTCAGATCATGGCGCAAGCCAACCCCGACCTGAAGGCGGAAAAAGTTTTCAGCGCGGAAGTCGGTTACCGCGCGCAATGGAGCAACCGCTTTTCCACCGACGTGACCGCTTTCAGCAATCACTATACCGACCTCATCATGCTCAATCGCGGCACCCCGTCCGTACAAACGGTACCGTCGATTTTGGTGACCCAGCCCATGCTGTGGACCAATCTGAGCCGGGAAATCACCACCCGCGGTATCGAGCTATCCGCCGACTGGAACGTCCTGGACTGGATGCGCTTCAGCGGCAATTACAGCCACCTGAAAATCGAAAGCCCCCTGGACCCCAACAATCCCGATACCGCCGGCCTGAGTCCAAGACATCGCGGCCTGTTGCGCTGGCAGATCGACATGACCGGCAACACTCACCTGGACATGACCATGCGTCATGTCGGCCGTTTAAGCGCCAGCAATCAGAGTGTAGCGGCCTATACCACCTTCGACGCCCGTTTCGCCTACGAACCGATTGCCGGCATGGAGTGGTCGGTGGTGGCGCAAAACCTGTTCGCGCCGCAACATCTTGAATTCAGAGACTCGGCCGCCGTTTCCCTGACCGATTTTGCCACCGAGATACCGCGTTCGATTTACGGCAAATTCAGCTGGAATTTTTGATTTTTCAACCTGCCCGGAGAGTAGCTACGATGAGCAAACTGTGGAAAAAACTGCCCTGGATCATGGCCGGACTGATACTGCTGATCAGCCTGATCAAGCCCGCGCTGTTACCTTGGCTGTTACTGGCGGCAAGTATTATCGTCTGCTTGTTCATGCCCAGGCGCGGCCTAATCGGCCCGGTGGAACTGCCCGCCGACGACGCATTTCTGCCGACCGAGCAGGTGCAGTGGTGGTATTGGACCGGCCATTTATTCAGCGGGGACGGCCGCCGTTTCGGTTTCGAAGTGGTGTTTTTCAGCTTCGACAGCTTTGTGATCATGCGCGACCAACTGGTACAAGCCGCCATAACCGATGTGGACGGCAAACGCTTCGCGTTCGAGGAATTTGTCGAATTTCACCTGCCGCAACGCGGCAAGAACGGCTTCAAGTTGAGCTCCGGCAAGGACAACCGCGTCACCGCCGTCGGCGGCGACGGCCATGACCGCCTGCATGCCGAAGTGGGCGATTATGTGCTGGATATCGAACTGATTGCCAGCCAGCCGCCCGCCCTGCATTACGGCGGCGATGCCCATCCCTACCGTTTCGGTGGCTACACTTATTATTACTCGCGCCCCAAGATGACCACCCGCGGCACCCTGACCATAGCCGGCGAGACTTTCGAGCTTAGCGGCAACAGCTGGTTCGATCGCCAATACGGCGAACTCTATCAAGCCATTCAACAAGGCTGGCAATGGTTTGCCATTGAACTGGACGACAACCGGCAAATCATGTTGTTCGACTTCAAGGGCAATGATTCCGAGGTGGAAAAATCCGGCTCCATCACGGATGCGAACGGCCTTACCACAACCCTGGCCGCGCACGAATTTCAGGTCACCGTGCTGGATCAATGGATCAGCCCCAGCACCGGTTGCAGCTACCCCTCCGGTTGGGAAATCGAGGTTCGCGGCGAAAAATTCAGCGTGCAACCCTTGCTGAAGGATCAGGAGTTGCACGCCCAACATAAGCTCTGGATTGGACCGGTCTATTGGGAAGGTGCCTGCGGTGTTAGCGGCACCGTCAACGGCCAGGCCTATGTGGAACTCAACGGTTATTGCCGTTGCCCGGCCAAAAACGGCATCTTATGAATCGGGCCGAAATCGGCCGTTTTGCCCGCCGGCCTCTCGCCGAATGAGGCCGGTTTTGCAAAAAAACAGCTACACTGCCTTGGGAACGCTCCGCCCGGACCGTCATTCCCGCGCATGAGTGGAACCGGCATGCCGTTCAACCGATTCCAAAGGTTTGCGCATGCGCATTGAATTTCATCCGCCACTACGACTTGACTCACTCCAACCCAAGGCATGACGCATCCCGGCAAACGTAAAGGATTTCAAATTCACTCGCCGACGAAACGCCGGCGCCGCGCCGCGTTCATGGTTCTGGCGTTTGGCCTTGCTTGGTTGCCGGGGACATGGCAATTGCCGGTGGCGGACAGCCTGTCCGAAGCCCAGGTCAAGGCCGCCTATTTGTACAATTTTGCCAAGTTTGTCGAGTGGCCCGCCGAGGGCGAGCCGGACAACAGCGACATTTCATTGTGCCTGATCGGCAACAATCCGCTGGAAGGCTTCCTGGAGACTTTAAACGGACGCAATATCGGCGAACGTCGATTGCGCCTGGTCCGGCATAATTACGCCAACCTTTCCCTAAGCGGCTGCCACTTGCTATATATCGGCCTCAGCGAACAAGCGCATTTCCTGGTCATACTCAACGCCTTGGGAAACGCGCCCACCCTGACCCTGTCCGATATCGAGAATTTCGCGGAAAAAGGCGGCGGCATAGGCTTGGTGGTTCGCGACAACAAAGTGGTGTTCGAAGTCAACCTGGAAACGATCCGCAAGGCCGGACTGCACTTGCCGGGTCAGTTACTGAACATCGCAACCCATGTGTACGGGAGATAGTCCATTGCGCGCTTTATCAGGTTTTTCCAATTGGTCCCTACGCCGCAAGCTGGTTTCCATCATCATGCTGAGTTGCGCCGCCTGTCTGTTCGTCAGCCTGTCCGTGATGATGGTCAGCTCAGCCTTCAAGCAATATCGCAACGCGCTGCAGGAACTGTCCGGCCTAGCCGACGTCCTGGCCGAAAACGGCCAGGCCGCGCTGGCTTTTGCCGATCATGCCGAAGCCCGGCGCCTGCTGGAATCCTTGAGGGAACACCAGGAAATCCTTGCCAGCTGGATGATATCGGCCGATGGCCAAGTCCTGTCTTCCTGGAGCCGGACGGATATCGCCCCCGCCACGCCGGACGATTTTCAGCGGCCGTTCCGCGAGTTGCGCACGGATTTTTGGAGCCGGCGCGCGGAACTTTTCACGCCGGTGATAAAAAACGGCGAACTGATCGGTTATGTGCTGCTGCAAGCCGATTTCACCGCGCAATGGAACGACCAATTGGCGGGTTTGGGCAAGAGCCTGATCGCCGCCGGCTTGGCGCTGATTTTGGTCTATCTGCTGGCGAACCGCCTGCAAGGCATTATTTCCGGACCGATAGAGGAGTTGGCCGTCGCCGCCCGCAACATCGGCAATCAAAAAGATTACGGTCTCAGGGTGAAACCGCGCGGCCATGACGAAATCGGCGACCTGGTGCGGGCCTTCAATGCCATGCTGACCGAAATTCAACTGCGCGATGAAAATCTGATCCGCCACCGCGACCGCCTGGAACAGGAAGTGGCGCAACGCACCACGGAATACCTGCAGGCCAAGGAGGAGGCGGAGGCGGCCGCTCGCTCCAAGGGCTTGTTCCTGGCCAATATGAGCCATGAAATCCGCACCCCGATGAATGCCATCGTCGGCCTGTCCGACCTGGCTCTCAACACCAACCCACCCCCGAAATTGCTGGATTATTTGCGAAAAATCCACACCTCATCGATGGCGCTGATGGCGATTACCAACGATATTCTCGACTACTCCAAGGTGGAGGCCGGCCGCATGGAGCTGGTGCACGAAGTCTTCTCCCTCGAGGAAATGCTGGAAAACGTGCTGAACCTGTTCGTAGTCCGGGCCGAGGAAAAAGGCCTGGAGGTGGTTCTGGAACTCGACCCCAACCTGCCGAGCCGCTTGATCGGCGATGCCCTGCGCCTGGGGCAGGTACTGAACAACTTGGTCGGCAACGCGGTTAAATTCACCGATATCGGCGAAATTCATCTTAAGGTCGAACAACTGGCGACCGCGCACGGTTTTACCACCCTGAAATTTTCGGTACGCGACAGCGGCATAGGCATGACGCCGGCACAGCTGGAACATTTGTTTCAAGCCTTTTCCCAGGCCGACAGTTCGATTACCCGCCGTTTCGGCGGCACGGGCCTGGGCTTGACCATCAGCAAAAGCCTGATCGAAATGATGGGCGGCGAGTTGAGCGTGCAAAGCCAACCCGGGCAAGGCAGCGTGTTCGAATTCAGCCTGCTGCTGCCCTTGCCGGAGGAAGTCGGAGCCGGCCACGCCAACGCTCAATTGCATAGCATGCGGGTGCTGATCGTCGATGACCTGGACATTTCCCGCCAAATCCTGCGCGACATCATGCAGGCCTGGGGCTTTCAGGTGGTGGAGGCCGCCAACGGCGAAGCCGCTCTGGCGGAATTGAAAGCGGCCAACGATCAGAGCCAGGATTTCGAACTGGTATTGCTGGACTGGAAAATGCCCGGCCTGGACGGCGTGGAAGTCACCCGCGCCATCAAGGACATGGTGCGCAAGGCGGAAATCCGCCACGCGCCCGTGATCATCATGGTCACGGCCTTCAGCCGGGAAAAACTATTGAGCGCCGCCGGCGAAGCGAAACCGGACGACATACTGGTCAAGCCGGTGATGCCTTCCGTTTTGTTGAATACTTTGACCCGCCTGCAAGGCGGCGAGACCTTCCACGTCGCCGAGCAGGACCGGCCGGAGCTGTCCGCCATGGCCGCCGCCATCCGCGGCGCGCATATTCTGTTGGTGGAAGATAACGAAATCAACCAACTGGTGGCGCGCGAATACCTGGAGAGCGCCGGCCTCATCGTTACCGTGGCCAATAACGGCCGGGAGGGCGTGGAAGCCGTGCGCCAGACCCGCTTCGACGCCGTGCTGATGGATCTGCAAATGCCGGAACTGGACGGAGTGGCGGCGACCCGCATCATTCGCCAGGATAAACAATTTGCCGACTTGCCCATTATCGCCATGACGGCGGCGGTACAGGACAAGGAACGTAATGATTGCCGCGCCGCCGGCATGAACGACCATTTGGCCAAACCGGTGCTGCCGCAAACCTTGATCGAGGTACTGATACGCTGCATCAAGCCCCACGCCAAGACGGCACAGCCGGCGCCCGCCGCCAAGACCTCGCCGGACAAGCTGTTTTTTCCGGCGGAATTGCCGGGATTCGACCTGGATTACATTCGAAAAACCATAGGGTTGAATGCGGTCAAATTCAAACGCCTGCTGGATAACTTTTGCGACAAATTCGCCGACTCGGCCGCCCGACTCAGCCAACCGGGGATTTCGGAAAACGCCGATAGCGCGGCCAGATGGTTGCACGACCTGAAAGGCGCCGCCGGCGTGATCGGCGCGACCGAACTCAGTCGAGCCGCGGCCCGCCTGGAGGAGTCCGTCGCGGCCGGCGCTCCGGCCGAAATCGATACCGCGGCCCTAACCCAGGCTCTTGAAAACCTGCGGCAGACCGCCGCCCTGTTCGGCGATTCTTCGAATTCGCCGGAGTATGCCGCCGCCGATTGGGCCGTCGCCAATAACTTCGTCCGACATCTGCGAATGTTGCTCGAGGGCAACGACTTCGTGCCGCACGAACTGATAAATGCGCTAAAAGACGCACTGCCCTCGCAAAATTTACAGCCATTGCTACTCAAATTTGAAAAACAGATAAATACTATCGACTATCGGCAAGCGGAAAAAACCCTAGTTCAGTTGGACGCCATCATCAGCCAGTATTTACAGACAGGACCCGCATGACTCGCGAACCCCCCAAGCCATTGATTCTGATCGTAGACGATACGCCCACCAACATTCAGGTACTGGCGGAAAATCTGATCAAGGATTATCGGATCAAAGTCGCCGCCAGCGGCGAGGATGCGCTACGCGTCATTGCCAGCCAGGATTTGCCGGATTTGATTTTGCTGGATGTGATGATGCCGGATATAGACGGTTACGAGGTCTGCCGCCGCCTGAAAAACTCCCCGCACACCAACGCCATTCCCATCATCTTCGTCACCGCCTTGAACGAAGCCGCCAATGAAGAATTCGGGCTCAACCTCGGCGCGATGGATTACATTACCAAACCCTTTTATCTGCCCGTGGTAAAGGCCAGGATACGCAATCACATCCGTCTGAAGCAAACTACCGACATGCTGGAGTCCATGGCCTGGATCGACGGCTTGACCGGCATTCCCAACCGGCGGCGCTTCGATCAGATGCTGGAAGTCGAATGGAAACGCGCGCAGCGCAATCGTTTGCCGCTGGGCATCATCATGGTGGATATCGATCACTTCAAGGAATATAACGACTGCCATGGCCATGGCGAGGGCGATGTCTGTCTGAAACAGGTCGCCGCCATGTTCGCCGCCACGGTCAACCGGCCCGGCGACTTGGTGGCCCGCTACGGCGGCGAGGAGTTCGTGATTCTGATGCCGGAAACCGATACCGACGGTACCCGCCAGTTGGCGGATCAATTGCGCCACCGCATCGAATCGATGCAAATACCCCACACCCATTCCAGCGCTTCCCGCTGGGTCACGATCAGCCTGGGCTATGCCTCATTGATCCCACAGGCAAATCAAGCGTCATCCGCTTTGCTGGACGAAGCCGACAGCATGCTGTATCAAGCCAAAAGCCTGGGCCGCAATCGCGCCTTCGGCTATTGCCTCGGGTAGCGCGGGATTTCGGCCGCCTGCCGCCAAAACCCTCCGTTTCAGGCCCGCCATCAAGCCTTGGATACCGATTTTTTGCAAAACCGGCTAAAATCCCGCCCTCGAGATTAGCTAGCGGAGTGATAGGTGAGCATTTTAACGATTCTGGAATTTCCCGATAAACGGTTGCGTACCGTGGCCGAGGAAGTCAGCCAAGTCGACGACAACATCAAAACCCTGGTCGACGACATGCTGGAGACCATGTACTCCGCCAAGGGGGTAGGCTTGGCCGCCACCCAAGTCAACGTACACAAGCGGATCATCGTCATGGACGTCAGTGAAGACAAGGACGAGCCCATTTGCCTGATCAACCCGAAAATCATCGCCCAGGACGGCGTGGAGGAATCGGAGGAAGGCTGTCTGTCGGTGCCCGGTTTTTTCGAGAAAGTCAGCCGCGCCGAACACATCAAGGTACAAGCCCTGAACCGCGACGGCGAAAGTTTCGAACTGGAAGCCCGCGATTTACTGGCGGTGTGCATCCAACACGAAATGGATCATCTGCAAGGCAAGCTGTTCGTGGATTATCTGTCGGCTTTCAAGCGCAACCGCATCAAGGCCAAGCTGGACAAAATCCATAAACAGCAAGGCCACTAAGGACCCGCATGAGAATCGTTTTCGCCGGCACGCCGGAATTTGCCGTACCCACCCTGCAAGCCATCCTGAAATCAAATCATCAAGTTTGCGCGGTATACACCCAACCCGATCGCCCGGCCGGTCGCGGCCGCAAACTGACGGCCAGCCCGGTCAAGCAACTGGCGCAAAGCCACGGTATTCCGGTTTATCAACCGGAAAACTTCAAGGCCGCCGAAGCCGTTTCCGAACTGGCGGCTTTAAACGCCGATTTGATGGTGGTGATTGCCTACGGTTTGATTTTGCCGCAAGCGGTGATTGACACGCCCCGGCTGGGCTGTATCAACGTGCACGGCTCGCTGCTGCCGCGCTGGCGCGGCGCGGCGCCGATCCACCGAGCGCTGATCGCCGGCGACGACAGGACAGGCATCACCATCATGAAAGTCGTGAAAAAACTCGATGCCGGCGACATGCTACTGAAGGCGGAATGCCCCATAGGCGCCACCGACACGTCCAGCAGTCTGCACGACAAGCTGGCGCAAATGGGCGCCGAAGCCTTGGTCAAAGTGCTGGACCAATATCAACAAGGCACGGTCAATGCGGAACCCCAGGACGAAAATCTGGTGACTTACGCGCATAAACTGGAAAAGCACGAAGCCCTGCTGGACTGGACGGACACGGCGATTCAGCTGGACCGCAAAATTCGCGGCCTGAACGCCTGGCCGGTGGCGCAAACCCTGTTCAAAGGCGAAATCCTGCGGGTGTGGCATTGCGCCTTGACCGACAAATCCAGTAACTTGCCGGCCGGCGGCATCGATTGCGGCGACCATCATCTGGACGTGGCCACCGGCGACGGCGTGCTGCGCCTGCTGGAAGTACAGCTACCCGGCGGCAAGCGCATTTCCGGCCAGGACTTCCTGAACGCGCGCGCCGCCGATGGCGCCCGGCTGGGATCATGAATTTACGCGGCTGCGCGGCGCAAATTTTGTCGCGCGTAATCGGCGACGGCCAATCGCTGACCGCGGCATTGGACAGTCAACTGCCCAAACTGAAGGATCATCAGGACCGAGCCTTCGCGCAAGCCATCTGCTATGGCGTGATACGGCATTACTTCGCCCTGGATTGCCTGCTCGGGCACTTACTCGACAAAGCCTTGAAAGCCAAGGACGGCGACATCAAGGCCTTGCTGTTGGTCGGCCTTTATCAACTGCAATACATGCGGGTCAAGCCGCATGCCGCCGTATCCGAAACCGTGGCCGCCACCAAGCACAAGCCTTGGTCCAAGGGCTTGGTCAACGCCGTTCTGAGACGCTATTTGCGCGACAGCGAAACGCTGGCGGCGCAATGCGCGACCGATCGACAAGCCGAACTCAACCATCCCCGGTGGCTAATCGAGCAAATTGAAACCAACTGGCCGGAGCAATATAGGCACATCCTGGCCGCCAACGACCTGCCGCCGCCGATGGCGCTGCGGGTCAATTTGCGCCAAAACAGCCGCGAAGACTATTTACGCATGCTGAATCAGCAAGGCATGGCCGCGCAAGTCGTTGCCCATTGTCCGACGGCCTTGATACTGGACGAAGCCATGAATGTCGATCAATTGCCCGGCTTTGCCGAGGGTCGCGTATCGGTACAGGACGTGGCCGCGCAACTGGCCGCCGGCTTGCTGGATGCCCAGGCCGGTGACCGGGTGCTGGATATCTGCGCGGCGCCGGGCGGCAAAACCGCCGCCATTCTGGAACGGCAACCCGGTTTGCAATCCCTGCTGGCCGTCGACATCGACGCCGGCCGTCTGCAAAGGGTGACGGACAACCTGCATCGGCTGCAATTGCATGCCGAAACCCTGGCGGCCGATGCCGCCAACCCGCAAGACTGGGCCGCCGGCCAACTATTCGACCGCATTCTGTTGGACGCCCCCTGCTCCGGCTTCGGCGTGATTCGCCGCCATCCAGATATCAAGCTGCTGCGGCGGGAGTCCGATATTGCCGCCTTGCGGGCCTTGCAGGCGCAAATTCTTGGAGCATGCTGGGATCTGTTGGCGCCGGGCGGGACTTTGCTGTACGCCACCTGCTCGATCCTGAAACAGGAAAACGAGCAACAAATCGCGGCCTTTTTAAACCGGCATGCCGATGCCCGGGAACTGGTCATCAGCGCCGATTGGGGCCAGCCTCGCCCGCATGGCCGGCAAATTCTTACCGGCGACCGTCGGATGGACGGTTTTTATTATGCCAAGCTTGGCAAAGCCGTTTAGGGTTCCGCCCGCAATAACTTCCGCATTCCGCTCCCTCTCTCTCCGGGAGAGGGAAATCATTAGGGACGGAATCCTTAGTGTCGGGCTGTTTTTATGTCTGAGTCTTTTGCCAAGCGCGGGCGCGGCCAACCCTTATGCCGCCATCATCCGGCGGGCCGACTTGGTCGAAACCGATTCCGGCCCGCAACTACAAGCCCAAATCGATTATCAACTCAGCCCCAGCGCCAAGGAAGCCCTGCATAAAGGCATAGCGCTAAACTGGCGGGTGCTGTTAAAACTCCGTGCCGTCGGCCGACTATGGGACCGTACCGTTTACAGCCGGGAACTGCCTTATCGGATCCGGTTTCACGCCCTGCTGAACCAATACGAAGTACTCGCGCCGAATCAGGCCAGCGAAATGTTTTTAACCCTGAATGCCGCCCTGGGCTACATGTCCAATCCGCGCGACAGCACCCCGCTTGGCGCCATTTCCCCACGGCCGGGCCAGCGTTATTATCTAGCCGTCAAATGCCAATTCGAGCGCGAAGACTTGCCGGTTCCCCTGCGACCCTTCGCTTATCTGGACCCCCAGTGGTTTCTTTCCAGTGACTGGACACTATGGCCTATTCAAAAATAAAGCTGCCGGCCAGCGTCTCGATTCTGATCCTGTTCGGTTTCATCCTGCTGTCGCTGCAGTTGATGAGCAGTTCCACCCAGGAATCCTCCGAACTAAGCGAGATGCACTCCTGGCTGTTGGTCATCAATACCCTGGGCTCGATCACCTTGTTGATCCTGGTGGTGGTCAACGCCTACTCGCTGGTCCGGGAACTCAAGAAGAAAGAGGCCGGCTCGCGGCTGACTACCCGCATGGTGTCTTTATTCGTGCTGCTGGCCTTGGCCCCGGCGGCGATTGTGTTTTATTTCTCCGTGCAGTTTTTACATCAGGGCATAGACAGCTGGTTCAACGTCGAAATCGACCGCGCCATGGACGACGCCCTGGAGCTCAGCCAATCCTCGCTGGCGCAACGCATGAATTGGCACATCAAGCAAACCCGCCAGATCGCCGAAAAACTGGAAGACAAATCCGACACCCTGATCGCGATGGAAATCGGCTCACTGTGGGCCGACTCCGGGGCGATCGAGATTGCCGCCTTCTCCAGCCAGGGCCGGGTTCTGGCCTCCAGCAGCAGCAATCCCAGCGATATTCTGCCGCATCTGCCTGACGATCAAATCTGGCTACAATTGCGGCAGAACAAGGAATATTTTGCCTTCGATCCGGGCGACAACGACGAAATGATGGTGCGCATCATCTTGCCGATAGACCGCGACCAACGACGGTTTTTACAAGTGCTTTATCCGATTCCGTTGCGGGTAACCGACTTGGCGGACTCGATCGAATTCGCCTTCATCCGTTATCAGGAAATGACCTTCCTGCGCAACGCCCTGAAAACCAGTTTTTCGCTGATTCTGCTGCTGGTATTGTTGTTGAGCCTGCTGGCCGCCATCTGGGTGGCCTTCATCAGCATCCGCAACATCGTCGCGCCGGTGAAAGAGCTGGTGAAAGGTACCCAGGCCGTGGCGGAAGGCGACTATAAACGGCAGTTGCCGGTCATGAGCCAGGACGATCTGGGCTTTTTGGTGGAATCCTTCAACCAGATGACCAAGCGCATCGCCCGTTCCAGCGAAGAAACCCGCGCCGCCGGCCTGGAGGTGGAAAACCAGCGTGCCTACCTGGAAACCATACTCGCCAACCTGACCGCCGGCGTGATAGGTTTCGATGCATCTTTTCAGATCCGCACCGCCAATCAAGCCGCCTACCGGATTTTACACATCCCGGTCAGCCATTTCGTCAATCAAACCCTGTCCAATTTGGCCGGCAGACACGCCGAACTGGCGCAAGTACTGGAAACCATTCAACACCTGCTGGAAAAAGCCGACGACATCTGGGAGCAGCGCATCGTCTTCCTCGGTCCCAACGGCCGCCAGGAACTGCTCTGCCGCGGCACGCCGCTATTTTTACAAGACGGCAGCCGCATGGGCGCGGTGGTGGTGTTCGACGACGTCACCGATCTGATTCAGGCGCAGAAAAACGCCGCTTGGGGCGAGGTGGCGCGCCGCTTGGCGCATGAAATCAAAAACCCGCTGACGCCCATCCAGCTTTCCGCCGAACGGCTGCAGCACAAGCTGGCCAAGGAACTTCCCGAGACCTCGCAGGAATTTCTGCAGCGCGGTACCCGTACCATCGTGCAACAGGTGGAAGCCATGAAACGCATGGTGGACGATTTTTCCGAATACGCCCGCCCTTCCAAAAAACAGGTGGAGAAAATCAACCTGATCGAGCTGATTCAGGAAGTGCTGGCCTTGTACCAACCCTCTGGGATTGTGTTTGCCAATGCATTCGCCTCCAGCCGGGTCCTGGTCGAGGTCGACCCGGTCAGCATCCGCCAGGTGCTGCACAACCTGATCAAAAATGCCCAGGAAGCCACCAGCGGGATTTGCCGGGTGGAGATAAAAGTCAACAAAGCCAGCCGCAACAATACCGAATACGCCGAACTCGGCATTTACGACAACGGCAGCGGCTTGCAGGCCGAGCAGATCGAAACCATCTTCGAACCCTACGTCACCAGCAAAGCCAAGGGTACCGGTCTGGGCCTGGCGATTGTCAAAAAAATCGTCGAAGAACATGGCGGGGTGATTTGGGTGGATACGTCATATAATGCCGGGGCTGGCTTTGTGATCCAGCTACCGGTCTTTGAATTTGGAAACAGCGCATGAGCAAACAAGCACCTTACATTTTGGTCGTCGACGATGAACAGGATATTCGTCAACTGGTTTCGGAAATTCTGGAAGACGAGGGCTATGAAGTAGCGATGGCCGAAAACGCCGCCGAAGCGAAAGCACGTAAAAACCAGCGCCCACCCAATCTGATTTTATTGGATATCTGGATGCCGGACAGCGACGGCATCACCTTGTTGCGGGAATGGGTGGCCGAGGACGATCATTTATGCCCGGTGATCATGATGTCCGGCCATGGCTCGGTGGAATCCGCCGTGGAAGCCACCCGGCTGGGTGCTTACGACTTCCTGGAAAAACCCCTGTCGCTGGCCAAATTGTTATTGATCGTCGAGCGCGCTCTGGAAACCAGCTCGCTGCAACGCGAAAATGCCGGACTGAAGCAACAATTGATGATAGGCGTGGACCCGGTCGGCAAAAGCGCGGTAGTGGAACGTACCAAGGACAAGGTCAAACGGCTGGCCCAACACGACACCCGGGTGCTGTTCGTCGGCGAAGCCGGTGTCGGCAAGGAAATGTTCGCCCGCTATCTGCATAACAACAGTCCGCGCCGCGACGGCGCCTTTATCGACGTTTCGGTCGGCAGCATCTCGCCCGAAAACGCCGCCGTGGAATTTTTCGGCCGCGAGGATAATGGCCGGGTTTACCGCGGCCTGCTGGAACAGGCGCATCGCGGCACGCTGTTCCTGGGCGAAATTGGCGGCATGGACCCGGAAACCCAGGCCCGCCTGCTCAGCGCGCTGGAATCCAGTTCGTTTCTCAGAGTTGGCGGCAGTCAGGCGGTCCGCGTCGACGTGCGCGTGGTCGCCTCGACCCGCATGGCGCTGGACGAGGAAGTTAACCATGGCCGCTTCCGTCAGGATTTATACTATTTATTGAATGAAGTCACCCTGGATGTACACCCCTTGCGCGACCACAGCGAGGACGTCCCCAGCCTGCTGAATTTTTATGTCGATCATTTCGTGGTACATGAAAAACTGCCGTTCCGGCGTTTCTCGATGGCGGCGCAAAACTACCTGCGCAACTACAGCTGGCCCGGCAACGTGCGCGAACTGCGCAATCTGGTACAGCGCCTGATGATATTGGGCGCCGGCGACGACATAGAGCTGGATGAAGTCAAAACCGCGCTGGGCTCCATCGCCGAACAACCCAAACTGGGCAATAATGTGCCGGAGTTTTTCAACCTGCCGCTGAAGGAAGCCCGCGATCATTTCGAAAAATCCTACCTGGAATACCATTTCGAAAAGAACGGCGGCAGCGTCGCCAAACTGGCCTCGGCCATCGGCATGGAGCGCACGCATTTGTACCGGAAACTGCATTCATTGAAAATTAAACTCTAAAACGACTTGAAGTTGAGGCCCTCTTTGAGTAGAATCCCCGTTCTTTATACATAGCCTCAACAGAATCAAGAAGCAAAGATGAAAACATTTAGTGCAAAGCCCGCAGAAGTTAAGCGCGATTGGTACGTGATTGATGCAGAAGGAAAGACGCTAGGTCGCCTTGCTACTGAAATTGCACGACGTCTTCGCGGCAAACATAAACCCGAATTCACTCCGCATGTCGACACCGGCGATTACATCATCGTCATCAACGCCGAAAAAGTAGGCGTCACCGGCAACAAGGAAACAGACAAAATGTACTACCGTCATACCGGTTATGTCGGCAACATGAAGTCAACCTCCTTGGGCAAGCTGAGACAAACCTTCCCTGATCGCATCATCAGCACCGCCGTACAAGGCATGCTGCCTAAAAATCCCTTAGGCCGCGCCATGTTCAAAAAATTAAAAATTTACGCGGGTTCTGAGCACAATCATCAGTCTCAACAACCCAAAGTACTAGACTTTTAAGCAGGTAGATAGTTTATGGCAGCTCAATACTACGGAACCGGTCGTCGCAAAAGCTCAGTGGCTCGCGTTTACGCCACCATCGGCTCGGGAAAATTCACTATCAATAACCGCCCTGTAAACGAATATTTCGGTCGTAAAACCGACGAAATGATCGCCAGACAACCGTTGGAATTGTTGGCGAAAACCGGCGATTTCGACATCAACATCATCGTCAGCGGCGGCGGCCCATCCGGCCAAGCCGGCGCCATTCGCCACGGCCTGACCCGCGCGTTAATGGAATTCGACGAATCCCTGAGATCGCCCTTGCGCAAAGCCGGTTACGTAACCCGCGACGCTCGTGAAGTCGAACGTAAGAAAGTCGGCCTGCACAAAGCCAGAAAACGTCCTCAATACTCAAAACGTTAAGCGTTTACGGGTTGGACAAAAAAGCCGCTGCAAAGCGGCTTTTTTTTGTCCCGTGCTTTTCAGGCGTAATATAAAAACAATTCCCTCCTCCGCATAAAAAACACATACCAGCGGATGCGAGGAATACTCGCGAATGAGCAAACAACACCGGAATATGGGCTTGAACGGAAGGCAGGAGTTTTGACGACTTTCAATTCAGCACGCCATTGAGACAGGAAAACATGAGAGCTGCATCTACCAGGAATAATCACTGTTTCGCATCATGGATAAGCGCTCACCCCCATCCAATAGCATTATCAAGGAATAATCGAGTTTCGTTTATTCACACCATAAAACGTCGTTCTGATTATAATGCCGATTAATTTTTCGCTCATAGAGCGAGAATAAAATCTTTTTCCCTAAAAATATACAAATAATGACCCAAAATATTCTGGACAGCCTCCATAGACTTTACTCTTTGGATGCTAGGCCATGGATCGTCGGTTACAGCGGCGGCAAAGACAGTTCGATGATAGCCTCCTTGGTGTTCGAAGTAGTAATGGAGACCCCCCCGGAACAGCGCACCAAAGAGATTTGTGTTGTCTGCACCGACACCCGTGTGGAAATTCCTGCCGTTGTAGCTAGGGTTCAAAGCGAGTTGGACCTCATGCAAACCTGCTCAGATAAGCATGGGTTAAACATTTCTGCACATTTATTAAAACCAACGGCACAGCAGTCATTTTGGGTAAATATTATTGGCCGCGGTTATCCGCCACCCAACCGAACCTTTCGCTGGTGTACTCAGCGGTTAAAGATTGACCCAGTCAGCGAGTTCATTCGCGGGAAGCTCGGACACTGGGGAGAAGCAATTATTGTGTTGGGAGCTCGCCGAAGCGAGAGCGGCTCGCGCGCGCAAACATTGGATGCTCGAGCCAAGAGCGAATTCGGCTTGCGACGCCATGACGACTTACCGCGTTGCTGGATTTCGACACCGATTGAACATATCTCAACTTTTGAAGTTTGGGATTATTTGATGGAACGTCCTTGTCCATGGAATGGGGACAATCAGACTCTTTTTCAGCTTTACAAGGATGCGTCGGGCGGTGAATGCCCGCTGGTGGTTGACCAATCAACACCCTCATGTGGCAATAGCAGATTTGGCTGCTGGACTTGCACGGTAGTAGAGAAAGATAAAGCCAGCGAGGGTTTGCTTGCCACCGGAGATCAGCGCATGGAATCACTGCTCCGCTTTCGCGAAACACTATTGCATTTTCGTGATCCAGAGAACGGCTACCGCGATATGGTGCGAAAAAACGGTCAAGAAGGACCAGGGCCGTTGAAAATTGAGGCTAGAAAAGAGCTTTTAACTAAGCTGTTAGCTTTACAAGACGAATCGGGTCTCCCTGTCATCAGTGAAGAAGAGCTGCATTGGATTCAAACCTTTTGGAATAGCGCTCGCAATCCAGATGACGGTACGGGGGTCGTCAATATTATCTTCCAGCAAAAGGGTGACGCCATGCCAGACAGAAAGGATGAAGCTGAGTTGCGAGAAATCGAGGAGCGCGTAGCAACGGAAAAGGAAATATCGATAGAAACATTGCGACGGCTTGTTTCGAAGGTCGAAGAATATGGTGAAAGCCACCGTGCTGTAGGCCTGCCTGACGAACTGTTGCAGATATTGCAAGATGATTTGAGAGAGCGCCAATTAGAAAAGGAACAAACGAATGCCTGAGGTATATATTGATTCGCTGTCCATCAAAAATTTTGGGCCATATTACGGCGAGCATACCTTCGAGCTTGGAACTGAGGGATACCGTCGAGCCACGCTTATCGGTGGCAAGAATGGTGCGGGTAAGACCCATCTGCTTCGAGCTCTATATCTAGCCACTGTCGGTGAAAGTGGTGCTATTGATCTTAAAAAAGTTGAATCGGGTTCAGATGCGACCCGATTTGATTTGGCCGAATCATTGAATCGTCGAGCAAAATCTGAGGGTGAAGACAGTTGCTCCATGACGTTACAATTAAGCCAGCGCGATGAAACCGGTAGTATTGGTCGAACATTGACATTGGTTCGTCAGGTGAGGTGGCGCCCCAATTCACCTCCAGTTTTTAGCTCTAAAGCCAATCTATCTGGTGACTCTCAATGGATAGAGGACGAAGACAAGGTTCAAAAGTTGCGCGATGCTTTTTTGCCACGCCATTTGACACGCTTTTTCTTTTTCGACGCGGAGCGTAGCCAAAGCATCCAGCTAAATGAGCGGGAAATAACTGAAGGCATCAGCCGAGTGCTCGGTCTTTACTCCTATTCGGAATTAGAGGAAGACTTGCGCCAACTGACGGCTAATAAAATCCCCAAAATATACGGTAGTGGCTCCGAGGCAGAACGTCGCTTAAACGACATCACGGCTGAAATACTTCGCCATGAGTCCAATCTCAAAACGTTTTCGATTGATGAGTCGGATCAAAAACAGGAACTTCGGGACAACATATCGGAACTTGATGAAGTAGAAGACCAGCTCAAATCTATCGGGGCCGTAGATCCTGAACAACTGACTAAAGCGACCAAACAGCGCGAGGAAATAAAATCAACCAAGGACAAGCTGGAAGCCAATCTTGGCACGGCCTGGGAATCGACATTACCCATTTCTCTGTTAGGTGGATTCCGCGCAGAGCTTTATGACTATTTACTGAAAGAGGAACGCCGAAGAGATTTCGAAAATCGAAAAGCTAGCGTAGAGCCAAAAATCCCTCAAGTAAAGCAAGCTGTGTTTGAAAACGTTCCGCCTAACTTTGTGCTTGATGATTCCCTCCGAAGCTTTTATGAAGCCCAGATAGATGTCGCACTTCAAAGTTTGTTCAATCCCCCGCCTGAGGGCATGTCAGAGAAAATCTTTGTTGTTCCTGAACGTAACGAGCTTAGCATTCAAATCAGATCAAAACTACGAACTCAGGCTACAGCGATACAAGGTCTTGCTAATTTGTGTGCTGAATTAGAGCGCAAGACATCTGAACTCAGGGAGCTTGATCAAACGTTAAAAGTACTGAACTCGGACAGCACAGCTATCGCTCTCGGCAATGAGTTACGTGAGCGTAGAGGCTCTCTTCTGAAACACAAGGAGCAAATCGACGAAAAGATTTCCAATATTCAGGCCGAACGCACTCTAATCAATAATAAACTCCATGAGCTTCGTAAGGAGGAAACCAATCTGTCGGAGCAAGTGCAAAAAGTACAGAAAGGACGGGATCTCAATAGCTTGGCGCATCGCTATCGGGACGCTGTAAGCCAAATCAAGTCCTGCGCAGCCGTATCACTTCGAGAGAAGATCGCTGACATCGTTGGAGGATTGTGGCTGGATATAACCGACCGCGGCTTAGAGTACGTCGGCATGGAGTTTGACCAACACTGGAATTGCTTCCTGAAAAAGTCTGATGGCACTCGCGTATCCTGGGAAAGCGCCAATACCTCGGCTGGTCAGCGCCAAGTTCGAATTTTAGCATTCACCGAAGCGTTGCGTCGTTTGGGCCGCTTCGTAACACCCCTTGTAGTTGATACGCCATTGGGGCGTCTGGATAAAGAAGTCCGTGAAAACGTATTGGAACGACTGTATCTTTCGGGCCATCAAAGCATCATTCTGACTACTAACGCAGAAATCGATCCCAAAAGCGATCTTTTTGACCGAATCGCACCCCATTTATCCAGGGTCTACACTTTGAATCCGCAAGGGGATCCAGAATCGAACTCCTACCAAGTTAGAGTCAGCAATGACTACTTCAAACGAGTGCTTTAGAGATTATTGCCATGAGAATCAAAACTAGTGCCGCTGTAGGCGATTTCTTGGAATCGGTTTGGAGTCGCGTTCATGCTCCAAATAAAGCAGTTTTGGGTAGAGCTGGAATGTTTCTGGCTTTGGGAGAAGGATTACCGGGTGGATTTAAGGTGGCAGATTCCCAGGGTATTGAGTTAGCTGAAGAAACTATCGTTGGAGACGACTTGGCTCCAGTTGTGAGAGCAGCTCTAAATTATCGCAACGGTTCGACCCTAGATGAAGCCGCCTACAAGCAAGCGTTTCGCCTATATTTCGAGTATGGCTGCCATCGTCTCATGCAACTGTGGGATGAATACAATGGCGACCAAATTATGTTCACATCTGCGCTTATCAAAACGGCAAAAACCGGTCCTGAACTTCTTCCATCTATCGAAGGTTCTGCAATAGCCCCTATGGCAATTGTGGACCATCCGGTCCGAATCAAGTTACTTGATGACGTAGAGCCTTGGACAATCAACGCGGCGGGCGGGAACTGCCTTACCGTAATTTCCGGCAAACCCGGTTCAGGCAAAAGCCAACTTGCCTTGGACCTGTTGGCCCAAATATCACGCCAAGGTGTCAAATTTCTATTTTTCGACTTGAAAGGTGAATTGGAAGACGACCCTTCAAACCCTCAACAAACTCAAACCCGAAATAATTTTCTTCAAATTACGGGGGCAAATTATATTCGTCTCATTTCAGAGGGTTTGCCCATCAATCCTTTGTTTAGAGGGAAGTCTGAGGCGGAAAATGCGCAGATTGCGTCAGAGGTTGCTTCTCTGGTGGGCTCATTCGCACCGCAACTTGGTGCAAATCAGGAGAGAGCCATTCGAGATGCGTTCGAGAGTCTGGAACGTCCCGATTTTCATGGCCTTGCTGCAGAATTGGAGCAACGAGGAGAAGAAGGGGTTGCGCTCTCAATATTGGAGAAAATTTCCAAATTCAACCTATTTTCAAACGCGGACAGAGCGCAACCGATTGAGCGCTGGTTAAGTTTGTCCCAAGTCATAGACTTCAAGCCTTTAGGTAACGACAACGACACTAAAGTTTTAGCAGTTGCCTTTATTCTTAACTGCATCATGCGCCAGTTAAACCGCGCACTCGCGGTAAAAGACGCCATCCAACCCTTACAGATGGTGCTGTTTGTTGACGAAGCACATCTACTACTACCCAAGGAAGGCAAATCAGGACTTTTAGGCTCCTTAGCACGTCAAGGCCGCTCGTGGGGTTTTCCTGTTTGGTTGGCCTCGCAAGATGCAGATGCTTTTTTGACGAAAGGGGCAAACGCAACGGACTTTGCTGAGTTGGCTGAATGCGGCATACATTTTTCACCGCAAACACTCTCGGAGAATGAGCAAAAGAAAGTATTCGGACTAACTTTGAATAAGCCGTTACAAAAAGGCGAAGCTGTTCTTCGTTTGTCTAGCAAGCTTTACACAGGAGCTGCACGACAAATTTGGAGGGACAATGGCGAACTACATGAATAAATTGATTTACCTGATTAGTAAGCTGCTTCAGCTAATTCAAAGGGGCACATTCACTAAATCGTCATTTCGGGAGTGCCGAAACAGGCTGCATGGATGGCTCGAAGCTTGCCATCCACGGTACTGGAGACCGGTATCCCCCCCGTTCTCCCGCCCCGGGCAGGCTCAGCGTGCATGACGGATCTTTTTGGTTTTAGCTGGAGCCGCTTTCAAATCAGGAAACGTTAAGCGTTTACGGGTTGGACAAAAAAGCCGCTGCAAAGCGGCTTTTTTATTGGCGCCCCTCATAGCCCTAAACCTGCAGATCCCGCCGGATAAAATCGACCTTCGGCACCACCAAGGCCGCAGCAAACCCTTCGCCGCAAACCAATTCCGCGACAGTCCAGTCATCGGCACGACCGTATTCCCCTGGAATCGCCAGCAGCCGGCCGCGCCCCGTCATATCCACTTCGCAACGTTCCAGCCCCGCCGACAAACCGCGACCGACCGCCTTTACAAAGGCTTCCTTGATCGTCCACAGCCGAAAAAATGCCGCCGTCCGTTCCCGTGGGGATAATTCCAACCAAACGGCTAACTCCTTTTCGGAAAAACAGCGTCTGGCTATTTCCGGCATTCCCTTGCGGGGTTTCACGGCCTCGATATCGATACCGACATGCCGCAGATCCGACACCGCCAATAACAAGGCATCCCGCGAATGCGACAAATTAAAATATATGCCCTGCCCCGGCAGATAGGGCTTGCCGTGTTCACCCAAGGCGAACCGCACGGCTTCCGGCTTGCATGCCAAATACCCGGACAACACCCGACGCACAACAGCTCGAGCCGATATGTAACGCATGCGCACCTCGTCATTGATCAGCTTTTCCGCCTTACCGCGTTCTTCATCGCTCAGCAAGCCCCAAAGTCCAGCCGAATCATCCCCCACGGCGACTCGTCCGCGCCAAATATCGACAAAATGCCCCGTCACCGACCAACCGCCTGCAGCAAGCATGCAAAACCGACATATTCCTGCTCCAAGCGCACATGGCTTCCAAACCGGTTGTCGCGCAAGCCATCGTAAAGTGCCGCTTCTTCGGCGCGCAGATGGCTCAGCTCAGCTTTACCGGGAGCGGCTTCCGTTACCCAATGGGCGCGGTGACTCAGCAAAGTCGCTTCGTCCATCAACAAGGAACGGGTTTGCGGAAAAAGCTTGCGGAATTGATCGAGAATGGCAAAACCATGCGTATCGATGTCGCCCCAGTAATCAATTTCCTTGCCTCTGAGCCATTCGGCCTTCGCCAAGGCTTCAAAACCGTAACCGCGGCCGAAAATCACCATGGCGTCATCGAGTGACGGAAAGGCCAGACCGTTGATATCGTTTTCGGTGACGAATACCCGCCTCACCGGCAAATCCAATCCCGCAAACTCCTCGGCGGTCACCGTCAGATCGCTTAATCCGCCAATTCTCAAATGGCTATCCAGCAGGCGGAAACGAATCAATTGCGGCTTGGCCAAAAACCCGTAACGCAACTCAAATCCGCCGATAGCGCTATGTTTGCGCTCTATCGCCGCCTCGGGCAGCAAAAAGTCCAGCCATTCGCCCAACAATTTCTTATGCTTCTCGATGAACTTGGTGTCGACGCCCGGCAAACTGATCTGGCGCAAATAAATGCCGGGCCGGGGATGTTCGCTTATCCAGCCGGCCACTGCCAGCAACCTGGACCATTGGTCGGCATATTCCAGCGCTCGCAGGGGATATTTACCCAGCCATGCGCGCAAGCCGTCGAAACCGTCCGGCACTGTTTTCGACAGTTCGATGAACCGCGCCAGTTCCCCAGACTTCTTCAGCAGAGCTGCCGCATCGGCCGGCGTCGCGAACAGCACCGCCGCCGGCAACTGGTTACGCCCCAACTGCCTGTGCCTGATGTCGCGCCATTCGATTTGGAAAAAGCGACTGTCGGCGTTTTGCCAGCTCTCCACCCAGGCGCGGGCGGCGGCAAAGTCGGCGCCGAGTTGGGCGGTCGTCGGTTGCTTCAAGTTCAAGCGTAGCGGAAACAAGCCGGAATCGGCCAACGTTTCCGTCAACAATTGGCCACGTTGCCAGCGTTTTTCCAGTTCGGCCCGGATATCGGCCGGCGTGGTCCAGATCGGACGACTCATGCATGGGCCGCGCGTTCAGCGCGGTATTGTTCTATGCTCAGATTGCGCAATTTAGAATCCCGGCCTTCCTCGTTATGCACGAAGCCGACTGCCGCCACGTAAGGCTCGATGATATGAATCTTCTGCAAGGGCGTGACGATCAGCAATTGCAAATTCAACTGCGCGAACAAGCGCAGACCGTATTGAGCCGATTCGTCGGAGCCGCGGCCGAAAGCCTCGTCGATCACCACGAAGCGGAACGACCGCGAGCGCACCGCGCCCCATTCCAGGCCGAACTGATAGGCTAGGCTGGCCGCCAGGATGGTGTACGCCAATTTCTCCTTTTGACCGCCGGACTTGCCGCCGGAATCGGAATAATGCTCGTGTTCGCTGTCGTCCTCGCGCCAACGTTCGCTGGCGCCGAAGTTGAACCAGTTGCGCACGTCGCTGACCTTGGCGGTCCAGCGCCGATCCAGCTCGGTCTGGCCCTCGCGACCGCGAAAGCGCTCGATGATAGCCTTGACCTGCAAAAACTTGGCTTCCGAATATTGTGCGTCCTCGGAACCGGTCAGCGCACCCTCGGTACAGGCCCTAAGCTCTGCTTGAAAATCGCGCACATCGGCATCCAGAGCCGGCCGGGCCTCCAGCACGATGTAACGGCCGGTGTTGTAATCGATCTTGGTTAGCGATTCGTTGATCAGCGCGATGCGTTCCTTGATGGTTTCGCGCTCGCGAGCCAGTTGCGACTGGAAGTTGGCGACCTCGCGGATGGTGTTTTCGTTGAGCAATTCCTTGAAACGGGCCTCGAAACGCGGCAAGTCGTCGGCTTGCAGTTTGTCGAGCATCTCGCGGTATTCGCCGGCGGCGGCAATCGCCACATCGACTTCCTGCGTGTCGAGTGGAAACGCCGCGCAATAGCCGCGCATCGCGTCGATGATCTTGTCGCGTAAGCCGTTGAGCTTGCGGGATTCGGCGTCTATGCGTTCTTGCAGCCATTTACGGTAGTCCTGTTCGCGGTTGTCGCAGGACTCCACCGACAAGTGATGCTCGCCCAAGGCTTCGTGACGCATTGCGTCCAGTTTGGGGTAACGCTCGGCATGGGCCGGGCCTGCTTCGTCGAGCAAGGCCTGGGTTTGTTGAAGCAATGCTTCGGCAGCCTGTTTGCGTTGTTCGGTGCCGCCCAGTTCCTTGGTTTTATCGCCGAGCAGGCGTTCGGTTTCTTTAAGCGCCGCTTGCAGGGTTTCCAGGCGTTCGGTCAAAGCCTTCAATAAATCCGACTCGGCTTCCAACTGCCGTTTTTCCTCTTCCAGCCGGGCGATGTCGCCGGCCAGCGGCCGCCAATCCAATTCGCGGAAGTCGCGGTATTCGTCCAGTTTGGACAGGGTATCCAGTTGCGCCTTGACGACTTTTTGCGCTTTGTCCAATTCCGCCAGCTTACCGGCCAATTCGGCCAAATGGCCCTCCAAAGCCTTCGCTTTATGCTCCAGCGCGGCAATCTTGGCGGCATTCGACCAGCCCAGCACGTAGCGGCTACGGTCGTCCAAACGATGGCGGTCGTCTTTTTCGTGGCGTTCTCCCGGTGCCTTGATTTGGCCGGCGCGGGTGATAGCTTTTTGTTCGCGGCGGAATTGTTCCGGCGTTGCGCAACAGGCCACGTCGAAACGGTGGGCAATTTCCCGTTCCAGCCAGTCGTAAAATGCCGAATCAGGCTTGACCGCCAATTTATGAACCAAGGAATCGCGGTGCAGGCTGGGCAATTCGGCGCGCTGGCCATGTCGTACCCGAAAATACACCAATCGTCCTTTCAGATGAGTCTTATCCACCCACTCGGCCACCGCCGCATAATGAGCATCCGGCACCAGCAGCGACAGGCCGAAGCTGCGCAACAAACGCTCGGCCGCGCCTTCCCAATCCCGTTCATCATCGCGTATTTGAATCAACTCGCCGGCAAACGGCATGTCGTCTTCAGCCAAGCCCAGGGCCAGACACAGCAGTTGGCGCAGTTTGATTTGAGCATCGTCGATATTGCTGCGCCGCGCCTTCAGGCTGTCGATTTCGGCTTGCAGGGCTTGATGCTCCTGACGACTCTGGGCAAAGTCGACACCCGTTTGGTTGGCCTGGTTCTGCAAATCCGCCTCGCTGTCCGCCGCCGCTTGCAGCAAATCGGCGAACTGTTTTTGCTGGACCAGAAAGCCGTCGCCATCCTCCGGCGGAACCAATCCCACTGCTCGCACCAGTTGTTCGTGCCGTTCGGCCTTGTTTTTGCGGCGGCCCAGTTCATCCCGATGGCGTTGAATTTCCTCGCCGATACGGGCAATGCGGTCGCCGCCGTTCTCGCCGATGTTGCGCTGCAATTCGCGCTCCTCGCTCAGTTGGGTTTGCTTGCGTTCCGCCAGCCTTTCCACTTGCGCGCCTTGCCGTGCAAGCTCTTCGTCCAGACTAGCCAGGCGCTTGTCCAGCAAGCCGCGTTTCAAGCCGGCAAAGTAAGCCCGTAATGCTTCGCGACAAGCGCGCAGTTCCTCGGTTTGTTCGGTCAATTGCGTGTGGCGGTCGCTATCGGTAACCAGCGGCATCAACAATCCAACCTGGCGTTTGGCCTTCAACACCGCTTCGTGGGCGCGGTTCAGGTCGTCGAAATGGGCGATCAATGCGGCGATGCGCGGGGCCACGTCGGACGGCTCCAGCATGTGGCTGCGGACGAAATCGGTCAGATTGCCGACCGACTTCATCGATACGGTTTGATGAAACAATTCCAGCGCCTGTTCGTTGTCTATGCCAAAACGGCGACGGAACCAAGCACCGTAAGGCGGAAAGCTGTCGTGCAACTCGGCACCCAGGCCGCGCAGCTTCTTGCGCAGTTGGCCGATGTCGCTGCCGAAGCCGGCGAAGTCCTTGGCAATAGCCAGGTCGCGTTCGGCGCCGACGAACAACCGCGCCGGCTGGCCCTGGCGTTCCGTCATCCAGAATACTTGCGCCAAAGTCACGGTCTGGTCGTAGCCGGCGTTGTGGAACACGCCCAAAATCACCGAATAATTATTATGGTCGCGCAAGGCCACCGGCTTAGTGCTGCCACTCACTTCATTGCGTTCGGATTTGTAATGGCCCAGCACGTAGGAGCGCAGGCTGCGCTCCTTGCTGTCGGCACCGGCCGCCTTGTTGTAAGCGATGCGATGGGCCGGCACCAGCAAGGTGGTGACCGCGTCGACCAGCGTCGATTTGCCGGAACCGATGTCGCCGGTCAGCAAGGCGTTCTGACCGTCGAGATGCAAAGTCCAGACCCGGGCATCGAAGGTGCCCCAGTTGAACACCTCCAAACGCTGCAGCCGAAAGCCGGACAAGGTATCGTCGTCGACGAAGTCCAGGGAGAGTTGCAAGTCGCTGTTGTTATTCATCGCTAGCCAATGGGCGTTTGAGGCGCCGGGGCTGGCCCGGGTAAGATATAGGTTGGATAAGCGAAGCGCATCCACCAGCGGCCTTAACTTTGGTGGATGCGCTTCTCCTATCCACCCTACCGTTGAGATTTTGCGAAATCCTCACGCTAAAACCCATCATTCACCGCCCTCCACGCCGCCCGCCAGTTGCGCCTGATACTCGGCCAGCCGGGCATCGAATTCCGACAACCATTGCGCATCGACAAAGGCTTTCAATATGCGCCTAACTTCGTAATTGGCCGACTGACCGGGAGCAGCCTTGAATTTGCGCAAAAATCCCAGTTCAACAACCCGATTGATGTGGTTTTCTATTTGATCGATCAGCCGGGCCTCGTTGCTGCCTTGCGGTAAAAACACCCGGATCAGTTCGGCGATGTCCTCGCGCGACAAAACCAGGCGCGTATCGCCGCCGCCGGCATCGAACTCGGCCAGTTTCTTGCGCAACAAGGCCAAAAGCAGGCTGACCGGAAACGACAGCGGCCGGCGAACGATCAGCCGGGGTAATTGCCGCGTGGCATCCTCGTCAGTCGCCGCCTGACGCGAACGCAAAAACGCATAACTCTCGGCCTCGTCCAGCACCAACTCCAGACCCAACACCGCGACGTAATCCCGCACCCTGGCTTGCAGATTCAGTAGCGTCCCCCACAAGGCGGCGTCGTTTTCCTGGTAGAGCACGCCTTTGAGCAAGGGGATCACGACGCCCGACAAGTCGTATTGGGGTGCGGCTTCGATCTCGGTTTCTGTCATCGCGTTTGGAATCGCTGGGATAAAATCGGGCATTTTACGGGAAGAGACCGGAAAATCGAATCCGCTTTATACTGAAATGGTCTATGCGGTTCACATTTGCTGCGCGAGCTCACCTTTATTGTGGACGCGCATGGCTATCGTTGGGCAAAAAACATGAAACGCTTATTGCAGAAAACGTGCATCAACGTTTCTAAAAGCCCAGACAAGGCACTGACGGCCATAGAACTGGCCAACCTGCAAAAGCGCTACCGAGCCATCCTGACACGCGGCGAAAAAGAGCCGCCCGCCATTCCACCCAAACCCAGTGGCAAGCGCGGCAAATTGGCCAAATCCGATGCGCACAACTTGTGGGAGCGATTCAAGGCACATGAACACGCCATCCTACTCTTCGCCAAAGAGCCGCATGTTGCCTTTACCAATAACCGTGCTGAACAGGATTTACGCATGGCCAAGGTCAAACAAAAGGTCTCGTGCTGCTTTCGGGCAGAAGAGTATGCCCATGCCTACTGCCGAATCTCCAGCTATCTGCAAACCATGGCCAGCCGGGGATATAATCCGCTCATCGCCATTCAAATGGCTTTGGCTGGCAACGCTCTGACTATGGGGCGCGAGTAGTTACGCAACTGTTAATGCATATTATACAAGCGACGATATGGCTGCTCTTGAATAAGTTGCAGATAGTGCGAAACATTACTACCATAACGAGCAGAGGTAATGACCATGGCCAACGTTGAAAAATTATCGATTGCATTGACACCCGAGATGGCGGCGGTAGTTCGCCAATGTGTTGAAAGTGGTGAATACGCCAGTTCCAGTGAACTGATACGTGAAGCATTGCGGGATTGGAAAACCAAACGGTCATTGCAGCAAAATGAACTTCAGGAACTGCGGCACCTTTGGCAGGATGGTATTGATAGTGGGCCAGCAAAGTTTGCGGATATGAATGCCATTAAGATGGAAGCCAGAAAACGACTTGCATCATCAGCTAAATAGCTCGTCCACTATCCATGGGTATTGTTCATCGTACCAGTCAATCAGAAGAAGATTTGATTGAAATATGGCTTTACATAGCACAGGACAATCCAACAGCGGCTGATAGGGTGTTGGATGATATAGAGCAACGTTTCGTCATGCTGGCAGACAATCCCCAGATGGGTCGCTACCGTCCTGATATTGCACCCGAGCTGCGGTATTTTATATCAGGCAAATACCTTATTTTGTATAGAACCCTGAACGATGGCGTGCAGATTGTTCGCGTCATTCATGGTGCCAGGGATTTACCCAACGAGTTCTAACATCATTCTGGATTCATCAACATGGATTTTACCCAATGACCAACACCATCACCCTACCACAACTAGAATCGTTCCTATGGGGTGCTGCGGATATATTGCGTGGCAACTATAATGGTCCCCAAAATTTAGACAGCTAATTAAGGTGTAAACCTGCATGTATCAACCCGATGAAGTATAAAGGAAAAATCATGCAGAGAAAGAAACACAGTGCCGAGTTTAAAGCCAAAGTCGCATTAGAGGCCTTAAAAGGGGATAAGACCATCAACGAAATCGCCGGCGAGCACCAAGTGCATCCGAATCAAGTCTCGAACTGGAAAAAGGAAGCGTAAGCCGGGCTCGTCGAATGTTTTTCCGCCAAGCGCGGTCGAAAGAGCAAGCAGCAGGAAGCGGATCAGGAGGCGCTGTATACCCCCAAATTATTTGGCTTTCAATGCATGCCCATGGACATTGGTGGACAATAAAAAACCCGCGAAGCCAGTAAACTTGCGGGTTTTTGGATTGGGTTGCACCCTGTTGGATGCATAAATGGTGCTCAGACCGGACTAGAAATAATGCTAACGAAATGAAATTAAACGTATTATTTTTAATAAAAATCATAAATACACGATCACGTACACGATTTTGTTTCTTAGGCATCAATTTGCATTTGAATAGACTACCGATTCCAAACCGCTACGGGTTCGATTGGTAAATGACCAATCGAACCCGTATGCTTTTATCAGTTTGGAACTGCCATTCGGTAGCCCATTGCCCGATATCCCCGTTGACGCTTCTCCCACATTCGCAGTAAAGCCGGGTGACCGGTGTCGACAAAGTCGATGATTCGAACATCGGTTTTGGTGGCGTGTTCACGGTGTAAACGGCCAGCATATTGCTGCAGAGTACCTTTCCATGAAATCGGCATTGCCAGTACCAAGGTATCCAGTGGTGGATGATCAAAACCTTCGCCCACCAATTTACCAGTGGCTAACAATACCCGAGGCGCATCTGGTGGCAGTCCTTCAAGTTCTGTGATCAAAGTTGCTCGTTGCTTTTTCGACATTCGGCCGTGAAGCACAAAAGGTGGCGGTAATTTGCTGTCCAATGCTAACAAAATAGCATCCAGATGCTCGGTGCGCTCAGTCAGGACCAGTACTTTTCGTCCCTGATCAAAAGCCGCGATGATGTCATTGGCAATTACCGCCGTGCGCTCCACATCATTGGCGATGTGACGGAATACATCCTGTATAGCGGATTCCTGAGGCAGATCGATAGTCTTGTAAATCATCTGCGGAATAACTTCCAGATCACTTGGCGCATTATCTGGTTTGGCAGTGATAAATGGGGTTGGCTCACATCAAAACGTTTGAGACGGAGTTACAAACTCCGTCATCGCTGATGAAATCAAATTTTTAGCGCATCAATACTCATTATTATCGTCTTCCATCATTCCGCGAATATGTTCGTCAATATCCACCTCAAAATATTCGATGGCATCGTAATGTGAGGTAGCGGTGTAAGTATCACCAAGGCCAGACGCGATTAGTTTTGAATAGCCATTAATCTTTAATCCGCAGGCAACGCACTGGAAGGACTCTGGTCGCATTACTTGTTTTTCTATAATTCCGCCATCATCAACTTCCCGTTTAACCTCGCCAACGGCTTTACCTAGCAACAGACCCGTGCTTTGACAAACAGGACAACTGACTCTATGACCGTAATGGCGAAGCGCTACTGTGTTGGCTTGTTTGTGTGCCTGATCTTGTTCTTCAGCTGTTTTCTTTTCCCACATAGCCTTATGAGCGGCTATCGTGCCCTTAACTGCTTGCGCGTTTTCGTCCTTTAATGCGTCTATTTCTTCTCTGGCTTGTCTGGCTATTTCGGTACCAAACAACGACTCTAACGATTCGTCAACTTCTCTAGCCAATACATCGCAGACTGTGAAAAAGTTGGGTAGCCATGAAGCACTGCCAAAGTTTTCAAAGGGCATATTGCCAGAATGGACTTCGCTGTTTCTCCGTTCGACATGGCTGACGCAGAAGTTCGCATGGTCTGTCGTAAAATCCTCAGCCAAATCTCCAACTCTCGTTATTAAACTAGTTATCGATGCGGACTTGGCAACAAATTTTGATTTCTTGATAGGCTTGCCCAGGGCGAAGAGCAAATTATGCCATTCTTTTAGGTCTGCCAATAACACTGGCGATGTTTTTGCGACAGCAGATCTTATTAACATTTCGAGCACAAATGCTGACCATAAACCAAACTGCCAGTTGGTATCTTGGTGTTCAAACATCACTTCCGCATATTTTTGAGCTTTTGCAAATAATGATTCTGGCGACCATTCGTGGCTGGTTTTTTCCATAAATTACATTGTTAATTCAGATAAGTAGACTCGTTCTATTTTTCTATTCGATGCCTCGAATGGAATGCTTGATCGAGCGTGAAAAGCTTGCCAATTATCAATAATGAGACAAGCCCCCGTATGAGCAAAAATATGAACATTAGGAGTAGCGATCGAAATTCGTTCTTCGATGCGTACTTGAAGTGACTTCGCTAATTTACCTATTGGCTCAATAAACAAATAGTCCCATCTATAGAAATCGCCTTCGAATAACCGAAGTGGACTCAGGCGCCCTTCCAGTCTTCGTCTCGGCCTGAATAGCGCTCTGCGCAAATCATTTGGATCCTCATGCTCAAACAGTGGAGCGGCCTTGATTATTTTTGTTGAAACAAATTTGGAAGCAGTGATGCACCGCAACATCAAAAATCTCGGAGGTCGATACCAATGCGCCATATCGCTATGAAATGGAAACTCCCCAAACCCATAAATGCCGCTGTAACTGCTTGCCTCGGTTTTAATAATATTGGAAGGCACTAATGTCTGTACCAAATCAACGCCTGGTATATTCGCAACTTTTCCTAGGTTGTTTGCTATGTCAAGGGAGTCATCGCCAATTAGATTCCCATTGAAGTCAACAAACCCATTATTCTTTAATTTGTTCGGATCGAAATACATTTACCGAAAATATTATGCGAAACAGTGAATTAAACAGCCTAAGTTTGGCAGGTTCCACTCAGATTGTAGTCATTCAATCCGATTGAGAGACCCTCCGCAACGGGTCGGTTATGATATGTCCTTATTTCCAAAAGCCGCCATTCATAACCTGCGTAGTCGTAGCGAAATCGGTGGCGGCTCAGGTGGTAAATGTCATGTGCTTCGAGTAAAGCAATCAGCCTTGCGTTTTCAGCTTGGAGATCGGCTAAAAGCGCATTGCTAGTCATCGATGCCATATTCGGCTAACAATATTTCCATGTCGTCGCCAACACCCCAGCCGACGTTCGGGCCTTGCAGCGCAACTTGCTCGAGTCTGTCTATAAACACTGGGCGTTTGGCTTCCGGCAATGCCATGACATATTTCAATGCTTGTTCGAACGTACGCACTAAGGCATCAAAATAGCCTTCATCGTCCATGCCGCAGTAGCCCAGAAAAACAAATACTTCTTCGCAATAGAAAATTGACAGTTCAGCCAGTCCTTCAGGTTGACCGACCGCTTTTTTGTAATCGGTAATCGCTTTCTTCGCTTTGGCCACTGAAATAGGCTGATTGCGCATTACATCAGGACAAATCCAGCGGGAAATGGTGGTCTTATAGGGTTTAAGAATATCCTCGCCCAACCCGAATCGTGCATGCAGAAACGTTTGATTATCTTTATTCGCTGCGTATAGATCCTGTATAAGCCCGATCAGACCAATTCGATCGACGTCAGCCAATTTGGATTTAACGTCGCTCCAGGTTGCTTTGGATTTTTTCTGTTTGCTAGTCATTTGCTGTCGGTTGTTTTCTTTTGGTTCGTTCTTGCAATTACCCTAAGTTATATCATCAGCATTCAGCGCTAACCATCACAGTCAGA